>NZ_JBITGV010000005.1:368567-523203 GCF_044457385.1 Streptomyces sp. NPDC050548
CCGCCGCCGCCCGCGGGGGGGCCCACTTTATCTATTTCTACCTATTCAGACCCCACCCCCCCCCCCCCCGCGGGGGGCCGCGGCCCCGCCGCCCCCCCCCCCCCCCCCCCCCCCCCCCCCCCCCCCCTCGGTACAGGGGGACGATGTCCGTGCACCCCGTCCGGAGAAGTGGAGCAAGCGAGTGACCAGCCGCATCACCCTGATCTCACCGGCGTTGAACCGGTCCCTGCGGGAGGCCCGGTTCGACGACGGCAGTCCGCTCGACCCGAGCGGCAGGGCCCGCGCCGAGTCCGCCGCCGGTTCGCTCGGGGCGGCCGAGCGGGTGCTGGTCTCCCCCACCGTGCGCTGCCGGGAGACGACGTCCGCGCTCGGTCTCGCGGCCGTGCCCGAGCCGGAGTTGGCGGGGCTCGACATGGGCCGCTGGCGGGGTCTGACCCTCGACGAGGTGATGGCACGGGAGCCGGACGCGGTGCTGTCCTGGCTGTCGGACCCGGACGCGGCGCCCCACGGCGGGGAGTCGGTACGGGCACTGTGCGAGCGGGCGGCCGGGTGGCTGGAGGCCGCGGCGGCCTTCGAGGGCAGGACCCTCGCGGTCGTGGAACAGGAACTCGTACGGGCCCTGGCGGTCACGGTCCTCGACGTGCCCGGGCCCGCCTTCTGGCGACTCGACGTGCCCCCGCTGACCGCGACCGACCTCAGCGGACAGTCCGGGCGATGGAATCTGCGGCTCGGGCGGGAGTTGGGGGCCGAGGGCCGCTGACGCGGGCACGGAGGTCCCTTTTCCGGCCACACCGATCAGCTATACACACCGTATATAGTCGCTGTGTATAGTCTGGACATGCCATCTCTGAGGTCTTCGAGCAAGAAGAGGAAAAGAACGCGGTCCGGGTTGCGTGCCGTCGGCATGTTCGTGGCGATCGTCTCGCTGGGCCTCGCGTCGAGCGGGTGCACCAAGCTCGACACGACCTCGCCCGCCGCCGCCCGGACACACGCCGTGTCGGCCACCGCGCAGGCCCGGTTCGGGACAGTCGACTGCCGCGAGGCGAAGTGCATCGCGCTGACCTTCGACGCCGGACCGAGCGAGCACTCGGCGCGGCTCCTCGACATCCTGAAGGAGAAGAAGGTCCCGGCGACCTTCTTCCTGCTCGGCAAGCGGCACATCGAGAAGTACCCGGAGCTGGTGAAGCGCATGGCCGCCGAGGGGCACGAGGTGGCCAGCCACACCTGGGACCACAAGATCCTGACCCGGATCACGCCCGCGCAGATACGCGGCGAACTGGAACGCACGGACGACGCGATAGAGCGGATCACCGGGAAGAAGCCGACGCTGATGCGTCCGCCGCAGGGCCGCACCGACGACACCGTGCACAAGATCTGCCGTGAGCTGGGCCTCTCGGAGGTCCTGTGGAGCGTGACCGCCAAGGACTACGCGACCACCGACTCCGCCCTCATCACCAAGCGCGTCCTCGCCCAGGCCACCCGGGACGGGATCATCCTGCTGCACGACCTCTACCAGGGCACCGTGCCCGCCGTCCCCGGCATCATCGACGCGCTGAAGGCACGCGGGTACGTGTTCGTGACCGTGCCACAGCTGCTGGCGCCCGGGAAGGCGGAGCCGGGGAAGGTCTACCGGCCCTGAGTCACCCGGGGGCCCGCTCTTCTCACCAGGTCAGGTGCAGGGCGTACGGGGAACGGTGGATCATCGTGGGCCGCATGGTGACCGGACGGTCTGCCGCGAGCCGCAGTCCGGGCAGCCGACGGGTCAACTCCTCCAGCGTGAGCCGGAGTTGCTCCCGGGCGAGTTGGGAGCCCGGGCAGCCGTGCACGCCGAGGCCGAAGGCGAGGTGGCGGGCGACCGGGGAGCGGGTGATGTCGAAGGTGTCGGCGCGCGGATGGCGCCGCTCGTCCCGGTTGGCCGCGCCGAAGGCGATGAACAGCGTTGCCCCGGCGGGAAGTTCGGTACCGGCGAGGACGACCGGCCGGGTGGTGATCCTGCGGAAGCCCTGCAGCGCGGTGTCGTAGCGGGCCGCCTCCTCGATCGCCGCGGGGATGCGCTCGGGCTCGGCGCACAGCAGCTCCCACTGGCGCGGGTGGCGCAGCAGATGCAGGACGGTCGTACCGATCAGCGCGGTGGTGGTGAGGTGTCCGGCGATCAGCAAGTTCTGGAGATCGGCGACGAGTTGGTGCCGATGGTCCAGGGTGAGGGGGCCCTCGACGACGGAGGCGACCAGTTCCGAGCAGAGGTCCTCGCGGGGCTGGTCGTAGCGCTCCCGTGCGTACCGGTCGAGGGTGTGCTGCATCGCGACGACGTCCTGGGCCGCGGCGACCTGCTCGGCCTCCTCCAGGGGACGGAACAGCAACTCCTCGGCGCGGTGGCCGCCGTGGACGACTCCGGGCACGTCGGCGGGGTCGAGGCCGACGATCCGGCCGATCACCTCGCCGGGGAGCCTGCGGGCGTACGCCGACATCAGGTCGACCTGCCCGTTCCCGGCGAAGGCGTCGACGAGGGCGGCGGCGCGCTCGGCGGCGTAGGGCAGGACGGCCGTGACGCGGGCCGGGGAGAGGCCGCGGACGATGGGCGCGCGCAGTCGCTGGTGCTCCGAACCGTCCGCGGTGACGACGACCGGCCGCCCGCCGAAGCCGCCGCCGAGGACAGCGAGCGCGGCGGGCGACGGCAGCACGTCGGGCCGTAGCGCGACCGCCGAGGAGAACTCCTCGGGGCGGCGCAGGACTTCGCGGACGTCGGCGTCCCGGGCGACGAGCCACGCGTCGAGTTCGGCGACGTGGGTGAGGCCCTCGGTCCCCCGGGCCCGGGTGTAGAGCGGGTACGGGTCGCGCTGCAACTCGTCCAACCTGCCGTGCAGTTCGCGGTCCACGGGACACCCTCCGGCCGGTGGTGCGGTGCGGGTCGGGCTCATGGTGCCGTACGCGCACGCGGTGCGGAAGGGAGCGTCCGGGCAGCGTCAGAACACCACGGCCCAGCCCTCCCTCGCGGCCTGCTCCGCCGTGTACGAAACGCCGTGCACCTTCAGGCCGCCCGCGTCGAGGAGGGTGATCTCGCCGCCCTTGTTGCCGAGTTGGACGCCGTCCGTGAGCGGGACGAGGAGCGGGGCGCCGGCCGCGAGCGGGCCGGAGGCCGGTACCGCGCAGGAGTTGCCCAGCCGGTCCCGGACGTGCCAGCCGGTCAGGTCGACGGGATCGGGCGAGGCGTTGAGGAGCGTGACGCTCTCCGACTCCGGTGCCGGGCCACGGGGGTTGACCAGGGCCGCCACGATCCGGACGGGCTGCCCGCCGGGCTCGTTGCGGTTGCCGTCGGTGCCCTCCAGGGTGTGGCCGGTGGTGTCGTCGGTGTGCCAGGACTGGCTCTGGAAGGCGAGGAAGATGCCCACCCAGCGCGACTGCGCCGGGAAGTGGATCAGGATGCCGCCGTCCTGCCAGACGCCGTCGTCACCGCTGAAGCGGCGGCTGTTGCCCTGGTTCATGTGGATGTCGTGGACGCCGTTGCCCGGCAGGAAGCCGAACACCTTGTCCTTGACGGTCGGTTCGGGGCCGAAGCGCTCGCCGAAGACGTACAGCCGGGCGTCGGGGTCGTCGACCGCGCGTCGTACGTAGTGGTCGAGGAGGTCGGCGAGGTCGTTGTCGGGACCGCTCGCGTCCGGCGGGAGTGTGCGCAGCTGGGCCGGGTCGAAGAGATTGCCGCGCACGAAGTCGAGGTTGGGGCCGCCGGGCCCGGGCAGCAGGGTGTTCCAACCGCTCGGCAGGCCCTCCAGGCGGGCGGTGACCGGGTGTTGGAAGTCCTCGCTGACGAGGTAGAGCAGCTCGGACGGCTGCTCGGCGGACAGGACGTTGACGGCGGCGCGGTAGTGCGTGCCCGCGTCGTCCGTGAGGTGGATCTGATAGTGCGGTGTACCGGCGGCACCCTCACGCCGGGTGTCAACCGCGCGCGTGATGAGTACGCCATAGGCCTTCAGCGGCATGACGACCGACTCCCCCAGTGGTGTACGTCTGCGTGCCCATGAACGGCTGGGCCAAGGGTGTGAGCCCCCCGACGAAAGTACCGCCGACCGCGATGCGTTCTCTACGATCCCTGCATGGTCAACTTCCGTCTCGAACGCACGGCACCGCTCCCCCTGGAGGAGGCGTGGCGCCGGTTGACGGAGTGGCCGCGCCACGGCGATGTGGTCCCGCTGACCCGGGTCACCGTGCTCACCCCGCCGCCGACCGGTGAGGGCACCGTGTTCGTGGCCCGCTCCGGCCTCGGCCCGCTCGCCTTCGACGACCGCATGGAGGTCACCGTGTGGCGACCGCCCACGGACGACGAGCCGGGTCTCGTACGGCTGGAGAAGCGCGGGCGGGTGGTGCTCGGCTGGGCGGAGATCGAGGTGCGGCCGGGGCCGGGGGGCCGCAGCCGCGTGGTCTGGCAGGAGGAGCTGCGGGTGCGGTTCCTGCCCCGGCTCTTCGACGGGCCGCTGCGGTGGGCGGCGCGGTCGATGTTCGGGCGGGCGGTCAACGGGCTGTTGCGACGGGCGTGACGCGTCACCGGCCGGCGGGACGGGAGAGGCCGGAGGCCGTCCCGGGTGCGAGGGACCGCAGCGCCTGCCGGGTCTCCGGGTCGGCCGAGCAGAGGACGACGCCTCGCGCGGCGCGCGTGAGGAGGATGCGGTAGGCGTTTCTGATCAGGCGGTCGGCTTCCGCGTCCGGGAGCGCTTTGGTCCTGAGCAGTGTGGACTGGTTGCCCGACCGTACGGTGATCCAGCGGCCGTCGCGAAACACGAAGTCGGGTCCCAGAAGGACACCGCACCAGTCGAACTCGAAGCCCGCCGCGCCATGGATGTTGCCCATCTGCTCGAATCCGGAGGCGTCCACGGCCCAGCGGCCCGGTGGGGTCGGTGACTGCCAGGGCCGACGCCAGTCGCCCACAGTGACCTCGCCTCGGGTCTGGTCCGACGCCTCCTCGTCGGCAGGGACCGTCCACGGCCAGCACAGACCCGCCGTCATCCGCACCGAGTCGCCGTCATCCAGCCGCGCCCTCAGAAACTCCTCCATCTCCTGCGGGCTGTCGGCGGCCAACACGTCGTAGCGACCGTCCGGTTGCCAGGAAACGGTGCCCTCGTCGGCCCCGCCCAGCAGACCCGCCACCCACCGGGGGTATGCGGCGCTGCCACGGAAACGGAGCGGCCCGCGCAGTTCCACGTGCACGGTCGGCAGTCCCTTGTCCCTCGCGGACTGCAGAATCCGCTCGGCGGATCCGATGTGGTTGCGGTCCCAGGTCGAAGTCTCGTCGACAAGGAAAACGGAGACGTCCGCCGAGTCCATCATGCGCTCGGTCTCCGGCTGGTCCGATCTCTCGGCCGGGGGAATGTAGCGGCCGTTCGACCGGGCGCGGGCATACTGCGCGTCGTCGCAGACGAGCAGCGGAAGCCTGGCGGTCGCCCCGGAGCCGTCGCTGTCCGGTGGCATGACATGAAAGGGAAACCGGACCCAGTCGACGTTGTCCGCCCGGCCACCGCCCAGGGCCGTCCGCAGTCGGCTCGCGAAGGCGCGCAGTCCGGAGGCGTACGTCGCGTCGGGGTGCGTCCGCCGGGCTTCAGCAAGCAGCATCAGGGCGAGGGCCGTCTTGCCCGTGCCCGCCGGTCCTGTCACCACGACGACCTGCCGTTCCGCACGTCGCAGCGCCGACATCGCATGGCCGAGGACGGCCGACTGACCGCCGAGTGCGGAGAAGGGCGGCTCTCTGTCGAAGCCTAGGGCGGCTTTCAGCACGGTCTGCCGGGGCAGCAGACGCCCGGAGAGCAAGCGGTCCGCCGCCGGCGCTCCAGGTATCGGTGCGAGGCGGGACTGGAGAAATTCCTTGAAGTCGTCGAGCTGGTCCCCCACGAACAACGGCACGCCGAGTCCGTCCAACGGCTGTGGCATCCGCTCGACGTACCTGTCACGCGCCTGGGGCAGGAGGACCACCGAGGCCAACTTGTGGGGATTGCGGCTCAGGGCATCGTGCGTGGCGACGAGCTGTGCCCATCGACTCCGCGCCCGCTCCTGCGGGTTGACCTCCAAACGGCTACGGCTTTGCCTGCACAACCGTGAGTCTCCGCGGTCCAGCAGCAGGGACCGCCAGCCCCATAGTTCGACGACGACGTACGAGAGCTGCCCCGTCGACGGGTGCTCGCCCGCGAGCGTCACGTCCGTCGGATCGTCGCCCGGTCCCGCGCACTGGCCGATGAGCACCTCGACATCCCCGAGCCCGGCGTCGACAAGCGTCCGCGCCAGCACGCCCAGTCCGTCCCGCCACTGCCCCAACTCCCCTCGCGGCAACGGGCCTTCAGGCGAGACAGCCCGCGCGTGGCGTACCTCCCGTTCGATCCGGGCGAGTACCTCGGGTGCGGCAAGCATCCCCGCCGACACCCGGAAGCACCAGCCGGATCGGGTCTCCTCCTGTCGGAGAACGTCGCCCGTCGTGCCGCCGTCCGGGACGGGCACCGGGGGCTCGGGAGCGGCAGCCAGCTCGTACACATCACCGCGCGGAGTGCGCAGCCGTACCGGCCCGTCCCCGACACGCACGGTGCGAGCCTCGCCCGGCGACACCGTCACCGTACGGAACACGGGCTCCGTACCGCCCTCGTCGACCAGTACCTCGACCACGCGGGGATCCGTGTCCGGCACGAGGATCCCGGTGTGCTGCACGGTTCCGGTGCCGGCGCCCAGGGTCAGGGTGTCCCGGTTCCTGGCCACGGTCAGTACCGCTTCCCCGACCGACTCGACGATGACCGAGACGTCGACGGCGGTCAGGTCGGTCGGCGCGGGCGCCTGTTCCAGGCCGGCGTCGGGGACCTGCTGTGCGGCGGCCGTCACCAGTTGCCAGGCACGGACGCTCTCCCGCGCGGCTTCGGGCAGCCGGGCCCAGGCGCCGGACAGCCAGTCGGCGACCCCCTCGCGCCGCTCCTCCACCAGGGCACGCAGGGCGGGCGACAGCAGGTCGCCGACGATCGCCTCGCCGTCACTGGAGCCCAACACACCTGTCACGTCGAGCCAGTTGAGACGTTCCTCCACACGGAGCGCGGGCGAGATGTGCTCGTGGACCTCCGTCACGATCGCGCCGAGGCGATGGAACGGGTCGTCGGGCGCGGCGCTCGCGAGTCGTTCCGCGAGTTCGGCTCTCAGCACGGGCAGCAGCTCGGGACGCAGCGCCATGGCATGCGCCGTCCGTGCGGCCGTCCAGGCGCTGAACCAGAGGTCCGCCTCGTCGCCCACGTCCAGGAGGGGGAACACGTGCAGGCGTACGGCCCGGATCAATTCCGGTTCGATGCGGGTCGCGACGCTGAGGGCGACGGCCAACTCGCGGGCGCCTGGGGGTGGTTCGGGGAGTCTACGGAGCGCTGCGGGCCACACCGGGGGTAGTGGGAGCGAGTGACGCCGGGCGGCGGCTGCGGCTTCGGGCCCGGGGATCCGGACGAGGATGTCGAGGAAGGCCCGGTTCTCGGCACGGCTCAGCGCCGCGGGCTCGGGCAGGAGGGCCAGAACGGTGGGGCCGAGGGCCGCGAAGGCGGTCGCCTCGTCGGCACTGCGGGGTGGCAGGCAGCCGGCGATGCGGTCCATGACCGCTTGCCGGACGGACGGTTCGACCTCACCTGCCTCGGTTAGGCACATCGCGACGAGCAGGTAGAGACGCAGCGCGGCGGAACGCTCGCGCTCGGCGTCGCCGAGTTCGAGGAGGTCCGTGAGCAGTTGGCCGCGCTCACGCGGTCTGGCGAGTCCCGCGGCGTTCAGGAGGACGTCCCGCCACTGGTCGTCGTTCGCATGCCGCATCAGCAGGGGGAAGTCGGCCTCGATGACCAGGGCGCGCGCCGCGAGGAAGTCCTGAAAGGAGCGGTGAATGAACTCGACGGCCCCGTAGGCGTCGCTTCGGAGGAGGCCCGTGCGCTCAAGGAGGTGAGCGAGGATCTCCTCCGGAACAAGACGCGTCGACATTCTCGGCAGGACGAGGGCGATCTGCCGCAGCACATCGTCGTGCGCCATCTGGCTCATGCCGTTGCGAAGCATCCAGTGGGCCAAACGCCCCAGCAAGAGGAGTTGTTGGTCCTGCCCGAGCCCTCTCGACGCGAGCGTTACGATGCCTCGTTCTCCGTCCCGCCGGTGGAGCAGCAGCTCCAGGAAACACGAATAGAGAGACGCGCGGTCCGCGGGTAGCAGGCCCATGCCTGCCATGTTCAGGGAACACAACACGGCACACATCAGGGGATTACTCGCTAGCTCCGTCAAGTCCGCCCGACTGCGCAGCAGTTCGAGGAGCGACCCCTCGTTGGCTGAATTCTCCGCCTCGTCGACACCTGTCGCGAGCCGCGCGCGGTACCACGTCCGTACGAAGTTCTCCGTACCAGCCACCGTCAGAGGAGGCAGGACCAGGTCGCCGAAGCCCTGGAAGCCTCGCTCGGGAACCGCCGTGGGACGGCAGCTCATGATCCATCGGTTGTCAGGGTAGTCGCGGAGCATCTCGACGAGCCAGTCGAAGACACGTCGCCGCTCTTCGGCAGGCACCTCGTCCAGTCCGTCCAGCAGAACAACCGCCCTCCCCTCAGCGAGGACGCGTGCGACCCAGCCGCGGGGCTGCCGTTCCGCGAGAGGGCATTCGATCGCCGAGAGGAACTCGCCGGGCACAGGCATCGCACCACGTCCGAACAGCGTACGCAGGGGGAAGAAGAACGGAACCAACATGTCTCGTTCTTCCTGCGGGTACAGGAGGCCTTGGGCAACCTGCATCGCAAGCCACTGAAGTGCCGTCGTCTTGCCCGAGCCCGCCTCGCCTCGCAGCACGACTCGTTGCCGACTCAGGAGCAGCTGCACGACTGGTTCTACATAGGCGATTTCCAACGGCAGTTCGTAGGATCTCTCCTCCGGACCGAACCCATGGACGGTCAACTTCGCGTATCTCGTGGCGACATACGCCCTGTACCCCGCCTCGAACCCACCATCGGCCCGCCCAGCGAACAGCAACACAGTCGAGCAGAGCTCCACGAGGAGCCGTCGGCCGTCCGTCTCCTCCGACGGAACCAGTCGGCGGTCCGGCACTCGCGCCCAAATCAGGTCGGCGAGTTCGGAAGGACTCTCGGTCCACCTCCGAACGGGCCCCGGCCTCCGCGCGATCGCAACGAGAGCATCGCCCAACCTGTCGATCAGGAGGTTCAACTCTTCTACCGGCGTGCCCAGTTCGTCGTTCTCAGCGGCACGCCGCACCACCCGCGCGGCACACCTGCGTGCCACGGCCTCGTTCTCGGCCGAGGGGTCGACGGACACCGTCTCCAGGTACGGCAGCACGTCCTCCAGTGCCACCAGGTTCAGGTCCCCCGAATTCCGCTCCACCCACCCGAGTATGTCCGAGTCTTTGCCTGCGGCCACGCCCGTCCGTCAGAATCCCCCCGTGGGGATTCTCGGGGGGAACACGCTGATATCCATGACGTGGCAGCGGCAGCGCGTCTGGTCGCAGGCCGCCACGCGGCAGAAGAAGTCCGTCTCGCGCGCGCGGCTCCTCGCTCTGGGCCTCTCCATCGTCACGGCGATCTCCGGTACCGCCTCCGCCCAGACGATGGACGTCTCCGCCCCGCTCGGCCGTGGACTCGCCTTCGTCGCCGCGCTGGCCGGTGCGGCGACTCCGCTGGTCGCGGTGCGCTCCGGTGCGGGGCCGGCCGCGGAGTGGGTCCGGTTACGGGCCATCTCGGAGGCGCTGAAGTCGGACACCTACCGCTATCTGGCCGGTGTCAGCCCCTTCCGCGGCCCCGACCGTGACGTCGTGCTCCAGGACCGTCTCACCCGGCTCGAACGCGACGCGGAGGACCTGGTCCAGCACACCAACGGCACGATCGCCGTGGACCGTCCGCTCCCCGAGGTACGGGATGTCGCCAGTTACGCCACTCTGCGCCCGCGCGAGCAGATGGACGAGTACTACGTCCCGCAGGCTCTGCGCATGCGCGAGCGCGTCGCCGTCGTCCGCCGGCTCGAAGTGTTCTTCAGCGTGTGCGGCGCGACCCTCGGTGCGACGGCGGGCGCCTTCGCGATCGACGGAGCCGGGGTGTGGGTCGCGGTCTGCGCGACCATGGCCACCGCCGTGACCGCTCATGGGGCGGCCTCGAAGTACGGCTACCAGGAACTCGAATACACGCGTACGGCAAACGAGTTGAGGGTGCTGCTGATGAGCCGTACCGATCTGTCGGCGCCCACCGAGGCCGACGAGGACGCGTTCGTCGCCGCATGCGAGGACATCATCTCGGTGCAGAACGACGCCTGGATGGTGAAGTGGACGACGGCGTAAGGCGCGCAGGACATGATCGACGTGTTCATCAGTCACAGCTCGAAGGGCGATCGGCTGGCCGGGGCGGTCCGCGGGCGGATCGTCGGCGGCCTCAGCGCCATGAACTACCGCGTCAAGGTGGACACCCAGGCCCTGCGCAAAGGCCGGGAGTGGTGTCTGCAGTTGATGCGGTGGATGGCCGACTGCCATGCGGCTGTGGTCCTGTTGAACGAAGCGGCGCTCGAATCGGACTGGGTGCGCCGTGAGGTCAACATCCTGATGTGGCGGCGCGCCCTGTGGCCGTCCCTGCGCGTTCTTCCCGTCCTGATCGGGAATGTGACGACGGATCAGCTGAAGAAGGCCGGCTTCGGTGACATCCTCCCGCTGGAGTTCGTCCGCCTGCCGCGTGAGGACGGCGAGAACGACGCGGAGTACGCCCGCAGGCTCAGCGTGGCCGTGCTCGCCGAGTTCGCCGACCTGCCCGCCGTAGGACTCGAAACCGATCACATGCGCAACTGGATCGAGGATGTCGCGGCGCTGCTGGACACGTCCGACGCCCCTGACACGCTGCGGGCCACGGGGCGGGCGCTGGGTATCGAGGAGCAGGATCTGCACCTGTTGGACGCGCACGTCGGCGCGGGGCAGTTCCTCGCCCATCATCTGCTGGCCACGGCTTCCGTCACGAGGCTCCGAGAGGCCGTACACGAGATCGCGCGGAAGCGGCGGCTGAGCCGTGACGATCTCGCCTCGCTCATCACACTCCTCACGCCGGCCTGGATCGACGGTGAGGCGGCCCGGCGGCTGCTGCCTCCCGACGGGCTGGCCGTCAAACGTCTCGTGGCGCTGAACGCGCGCGGAGCCGACACCGCCGGGCAGTACGTGGATCGCGCCATGTGCCGACAGATCATGTACTACCGCTTCCACACCGCCGGCGGCATCCCGATGGGAGAGGACGCCCTGGACGACCTGGCCGCTCAGTGTGTGGAGGCCGTGCGCCGGGTCCTGGTCGCCCCGCCCTGGCAGGACCACCGCAACTTCCGGCCGCGCGAGAACTTCCTGCACTGTCTGATCCTCGACGTCCACAGAGTACGGCCGGGGTTGGTCGAGGAACTCGTGACCCGGCTGCACCAGCTGTTCCCGTGGCTGCTGATCGTGCTGCTGTCCGACGAGTGCGATCCGAGCCGGGCCAGGCTCGCACCGCGGTTCAAGGACCTCGTGGTCCTGCCCGACCTCACCGAGGACGAGGAAAGTCTGGGCTACCAGCTCACCCACGAGCTGCGGGGCCTGCCCGATCGTCTGAAAGGCCTGGAGGCCAGCGCATGAGCGGTGAAGACCCGACCCCCGAACCGCGCAGCCGGCGCGCGCCCGATCTACGGGCCGACTCCGTCTACATCATGTCCGACCGGATCGATCTCGCCGTGAAGGTCGCGTTGGCCACGGGACGCCCCCTGCTGCTGCGCGGGGAACCCGGTTCCGGCAAATCGTCCCTGGCGCCCTACATCGCCCAGGACCGCGGCTGGCGTTACTACGAGCACGTGGTCACTTCGCGTACGGCCGGCAAGGACCTGCTGTGGACGTACGACCAGGTGCGGCGGCTCAGCGACGCGCAGGTACGCGCGGCCGGAGCGGGACGCGACGCGCACGAGACGGGGCCGACCGTCGAGCTCCGGGACGAGGACTATGTGACGCCAGGCTCGCTGTGGTGGGCGTTCGACCCCCGGTCGGCGGCCGGCGACGGTAACGGGCGCGGGCGCGTCGACCCCTTCTGGGAGCTCAACGTGCTTCGCTCGCCGGACGGTTCCGTCGTCCTGATCGACGAGATCGACAAGGCGGACCCGGACATGCCCAACAGCCTTCTGGTTCCGCTGGGTTCGGAATGGTTCCTGGTGCAGGAGACCGGACAGGTGATCCGCCGGGAGCCGACCGCCCCCGGAGGCGGGCATCTCGTGATCATCACCACCAACGAGGAGCGGGAACTCCCCCAGGCCTTCCTCCGCCGTTGTGTGGTCCTTGCCCTGGAGGCACCGGACGGGCCGCGTCTGATGCGGATCGCCGAGGCTCATTTCCGCGTGGCCTACGGGGAGTTCACACCGGATGACCGGTCCCTCACCGAGGAACTCGCCGGGGCCCTGCTGACCACGCGCGCCCAGGCCCGGGACAAGGGCATGCGTCCGCCCAACACCGCCGAGTTCCTCGACGCTCTCCACGCCTGCAAACAACTCGCGATCGACACCGGGGACCCGCGCTGGGAGCAGCTCAAGGAACTCACTCTGCTCAAGTCCCAGCAGCCGGAGGCCTGAAGTGGCGTCCTCGCGGTCGCCCGGCATCTGGCTCGGGGACCTCGCCCGGGCGGTCGCCGCCGTCGGTGCCTCGGATCCGGAGACCCTGCGCGCCGTCGCCGATCTGCTCGGGTTGACCCCCGTGGGAGAAACGGGCCGGACCACCCCGCAGGACGGCGAGGCCGAGGACGAGCAGCCCCAACTCCCTTATGCGGACCCGCCGTCCGACGGTGAGACGGGCGCCTCGGACCGCCCGCTCCACCGTCGTACGTCCCCGGTCACCGACCTCGCTTCGTCCGGCGAGGGCCCGCAACTTCTCACGCCCGTCGCCCGCGAGCCGCGGACACCGACCGTGTGGGCCACCCCGTCGCTGCCGCCCGCGTCACGCGTCACGCATCCGGCGCCGTACCGCCCCCTCCTGGCGCCCCGCTCGGCGCGCGCGATCATCCAGGCCGCGGTGTCGCGCCACGAGGCCGACCGGGACGTGGACATCGAGCGGGCCGTGGCCCGGCTCGCCAGGGGGCTGCCCCTGCGCACCCTGCCCCGGCTGCCCGCGGCGACGCTCCGCTTCGGGGCGCAGGTGCTGGTGGACCGCGGGCCGAACATGCAGCTCTTCCAGCGCGACCAGGACGAACTCGCCGCCCTCATCGCCGGCACCGTCGGCCGGGAGGCCACGGAGGTGCTCCATTTCGAGGACTCCCCCCTCCGTGGTACGGGGCTGGAGGCCCGTTGGACCTGGTGCGAGTACGCTCCTCCGCCGCCCGGGACCCGGGTGCTCATCCTCAGCGACCTCGGCATCGGCGGCCCCCCGCACCCCTCCCGGGGCGGTCGCGCCGCGTGGGAGCGCTTCTTCTCGCTGCTCGCCCGGGCGCGGTGCACGGCCGTCGTGTTCGTGCCGTATCCCCCGTCGCGTTGGCCCGACTGGGCCACCCGTCTGGTCCGTATGGTGCCCTGGGACCGCACCACCACGGTCGGCTGGGTCCGGATGCACGGCGGCCCGGCCGCCCGAAGCCGCCCCTACGTCCGTCAGGGCGACGCCCTCGTCCGGGACTCAGTCCTTGCGGCCGGTGACCGCCACCGTCACGCCCAGCCCGATCATCGTCAGCCCGCCCACCCCGCCCACCGCGGACAGCCGCCCCGGTGACCGTGCGAACCAGTCCCGCGCGGTCGCGGCGACCAGCCCCCACACGCTGTCCGAGGCCACGGCGATGAGGTTGAAGACCAGGCCGAGCAGCAGCATCTGGGCCGTCACATGGCCGTGTTCGCGGTCCACGAACTGGGGCAGTACGGCGGCGAAGAACACGATCGTCTTGGGGTTGGCGACCCCGACGGCGAAGCCCTCCCAGAGGGTGCGCAGGCCGCTGTGCGGGGGCGCCTCCTCGCCGGTGAACGCGGCCCGCAGCGAACCGCGTCGGCGCCAGGCCTTCACTCCGAGGTACATCAGGTAGGCGGCGCCGGCGAGCTTGAGCGCGGTGAAGACGAGCACCGAGCGTTCCACCAGCGAGCCGATGCCGAGGGCGACCGCCACGACGAGGAGGTAGGCGCCGAACGTGTTGCCCAGCACGGTGGTCAGCGCGGCGCGGCGGCCGTGGGCCAGCGCCCGGCCGATCACGAACAGCACGCTGGGGCCGGGCACGATGATCAGCAGGAAGGACAGGGCCGCGAAGGCGAGCAGTCGGTCGGTGGACACCATGTGCCCATGGAAGGTGGGACCGCCCCGGGCCCGCAACCCATTTCCCGCTCCCCCGGCGGCGGTGTCCGCCGACAGGTGCGCACGCTTTGGTGTGATGGTGCTGAACGGCCCTTGCGGGCGCGGGAATCGGGAAAGGTGACCGGCCGAAGGCGCTGCACCGCGGGGATGCGGAGTCCATTGGCGGCTGTGTGCGGGGAGACCGGCTCGGCAGCGGCGGGATGGGGGTCGGGTATCTGGGGCGGTCGGCCTCGGGGCGGCAGGTCGCGGTCACCGCCGTGCGCGCGAGCGACGGCAAGCAGCTGTGGCAGCGGGCGACGGAGATCGAGAACCTTCCGGCGCCTGTGCTCTCGCCGAAGTCCCACACCCTCTGCTTCGCCAACCGGTTCGACACCGTCCCGTACGCCCTGCTCGTCAAGGACGCCCTGGTGGCGGTGGCGGGCGACACGGCGTTCTCCGTACGCACGGACCGGCCCGTTCTGCCGTGCTGGCAGCGGGAGTTCAGGCCACCGAGCCGATCCGCCGGGCGGGCAGCGAGGTCGCGTCGTGGTGGATCGGGGTGTGCGCGCCGGTGAGTGAAATCCCGCTGCCGCCGCGCCGGTTGGCGACGATCTCGGAGGCGATCGACAGGGCCGTCTCCTCCGGGGTCCGGGCGCCGAGGTCGAGGCCGATCGGGGACCTCAGTCGCGCCAACTCCAGTTCCGTGACGCCGACTTCGCGCAGCCGCTCGTTGCGGTCGAGGTGGGTGCGGCGGGAGCCCATCGCGCCGACGTACGCCACCGGGAGGCGCAGGGCGAGTTGGAGCAGCGGTACGTCGAACTTGGCGTCGTGGGTGAGGACGCACAGGACGGTACGGGCGTCGACGTCCGTGCGCCCCAGGTACTTGTGGGGCCACTCGACGACGATCTCGTCCGCCTCCGGGAAGCGGGCCCTGGTCGCGAAGACGGGGCGGGCGTCGCACACCGTCACGCGGTAGCCGAGGAACTTGCCGATGCGGACCAGCGCGGAGGCGAAGTCGATCGCGCCGAACACGATCATCCGGGGCGGCGGCACCGAGGACTCGACCAGGACGGTGAGCGGGGCCCCGCAGCGGGAACCCTGCTCGCCGATCTCGACGGTGCCGGTGCGGCCGGCGTCCAGCTGGGCGATGGCCTCGGCGGCGACCGTACGGTCCAGTTCGGGGTGGGCGCCGAAGCCGCCGTCGTAGGAGCCGTCGGGGTGGACGACAAGTGCGCGGCCCCGCAGGTGAGTCGGGCCCTGGACGATCCGGGCCAGTGCCGCCGCCCCACCGCTCGTCGCGGTCGAGAGGGCGGCGGTGATCACCGGGCGGGCGGGGTCGCCGGCCCGTACCGGTGTCACGAGGATGTCGATGACTCCGCCGCAGGTGAGGCCCACGGCGAAGGCGTCCTCGTCGCTGTAGCCGAAGCGCTCCAGGACTGTTTCGCCGTCGGTGAGCGCCTGTTGGCACAGGTCGTAGACCGCGCCTTCCACGCAGCCCCCGGAGACCGAGCCGATCGCCGTACCGTCTGCGTCCACCGCGAGGGCGGCGCCCGGCTGGCGGGGTGCGCTGCCGCCGACGGCCACCACGGTGGCGACGGCGAAGTCGCGGCCCTGCTCGACCCACCGGTGCAGCTCTTCGGCGATGTCCAGCATCTCGGTCTCCTAACGGGGTTGCGGGGAAGGGGAGTTGCGGCGTCGGCTAGTGGACGCCGAGCCAGCCCTCGATCGGGTGGAGGGCGAAGTACACCAGGAAGATGACCGTCAGGCCCCACATGAAGGCGCCGATCTCGCGTGCCTTGCCCTGGGCGGTCTTGATGGCGACGTACGAGATGACTCCGGCGGAGACGCCCGCCGTGATGCTGTATGTGAACGGCATCACAACCACCGTCAGGAACACGGGAATCGCGGTGGCCCGGTCGGCCCAGTCCACGTGCCGGGCGTTCATCAGCATCATCGAGCCGATGACGACCAGGGCGGCGGACGCGACCTCCTGGGGGACGATCGCGGTGAGCGGGGTGAAGAACAGGCAGGCGGCGAAGAAGAGTCCGGTGACGACCGAGGCGAGGCCCGTTCGCGCGCCTTCCCCGACTCCCGTCGCCGATTCGATGAAGACCGTCTGGCCGGAGCCGCCCGCGACACCGCCGATCGCGCCGCCGGCGCCGTCGATGAACAGCGCCTTGGACAGGCCGGGCATCCGGCCCTTGTCGTCGGCGAGTTTCGCTTCCGTGCCGACGCCGATGATGGTGGCCATCGCGTCGAAGAAGCCGGCCAGCACGAGCGTGAACACGATCATGCCGACCGTCATGGCGCCGACCTTGCCCCAACCGCCGAACTCCACATGGCCGAAGAGCGAGAAGTCGGGCGTCGAGACCGCGCTGCCGTGGAGTTCGGGGGCGGCGCCGCTCGCCCACTGCTTGGGGTCGATGACTCCGGCGGCGTTCAGGATCGCGGCGACGACCGTGCCGGTGATGATGCCGATGAGGATGGCGCCGGGCAGGTTGCGGGCCTGGAGCATGAAGATGAGGAGCAGGGTGCCGGCGAACAACAGGACGGGCCAGCCCGCGAGTTCACCCGCCGGGCCGAGGGTGACGGGCGTCGCCTTGCCCTGGTGCACGAAGCCCGACTTGTAGAAGCCGATGAGGGCGATGAACAGGCCGATGCCCATCGTGATGCCGTGTTTCAGGGCGAGCGGGATCGCGTTCATGATCAGCTCACGCAGTCCGGTGACGACGAGCAGCATGATGACCACGCCGTAGACCACGCACATGCCCATCGCCTGCGGCCAGGTCATCTGCGGGGCGACCTGCGAGGAGAGCACTCCGGAGACGGAGAGCCCGGCGGCGAGGGCCAGCGGCACCTTGCCGACGAAGCCCATCAGGAGCGTGGTGAGGGCCGCCGCGAACGCGGTCGCGGTGATCAGGCCCTTCTGGCCGAGCGTGTCCCCCGCGACGTCCTTGCCGGACAGGATCAGGGGGTTGAGCAGCAGGATGTACGCCATCGCCATGAAGGTGGTGACTCCGCCGCGCACCTCGCGCGCGACGGTCGATCCCCGCCGGGATATGTGGAAGTAACGGTCGAGCCAGGACCGGCCGGCCGGGACGCGGGTTCCTTCACCCGCGTCTTCGGCGGCGGTCCTGGGTTCCAGGGACTGCTGGGTCATGGGGCCATCTCCCAAGGTTCACAGGGGCACCCGCCATCCGCCGTCGGCGGTGCGCGGGATTTGGGATGGACGACCCGGGGGACGGCCCGAGACGAACAAGGGGACCCGGAGGGTCACATACCGGTGAGGTGCTCCGGGCGTACCGGTGTCCTGTTCAGTTCCAGCCCGGTCGCGTTCCGAATCGCCGCGAGTACGGCGGGAGTCGACGACAGGGTGGGTGCCTCGCCGATGCCGCGCAGCCCGTACGGGGCGTGCTCGTCGGCGAGTTCGAGCACATCGACCGGAATGGTCGGCGTGTCGAGGATGGTGGGGATGAGATAGTCCGTGAAGGAGGGGTTGCGCACCTTCGCGGTCTTCGGGTCGACGATGATCTCCTCCATGACCGCGATGCCGAGACCCTGGGTCGTACCGCCCTGGATCTGGCCGATCACGGACAGCGGGTTGAGCGCCTTGCCGACGTCCTGCGCGCAGGCCAGCTCGATGACCTTCACCAGGCCGAGTTCGGTGTCGACCTCGACGACGGCGCGGTGCGCGGCGAAGGTGTACTGGACGTGGCCGAAGCCCTGTCCGGTGCGGAGGTCGAAGGCCTCGGTGGGGCGGTGGCGCCACTCGGCCTCGATCTCCACGGCCTCGCCTTCGAGGACGTCGACGAGATCGGCGAGGACCTCGCCCGCGTCGGTGACCACCTTGCCGCCCTCCAGCAGGAGTTCGGCGGTGGCCCAGGCCGGGTGGTAGGTGCCGAGCTTGCGGCGGCCCATCTCCAGGACCTTCTCGCGGACCAGCTCGCAGGAGTTCTTGACGGCGCCGCCGGTGACGTACGTCTGCCGGGACGCGGAGGTCGAACCGGCCGAACCCACCTGTGTGTCCGCCGGGTTGATGGTCACCTGGGTGACGCCCAGCTCGGTGCGGGCGATCTGCGCGTGGACGGTGACCCCGCCCTGGCCGACCTCCGCCATCGCGGTGTGCACGACGGCGACGGGCTCACCGCCGACAACTTCCAGGCGGACCTTGGCCGTCGAGTAGTCGTCGAAGCCCTCGGAGAAGCCGACGTTCTTGATGCCGACCGCGTAGCCGACGCCTCGTACGACGCCTTCGCCGTGCGTGGTGTTGGACAGACCGCCGGGCAACTGCCGTACGTCGGCGGCCTCTCCGGCGGCGAGCCACTGCTGCTCCGGGGGCATGGGCATCGCCTTGACGCGGCGCAGGAGTTCGGCGACCGGGGCCGGCGAGTCGACGACCTGACCGGTCGGCATGACCGTGCCCTGTTCCATCGCGTTGAGCTGACGGAACGCGACGCGGTCCATGCCCACCTTGTCGGCGAGCTTGTCCATCTGGGCCTCGTAGGCGAAGCACGCCTGGACCGCGCCGAAGCCGCGCATCGCGCCGCAGGGCGGGTTGTTGGTGTAGAGCGCGATGGCCTCGATGTCGACGTTGTCGATGACGTACGGTCCGGCGCCGAGCGAAGAGGCGTTTCCTACGACCGCCGGGGAGGCCGACGCGTAGGCGCCGCCGTCCAGGACGATGCGGGCCTTGAGGTGGGTGAGCTTGCCGTCCTTCGTGGCGCCGTGCTCGTAGTGGAGCTTGGCGGGGTGGCGGTGGACGTGGCCGAAGAAGGACTCGAAGCGGTTGTAGACGATCTTCACGGGTTTGCCGGTGCGCAGTGCCAGCAGGCAGGCGTGGATCTGCATCGACAGGTCCTCGCGTCCGCCGAACGCGCCGCCGACGCCGGAGAGCGTCATCCGGACCTTGTCCTCGGGCAGGCCGAGGACGGGGGCGATCTGACGCAGGTCGGAGTGCAGCCACTGGGTGGCGATGTAGAGGTCGACGCCGCCGTCCTCGGCGGGTACGGCGAGCCCTGACTCCGGGCCCAGGAACGCCTGGTCCTGCATGCCGAAGGTGTACTCGCCCTCGACGATGAAGTCGGCGCGCTCGCGGGCGGATTCGACGTCTCCGCGGACGATCGGCTGCCGGTGCACGATGTTGGGGTGCGGGACGTGGCCGATGTGGTGGTCGTCGCGGTTCTCGTGGACGAGGATCGCGTCCGGGGCGGTCGCGGACAACTCGTCGGTGATGACCGGGAGTTCGTGGTACTCGACCTTGATCTTCGCGGCCGCACGGCGTGCGGTCTCGGGGTGGTCGGCGGCGACGATCGCGACCGGCTCGCCGTGGTGGCGGACCTTGCCGTGCGCGAGGACCGGGGTGTCCTGGATCTCCAGGCCGTAGTTCTTCACGTCGGTCGGGAGGTCGTCGTAGGTCATGACGGCGTAGACGCCGGGGGTCTTGAGCGCCTCGACCGTGTCGATGGAGACGATCTCGGCGTGGGCGACCGGGGAGCGCAGGATCTGGCCCCAGAGCATGTCCTCGTGCCACATGTCGGAGGAGTACGCGAACTCGCCGGTGACCTTGAGGGTGCCGTCCGGGCGGAGCGTGGACTCGCCGATGCCGCCCTTGGTATTCGAACCCTGGGTGACCTTGGCGGGAGTGCCGATGGGGGTGCCTTTTACGGGCATGTCAGACCGCCTCTCCCTGCCGGGCGGCCGCCAGGCGGACCGCGTCCATGATCTTCTCGTAGCCGGTGCAGCGGCACAGGTTGCCCGAGAGCGCCTCGCGGATGTCCGCGTCGGTCGGGTTCGGGTTGTGCTCCAGCATCTCGTCGGCGGCGACGAGGAGACCGGGGGTGCAGAAGCCGCACTGGACGGCACCGGCGTCGATGAACGCCTGCTGGATGGGGGCGAGTTGGGTGCCCTCGCCGGTCTGCGAGTCGAGCGGTTTCGCTTTCCAGTCCTTGGCCTCGTCAAGTGACGTACCGCAGGCGGCTGTTCCGCAGGAGCGCTGCGCGGCGTAGTCCGCGAGCCCCTCGACGGTGACGACCTCGCGGCCCTCGACCTGCCCGGCGGCGACCAGACACGAACACACCGGAACGCCGTCCAGCCGGACCGTGCAGGAACCGCACTCGCCCTGCTCGCACGCGTTCTTCGAACCAGGCAGCCCCATCCGCTCGCGCAGCACGTACAGCAGGGACTCGCCCTCCCACACGTCGTCCGCTTCCTGCGGGCGGCCGTTGACCGTGAAATTGACGCGCATCAGGCGACTCCCTCCGAGCGGGCGGCGGTGCCGCGGTAGGACTCCCAGGTCCAGGTCAGGGTGCGGCGGGCCATGATGCCGACCGCGTGGCGGCGGTAGCTCGCGGTGCCCCGGACGTCGTCGATCGGGTTGCAGGCGGCGGAGCACAGGTCCGCGAACTGCTTGGCGACCGACGGGGTGATGATCCGGCCGTTGTCCCAGAAGCCGCCCTCGTCGAGCGCCGCGTTCAGGAATTCCTCGGCCGCCTTCGCCCGGACGGGTGTCGGCGCGGCCGATCCGATGCCGGTGCGGACCGTGCGGGTGGCGGGGTGCAGCGCCAGACCGAAGGCGCAGACGGCGATCACCATGGCGTTCCGGGTACCGACCTTCGAGTACTGCTGCGGGCCGTCCGCCTTCTTGATGTGGACGGCGCGGATCAGCTCGTCGGGCGCGAGGGCGTTGCGCTTCACGCCGGTGTAGAACTCGTCGATCGGGATGAGGCGGGTGCCGCGCACCGACTCGGCCTCGACCTCGGCGCCGGCCGCGAGGAGCGCGGGGTGGGCGTCGCCGGCCGGGGAGGCGGTGCCGAGGTTGCCGCCGACGCCGCCGCGGTTGCGGATCTGCGGGGAGGCGACCGTGTGCGAGGCGAGGGAGAGGCCCGGCAGCTCGGTGCGCAGGTGCTCCATGATCCGGGTGTACGGGACCGAGGCCCCGAGCCGCACGCTGTCCGCGCCGACCTCCCACTCGTAGAGATCACCGATGCGGTTGAGATCGAGCAGGTACTCGGGCCGGCGGTGGTCGAAGTTGATCTCGACCATCACATCGGTGCCGCCCGCGATCGGTACTGCGGTGGGGTGCTCGGCCTTCGCGGCGAGCGCCTCCTCCCAGCTTGCGGGGCGAAGGAAGTCCATGACCGGCTCTCTTCTTCGTCTCGTGGGTCGTACGGATCAAGCCAGTTCGTGTGCGGCGGGCCCGGCTCGTTCATGCGCTGTTAATGCAGCGTGGGGTCAGTACACAGGGCCGTGCTCCTGTGGGTCAGTCACGGAAACCATGAAGGAGTTGGCTGGCCAGCGCGGGCATCTTGTAGATTCGTATGAACGGAGGTCATCAGTAACCCCTCCGATTCCCTGTGGAAACGTGGGAAACAGCCCCGCACGGCTCCTCAACCACAGCACCTCATGGTTCATCGTAGTTTTCTAGACAAAGAACGGCGGCGACGGCGATGCGGCTGCGCGCACTTCTGGACACCGATGCGCTGGGGCTGCGGCTGCTCGGCGGGGCGGACGAGCTGGACCGCACGGTACGCGGGGTGATGACCACCGACCTGCGGGACCCCAGCCGCTATCTCTCCGGCGGCGAGCTGGTCCTGACCGGTCTTGCCTGGCGCCGGAATCCCGCCGACTCCGAGCCGTTCGTACGGCTCCTGGTGTCCGCGGGGGTGGCCGCGCTGGCCGCCGGCGAGGCCGAGCTCGGCGACATCCCGGACGACCTCGTGACCGCCTGCGCCAAGCACCGGCTGCCGCTGTTCGCGGTCAACGAGTCGGTGGCGTTCGCGACGATCACCGAGCATGTCGTACGGCAGGTGTCGGGTGAGCGGGCCGGTGATCTGGCGGCCGTGGTGGACCGGCACCGCCGGATGATGACCTCGGGCCCGGCGGGCGGCGGCCCGGACGTGGTCCTGGACCTGCTCGGCTCCGACCTCGATCTGCGGGCCTGGGTGCTGTCGCCGACCGGGCGGCTGATCGCGGGCTCGAAGGTGGCGGGGGCCGCGCTGCCCGTGGACGTGTGCGCCAAGCTGGCCGCCGAGCATCTGGCCGCCGCCCGCACGGGCCGTCGGGGGCCGCACCGGCTGGCGCTGGGGTCGGCGACGTACTCCCTGTTCCCGATCCGCAGCAGCGGACGGTCCCCGCAGGGCTCGCGGGACGTGCGCGAGACGGTGCTGTCGGACTGGCTGCTGGCCGTCGAGGCGGACGCCGGGGACTGGCCGGACGAACGGCTGGACCTGTTGCAGGGCGTCACCCAGCTGATCGCGGTCGAGCGGGACCGGCGGGACGCGGCGCGCACGGTCCGCAGACGGCTCGCGCAGGAGGTCCTGGAGCTGGTCCAGACGGGTGCCGCGCCGGCCGAGATCGCCGCGCGGCTGCGGGTCGCCGCGCCCGTTCTGCTGCCCGGGCTGGGTGCCGCCCCGCACTGGCAGGTGGTCGTCGCCCGGGTCGAGTGGGACGGCGCCGACATCGAGGCCGGGCCGGTCGCCCAGTCGCTCCTTGAGGAGATCCTGGTCGATCCGCTGACCACGGGTCCTGAGCCCTCCGACCGGATCGCCGTGGCCCACTCGGGCGACGAGGCGATCGCGCTCGTACCGCTGCCCGCGGTGTCGGCGGAGCACGACGGCTCCGAGTCCGGGCTCCACGCGGACGTGCTCCTGGAGGCCGTACGGGATCCGCTGTCGGCCGGCCTCGACGACGACGGGCGGGTGACGCTCGGGGTGAGCGCGGCCGTGCACTCGGCGGAGGGGCTGCGCGGGGCGCTGGAGGAGGCGCGGCACGCGCGGCGGGTGGCGGCGGCGCGGCCGGGGCGGGTGTGCGCGGCGGGGCACCAGGAGCTGGCCTCGCACGTGCTGCTCCTGCCCTTCGTGCCGGACGACGTGCGGCGGGCGTTCACCGCGCGGCTCCTCGACCCGCTGCGCGACTACGACCGCAGGCACCGCGCGGAGCTGATTCCGACGCTGGAGGCGTTCCTGGAGTGCGACGGTTCCTGGACGCGCTGTGCGACCCGGCTGCACCTGCATGTCAACACGCTGCGCTACCGGGTCGGCAGGATCGAGCAGTTGACGAGTCGGGACCTCTCGCGCCTTGAGGACAAGCTGGATTTCTTCCTGGCACTGCGGATGAGCTGACCCGGCGGCCCCGATCCGATCCCACGACTTTGTGAATTCTTTCACCCACCCCCTTGGCCGGGCCGCCTGATCCGTGCTGAGATGCGGCCACCACTCAACAGCTCAATGGTGTGCTCGGGGAGGGCAACGTGGCGCATTCCGCCATGTCTGGGAACGGAACGACCGCTGGTGACGATCCCCTCCAGACCGCGGTGTGGCGGCTGCGCTCGCGGGCCTGCTGGGTCGACGCGGCGGCGCTGCTGCGGCCCGACACCGCTGCGACGGCTCTCCAGCGGACCGCCCTGTTCGTGGAGCGGTGCCTCTACACCGAGCAGGGCTGGGAAGAGGCCGACGACGCGCTGCGGACGGCCGAGGCACTGGCCCACAGCGACGACGAGCGGGGCGCGGCGGCCTGCGAACGCGGATACCTCGCCTACGCGGCCACGCTGCACGGCGTCCGGGACCGGGCCGACGAGGCGCGGGCCGCGCTCGGGCGGGCGGCGGCGCTGATCCCGCCGGGCGGCGGCGGGCGGGCGCTGCTGGACTTCCGGCGGGGGCTGCTCGCGGAGAACCTGGCGCGTTCGCCGCAGGCCGCGCGGGCCGCGTACCGGCGCGCCCACGCGGGGGCCGCCGATCACGCCGACCCGCTGCTGCTGTCGTTCACCTGGCGGCACCTGGCCGGACTCGCCCTGCGGGACGGGGAGTTGGCGGAGGCCCGGCACGGCTTCGCCGAATCGCTGCGCATCCGGGAGGAGTTGGGCTACCTCGTCGGTACGGCACCGGCCCTCGCGTCGCTCGCGGACGCGGAGGCCGAGCCGGAGGCGTCCCGGCTGCGCGAGGAGGCGCGGCGGCTGTTCCGGCTGCTCGGCGGTGTACCGACGTGGCTGGCACGGCAGTTGGCGGTACCCGCGCCCGGGGCGGCCACGGCGTAGGTCAGGAGCCGTCGGTCCGGTTCTGGACGACGTTCACGACGTGGTGGACGAAGTGCAGGACGGACGCCCGGAGTTCGGGGTCGCGCGCGACCAGCACCACGACGGCGACGAGCAGCAGGAAGCTCAACAGGCCGCCGCGGGAAGGAGAGTGGCCGCGCCGGGCTCCCGCCTGCGCGGCCCGCATCCCGTCCTCCGCGGCCCGGCGTGCGGACTGTTCGGCACCTCGCTGCGCGGCCTGCTGTGCGGCCTGCTGGCCGGGATTCGGAAACATCGGCGCTCTCCCCCACGGAACGGACATCCCTTTCCGTGGGGCACGTCACCGTCGGCCGGGCGGGTTCCCGCCGGGGCCCTCGGTCGCCGGACCCGGACCCGCTCGTGACCGGAGTCACATATTCGGTGTCACTCGGCGCCCGCGAAGTGCTCCCGCACCAGTGACTGCGCCACGTCCCACTGCCCCGCGCCCAACGCCTCGACCAGCGCGAGGTGTTCGGCCGCGTCGGCCACCAGGTCGGCGCGTCCGCGCGGAACCGGACCGCCGGCCAGCGGCCACTGGGTGCGGCGGTGCAGGTCCTCGGCGAGGTGGACGAGCTGTTCGTTGCCGGAGAGGGCGAGGACCGCGCGGTGGAAGGCCCGGTCGGACTCGGCGTAGGTCGCCCGGCACCCGGAGGACGCGGCGCGTACGGTCCCCTCGGCCAGCGGGCGGAGGTCGGCCCAGCGGGCGGTGGGCACCGTACGGGCGAGCCGCAGCATCACGGGGACCTCGATCAGGGCGCGGATCTCCGCCAGTTCGGCGAGTTCCCTGGCGCCCCGCTCGACGACGCGGAAACCCCGGTTCGGCACGACCTCGACGGCACCCTCGGTGGCGAGCTGCTGCATCGCTTCGCGCACGGGCGTGGCGGAGACGCCGAACCGGTCGCCGAGGGCGGGCGCGGAGTAGACCTCGCCGGGGGTCAGTTCCCCGCCGACGAGCGCGGTGCGCAGGGCGTCGAGTATCTGCCCGCGCACGGAGGGCCGCTGGAGGGTCTGCCGGGGGCGCGGGAACGGTGTCTCGCTGTGGGTGTGCTCGCCGCGCACGGCGTCGGTGCCGTCCGCCCGACCCCGGTCCCGGTCCACGTCGGCGGCGCGAGGCTGCGACTGCGGCGGCACCCGGGCCCCTCGGGTACGCGGGTCCGGTATGCCGGTCCCGGCGGAGCCCTGCGCGCCCTGCTTCACGGGTCCTCCTCCGGACGTGTCGGTACTTGGGGTCATTACGGCTGCTTGTTACTCGTCCGTCAAGCACCTTAGGCGCAGATCGGACTAGTTCAAATTACAGAAGGGGTGGGTAAGGTAAGCCTTACCTTTAAACCAACGGTGAATCGGTGGTCCCGGCATGCCCCTGCCCTCTTCGGCCGTAGCGGACTCGTACGCCCGCCTCACCGAGGTCGTCCCCGGGCTCGCGATCACCGAACTCCCCCTGGAACAACCGCTCCCCAGCGGTGGCGGCTGGGCCCCGGCGGCCGGGCTCGCCGCCGGCGGAGCCGACCTGGAGGCATTCCTGGCCTGGGACGACGCCCAGGTCCTGCGCGACCACGGCCGGCCGGGCCGCCCGGACGCCATAGCCACCTTCGGCCTGCACCGCTACGCCTGGCCGGCCTGCCTCCTGTTCACCGTGCCCTGGTTCCTGCACCGCCGGGTCCCCCGCCTCCCCGTGAACCACGTCACATACGACCGCACCGCCGAGGGCCTCGACATGGGCCACCTGGTCGTGCGCACCGACTCGTTCGCCTGCCTGCCCGGCGACCCGGCGGCGGCGCTGCCCGGTGCGCGAGTGGTCGCCGACGACGAGGCGCTGCGCGCGGAGGTGCGGGCCGCGGTCGCCGAGCACATGGAGCCCCTGCTGGCCGGCTTCGGCCCGCGGATGCGGCGGCGGGGCCGCGCGCTGTGGGGCATGGCGACCGACGAGGTCGTGGAGGGGATCTGGTACGTCGCCGATCTCTTCGGCGAACAGCCGCGCGCGGTACGGGAGTTGGAGCGCCTGCTGCCCGGCGCCACCAAGCCGTACGTCGGTTCGGCCGCGTTCCGCGAGGTCACCGGTCCGAACGGCGAGGCGCTGCCGACCCGGGACCGGGCGAGCTGCTGCATGTACTACACGCTGGACGCGCTGGACGCCTGCCCGACCTGCCCGCGCACCTGCGAGGCGGAGCGGGTCACCAAACTGCTGGCCGCCGCCGCGAGTTGAGGGACCCTCAGTGCGAGGCCCGTTTCCGGGCCCGCTAGGATCACCGCGAACGAGACGCCCGCCCGGTTACAGGTGCTTCACAACTTCCTCACTTGTCGCAGGAACTTTCCGTGGAACCACCCGTACGGGTAGTCTTATTCGAACTCAACTCCCGCCCCTCAAGCGGCAGTTCGAGCAGAAAGCCGCCCTGGGCATCCCCTTGCACCTCCTTGGCGGCCTCTTGCCCCGAAAACGCCTGAGGGCCGTTGGGATTGGGCCACTATGGCGGGCGTTACGCCCTATCCCAATGCAAGGGACCCCAGATGAGACTGACCGACATATCGCTTAACTGGCTGCTTCCCGGCGCCGTACTGCTCCTGGGCATGCTGGCGGCGGTTGCGGTGCTCGCGCGGAGCAAGCGGTCCGGCGGGGAGCACGCGAAAGACGACTCGTGGGAGCGCACGGAGGAGCGCCGCAGGCGCAAGGAGGCCATATACGGCATCGCCTCCTACGTCCTTCTGTTCTGCTGTGCGGCGGTCGCCGCGGCACTCTCCTTCCACGGACTGGTCGGCTTCGGCCAGGAGAACCTCGGCCTCACCGACGGCTGGGAGTACCTGGTCCCGTTCGGCCTCGACGGCGCGGCCATGTTCTGCTCCGTCCTCGCGGTCCGCGAGGCCAGCCACGGTGACGCGGCCCTCGGCTCCCGCATACTCGTATGGACGTTCGCGGCCGCTGCCGCCTGGTTCAACTGGGTGCACGCGCCCAGGGGTGTCGACCACGCGGGCGCTCCGCAGTTCTTCTCCGGCATGTCCCTGTCGGCCGCGGTCCTGTTCGACCGCGCGCTGAAGCAGACCCGCCGTGCCGCGCTGCGCGAGCAGGGTCTCGTGCCGCGTCCGCTGCCGCAGATCCGTATCGTCCGCTGGCTGCGGGCCCCCCGTGAGACCTACAGCGCCTGGTCGCTGATGCTCCTGGAGAACGTCCGCAGCCTGGACGAGGCGGTCGACGAGGTGCGCGAGGACAAGGCGAAGAAGGAAGAGACCCGACTGCGCCGCCGCGACCAGCAGCGGATCGAGCGGGCCCAGCTCAAGGCCATAAGCCGGGGCCAGCGCGGCCTCATCGGCCGCCGGACGCCGGAACCGCAGGCCCTGGAGCGCGGCTCCGCTCAGCCTTCCGCGGAGCCTGCTCTATCGACCGGAGAACCGCTGCCAGTTCGCACGCGTCCCTCACTCCAGCCAGTCCGCGGGGCATCTGACCCGATAACCGTCGACCTCACCGCGGAGGACGACACCATGGCACTGCCGCGGCTCGACTCCCTTGAGCGCAAACTCAAGGACCTGGAGCAGCAGTTCGGCTGAGATCCGGGACCACGAGGTCCGGGACCGGGCGACAACGGGACGGGGACGGAGTCCAACTGGACGCCGTCCCCGTCCCGTTGCTCATGCCGCGTCCGAATCGAGTTCGAACCAGACGGACTTGCCCACCCCGTGGGACGACACTCCCCAGGCGTCCGCGAGGGACTGCACCAGGACCAGGCCCCGCCCGTGCGTACCGTCGTCGGCGATCGGTGCGCGCAGTCTGGGCCTCCGTGCCACGAAGTCCCGTACCTCCACGCGCAGTCCACGCGGTCCGACCGTCGCCGTCAGCACGGCGTCGTGGTCGGTGTGGATCAGCGCGTTGGTGACGAGTTCACTCGTGAGCAGTTCCGCTATCTCCGATCGTCCCGGCCTCCCCCAGTGCCGTAACAGTTCACGCAACGCCCTGCGTGCTTCGGGCACCGCCCGCAGGTCCGCGCGTCCGAGTCTGCGCCTCAGTTGAGGCGACTGCGCCGGTTCCATGGCGCTGTCGGCCGTTTCCTCCACCGTTTTCGCCGAGGAGGCCCCGACCGCCATGGGACCGCCCCCTCGTGCTTGCCTCTTCATGACCCCCGCCTGCGCCGGTTTTCCGGTTCCCCTCCTGCTCGAACATGTTCACGGGGATCCATGCCCTCGTCCGGAACGGGCCAGTCATGTCTAATCGTCAACGACCAGGTGTTCGGCCATGGTTGGGCCGAATCCGGCGGGGCGGAGGAATCGGGGCCGTTGACGTCCGTGCGATCGAACGGCCACCGTAGGGAGCATGCGGCGCGGGCGGGCCGGCCGGGACGTCCACCCCCGCGATGTCATGGCGTCGGACGCCGGGACCAGACACCTCGTGCCGTCCTGACCACCGGCGATCGCACCGACTGCCGATTCCGGGCTGTCGATCCGGCCGTAGTCCGCGAAGGCGTGGGGCGGTTGGTCCCCCGATGGCTCACGCTTCATGAATCTGGCCGGAATCAACCGTTCGGCAAGGGTGCCTACTTGCTGCCGATGCCCTTCGTGCCGATGTGGAAGATCTTGTGGGTCGTACGGGTCATGTCGACGATCAGCCTGGTGGTGTCACCGCCGCCCCAGGTCAGGGTGATGACGGCCTCGGTGTAGTCGGCGGTGCCGTTGTCGGTGACCTTCCACTTGAGGGGCGTGTTCTGCGCCTGGAGGACGCCGTCCGCGTGGTTCCTGTCCTCCCAGGCCGTCAGCTTCTTGAGGTAGGCGGGCGTGAGGTAGTACGCGCGCAGCTGCCGGGCGAGCTTGCCGCCGCCGTTGTCGAGGTCGCTCTCGGCGTCGATGTAGGCGCCGTAGAAGTCGGCGATGCGCGTGATGTTGTCGGACGGTGAGCCGCTGACGGTGCGCGGGCCGCCGGCCGAGGCCTGGGCCGCCACGCCCAGCCCGAGGGCGAGGGCGAGGCCGGCGGCGAGGGCGGTGCGGCGCGTGGCCTTCTTGCTGTTCACGTGGGTTCCCCGTTTCGGTTCGGTGCCGTGCGGTGTGGTCGCTCAGAGCTTCGGCGCGCGGCCCGGACGACCGCAATGACCGACACCGAACCCGCGACGGTGGAACCGTCCCACCCCCGCTGACCTCCTCATATGTGGAGTGCCTGGGATGCCGTCCCGGGACGCGGCGCGCACGGGGGAACGGTGTCGGGCGAGGGCGACGACAAGGATGTCGAGGAGTTCGCGGCGCTGCTGCGCCGGCTGAAGGACCGCACGGACCGCAGCTACAGTCAGTTGGCCCGCCGCCTGAACATGAACGCCTCGACCCTGCACCGCTACTGCGTCGGCGAGGCGGTCCCCCTCGACTTCGCCCCCGTGGAGCGGTTCGCCGGCCTGTGCGGGGCGACACCGGAGGAACGGCTGCGGCTGCACCGGTACTGGATCCTGGCGGTGGCGGCCCGGCAGCGGCCCCGGCCCGCCGAAAAGCCGGTCCCCGAACCGGAGCCGGAGGAAGTCCCCGCGCCGGCGCCCGGACCCTGGTACCGACGGCGGCTCACGCTCACCGTCGCCGTGGTGTGCGTGATGCTCGCGGTGTGGGGCAGCGTGTCGGCGATCTCCACCCACGACACCACCAAGCCCAAGGCCGCACCGTCCACACCTCCCGCAGCTCCCGCACCTCTCGCCTGGACCGCCGACTCCCAGGCGTGGGCCATCCATTGCAGCCACGACTACGTCGTCGAGACCTCACCCGCGCGGGTTCCGCCGCCCCCGGCCCCGGAGGACGCCGGGACCTGGGCGGCGCAGCAGCGCGCGGTGCACGGGCGGGAGACCGACGTCGAGATCTCGGTGCAGGGGCGGACGACCACGGCGGTCGTCCTGGAGTCGCTGCGCGTGCGGGTCGTGGGCCGGGCCGCCCCCGTCCAAGGCACCGCCTACGCCATGGACCAGGGCTGCGGCGGCGAGGTCAGCCCCCGCTACTTCGGGGTGGACCTGGATGCCGACCGCCCTCTGGCCCGCCCGGTCGCCGGGAGCGACCTGGGCACGCCGGTCCCCGCGGTGCACCTGCCCTACAAGGTCTCCGCGCAGGACCCGGAGGTACTGCTCGTCAAGGCCAGGACCCAGACCTGCGACTGCCGTTGGTACCTGGAACTCGGCTGGTCCTCCCAGGGCCGCACCGGCACCCTCCGCATCGACGACCACGGCAGGCCGTTCCGCACGACGAGCATCAAGGGCCTGCCGCACTACTGGTACTCGGCCAAGGGCTGGGCGCCGTACGACGGTTAGAGTCCGCGCGCGTTACGGATGTTGGAGCGGGCCATCTGGAGCATCCGCCCAACTCCCCCGTCCAGCACGATCTTTGACGCCGACAGCGCGAAGCCCGTCACCATCTCGGCGCTGATCTTCGGCGGGATGGACAGCGCGTTGGGGTCGGTGACGACGTCGACGAGCGCCGGACCCTTGTGCTTCAAGGCCGACTTCAGCGCGCCCGCCAGGTCCTTGGGCTTCTCGACCCGCACACCGTAGGCACCGCAGGCACGGGCCACGGCGGCGAAGTCGGGGTTCTTGTTGGTGGTGCCGTAGGACGGGAGACCGGCGACCAGCATCTCCAGCTCGACCATTCCCAGAGAGGAGTTGTTGAACAGGACGACCTTCACCGGCAGGTCGTACTGGACGAGGGTGAGGAAGTCGCCCATCAGCATGGAGAATCCTCCGTCGCCGGACATCGAGATGACCTGCCGCTCGGTGTCGGTGAACTGGGCGCCGATCGCCATGGGCAGCGCGTTCGCCATCGACCCGTGGGAGAACGAACCGATCACGCGACGGCGGCCGTTGGGCGTGATGTAGCGGGCGGCCCACACATTGCACATGCCCGTGTCGACGGTGAACACGGCGTCCTCGTCAGCCAGTTCGTCGAGTACGGAGGCCACGTACTCGGGATGGATCGGAACCTGCTTCTCGACCTTCCGCGTGTACGCCTTGACGACCCCCTCCAGCGCGTCGGCGTGCTTCTTGAGCATCCGGTCGAGGAACTTCCGGTCCCCCTTCGGCTTCACCCGGGGGATGAGACAGCGCAGCGTCTCCTTCGCGTCGCCCCACACCGCGAGGTCCAACTTCGAGCGCCGGCCCAGGTGTTCGGGCCGTACGTCGATCTGGGCGATCTTCACGTCGTCGGGCAGGAACGCGTTGTACGGGAAGTCGGTGCCGATGAGGATCAGCAGGTCGCACTCGTGGGTGGCCTCGTAGGCGGCGCCGTAGCCGAGCAGTCCGCTCATGCCGACGTCGTACGGGTTGTCGTACTGGATCCATTCCTTGCCCCGAAGGGCGTGGCCGATCGGGGACTTGATCTTCCCGGCGAACTCCATCACCTCGGCGTGCGCGCCCGCCGTACCGCTGCCGCAGAAGAGGGTGACCTTGTCCGCCTCGTCGATCATCTCGACGAGCTTCTCGATCTCGGCGTCGCCCGGGCGGACGGAGGGGCGGGAGGTGACGAGGGCGGTCTCGGCAGCCTTCTCCGGGGCGGGCTCGGCGGCGATGTCGCCCGGGAGGGAGACGACGCTGACGCCGGACTGGCCGACCGCGTGCTGGATGGCGGTCTGCAGGAGGCGGGGCATCTGCTTGGGGCTGGAGATCAGTTCGCTGTAGTGACTGCACTCCTGGAAGAGCCGCTCCGGGTGGGTCTCCTGGAAGTAGCCGAGGCCGATCTCGCTGGACGGGATCTGCGAGGCGAGGGCGAGGACCGGGGCCATGGAACGGTGGGCGTCGTAGAGGCCGTTGATGAGGTGGAGGTTGCCGGGGCCGCAGGAGCCGGCGCAGGCCGCGAGCTTCCCGGTTATCTGCGCTTCCGCGCCGGCCGCGAAGGCGGCGGTCTCCTCGTGCCGTACGTGGATCCAGTCGATGGCGGAGTTGCGGCGGATCGCGTCGACGACCGGGTTGAGGCTGTCGCCGACGACGCCGTAGAGGCGCTTGACTCCGGCGCGGACGAGGATGTCGACGAACTGTTCGGCAACGTTCTGCTTGGCCATGGTTCTCGCGTGCCCTTCGGTTTCCGGTGTACTGCGGATCCCTCTGGGTTCCATGAATTCACAGCCCGAGGCCTCACGCCTCCCAAACGGCGGCGGCCGTGCGGTCGTCTGCATAACCCTTGACCCGCACTTGGGTGTCGGCGAGGAACGCGGCCAGACCGGGCGGGACGGCGGCCGACCACCGGCCCGCCAGATGGGCGGACAGCTCGGGCTCGCCGCGCAGCGGGTCTGCGAGGCCGCCCGTGCACATGAGGAGCGTGTCACCGGGGCGGGCGACCGAGGCACGGAAGCGGAAGGGTTCGCGGGGCGGTTCGGGGGCCGGTTCGTACGGACTCGGCGGGGTCGGGATGCCGAGGTCCATGGTGAGCCGGTCTCCCTCGGGAGTCTCGGCGGGCTGCGAACCGAAGCCGACGACGGCCTCGCCGGCCGCCTCGCCCGCGGTGGGCTCGATGTCCTGCCACTCCCCGTCGCGCAGCCGGAACAGACCGCCGGGGCCGACACCGAAGAAGACGCGGGTACGGCACTCCGGGTCCGCGGGGAGGAGGAGACAGCGCAGGGTGGCCGCGTACTCGTCCGGGTCGATGCCCTGTTCGGCGGCGCTGGCACGGAGTTTGCCGAGGCTGCGGTCGGTGAGCCGGTGCAGGCCGGACTTGAGATCACCGCGCCGGGCGGCCCGGATGTCCTCCGCCAGCCGGGCGTGACTGCGTCCGACGGCCCGCCCGATCCAGTGACAGGCCTCGGCGGCGGCCCGGTGCGCTCCCGGTGTGGCCCGCGCCCCGGTCGCCATCGCGACCAGCACCAGAGCCTGGTCCCCGACCCCGAACCGCGCGGTCAGCAACGAGTCCCTGCGCGGCTCACCCCGGAACCGTGCGGAGTCCCCCCGCACGGAAGCGGCCCGCAGCGTACTGCTCCCGTACCGCGCCCCGTCCAGCACGGTGTCCGCGACCAGATCGTCCAGGTCGTCCGGATCGGCGGGCGGCAGGGCGGTGGGCTCGGCGTCGTAGGTGGGGGGACCGGAGCCGACGTAGTCGAGGGTGAGCGATGCGGGCGGGGGTGTGGTGGGCGGCGGGGTCGGCTGTGAGAGGGCGGGGAGGTTCGGGGGCGGGCCGGTGAGGGCGGCCGGGGGCGGCGGATAGGCGGGCGGGGCGAGCGGGGCGTCTCCGCGGAGGCGCTGCGGGGCGGGCGGGGCGGGGCTGATCGGTGGCGGTGGCGGCGGGAACGGCGATGCGCCGAGGGGCGGGGCCGTGCCGACGCCCCGCGCGGCCGGAGAGGGCGAGCTGTCGTCGCCCGTGGCCGCGGTCGTGGTCGTGGTCGTGGTCGTGGTCGGACGGTGGCCCGACGCGTCGGCGTCCGCCGCACCGCCCGGACGGGAACCGCCGGCACCGGCACGCGGCACGGGAACCCCCGAGCCGGCCACTGGACGCGGGCCCTCGCCTACGGGCCCGGGCGCTGCCGGACGCGAGCCTTCACCCACAGGCCCAGGCGGCGCCGGACGCGGACCCTCACCCACGGGCCCGGGTACCGCCGGACGCGAGCCTTCGCCCACAGGCCCAGGCACCGCCGAACGCGGACCCTCACCCACGGGCCCAGGCACCGCCGGACCCGGGCCTTCGCCCACAGGCCCGGGTGCTGCCGGACGCGGACCCTCACCCACGGGCCCAGGCACCGCCGGACCCGGGCCTTCGCCCACAGGCCCAGGCACCGCCGAACGCGGACCCTCACCCACGGGCCCAGGCACCGCCGGACCCGGACCCTCACCCACGGGCCCAGGCACCGCCGGACCCGGACCCTCACCCACGGGCCCAGGCACCGCCGGACGCGGACCCTCACCCACAGCTCCGGACGCTGGGCGCGCGCCCTCGCCCGTGATCCCCGGTACCGGACGTACGCCCGCACCCGCAGTCCACGAACCCGGACTCGCGCCCTCGTCCACGGTCCCGGGCACTGAACGCGCACTCCCGCCCGCAGTCCCCGGCGCGGGACGCGGATCCTCCCCCGCAGCCCGCGACACCGGACTCACGCTCTCATCCGCGGTCCCTGGCGCGGGACGCACGCCCTCGTCCGCACGACCCGGCACCGCACGCGCGCCCTCGTCCACGGTTCCGGCCGCCGAGGCGAACCGGTCCTCCAGGGAGTCGGCCGCGGCCGTGGGCCCCGTGTCGTCGGTGGAGTCGTCGTACAGCTGGCCCCACCAGTCGTCCTCGTGACCGGGCGGCTTTCCCCCCTGCTGGCTCATGCCCCTAATTGTCCACCGCGCGGGCCGGATGAAAACGGGGCGTCAGGAAAATCCGGTGCGCGCCCCTTCTCGAACGGCGTGTCGGATGACATTCCGAACACCCGTCCGCCACAGGGCTGTTCAGGACAGCACAGAGCCGCCGGGCGGTTCCACCCCCCACGGGAGAACCGCCCGGCGACGACCGAGTGACCGAATCCCGTCGCGGATCCGGCCCGTCCGGCCCCGAGTGTGGCTTGCCTTCCTGAAGGCCCGCTGTGATGCGCGCCCGACTCCCCTATGAGTTGCTCCGGGCGCGAATCCGCAGGCCGAACAAGCCCAATCCAGGCATTGCGGACGGGTGTTGATGCCTCGGTTGCGCAACCTTGGCAGAGTGGCGGGTGGTACGGCGATGATGTGCGGAGGCGGGTTCGCGCCGTGGCCGGTTTCCGCCACGGCCCGCGCGGTTGGGTCTTCGGGGAGGGGCGGAACCTGATGCTGGGAGCGATAGGCCTGGACGAGGCGCACGAGTCGGCGTACCGGGCGCTGGTGTCCGTCGGCGCCGCCGACGTGCCCGATCTCGCCCGCCGGCTGACCATCGGGGAGTACGACACCGAGCGCGCCCTGCGCCGCCTGGAACTGCACGGACTCGCCGCCCAGTCCTCGGCCCGCCCGGGCCGCTGGGTCGCCGCCCCGCCCGGGGTCGCCCTGGGCGCACTGCTCACCCAGCAGCGCCACGAACTGGAGAAGGCCGAACTGGCCGCCGCGCTGCTCGCCGAGGAGTACCGGGCGGCCGCCGCCGAGACCGCCGTACACGATCTGGTGGAGGTGGTGACCGGGGCCGCGGCCGTCACCCGGCGGTTTCTGCAGCTCCAGCTCGGCGCGAGCGACGAGGTGTGCGCGCTGGTCACCGGGAACCCGGTCGCCGTCACCGGCATGGAGAACGACGCGGAGGAGCAGGCCGCCGGACGCGGGGTCCGCTACCGGGTCGTCCTCGAACGCGCGGTGCTCGACCTGCCGGACGGGCCCACCGAACTGGCCGCCGCGCTCGGCCGCGGCGAGCAGGTGCGGGTGGTGGACAAGGTGCCGACCAAGCTGGTGATCGCCGACCGGACCCTCGCGCTGGTGCCGCTCAGCTCGGCCACCACCGAACCCGCCGCGCTCGTCGTGCACGCGAGCGGCCTGCTGGAACTGCTCTGCGGGCTCTTCGAGTCGGTCTGGCGGGACGCGCTCCCGCTGCGCCTGGGCGCGTCCGGCGCCGCCGAGCAGGAGCCGGACGGCCCCGACGGCACCGACCTGGAGGTGCTGTCCCTGCTGCTGGCCGGGCTGACCGACGCGAGCGTGGCGAAACAGCTCGATCTGGGCCTCAGGACAGTCCAGCGCCGGGTGAAGCGGCTGATGGAGCTGACCGGGGTGACGACCCGGCTGCAACTGGGCTGGCACGCCTACGAACGGGGCTGGGTGACCCGTTACTGACCTGCGTTTTCCCCCGGGATCCCGCAGGCTGGGCAGATGGGAGTGGCTGAACTCCTGCTGGTCGGCGTCGTCATCCTGCTCGGCCTGTGCGGAGTCCTGGTGCCCGGCGTGCCGGGGTCGTGGCTGGTGTGGGCCGCGGTCCTGTGGTGGGCGCTGAAGGATCCGCAGCCGGTCTCCTGGGGTGTCCTCGTGGGCGCCACGGCCGCCCTGCTCCTCTCCCAGGTGGTGCGCTGGGCGCTGCCGCCCCGCCGGTTGCGCGCGAGCGGAGCCACCCCCCGGATGGGGGTGTACGCGGGGACCGGCGCGTTGCTGGGCTTCCTGCTGCTTCCCGTGGTCGGCGCGGTCCCCGGCTTCATGGCCGGGATCTACCTCCACGAACGTCTACGGCTCGGCCGGCACGCCGAGGCCATGGCCTCCCTGCGTACGGCGATGCGCTCGGGCGGCTCCAGCGTGCTGACCGAGCTGTTCACCTGCCTGCTGATCGCGGGGGCGTGGCTGGGCGCCACGATCTGGGGCTGACGCGTCCGTGTGCCTACGTCAGCGTGGTGAGGTCGACCGTGTCGGCGAGGGCGCGCATGCCGGCGTCGTTGAAGTGGAGATGGTCGCCGGGGTCGTAGGCGGGGCGGATCCGCTGCGGCTGCTCCGGGTCGCGGACGGTGGCGTCGAAGTCGACGACCGCGTCGAAGAGCCCGCCGGCCCCGGCCCGGATGAAGGCGTTGACCGCCTGCCGTACGCCCTCCCGCGCCGCCGTGTACGCGCTGTTGCCGCCGTACGGCGTGAGGGTCGCGCCGATGACGCGGATGCCGTGGGCGTGGGCGCGGGTGACGAGGGTGCGGTAGGCGGTCTCGAAGGCGTCGGGGTCGGTGGCGTTCGGGGTGCCCTTGATGTCGTTGATGCCCTCCATGACGATCAGCACCCGCACGCCCGACCGCGACAGGGCGTCCGCGTCGAGCCGGGTCAGGGCGCTCGGCCCGGTGTCGTCGCGCAGCAGACGGTTGCCGGAGATCCCGGCGTTGAGGACGCCGAGGCGGCGGTACGGGGGCAGGGCGGCGAGGCGCTCGGCGAGTCGGTCGGGCCAGCGGTGGTTGGCGTCGCGGGTGGAGCCGTTGCCGTCGGTGAGGGAGTCGCCGAAGGCGACGACGCTGCCGGCCGCCGGGGCGTCGAGGACGTCGACGCCGGTGACGTAGTACCAGGAGGTGGTGGTCGTCGTGTACGCGGCTCCGTCGCTGTCGGCGGCCCAATTTCCGCTCGGGGTGCGGTAGTTGGTCTGCCCGGCGGCGCGGTGGTAGGTCGCGGGGCCGGAGTCGTCGGGCGTGTGGACCGTGACAAGCAGGTCCGCCGCGGCGGGTACGGCGAGCGGGACGGCGTCGGTGACGAGGTCCTCGCCCGCCGGGATCGTGACCGTGCCGGCGCCTTTGAAGGTGGCGGTGCGCATCGAGCCGGGCACGGCGTCCGGACCGGTCCCACGGAGGGCGACGGTCACCGTGTCGAGGCGGAGGGGGGCGGTACCGAGCCGGTTGGTGAGCCGGACGCGGACGGCGTCGCCGCCGACGCTGAGGTGCACGACATTGCGGAAGGAGGCGCCGGGACGACCCGTGGTGGTCCCGGAGGGTGCGGCCTCCCAGCTCCCGGTCCAGGTGTCGGACGGCTCCGGGGCAGGGGCCCCGGCCGCCGCCGTGCCCTGCCCGACGCCCACTCCCGCCCCCAACACCACTGCCAGCAGTGCCACGCCGATCCGTCCGGCTCCGATCATGAGCGCTCCGCCTCTCCCCGCCGATCACGAGGAGGCGACCGTGGCACGCGGAGCGGGGCGGACGGCGGAGCATCACCGGTGGCCGCCGCCGTATCCGCCTGTCCGGAGTAGGGCGGAAGTCCTGGTCCCTGAAGCCGATGCGGTGGGCGGGCGGGCGTGTTTGGCTGCGGGCATGACCGAATTCACCGAGGCCGAGCGCGCGTACCTCAAGTCGCAACGGCTGGGGCGACTGGCCACCGTCGACCCCCACGGCCAGCCGCAGGCCAACCCCGTCGGCTTCTTCCCGCAGGACGACGGCACGATCCTGGTGGGCGGGTATGCGATGGGTACGACGAAGAAGTGGCGCAACCTGCGGGCGAACCCGAAGGTCGCGCTGGTCGTGGACGACATCGTCAGCGTCAGCCCGTGGCGGGTACGCGGTATCGACATCCGCGGCGAGGCCGAACTCCTCGTCGGCCCGCACGAGTTGGGGCCGCACATGAGCGAGGAGGTGATTCGCATTCATCCGCGGCGGATCCACAGTTGGGGGTTGGAGGCCGGCTAGACCAACACGTGCTCCAAGGTCAGCAGTTGTACCTTCCGGTCGAGGCCGCCCGCGTAGCCCGTGAGTGATCCGTCGGCGCCGATCACCCGGTGACAGGGGCGGACGACCAGCAGCGGGTTGGCGCCGATCGCCCCGCCCACGGCCCGAACGGCGGCCCGGGACGCGCCGATCCGGGCCGCGATGTCGCCGTACGTCGTCGTCGCGCCGTACGGAACGGAGTCGAGCGCGCTCCACACCCGCTCCCGGAACTCCGTGCCGGAGGTGTGGAACTCCAGCTGGAATTCCTTGAGTTCACCGGCGAAGTAGTAGGCGAGCTGTTCGCCGGCCGTACGGAAGGGGCCGGGGTCCCGCCGCCACTCCGGCCGGACGGCACGACCGCCCTTCTGGCCGGGGACGGAGAGGGAGGTGAGGGCGCCGTTGTCGTCGGCGGTGAGGAGCAACTGTCCCAAGGGGCTCTCGAAACTCGTCCAGCGGATGGTCATGGCAACTCCAACTCCCCTGCTGCGAGCAGGTGTTGTACGGCGTAGGAACGCCAGGGGCGCCAGGCGTCCGGGACGTCGGCACCGGGCGGTGCCACGTCGGGGTCGCCGAGGGCGCGGGCGCGGATGACGGCGACCGTGGCGGCGTCCATGCCGGGCAGCGCGAGCAGGGCGGCTTGAGCGTCGTCGCGGTCGGCGCCGACGTCGAGTCGTACGGTGCCGTCGGCGAGGGCGGTGACGAGGCGGCCGACCAGGGGCTCGGCGGACAAGGCCTCTGCCAGCACGGACGGTTCGGGGAAGAGGTGGGTGAGGCTGCCGGACGGCGCGTCCAGCGTCCTGCCGTAACGCCGCACCAGCCGCTCGGCCTCCGCCCGCCCCACCAGCGCCCGCACGGCCAACTCCTCCGGATCGGCGGCGCCCGGTGAACGCAGCCCCGGCCGGGCGGCGACGAGTGGGCCGAGCCGGGGATCGCCCCCGAGCCGCTCGTCGACGGCGTACGGGTCGGCGTCGAGGTCGAAGAGACGCCGTAGCCGCTGTACGGCGGTGGTCAGGTCGCGGTGGTCGGTGAGGTGGAGGCGGGCGTCGAGCCAACCGCCGGTATGGGGGCGGCCCTTGAGGGTGCCGAGGCGTTCGTCGACGGCGACGATCCCGGTGCCGTAGGGGAGGCGGAGGGTACGGCGGTAGGTGCGGCGGCCGGGGGTGCCGGTGACTTCCTCGATGCCGGGAACGGCCTCGCGTTGCAGCAGGTCGAAGACGGCGGCGGACTGGTACGGGCCCCGGTGCGCGAGCCGCAGCGGGATTCCGGCGGAGGGCTCGGTGGCCGGGCCGGTCCCGTTGACCGGTGTAATGTCCAGCTCCTTTGCCGCCGGCTGGGGCGCGTTGGTGCGCAGCTCACTGGGGGTCGACGCGTACACGGCACGGATCGTGTCGTTGAACTGGCGCACGCTGGCGAACCCGGACGCGAACGCGATCTCCGTGATCGGCAGGTCGGTGGTCTGCACCAACACCCGTGCGCTGTGCGCCCGTTGGGCCCGGGCGAGGGCGACGGGGCCGGCGCCGAGTTCGGCGGTGAGCTGCCGTTGGACCTGCCGTGCGCTGTATCCGAGCCGTACGGCGAGACCGGCGACGCCCTCGCGGTCCACCACTCCGTCGCCGATCAGCCGCATGGCGCGGCCCACGACATCGGCGCGCACGTTCCACTCGGCCGACCCCGGCACCGCGTCCGGGCGGCACCGCCGGCAGGCCCGGAACCCCGAGCCCTGCGCGGCGGCGGCCGTCATGAAGAACCGCACGTTGCGCCGCTTCGGAGTCACCGCCGGACAGCTGGGCCGGCAGTAGATCCCGGTGGTCGCGACGCCGAAGAAGAACTCGCCGTCGAACCGGGCGTCCCGGCTCCGTACGGCCTCGTACCTGGTGTCTTCGTCCATCACGCCCTCCAGTCTCCGCCATCCCCGGGGGTGGGGCTGGCGGAAATCGGACGTGGCGTTGACGCGGCGTCGGACCGGTCGGGCCGAGCCGAAGCGGAGCCGGACCGGGTCGCTAGGCCCAGCGCCCCCGCTTCGCCTCCATGGCCGCCTTCCCCTCCGCCCCCTTCCGCTTCCAGTCGCGCCGCAGTTCGGCCCTGAGCCGGGCGTCGGTCTTGGCGACGATCCACTGGTTCTCGCGCATGAGCTTGCGGTAGCTGTCGAGCCGCCGCTCGGGCAGCTCGCCCGACTCGACGGCGGCCAGTACCGCGCACCCCGGTTCCGCGATGTGGGCGCAGTCCTGGAACCGGCACTGTCCCGACAGTTCCTCGATCTCGGCGAACACCTGCCCGACCCCGGTCTGCGCGTCCCACAGTCCGACACCGCGCAGCCCCGGTGTGTCGATCAGGACACCGCCGCCGGGCAGGGCGAGCAGGTTGCGCGTGGTGGTCGTATGACGGCCCTTGCCGTCCACGTCACGCGTCGCCTGCACGTCCATCACGTCCTCGCCGAGCAGCGCGTTGGCGAGCGTCGACTTGCCGGCACCGGACTGCCCGAGCAGCACGGACGTACCACCGGCGGCGACCGCGGCGAGCACGTCGATGCCCTCCCCGGTCGCGGCACTGACACTGAACACCGGCACGCCCGGCGCCGCGGTCTCCACGTCCTGGACGAGATACGACAACGTCACCGCGTCCGGCACGAGGTCGGCCTTGGTGAGCACGACGACGGGCTGCGCACCGGACTCCCAGGCGAGCGCGAGGAACCGTTCGATCCGCCCGAGGTCGAGGTCCCCGGTCAGCGGTACGGCGACGATCGCGTGGTCGACATTGGCCGCGAGGATCTGCCCCTCGGACCGCTTGGAGGAGGTGGAACGCACGAAGGCGGTACGACGCGGCAGGAGTGCCCGCACATAGCGCGGGTCACCGCCCTCGGGGTCGACGGCGACCCAGTCACCCGTGCACACGACCTTCATCGGATCACGGGGGACGACGAACTCGGTGTCGGCACGGACCGTACCGCCCGACGTGACGACATCGCACAGGCCACGGTCGACCCGTACGACACGACCGGGCAGCAGACCCTGCCCGGCGAACGGGGCGAACTCGGCCTCCCACTCCGCGTCCCAGCCGTACGGCTGCAACGGATGCACGGAAGAGGAAGACGACGAGAACGAACCCGGGAGAGAAGAGAAAGACAAGGGGTGACCCTTCACAAGGGTGGCCCCGGCACCGCGCTCACAGACGCGGGAAGAAAGGAGAGGTCAGCCGGAGGCCACGGGAGTGGACTTGATGAACTTCCGGATGCGGGCAGCGCCCATCACAGAGACAGCCATCGGTCACACCTCCCACAGCACAAGCCAAATCACCGGCGGCAACGTGAAGTTGCCGCTCGAACAGCACCGATCCTAGAAGGGGTGCGGGCGGCGACGCCACCGAATTACGGAGCACCCACAGCACGGGCGGGCGAACAGCGCGGGCTCGCAGCACCGCCCCGGCCCGCCGACCGGACAACTCGCCTATACGGGAACGGTGTTGGGCACAGGGTTCCACTCGGCCGCGCGAAGGGTGTTGGCCAACAGCATGGCGATGGTCATCGGGCCCACCCCGCCCGGTACGGGCGTGATGCGGCCGGCGACACCGTCGAGTTCGGCGGCGCGGACATCGCCGGTCAGGCCCTCGGGGGTGCGGTGGATACCGACGTCGATGACGGTGGCGCCGGGCTTGACGTGTTCGGGTCCGACAAGGCCCCGGACTCCGGTGGCCACGACGACGATGTCCGCGGGGCGGGTGACGGCGGCCAGGTCGGCGGTGAACTCGTGGGCGACCGTCACCGTGGCGCCGCGTCGCAGCAGCAACTGGGCCAGGGGGCGGCCGACGAGTTCGCCCCAGCCGACGACGGCGACGCACGTGCCCCTGAGTTCGATGCCCTCGGTGTCGAGGAGTTCGATGACGCCGCTCGGTGTGCAGGGGCGCAGTCCTCGTTCGCCGCGGGCCAGTAGGCCCGCGCTGGCCGTGGTCAGACCGTCGACGTCCTTGGCCGCGGGGATCCGGTCGATCAGGGTCGCGGCGTCGAGGTGGGCGGGCAGAGGGAGTTGGAGCAGGATTCCGGAGACGTCCGGCTCGGCCGCCAACTCGTCGATGACCGCGGCGACTTCGTCCCCGGAGGCGTACTGGGAGAGGTGTCGGTGGATGTCGCGCATACCGGCCTCGCGGATGGCGCGGCGTTTCGCGGCGACGTAGACCGCGCTGGCCGGGTCGTCGCCGACCAGGACGGTCGCCAGACCTGGCACCCGTCCCAAGGCCGCGGTCTCGGCGACCCGTTCGGCGACCCGGGCCCGGATGTCACGCGCGATCCGGGCACCGTCGATGGTGGTTGTCATGAGGACGAACCGCTTTCTGCTGGTGAACGTGCCACTCGTCGCGGCGGACTGCGTACCTGGGGCGCGGTCGGCCGACCGCGGGTGCAAGGCACCGGAATCGGAGCCGGAACCGGGGGGACGGTGAGCACCCCGGCGGGATCGCGTGCGACAGACGTGTCGGCCCGCCGTGTCCGCCGTCCCGGTCGGTCCGCGCGGGTTCAGACGAAGACGATGGTGTGCCTGCCGTTGCGGATGACCCGGTCCTCGGCGTGCCACAGCACCGCGCGGGAAAGGACGGCGCGTTCCACGTCGGCGCCGCGACGGGTGAGGTCGGCGGCCGTGTGGGCGTGGCTGACCCGCACCACGTCCTGCTCGATGATCGGGCCCTCGTCGAGGTCCTCCGTGACGTAGTGGGCGGTGGCGCCCACCAGTTTCACGCCACGCTCCTTGGCCTTGGCGTAGGGACCGGCGCCGATGAAGGCGGGCAGGAAGGAGTGGTGGATGTTGATGATCGGCACGCCGACCTGCTCGATGAAGTCGCCGGAGAGGATCTGCATGTAGCGGGCGAGGACGACGAAGTCGACGTTGTCCTTGAGCAGCCGCAGGTGTTCCGCCTCGGCGGCCGACTTGTCCGCGCCCATGGACGGGACGTGGAAGAAGGGGATGCCGAAGCCGCGTACCTCCTCCGCGGTGTCGGGGTGGTTGGAGACCACCATGGCGATGCTGACCGGGAGTTGGCCCTGCCGGTGGCGCCACAGCAGGTCGAGCAGGCAGTGGTCGGACTTCGAGGCGAAGATCGCCACCCGCTTCGGCACGGACAGGTCGCGCAGGATGCAGCTGAGGCCGTACGGCTTCACCAGCTCCTTGTCGAAGTCGGCGCGCAGGCCGGGCAGCGCGGCCCGCAGTCCCTCCAGGCCGAACACCGTGCGCTGGAAGAAGGCGCCGCCCTGCGGGTTGTCGGAGTACTGGTCGAGGGACACGATGTTGGCGCCGTGCCGGCCGAGGACCGAGGTCACGGCCGCGACGATGCCGGTGGCGTCGGCGCCCTGGACGATCAGCGACGCCTGGTGCCCCGCTCCTCCGGTCTTCGTGACCGTGCCGGTGGGTGCGGCCTGCGTGACGGTCATACGAGGTTGTCCTTCCTGAACTGGGCGATCCATTCGGACGTGGCCCGCAGGCCGCCGAAGGTGTAGAAGTGGATCTTCATGTCTCCGTGGCGGGCCGGGTCGTAGCCGTCCGCGAGTGCGCGCAGGAACTTGTCCGGGCCTGCGGTGCCCATCAGGTTCGTGATGGACAGGCCGTACTTCTTGGCGATGGAGGCGCCGGTGCCGACGCCGAACCGGGTGGCGTACGACATCAGACGTCGTACGCCGGCCGGTCCGGGGACGCCGATCCGGACGGGAAGCGTGATGCCCTCCGCACGGACCTTCTCCAGCCAGGCCAGGACGGGATCGACGTCGAAGCCGAACTGGGTGATGACGCTGCCGTCGAGTTCCTGCTCGGCGATGGACGCGCTCTTCTCGCGGAGCGCGGACCACAGCACGTCCCCGGCGATGTCCGGGTGGCCCTCCGGGTAGCCGCTGATGCCGATGTGCCGGACGCCGTACTCCCGTAGCAGTCCCGTCTCGATGAGGGCGAGCGAGTCCTCGTAGGGGCCCTCGGGGCGGGCGGGGTCGCCGCCGACGGTGAAGACGTCGGCGCAGGTGCCGTCGGCCCTCAGGCCGGCGAGGAACTCCTCGAACTCGGCCTGCGAGCCCAGGCGTCGGGCGGAGATGTGCGGTACCGGAACGAAGCCGAGGCGTTTCACCGCCCGGGAGGCCGCCAGGCGCAGTTCGAGGTTCTCGTTGCCGAGGAACGTGACGTTGATGCGGGTGCCCTGCGGGATGGAGTGCCGGGCCTCTTCCAGTTTCGGGACGTCCTTGCCCGTCATCTCCAGGGAGAAGTCGTCCAGCAGCGATGTGCTCACCGCCGCCGAGGCCGTACTGAGGGGGTTCATCGTGCTCCTTGTCGATAGGGGAGGGCGGGGGCGGTGGGCGGCCGGGCGCGGTGCGCCCCGCAGGGGCGCGGGGAACTGCGCGCCCAGCCCCCACCGGACCCGCAGACAACGCACCGGCATCCGGCGGAGCCACCCGCGGAGCCACCCGCGGAGCTACCCGCGCCGGTACTCCGTGCGCGCGTGCTGGTCGAACGGACTGACCTGAACCGTGGCGCGGATGCGCGGGAACCCGAGGTCGGCCTCGGGGTCGGTACCGGGGCCCGGGTGCTCGCCCCAGACCACGGTCACCTCGGTGCCGGGCTCCGCGTGCGCGGAGTCGATCAGGGTCTGCGCCAGCACCGTGCCGACGGGGTCGATCGACGCCGTCTGCATGGTCGCGCCGACCAGGCCGGCCGGGGTCTCCACCCGGTGGCGGGCGTACGTGAGGACGAAGCCGGGGTCCTCTCCCCCGCCGACGACTCGGCGCACGTCGTCGGCGTCGAGCACCAGGGTGACCTTGGTGCGGCGGGGCTCGTCCTTCGCCTTGAGCAGGGCGTCGCGGCCGTGGAAGTCGTGCCCGAAGTGGATCAGCCGGCCGTAGCCCAGTTCGTACGGGGAGACGTAGAAGTCCTCGATGTCTTCCGAGAAGTAGCTGCCGTTGAGCGGGCGCTTGCCCTCGATGCCGAACAGCGGCAGCCAGGCACGGTATTCCGCGAGTTCGGGGTCGACGTAGATGCCCGGGACCGGCGAGGGGATCCAGCCGCTCTCCACACTCGGCGTGGTGTACGCCAGCGCGCCGACCTGCACCAGGCCCAGCGGTTCACCGGCCTTGAGGAACGCCTCGTGCACGTACGCGGCGTGCTCCCAGGGGCCGATGAACTCGTAGCCCGCCTGCCCGGCCATGCCGTGGCGCAGTGCCTCGAAGGACCGGCCGTGCAGGGTGACCGGCGTGGAGTGGAAGAACTTGGTCTCCGGCAGCGGGCCGCCGAAGACGTTCTCGATCAGTTCCAGTGCCAGCGGGCCCTGGATCTGGTAGCGGAAGAGCTTGGGGTCACCGCCGCCGGGCCGGAAGGCGGAGGACGTGTCGGTCTCGAAGCCGACGTCGTAGCCGCCCTTCTCCGCGTGGTACTGCACCCAGTGCTGGGCGGCGGGGACACCGCTGAGGAGGTACTTGTTCTCGGCGCGCCGCAGGAGGATGCCGTCGGTGACGATCTTGCCGTCGCGGGTGACCGGTACGTACTGCTTGGCCTGGCCGATCGCGAACTTCTCGAAGTTGTTGGCGCCGTACTCGGCCAGCACCCGGGTGGCGTCGGGGCCCTCGATCCACAGGTCGTACATGTGGTGCGAGAGGTTGAGCAGTGCGACGCCCTCGTGCCAGGCCGCCTGCTCCTGGCGCCAGCCGACGTACTCCCGCTCGACCACCTCCGGGGTCCACGGTTCGGCGTTCGGCTGCCACAGCAGACCGATGGGCGAACCGGCCTTGTCGATGCCGTCCTGAAGACTGGGGATTGCCATTGCGGCTCCTCTCAAAGCCATCTCCCCTACAGAGCTAAATCGATCTAGTGACGCGGCTCGCCCGTCATGACCGACTCACTTCGGGAGAAAAAAGGGGGATCGCTAGAACGATCTAGCGCAAGCTAGCAGACGCGTTTGGAGCTTGACGAGACGCGTGCAGCGCATTCATTGCTGACTCCACACGACGGTCTCCGGACTCCGAGATTCGGCGGTCGCCCGCCCAGGCGGCGGCCACACAGACCGCGTACGACATCGCCGTAGTCCGAGTGGCGGTCCATCTCACGGCTGGGCGCACGCCGGTGCATCGCCACGTACGGCACCCCGGCCGCCGCGACGACGGTGGCCATGGCGGGATCCGCCGGCCCGCCGCTGACGTCGTTGACCATGCAGGCGCCGGCCTCGATCGTGGCGCGGGCGACCGCCGCGTGCAGGGTGTCCACACTGACGGCCACCTCCGCACGCACCAGCTCCCGCACCACCGGCACCACACGGGCCAACTCCGCCTCCACCGGGACGGGTTCGGCCCCCGGCCGGGTGGACTCGCCGCCCACGTCGACCAGGTCGGCGCCCTCCTCGGCGAGGCTCAGGTCCCGTTCCACGGCCGGTCCGGTCCCGGCGTGGCGACCACCGTCGGCGAACGAGTCCGGCGTCACGTTCGGCTCCCGTCGGTCTCCTTACAATGTGAACGCCGGGTCGCCGGGACGCAGGTGGACACGACAACGTCAGAGCAGGGGTGATGGGGACTTCCAGAAGAGTCACGCTGAACGACGTGGCCGCGGCGAGCGGTGTTTCCCGCGCCACCGTCAGCTTCGTCCTCAACGACGACCCGCATCAGACGATCTCGGCCGCCACCCGCGACCGGGTGAAGGAGGCGGCCCGAACTCTCGGCTACGTTCCGCACGGCGTGGCGAGAGCGCTGCGCGAAGGATCCTCCCGGGTGGTCGTCCTGAACATCGACGCGGGCATGGAAGGCGCGTACTCCCGCAGCTACATCCACGGACTCGACGCGGAACTCGCCGCCCACGACCACGTCCTCCTGGTCCGGCACGGCCACCACACCGAGCAGTCCACGCAGCAGGTCCTCGACGCCATCGTCCCCCGCGCGGTGATCCGCTTCGGCGAGACGTACCTGACCGGTCACGCCCTCGACGACCTGGGAGGCGGCTGGCGCAACGGCCTGGCCGCCCACACCGCGCTCCAGCTCCGCCACCTCGTCGACCACGGCCACACCCACATCGCGCTGGCACTGCCGGACACCGAGTCACCGCTCGCCGCGGCCCGCCTCCGCTTCACCGAACACGCGGCGCGGAACCTCGGCATCCCCACTCCGGTCTCCTTCATCGCCCCCCGCGACCGGTCCGCCTGCGCCGACGCCGTCGGCGCACTCCTCTCCCGGGCCCCCGCGGTGACCGCGATCGCCGGCTTCAACGACGACGTGGCCCTGCGCGTCCTCACCGCCCTGCGCGACCTGGACCGGCGCGTGCCGGACGACACGGCCGTGATCGGCTTCGACGACAACGGCTACGGCGAACACGTCGTCCCCTCGCTGACCACGATCAACGTCGACGGCGAGGCCCACGGCCGGTTCAGCGCCCGGCTCGCCCTGGGACTCGACACCAGTGGGCTTGAGCCCCCGCCCGCGCGGGTCGTCGTCCGCGAGTCGACCTGAGGGGGCGGGTCCACGGAACCGACCTGGAAAGCGCAGATCTTGACGGCGTCGGTCCGGTTCCTCAAGCGGTTCCGGCTGCCGTTCGGAGGCGGTCGGCCCGGTCGGTGCGCTCCCAGGTGAAGTCGGGCAGCTCCCGGCCGAAGTGGCCGTAGACGGCGGTCTGCGCATAGATCGGCCGCAGGAGGTCCAGGTCCCTGATGATCGCGGCCGGCCGCAGGTCGAAGACCTCGGTCACCGCGTCCTGGATCCGGGTGACGGGCACCGTCTCCGTGCCGAAGGTCTCGACGAAGAGGCCGACCGGCTCGGCCTTGCCGATCGCGTACGCCACCTGTACCTCGGCACGGCGGGCCAGCCCGGCCGCCACGACGGTCTTCGCGACCCAGCGCATCGCGTACGCGGCGCTGCGGTCGACCTTGGACGGGTCCTTGCCGGAGAAGGCGCCGCCTCCGTGGCGGGCCATGCCGCCGTAGGTGTCGATGATGATCTTCCGGCCGGTCAGGCCGGCGTCGCCCATGGGGCCGCCGATCTCGAAGCGGCCGGTCGGGTTGACGAGCAGGCGGTAGCCCCGGGTGTCGATGTCGAGCGAGGCCAGTTCGGGTTCGACGACGCACTCGTGGATGTCCGGGACCAGGGTCGAGTCGAGGTCGGTGCCGGCGGCGTGCTGGGTGGAGACGACCACGGTGTCCAGCCGGACCGGGCGGTCGCCGTCGTACTCGACGGTGACCTGGGTCTTGCCGTCGGGCCGCAGGTAGGGCAGCGTCCCGTCCTTGCGGACCTCGGCCAGCCGGCGGGCCAGGCGGTGGGCCAGCATGATCGGCAGCGGCATCAGCTCGGGCGTCTCGTCGCAGGCGTAGCCGAACATCAGCCCCTGGTCGCCGGCGCCCTGCCGGTCCAGCTCGTCGGCCGCCCCGTCGGCGGACGCCCCGACCCGCGACTCGTACGCGCTGTCCACGCCCTGCGCGATGTCCGCCGACTGGGTGCCGAGAGACACGGAGACCCCGCAGGAGGTGCCGTCGAAGCCCTTGAGCGAGCTGTCGTAGCCGATCTGGAGGATCTTGCCGCGCACGAGTGCGGCGATCGGGGCGTACGCGGTGGTCGTCACCTCGCCCGCGACATGCACCAGACCCGTGGTCACGAGCGTCTCCACGGCGACCCGGGACAGCGGGTCCTCCTTGAGCAACGCGTCGAGAACGGTGTCGCTGATCTGGTCGGCGATCTTGTCGGGGTGGCCTTCGGTCACTGACTCCGAAGTGAACAGGCGACGGGACACGGGGCTCCTCAGTAGTAGTGGCGCATGATGTCGGTGGCCCAGGGGGGTTGGGTGGTGGGGTCCTGGGGGCCGAATTCGTGCATGTAGGGCTTGATGTCGAGGACGGGGGTGTCGTGGACGGCGTCGAGGCCCTGGACGTGGAGGTCGAGTCCGTCGGTGTGCAGGAGGCGGCAGCGGGAGACGCCGAGGCGGTTGGGGCGGTTCTTGCCGCGCTGGGCGAAGATGCCGACCAAAGGCCAGTCGGTGTTCCCGCGGGGATGGCGGGCACCGGTCTCGATCTTCTCCACCGGGACGCGGTCGAAGTGGTAGACGACCTCCAGGTGGGAGAAGGCGTCCAACCCCGCCAGCGCGTCCGGTCCGAACAGGGTCCCGTCCAGCCGGATCACCGCCTGCACCCCGCCCCAGTCGTCGTCCCGCACCTCCTCCCGGCCACCGACCACCCGACCCACCGGAACCGACACCACCCCGGCCGGGCGCTGTTCGTCTCCCGTCCAGACGTCTCCCCGGATCAGCAACTCGCCCGGTACGGCGCGGTGGACAGCGAGATAGACCTCGTCGCCGGGCACACCGAGCAGCGTGCTCAGCTCGTCGCGCAGCAGCCGCAACAGCCGCTCCACGGTCTCCTGCGGGTACGTCTCCTTGCAGGTGACGAAGCCGATGGGGGCGCGCGAGCCCGCGGCCGCGCGCTGCCACTCCGGGCGGTGCGACGCGTCGGCGTCCAGCTGCTGCCAGGTCACCCAGCAGTGCTCCGCCGGAATGCGCAGCAGCCCGGTGACCGCTTTGGCGACCTGAGCCAGGCCGGTGCCGCCCGGGCTCGGGTCGGGCGACATGAGGGTGATGACGGGCATGGGACAGGGCCTCTCTGGGGGGGCGGCTTCTCAGTCGGGGCATGCGAGGGGGAAACGGTCAGGCCGGGAGCAGGGCCAGGAGTTCGGAGCGGTCGACCTTGCCGTTGGCGGTGACCGGCAGGCGGTCCACCCGCTGTACGACGTCCGGCACCGCGTGGGCGGGCAACAGCCGGCCGAGCGAACGGCGCAGCAGCACGGAGTCGTCCGTGGCGTCGGTGCGGTCGGAGTCCTCGGCGGCGGAGGTGTAGAAGAGCGCGAGCCGTTCGTAGGTGCCCAGTCGTCCGGGGACGGGGACGGCCACGCAGTGTGTGATCCCGGGCAGTCCGGCCGCGTGCGCCTCGATCTCCTCGGGCTCGATGCGGTAGCCGCGGATCTTGACCTGCCGGTCGGTGCGGCCGGTGAAGTGGAGGACACCGTCGGCGTCGCGGAAACCGCGGTCGCCCGTCCGGTAGACACGTAGGTGCGCTTCGGCGATCCGGGCTTCCTGGAAGCGGGCTGCGGTCAGGGCCGGGTCGCCGAGATAGCCCAGCGCCAGTCCGGTCCCGCTGACGCACAGTTCGCCCACGGCACCGGGTGGGCAGACCGCGCCGGTGTCGTCCAGTACGTGCACCGCGGTGCCGGGGACCTCGCGGCCGATGGGGACGCCGTACTCCGCGGCGCAGTCGGGTGCGGCGATGGGATGGACGGTGGCGAACACACAACTCTCCACCGGGCCATAGCCGTTGAGCAGCCGGATGCCGGGGTGCCGGTCGAGGAAGGCGCCGACGTGGGCGGTCGACAGCTTCTCGCCGCCGATGTAGAGGCGTCGCAGGTCCTGGAAGCAGTCGGGGTCGATCTCGGTGAAGAGGTTGAAGAGGGAGGCCGTCAGCCAGCCGGTGTCGACCCCGCAGGTGTCGATCGCGTGCCGCAGTGTGTCGGGCAGGAGGTAGTCGTCCCTGGCCGTGACGCAGGTGCCGCCGGTCGTGAGCATGCCCCACAGTTCGAGGGAGAAGGCGTCCCAGGACGCCGGGGCGGCCTGCAGCATGACGGTGCCGGGGCCGAGGGCGAGCGGCCCGTCCGGTGTGAAGAGACGTGTGGTGGCCGCGTGCGGTGACACCACGCCCTTGGGGGTGCCGCTGGTGCCGGAGGTGAAGAAGACCGTCGCGGCCGTGTCGGCCGGTCCTTCGTACGCGCGGAAGCCGTCAGTCCCGCCGGTGGGAGCCGACAGTTCGGCCGGGGGCCGCCACACCTGCTGCCGCGCGGACATCTCCTCCAGGTCCGTCACCAGCACAGGGGCGTCCAGCTGCCGCAGTACGTCGTCGACCCGCTCGCGCGGCCATCTGGGGTCCAGGGCCGCGTAGCCGGCGCCGCACTTGAGCACCGCGAGCAACGCGGCGTACAACCGGGCGGAGCGCGGCAGTTGCACCGGGATCAGCGTGCCCGGCCCGGCCCCGGCCGCTGCCAGGTGCCCCGCCCAGTCGTCCGCGACCGCGTCGAGCGTCGCGTAGTCGAGGCGGATGTCGCCGTCCACCACCGCGAGGGCCTCCGGCGCCGTCCGGGCCTGGTGCGCGACGGCCTGGTGTATGAGTCCGACTCCCATGGAAGGCCCTCCAGATCTGCCGGTGGGAAAACCCTGGGCGGCCGAATTCCCGGCAGCCCACAGCAGATATACGGGCCCCTCATACCTGGTGTCACGTACCCGATTCCGGGGACGGCGACCGGCGTTGACTTCACGGGCCATCGATCGTGAACCTTACTGGGGCCGGGTCGGCCGGACATTCGAGGGGGTTTGTGCGATGAGGGCCGTCAAACAGGAAGCACGCGTTCTTCCCAGACCGCTTCTGGCAGGACACGGCAGCGGCATAGAGCTGCTGGACTACGACGCCGTCCCCGGGCTGCCAGGAGCCGGCGGAGCGCCGGGAAGCATGCTGCTGCTGCACGGATTCGGCGGTGACAAGGGGCAGTTGCGGCCGGTCGGCGACGCGCTCTGCCCGCCGGGCTCGGTGGCCGTCCACCCCTCCCTGCGCGCCCACGGCGACAGCCACCGGCCCGACTGGGGTTACTCGGTGCTGGACTTCGCCGCCGATGTGCACCGCTTCGCCGACGCCCTCCCCGGCGAACTGCACCTGGTGGGCTACTCGTACGGCGGCCTGGTGGCGGCCGTCTCGGCGGTCACCTGGGGTGCGTCCCGGGTCCGCAGCCTGGTCGTGATCGACCAGTCCTTCGACGCGCACCCCGCCCTGCACGTGGCGGACGAGTGGGCCGAGGGAAGTCTGCTGCGCTGGACCTACGACTTCGGACATCTGCCGGATCTGCTGGAGCGGCTGGGCATTCCCGTCCTGGTGCTGGCGGCCGAGGAGAGCCGGAACATCCTGGCCGACGAGCGGGAGCGCCTGTCCCGGCGCGACAGCGCGGCCCTGCGACTGGAATTCATCCGGGGCTCCCACGCCGATTGCCACCGCAATACGGACGAGATCACCTCCGCGATGCGCGATTTCTACGGCGACCGATTCCCCGCGTCCCACGAGAAGAAAGAAACGCCATGAAATCCTCCTTCATCGAGGAGGGGCCCGCGCGCACCCTGGTGCTCGGCACACTCGCCAACTCCGTCGGAAACGGCGTGTTCCTGACGTGTTCCGCGCTCTACTTCATCCGGATCGTGGGTTTCTCGCCGGCCGAACTGGGCCTCGGACTCAGCATCGCCGGAGTCGCGGGCCTCTTCGCCGGAGTCCCCTTCGGCCATCTCGCCGACCGCAGGGGCCCGCGCGGCACCGCGGCGGCGCTCCTGATCCTGGCCGGCCTCGCCACCGCCGCGTACCTCACGACCGACTCGTACCCCTTGTTCGTCGTGATCGCCTTCCTGTACGCGCTCTTCGAGCGCGGTGCGCACGCGGCGCGGCAGGCGCTGATCCCGGCGGTGCTGAGCGGCGAGAGTCTGGTGCGCGTCCGCGCCAAGGTCCGGGTGGTCACCAACGCCGGGGTGTCGGCGGGGGCCGCGCTGGGCGGTCTTGCCCTGCTGTGGGACACCAAGGCGGCCTATCAACTCACGTTCGCCGGGAACGCGTTGAGCTTCGTCGTGTGCGGACTGCTGTTCCTGCGGCTGCCCGCGGTGCCGCCCTCGCCGGAGCGAGCGCCGGGTGAGCCGCGCCTGGCGGTGCTGCGCGACACTCCCTACGCGGTCCTCGCCCTGATCAACATGGTGATGCTGCTGCACATCCCGATCCTGGAGGTGATCCTCCCGCTGTGGATCGCGTTGCGCACCGACGCACCGCACTCGCTCACCGCCGTGCTGCTGCTGTTCAACACCCTTGCCGTCGTGGCCCTTCAGGTGCCCGTCACCAAGAAGATCGACGCCCTGGAACCGGCGGTCCGCGCCTTCCGGGTGGCGGGTGTCGTCCTGCTCGCCTGCTGCGCCGCCTTCGCCCTGTCGGCCGGCCGCGGTGCGGTGACGGCGACGGCGGTGCTCGTGGTGGCCGCGGCCCTGCACGTCCACGGCGAGATGGTGCAGTCGGCGGGCTCCTGGCTGATCGGCTACGAACTCGCCCCCGCGGACAAACAGGGCCAGTACCAGGGCCTGTTCAACACCGGGATCGCCGCCGTCCAGATGTTCGGGCCGGTCTCGCTGACCCTGCTCCTCATCGACTGGGGCAGGCCCGGCTGGCTGGTGCTCGGCGCGGTGTTCCTGGCCGGCGGACTGTCGATGGCACCGGCCGTGCGGTGGGCCCAGCGGCGCCGGGCCACCGCGGACGCGGCCGGTGCGACGCCGGTCACCGCCGTCTGAGCGCTGCGGGGCGCCTCGGGGCGCCGTACAACCGACACCACCCGATGGGGGAAACACGATGGTCAACCGGGAATCCACCACCGTGCCGTCCACCGGCCTCGGCCGTGACGGCATCGAGCTCCAACTGTCCGATGTGTGGCGCAGGTTGCTCAACCGCACGGACATCGGCATCCACGACGACTTCTTCTCGCTGGGCGGCCACTCGCTGCTCGCCATCAGGCTCACCGTGGAGGTGCGCAGGCTCTTCCAGGTCGATCTGAGCGCCGCCGACCTGCTGTCCGCGGCCACCGTCGCGGAGCTGGCCGAGATCGTCCGCCGCGGCACTGCGGACCGTCCGGGCCAACTGGTGCGCATCCAGGCCGGTTCGGGCGGCAGCCCCGTCTACGCCCTGCCGCCGGTGTCCGGGACCGTGCTGCTGTATCCGCCGATCGCCCGCGCCATGGGACGCGACCAGCCGTTCTGGGCCGTGCAGTCGGTCGGTCTGCTGCCCGGCGAGGAACCCCTCTCCTCGATCGAGGAGATCTCCGAAGCCTTCATCGAGCAGCTGCGCGGTGTCCATCCCGAGGGCGTCGAATGGAATCTGATCGGCTACTCCATGGGCGGCCTGCTGGCCTACGAGACCGCCCGCCGGCTGCGGGAACGGGGCGAGCGGGTCGGCCTCGTCGGGCTGCTCGACACCCGGATCACCGTCGAACCCAGCGGTGACCCGGACTTCGCCCTGCGGGCCCTGCTCTGGCGCGGACTCAAGCTGGACCTGGACATCGACTGGCTGCGCGGTCTCGACCCCGACACCCGGGCCGCGGAACTGGTGCGGCGGGCCGTCGCCGCGGGCACGATGCCCGCCGACTTCGACGCCGACCGGCTGCGCCGCATGATCGACATGTACCAGTTCAACCTCGACGCCCTCGCGGCCTACCGGATCAAGCCCTACGACGGCACCGTCACCGTCTTCCGCGTGACGGACCGCTCCCTGGAGGGCGGCACGCTCCCCGACGACCTCGGGTGGGGGGACGTCGCCGCCCGCGCGGTGGTCTGCGACGTGCCGGGCGACCACTTCACGATGGTCGAGCCCGGCCAGGTCGAGGTCCTGGGCCGCCGGCTGCGCGAGCAGGTCGACCTCCTGGACACGGTCACGCCCCTGACCTGACCGTCCTCGTCCGGAAAGGAAACGCCCGCACCATGTCCCGACAGCAGGCACAGGAACCCGACGCGCCCCCCACCTCCTACACCGTCCGGCCGATCGGTGTCGTCCGCTCCCCCCGCGCCATGCCCCGGCACGATCACTGGGGCGGGGTCACCTCGCTCATCGAACTGGACCCCACCGTGCTGCGGCCCGAGGCCGTGACCGGTCTGGAGCAGTTCTCGCATCTCGAAGTGGTCTTCCACTTCCATCTCGTCCCCGAGTCGGACGCGGTCACCGGAGCGGTCCACCCCAGGGGCCGTACCGACCTGCCACGGCTCGGCATCCTCGCCCAGCGGCTCAAGGAACGCCCCAACCGGCTCGGCGTCTCCCGCTGCGAACTGGTCCGAGTAGACGGCCTCACCCTGCACGTACGCGCACTCGACGCACTGGACGGCACCCCGGTCCTCGACGTCAAGCCGTACCAGCGGCTCTTCCAGCCGGACAGCGGGGCCGTGCGGGAACCCGCATGGCTCCACGAGGCGATGTCCGCCTACTACTTCTGACGCTTTCGGCTTCTTGCCCTGCTCCGGCCACAAGCCGGTACGGGTTCCGTCCACAGCCAAGGAGACCACCATGTCCATCCTCACCACCGGCAACGGCTCCACCCCGGTCGATCTCGAACTGAACCTCGGCCGCCTCCTCGACCGCAACCCGCAGCTGCAGATCCCTCGCGACGAGTACAACATCAACGTCACCTCGAACGAGGGCGACCGGCTCGGCAGCGACGAACTCGCCGCCGAGTACGGCGCGTTCCCCGGGGCGGGGCTCCCGGCGCACCTGTACTTCCACCTGCCGCTGTGCAACTACATCTGTCATTTCTGCAACTACGTGAAACGGCTGGTGCCACGCGGCAAGGAGGACTCCGCGCTGAGCCTCTGGTCCGAGCTGCTGATCGAGGAGTCCCGCCGCTATCTGGACCGCTTCGACTGGATACCCCGGGCGTCCGTCGAGTCCTTCTACATCGGCGGCGGCACCGCGGCCCTCCTGCTCAACAGCCCTGACTTCATCGAGCCGTTGGTCCGGCACGTGCGCGAGAACTACGACCTCGCGGACAACGTCGAGTTCAACATCGAGGGCAACCCCGAGAACTTCCAGCGCCATCACCTGGAGACAGCACGGGAGTTGGGCTTCAACCGGTTCAGCCTCGGGGTGCAGTCCCTGCAGGACGAGGTGAACGACTTCACCAAGCGCCGGCACTCCTCGGCCCAGTCCGTCGAGGCCGTGGAGAACCTGCTGGCGACGGGCTGCCCCTTCAACGTCGACATGATGTTCGGACTGCCGTACCAGACCCCGGAGTCGGTCCGCCGCGACATGCGGATCCTCACCGATCTCGGTGTCCCGACCATCACCATCTACCGGCTGCGCAACGCCGACCGCGAGGAGATGGGCATCGGCAACCGGGCGGTCTGGAACAACCCCGCCGTCCGTGAACGCCTCATCACCGAGGGCCGGTTCCCGGACCTGGACTCGACGTACGCGATGCGGCAGGAAGCCGTCGAGGTCCTGCTGGAGCAGGGGTACTACCCGAGCCCCTGCGGCTGGTGGAGCCGCCCGGGGACGTACGAGGGCGGAAACATCCCGCAGACGTCGAAGAACAAATGGGAGCACTACAACACCATGATCGCGTACGGTCCCGGGGCCTACGGCTGGCTGACCGGTGACCAGGAGGAGTTCCTCCAGACGCACAACGTCACCGACATCAGCAAGTACGTCTCCTTCATGCAGAACAACGAGGGCCTGCCGCTCAACTTCGGCCGGCGGCTCTCCGGGCACAAGGCCATCGGCACCGCGCTCGGCTTCAACTTCAAGGCCAACCAGCCGATCGTCCTCGACCGCTACCGGCAGCGCTTCGGTGCCGACCTGCTCACCATGGAGCCCTTCGCCTCCGCGTTCGCCGAACTCCTGGAGCGCGGGCTCGTCGAGAAGGTCGACGGCGGCACCGCGCTGAAGCCGACCCTGGACGGCGAGGCGCTGCACGAGGAGATCATCTTCCACTACTTCCACCAGCGCATCGGCCTCTCCGACGCGCCCGTGTGCCGGCGGTGACCATGCGACAGACCACTGAGACGACCGCGCCGTCCGCCGCGTCGCCGGACTCCCGCGGAGCCAGGCGCAGGGTCGAGGACGCGTTCGCCGCCCTGCACGGAGCCGACACGGCACTGCTCGTGCCCGGCCATGTGGCCGCCACGACGGCCGTACTGCTCGCGCTGACCAATCCGGGGGGCCACATCGTCGCCTCGGACCAGACCTGCGACCCCCTGCGCGGTGTCCTGACCGAGGAACTCACCGGCCTCGGACGGACGGTCACCTTCGTCGACTGCACCGATCTGGACGCGGTGACGACGGCCGTGGAACCCGCGACCCAGGTCGTGTACACGCAGTCCCTGAGCGATCCGCTGATGCGTCTGTATCCGCTCAACGACATCGCCATCCACGCCCAGATGAACGACCTGCTGCTGGTCGTCGACAACACCGCCCTCTCGCCCGCCCAGCTGCGGCCCCTGGAGACCGGCGCCGTGGTCGTCGTCGAGAACACGTCCCCCTATCTGGACGCCTGGGGCGACGTCGAGGCCGCGCTGGTGACCGGCATCGGCCGGTATCTGCCGCGGATCCAGGCGCAGTGCGCGCGCTTCGGCGGCGAGGTCGACAACTGGTCGGCGCACCTGTTGGAACGCTCCCTGCCCACCCTGCAACTGCGCCTGGCGGCCCAGCGGCGGGACGCTGAGCGCGTCGCCGAGGCACTGCGCGCACACCCCGCCGTACAGAGGGTGCACCGTCCGTCGTTCGACGAGGCGCCCTGGGCCCTGGAGACCCATCAGGGCTTCGGCGGACTGCTGTCCTTCGAGGTCCGGCCCGAGATCCGGGACCTCTCCGGAGTGCTGAACGCCTGCCGCTCGGACGGCACGGCACTGGCCACCGCGGCCCGGCTCCCGGCCCGCACCACCCATGCCCACCTGAGCGAGCGGGTGCGCCGCGAGGCCGGTGTCTCCCGGCAGTTGGTGCGGCTGTCGGTGGGCGTCGAGGACTGCGACGGGCTGCTGCGCGCGCTCCGGCGCGCCCTGGACGCCTGCCTCGCCGAGAGCGGGAACGGGAACGGGAACGGAGGAGAACGATGCTGAACGGCATCGATCTGCGCGCCAGGCAGGCCCTGGCCGAACAGATCCGCGAGGACTCGTGGGAGGCACAGCTCAGCATCGGCGTGGTGGCCCACCCCACGTCCCCCGACCGCTGCCGGGTGCACACCGAACCGATGCGGCTGGGGTCCACCAGGGTCGCCCGGGCCTTCGGCATCGAGCAGCGCTGGGGCCCGTCCGCCGGCGGCGACTGCCTCGATCCGGTCGGGTCCCTGCTGGTCGCGCTCGGCGCGTCCGTGACGGACAGCGTCGTCACCCATCTGACCGGCGAAGGGTGCGGTCCCGCCCTCGTCGAGGTGCTGCCCTGCGTCGAGTTCGGCTCGGACGGCGGGCCGGCCGCGCTGTCGTACGAGATTCGGATCGACGGGGACGTCTCCGTCGAGCAGGCCCGGCGCGCGGTCGCGGCGGCGCGCGAGCGGGGCAGTGCCCATCACACGCTCGCGGAGCCCAACGAGATCAAGGCCGTCGTGCAGACCGCCCAGGACGTGCACCTCACCAGTCGTCCGGTCCCGGCCGGGGCCGAACCGGGCGGGCCGGCCCGGCGACCCACCGACGAAAACCTCCCCACCGAACAGACCCCCCGCACGGCCACCGCACCACGCGAACCGGCCCCCGCCGCGACCGAACCCGGCAGGCCGACCCAGCAACCCACCGACGAAAACCTCCCCACCGAACAGACCCCGCACACGGCCACCGCACCACGCGAACCGGCCCCCGCCGCGACCGAACCCGGCAGGCCGACCCAGCAACCCACCGACGAAAACCTCCCCACCGAACAGACCCCGCACACGGACATACACCTCACCCGCCGACCGGTCCCGGCCGGCGCCGAGCCGGGCGGGTCGGCCCGGCGGCGCGCGGCCCGGGTGATGTGGGAGGTGGGCACCCATGTGCTCGCCGAGGTCGACGGCGCACAGGCCGAGTCCGACCAGCCCAAGCAGCTCTTCGGCGCCGATCTCGCGCCGAGCGCCCAGGAGTACGTGCTGACCGCTCTGGCGGCGGAGGCACTCGGCTACACGGCCCCGGACACTCCGGGCCCGGACGGGCCGACCGCCTCGGTCCACACCTCCGGCCGTGTCGACCTGCGCGGGCCCTACTCCGCCGACGACTCCCCGGCCGGACTGCGCAACATCCTCGTCCAGCTGCTGCCCGCCGACCCGTGCGGCCCGGACCCTGTCGGGGCCGTGCGCCGCTGGCTCGCCGAGGGAGACGCCCTGCGGCTGGTCAGGGACGCCCACCCGATCGAGGTCGGTCTCGTCCTCGACGGCGTACGCGTCGACCCGAACCCCACCACCGCGTGACCCGCGCGAACGACATGAAGGAGCAGCACCGTGCCCCGTGAATGGGACGCCAAGACGTACGACTCGCTTCCCCTGCCGCACCAGGGGTGGGGCAAGCGCACCCTCGGCCGGCTGAACCTCAAGGGCGGTGAGACCGTCCTCGACGCCGGCTGCGGCACGGGGCGCGACACGGCCTCGCTGCTCGACCTGGTGCCGGAGGGCCGGGTGATCGGGGTCGACGGTTCAGGCCGGATGCTCGAACAGCTCCGGGTGAAACTGGCCGACCGCCTCGACCGGGTCGAAGTCGTACAGGCCGACCTCACCAAGCCCCTGCCGGTCGCCGGCCAGGTCGACGCGATCACCAGCGTCGCCACGTTCCACTGGATCACCGACCATGCCGCGCTGTTCGACAACCTCGCCCAACACCTGCGGCCCGGTGGGCAGTTCGTCGCGGAGTGCGGGGGTCAGGGCAACGTCTCGAAGATCAACGCCGCCGTCGAGGAGGTGCTCGGCGCGCCGGCCGAGAAGGAGAAGGTCTGGTACTTCGCCGGCGTCGAGGAGACCACCGAGCGGCTGCGGAACGCCGGGTTCACCGACATCGAGGTCAACCTCCTGCCCGACCCGGCACGGCTGGATCCGGGCGAGCAGCTGTGGAGCTACCTGGCCACCGTGGTCCTCGGCTCCCACCTGGACCGCCTCCCCGAGGCCGACCACGAGGAGTTCGTCCACGCGGTCGCCGCCCGCCTCCCCGAACCGGTCGTGGACTACGTCCGTCTGAACATCACCGCCCGCCGGGCCTAGGGGCCCGTCCGTCTCGGAGGCACCCCCCGTGCGAGACTCCGCTCTCCCCACGCTCCTGGTCGTCCACGACCAGGGTTCCGCCGGTCCGCTGCGCGTTCTGTCGGCGGCGCGGCGGCTGTGCCGGGTCGTCTTTCTGTGCGAGCCGGAACACCCGGCGCTCAAGGCCGAGTTGGGCCAGGTCGCGGCGCACGCCGACGTCGTGGACATCACCGGCCTCGGCGCCGAGGAGGTGGGCCGGCTCGCCGCGGGGCTGTCTCCGGACGGCATCGTCACCTTCAGCGAACGCCGGCTGCGGCTCACCGCGGCGGTGGCCGCCCGCTGTGGGCTGCGCTTCCACTCCGCCGGGACCGTCGACGCCCTCACCGACAAGTTCCGCCAGCGGCGCGTCCTGGCGGACCACGGCGTACAGCACACGAGGTGTGTCCTGCTCCGGCATCCGGACGACTGCGCCGCCGCCGTCGCGGTCACGGGCACGCCCGCGGTGCTCAAGCCGCGGCACGGGGCGGGCAGCGTGGACACCTGCCTGATCGGATCGGCCGACGAGTGCCGGCACCGGCTGGCGGAGTTCACCGGGAACGCGCCCAGGGACTTCGTCCTGGAGGAGTACCTGCGGGGGGATCCCGGGCACGCGGACCGGGGGTGGGGCGACTACGTCTCCGTCGAGTCCCTGATCGTCGACGGCGAGCCCCGGACCGTCGCCGTCACCGGAAAGCCCCCGCTCGTCCCGCCGTTCAGGGAGACCGGGCACATCCTGCCCGCGCCGGTCCCGGCCGCCCTCGCGGCGGACGTCGTAGCGCTCGAACAGGCCGCGGTACGGGCGCTCGGCATCCGGCACGGCATCACCCACACCGAGGTCAAGCTCACCGCCGACGGTCCGCGGATCATCGAGGTCAACGGGCGGCTCGGCGGCTTCGTGGCCGAGATCGTGCAACGCCGCGCGGGGTACGACATGGTGGCGGCGGCGCTGCGACTGGCGCTGGGGCTCCCCGTGTCGGTGCCGGAACCCCTGCTGCCGGGGCGGGGACCCGACCCGGTGGCCTTCCAGTACCTGCTGATCCCGCCCGCGGACCCGGTGACCCCGGGACCGCTCTCGCTCGTCGGGACGCTGGAGGAACTCCCCGGCGTCGATCTGGTCGAGGTCTCCGCATCGGACGGCCGCCCCGGCGACTGGCGCGAAGGCACGCTCGGCGCCATCGGCGTGGTCTACGGAACGGCCCCGGACCACGCCCAACTCCGGGAACTCCTGGGGCTGTTGCGGGACCGCATGGAACTCTTCTGGTACGGCGTCACACCCGCCCCTGCAGTACGCTCGGGCGCCGCGTGACACATGATCCTCCGACGAAAGGCACAGCAAGATGTCTGAGAACAGCACCTCGGCCGGGGTGGTGTCGGTTCCGGTGGGTCGGGTGGTCGGTGGCCGGGAGGAGGTGCGGGACGACGACTGGGGCGGGGTGCAGGCGGTGATCCGGCTGGACGGGACCCTGTTCGGACCGGACGCGCTGGCGGGGTTGGACGCCTTCTCCCACCTGGAGGTCGTCTACCACTTCGACCGCGTCCCCGTGGAGAAGATCGAGACCGGTGCCCGCCATCCCCGCGGCAACACCGACTGGCCTTTGGTCGGCATCTTCGCCCAGCGCGGCAAGAACCGCCCCAACCGCCTCGGCGTCTCCCGCTGCCGCCTCCTGCACACCGACGGACTCGACCTCCACGTCCAGGGCCTCGACGCCGTCCACGACACCCCCGTCCTCGACATCAAGCCCTACATGCACGAATTCGGCCCCCAGGACCCCACCACCCAACCCCCCTGGGCCACCGACATCATGCGCCACTACTACTGACAGATCCGCTCCTCCGGAAGCAGGTGCGGGACACAGAAAGGGAGGCGGTGACGGTGAATCGACGGCGGGTGCTGCTCCTGGACCCGGACGCCGGGTTACGTGCGGCGGCGACGACCGCGGGCTGCGACACCTGGTCGGTCGAGTGTCCGGGGACCGCCGCCCCCGGCACCGATCGACGGCTGTCCGTGGACCTGGACGACGTGGACGCGCTGCACTCCGCCCTGGTGCGGACCGCTCGCACGCACGAGATCCCGCACATCGTGTACCTCGGTGACTCGGAGGTGCTGCACCTCGCCGTCGAGCGGGCCCTGCGGGAACTGTCACCGGCGCGGGCGGAGCCCCTGCGCAGACTCCGTGATCCCGCGGTCATGCGGCGGATCCTCAATCAGAGCGGGGTGTCCGTCGTCCGGGCCGAGCCGGCCGCCACGGTGGAGGCCGTACGCGCGCTCGTCGAGGACTTCCCGCTGCCCGTGGCCGTGAAGGCCGGCCCGGTGCCGGGGACCACCGTCGTACGGAACCGGGACGACCTGGAGAAATGGGTGGCCGACGCCCCCGCCGGGCCTCATCTGGTCGAGGAGTTCCTGTCCGGACCCCGGGTCAGCGTGGACACGCTCACCTGCGAGGGCATGCACGAGGTGACCGGGATGACCACCGGGACGTACGCCGGTGCCGGTCTGCTGCATCCGGCGGCCCTGTCCGAGGCGGCCACGGCGGAGATCCGGACCGCGGTACGGGCGCTGCTGGATCTGGCGGGGCTCCAGTCGGGGCCCGCCCACACCCAGGTGGTCGTCACCGCGGACGGCCCCCGGATCGCCGCTTCGAAGGCACGATTGGGCCCGCGGCCGATCCGCCGCCTGCTGCGGGCGTCCACCGGCCGGGTCCCGGAGGAGGACGTCCTGGCGGCACTGTGCGGATCACCGCGGCGGCATCCGGCGCCCGGCCGGCCGGCGGCCCTCGCCCGCCTGCCCCTGAGCCATCGCGGAGCGGACCTGGCGGCAGCCCTGGACGTCATCGGCGCGCTGGACCACGTCGACGACGTCCGGGTGGCGGAGGCCGACGCGGACGGCTCCGAGCACGTCGAGGTCGTCGTCCACGGCGGTTCCCGCCAGGAGGTCGGCGATCGGCTCGCCGCCGTACGGCGGAGGTGGGACACCCTGCGCGAGGCGGCACCGACGCAGGGGTGAGGAGGCGGTAACGAGACGGGACCGGGACGGGAAGGGCCGCGACGAGCATGACGACGTCACCTCAAGCGGCAACCGTCACCAAGGAGAAACATGCGCACACTGCTGACCACGCTCGTCGGCGCCCTCTCGGCGGCGGCCCTGGTTCTCGGCGTGGGAGCGACGGCCGGCTCCGGCGCGACCGCCTCTCACCACACCGCCCACCACGTCGTCGCGGACAATCAGGGACCCACGTCGGTCACGTCCTGACCCGGTCGTCGACAAGCGGCGCGCGACAGCCCATGGAGTCGAGCAACTCCGCCGCCGCGCCCCGGTGTTCAAGGGCCCGGGCCGTGTCACCGAGTGCTTCCTCCGCGCAGGCCATCCCGTGCAACGCCCGTGCGCTCTCCGCCCGGTACTGGATGGCGGTGGCGAGTTCATGGGCGTGGGCGTGGAGCGACAGGGCCCTCTCGTGCTCGTTCCTCCGCCGGCAGAAACCGCCGATGAGGTTCTCGACCTTCGCCTGTCGCGTCGGGCTGCCGCTCATCCGCGCCAGCTCCAGCGCCCGGCGCGCGTAGTCGGCCGCGTCCGAGCGGCGGCCCAGACACTCGTCGACCTCCGCGGACAGGGCCAGCGCCAGCGCGACATCTCCCGGCGGGCTCGTGGAGTCGCACATGGCGCGGGCCTCTTCGAGGCACACGCGGGCGTCCTCGTACTCGCCGAGGCCGAGATGGGCGAAGGCCAGATCGGTCAGCGCCATCACGTGGTTGTCGCGGTACTCGAAGGTCCGGTGGAGTTCCAGGGCCCGCCGCGCGGCGGTGGCCGCCTCCTCGCATCTGCCCCACTGCGCGTACAGGGTGCTGAGGTTGGTGAGCGTCTCGGCCTCGGCCCGCGGAATGTCCAACTCCCGTTCCAGGGCGAGGGCGCGTTCCAGATGCAGCAGCGCCTCGGGGTGCCGTCCGAGCACGGTCAGCAGCAGTCCGATCGTGGACTCACCGTGTGCCTCGGTGTGCTGGTCACGGAGGCGGACGGCGACGTCACGTGCCTCCGTGGCCACCTCAAGGCCCTCCTCGAAGTGCCCGAGTTTCCAGCAGGCGACGCCGAGATTGGACAGGCTGACGCTCAGCAGGCCGACGTCCTCCAGCCTCCGGGCGGCCTCGACGGCGATCCGGCCGACGTCCCTGAACTCCTGGAACTGTCCTCGGGCGTTGAGCCTGAAGACGATGTTGCGGGCGAGACACACCGTGTGGCGGTCGAGGCCGGAGCGGTACGCGAGGGATATCGCCGCGGTCAGGTTCCCGTGCTCCCGGTCGAACCAGCGGCCGGTGCGCGCCGCGTCCACGAACAGCGGCTGGTCGCCGGGGTAGGGAGGGATGCCGGTGGAGCGGCGCTTGCGGCCGCTGAAGAGCAGCTCGCACGCGGTCTCGGTGATCGTGACGTAGTAGTCGAGCAGCCGTCGGACGGCCGCGGTGTCGTCCCGCGCGGTGTCCGGACCGCACTGGCTCTGCGCGAAGTTGCGCACCAGGTCGTGGAACCGGTAGAGGCCGATGGCGGGTTGCTCCAGCAGGTGCACGTCCAGCAGCCGTTCCAGTACGTTCTCCGCGTCGTGCCGGCCCGTGCCCAGCAGGGCGGCCGCCGCGTACACGTCGATGTCGGCGCCGGGGTGCAGGCCCAGGATGCGCAGGGCGATGCGGTGTTCCTCGTCCATGATCTGGTACGAGAGCCGCAGGGAGGCCGCGACGCTGCGTTCCCCCGCGCTCAGCTCCTCCAGCCGACGCGTCTCGTCGCGCAGCCGGTCGACCATGTACTCCACGGTCCACCGCGGCCGGTTGCGCAGCCGGGCGGCGACGATGCGCAGCGCCAGCGGCAGACGGCCGCAGAGGTGGACCAGTTCGGCCGTCGCCTCCGACTCGGCGGCGACGCGCGTAGTACCGAGTACTTCCTCGATCAGCAGCGTGCTGTCCTCGTGGGACATCGGGCCGATGGAGACCCACTCGGCCCCGTCGAGGTCGACGAGCCTGGCCCGGCTGGTGATCAGGACCAGACAGCCGTGCGAGACGGGCAGCAGGGGGAGTACCTGGCCGACGTCGATGACGTTGTCGATCAGCAACAGCAGCCGCCGCTCGGCCAGTTGGGAGCGCCACAGCGCGGTGCGGCCCTGGAGGTCGTCGGGTATTCGGTCACCCGGGGTGCCGAGCGCCCTGAGCAGTACGTCGAGTGCGGTGGCCGGCGAGACGGGCGGCTCGCCGGGGGTGAAGCCGCGCAGGTCGAGGTGGAGCTGACCGTCCGGGAAGTCCGCGGCCACCTGGTGGGCCGCGCGGACGACGAGGGAGGTCTTGCCGCTGCCGCCCATCCCGTCGATCGCCACGATCGGGCTGCGTCGCTGTCCTGCCTCGCCACCGCCGTTGATGCGGTCGACCAGCGCGTCCAGTTCCCGCTTCCGGCCGGTGAAGTCCGAGAGGTCGCAGGGCAGGGTGCACGGGGGTGCGGGCCGGTCGGTCCGTGGGGCGGCGGCGGAAGCGGCGGACTGTGCCGGCGGCTCGGGCGGCGGCGGCAACAGCAGCCCGGGGACGCCCAGTTCGGGGGCCTCGCGCAGGATCGCGGCGTGCAGATCGGTCAGTCTCGGTCCGGGGTCGATCCCGAGTTCCTCCAGCAGCAGTTCCCGGACCTTCTGGTACTCCTGGAGTGCCTGCGCCTGACAGCCGGTGCGGTACAGCGCCAGGATCAGCTGGCCCCGCAGGGTCTCGCGCAAGGGGTTGCGGGCGATGAGGTCCCGGAGGTCACCGATCAGCTCGGACGCCTCGCCGAGACCGAGGCGCAGTTCGAAGAACTGCTCGGCGGCGGCCAGCCGGCGCTCGTCGAGCGCGGTGGCGACGGCCTGGATCACGGCGCCTCCCGTGTCCGCCATGACAGGCCCGCGCCACAGCGCGAGCGCCCGGCGCAGTGCTTCCACGGCCTCCGGGGACCTGCCCTCGGCGACCGCGCGGCCGGCTTCGCGGATGTGGGTCCCGAATTCCGTCAGATCCAGTTCGGTGTCGGTCACCATCGCCCGGTAGCCCGGTCCTTCGGTGACGACCACTCTGCCGCCGTCCGGCAGGCGCCGGCGCAGATCGGCGACGGCCTTGCGTATCTGGTGCGTGGCGGTCGCCGGTGGATCGTCGTCCCACGCGGCCTGCACCAGGCGTGACACCGGTACCACCCTGCCGGGTTCGAGCAGCAGGGTCACCAGAACCCGCTCCTGGATCGCTCCGCCCAGGCGCAGCCGGGTGTCGCCCAGCCATCCCTCCAGCGGCCCGAGGATGTTGAACCGCAGTGCTCCGTCTCCCTGTTCGGACATGGATGCTCTGTCCCCCCGTCATGCAGAAAGCCCTGGTAGGGGCTCTACAGAGGCCCGGTTAGAGCCTCGCCTCGCGATCATAAGAGGTTTGGGGGGCGAATGGTACGGCGTTGGTCACAGGGTCCCGGGGCGGGTAAAGGTTGATTCAAAGTGGCATCAAGCCGAGTGCGATTCGCGTGAGTTCGGCCTTGTTTCCGACGCTGAACTTCGACCGTACTCGCTTGACGTAGGTGTCCACCGTGTGATGGCTGATCCCGATACGCCGGGCCACCTGTCCATGGGTCATTCCCAGCGCGATGAAACGCAGTACCTCCTGCTCCCGCGGTGACAACGCGGCCGCCGGGCGGTCCGCCGCGGACGCCGTGGACGAGCGCGCCACCGCCTCGGACACCGACCGCAGCACCTCCTCCGCGGTCGCGTCCGCCCGCACCACCACCACGTCCGGCGTCCCGTCCCCGGCGCCGGACCGCGTCCATGTCTCCGGCAGGCCGGCCGCCACGCTCTCCCCGACGACCAGGACATCGATCCGGTCCCCGGCCCCGGGAAGCGCGTCGGCCGAGGTGAACACCACTTCGCAGGACGACTGGGCACTCAGCAGGTGCGCCAGGCCCATGAGAACCAACGGCTGTCGCTCACAAATCGCAGTTCGCATGTGCTCAACATCCGCCCGCGGCTTCCCGATTCGGTCCCGCCGCGTTCCCGTCCCCCCTTCACGCGGGCGCGGCGGCGTCCCCCGAAACGGTGTCACCGGTTCCTGCGGCATGCCCCCGCACCGCCCTGCGGCAACCATGGAATCCGCCGCACCAAGGGCTGTCGCTCCGTTCACGAAACGGATATCACGGGGGTTTTCTCATGGTCGTCGACGTTCGCGAGGTCTCTCGGCACTATCTCCGCCGCGCCAATCTGGAAGAGAAATGGGTGGGTTCCGAATTCCGGGCGCCCGGCGTTCCGGAACGTCTGGTGCGGAAAATAGCGCAGCGATTTCACGAACAACAGAGCCTCCCCAATGATCCCGACGCCCGCGGCCAGTACCTGCGGATGGCGGAGGAGGCCCGCGCCCAGCTCGCCTGTATGACGGACATGGGGCTGAAGGTGCGCTACTTCCGGAACTCCGGGCAGCCCTACGGAGCCTCCCGCGAACTCTGCGCGGCCCTGGACGCCGGCGAGGACCTCTATGTGTTCCCCACGGAGCACGGACACGGTCCCGAGGGCTACGAGGATCCCGACAACCCCCTCCTGTCGCAGTCGGGCACCGAGATCGACGGCACCCCGGCCCTCCGCAATGACGTACTGCGCGCCACCCACGACTATTTCGGGCACTACCTCATGCGCGCCCCCTTCAATCTCCGCGGTGAACTCTCCGTGGCCCACGCGCATCTGCGGATGTTCTCCCCCGGCATCCACAGAGCGGTGCTGAACGAGTTCGTGGGACAGATCGCCTGGTTCTACTACGGCCCGCACATCGTCAGGCCCGACGGCTCGGTCCCGTGCCGCGGCGACGAGGACTGGATCCCGCCTCAGCAGCGCCCGTTCGCCGACCAGAAGATCAATCTGATGCCCGCCGAATGGGTCGACGAGTTCCTGGCCTGGGGCAGCGCGGAGACCACCTCGCGGAATCTCGGGGAGAGCGCGTGAGCCCCCTCCCCAGGATCCTCGACGGCGGTACCGCCACCGGCCTCCAGGCGGCCGGCATCCCCATGCTCGCGCCGTGGCTCACCAGCGCGCCGCTGCGCGACCCGGCCGGGACGGACGCGCTGGTGAAGGTGCACGCGGAGTTCCTGGCGAGCGGCAGCGACCTCGTCACCGCCAACACCTTCCGCACCAACACCCGGGCCCTGTCCCGCATGGGCGTGCCCGAGGCCGAACAGGCGGACTACGTGCGCCGGGCCGTGACCTGTGCCGTACGGGCCCGCCGGGTCGCCGGAACACCGCACGCCCTGGTGGCCGCCTCCGTCGCGCCCGTCGAGGACTGCTACACCCCGGCGCTCACCCCGGACGAGGACGCCCTCGCCAGCGAGCACGGCTGGATGGCCGGCGTCCTCGCGGACTCCGGGGCCGACCTCGTTCTCGTGGAGACGCAGTGCACGCGCCGCGAGGCCGTGATCGCGGTCGAGGCCGCGGTCCGGCGCGGGCTGCGGACCTGGGTGAGTTTCGTCGTCACGGACGGGGCCACCCTCCCCGACGGTGACGCGCTCCGCGAGGCCGCGCTGGCCTGTGTCGACGCCGGGGCGAGTGCGGTGGCGGCCAACTGCCTGCCCCGCACGGCCGTCCCGCGCGCGCTGGACCGGCTCGACGGCCTCGGTGTGCCCGTCGGCGTCTATCCCAACCTGGAGGACCGGACGGCGCTCGACCGGTGGGAGCACAGCGAGCGCACCCTCCCGCCGGCCCTGTCGCCCGCGGTGTTCGCCGACCTGGCGCACGGCTGGGCGGTGGAGTTCGGGCTCGGCTTCGTCGGCGGCTGTTGCGGAACGGCGCCCGCGCACATCAGTGCCCTGGCGGACAAGTGGAAGGAAGAGGCGGCGGCGTGACGAGCATTCAGGTACGAGCGACTTTCGGGCCCGCCCTTCTGCACATCGGCGGCCACGGCACCGCCACCGCGACGCGGGACAACCCCGTACTGCGCGCCCGGCGCCACCGGCTGCGGGCCGAGGTGCGCGAGGCCGGGTTCGAGGCCGCCGGGGCGGTGCGCGCGTTCGGGGTGCTGGCCATTCTCGCGCCGGTGATCACCGACCAGGACAACGACGTCGCGTATCCGGGCGATCCCATGGCCCTTTATTCGGCGCTGAGTTACCCCATGGCGCGGGCGACGGCCTCGTTCGCCGATCCCTTCGGCCCGGCCGACGTGTACAACGACCTGTGTCCGTTGTGGCCCCGTCTGCCCGGCAAGAAGGAGCGGCCGGACGTGTCCCGCCGCCAGGAGACCGAGGTGCGGACGACCGACGACACCGTCTTCGATCCCCGGACCTGGACCCCCCGCACCCGCGCCGACCTCGTCGGCCTGCTGCGCCGGCGCCGCCCCTCCGTCGTCCTGATCAGCGCCGTCTCCCCCGCCCACCGCTACGCCCTGGAGATCGCCGCCCTGGTCAAGGCGGAGTGTCCCGGCTCCCTTGTGGTGATGGGCGGACGGCACGCGGACGAGACGGTGCGCCAGCAGCAGCCCACCGAGGTGTATCTCGCGCCCAGTTCCACCGTCGTCGGCGCGCGGCGGCCCGAGCCGGCCCCGGTGGACGTCGTCGTGAGCGGTGACGGCGGCCCTCTGCTCGACCTCACCCTGCGGGCCGTCGCCCGTTCCATGGACCTGGCGACCCGCACGGCCACCGCACAGCAGGTCGCCGGCGAGCTGGAGCGGATGGCCGCCGAGGGAGGACAGGAGTACGGGCGGGGCAGCATCCTCGTCCACGGCGCCGCCGGCTGGACGGCCTTCCGGGTGGAGGGCCCGCCCGTCCCGGCGGAACAGGAGCCGTCTCCGTACGCGCCGTTCCTGATCCGCTCCCGGTTCCCGATCTTCACCCGTGAGGACGGTACGACGTCCCGCTGCGCCCACGTCCTCGTCTCGGGCACCTGCCCGATGCGGTGCACCTTCTGCTCGGAGTCCGCGCTGCTCGGCCAGGTCAGGCGGTCGGCGCCCGGCGATGCCGAGCGCATGGTGGAGCGGCTGAGGGAGTACGTCGAATACGGTGCCGAGGCCGCCTTCTTCGACGACTCGATCTTCTGGTCCGGCTCCTGGCCGCGCGTCAAGGAGTTCTGTACCGCCCTGGCCGAGGCACGGCAGATCGACCGCGGCCTGGCCGTTCTGCAGTGGGGTGCCCAGCTCACCGTCGATGTGCTCACCGGCCCGAAGTCCGAGATCGTACGGGCGGGCCTGGCCCGGATGCGCGAGGCGGGCTGCACCTACGTCTATCTGGGTATCGAGAGCATGTCCGAGCAGGTGATGCGGCACGTCCACAAGAACGTGCGGCGCGGCACCCCGTGGAAGGAACGCGTGCGTCTGGCGCTCGGGCTGTTGCGCGAGGCCGGGATCCGCGTCGGCAGCTCGGTCCTGTTCGGGCTGGACGGCGAGGACGAGAACAGCATCGCCGAGACCATAGAGGAGGTGGGCCGGCTGATCGACGACGGCTACCTCATGCTCGCCAGCCCGAACATCCTGACGTACCACCCGGGCACGGAGATCACCCGACGGCACGGGATGGACGACCGCCTGGACTACGGTTCCCAGGGTGTCGAGGTCCCCCCGCCGTACTCCTTCTTCGAAGAGGCCTATCCCGGTGTCGTCTCCCGGCTGCTGACGGAGGACAACATCTGGCGGATCCACCGGGAGACGCGGGTGCGGTGGGGTCATGTGCGCAACGGAGTGGAAGCGGTGGCGATGTGACGGTCCGTCAGTACACGGCGGCGGACGGTCTGCCCGCCGGCTACTGGAACCCCGATCCGGCGGACCCCCGGGCCTCGCGCGCCTGGCTCACCGCGAACCGGTGGCCCGAGGACGGTGTGCGTTTTCTGGAGGTCCCCGGAGCCGGAGCCGCCTGCGCGGTGCGCGTCCAGGACGACCACTCCGGTTTCTCCCGGATGAACTGCACCGATGTGTCCGCCGGTAGGGGCCGCGCCGTGGACCAGCCCGAGGCGGACGTCAAGGAGGCCAGGGCCGAGGGGCTGCGCCAGTTGAACGTGTGCGCCCTCGGCTACGGGCCGTCCGTCTTCCCCGCGGACGGTGCCGAGTTCGACGCGGACGCCCTGGTGACCGCCCTTGAGGAGTACGCGGGCGCGCAGGGGCGACTGCTCAGCTTTCTGCATCTCGACGAGGACAGCCCCGTGCTGCCGCGGCTGCGGGAGCGCGGCTGGAGCGTGGGCGTCACCGACCGCTACTTCCGGATCCCGGACGTCGGAGCGGACGAGGACTCCTACCTCGCGGGCTTCTCCGCACACCGACGACGCAGGCTGCGGCGGGAGTCGACGTCCCTGGCGGAGGCCGGTGCGACCGCCGAGATCCACCAGGGCGACCCGACCGAGGAGATCCAGCGGGAGGTCGCGCGGCTGGAGGCGTGCTCGGACGAGAAGCACGGTCTCCCGGGCGATCCGGCACGGCTGCTGCGCGTGAACGAGCGCCTCCGGGAAGCCTTCGGCCCCCGCTACTGCGTGATCCTCGTACGGGACCGCCACGGAACGGCCGTGGCCAGTTCGACCGTGGTGCTGGGCGCCCGTGAGGTGCTGCCGCGCATGGTCGGGCTCGGCCCCGGAAGCGCGGAGATCGGCGCGTACTTCCACGTCGCCTACCATCTGCCGATGCGGCTGGCCCGCGGCCACGGAGCCCGCGGTGTGCTGCTCAGCACGGGAACCCCGACTGCCAAGCTGTACAGGGGTGCTGTGGCACAGCCGCTGCTGAGTGCCGTACCGCCCAGCGCTCCCGCCCACCGTGCGCTGCTGCGCCGTACGGACACGGCTCTGGCCGTCTGACGAACCCGCACCACTCGTGCCACCCGGAACCCGAACCCCTCACGAAGGAAGAGATCGCCTTGAACGCACGTCCCACCGTCCTGGTCATCGGCATCGGACCACTGCGTGAACGCTTCTTCGCGGTGGCCGAGCGCAGGGGTGTCGACACGGTCCTCGTGGACGAGACCGCCTACTCCCGCTACGACCGGCTGGCCACCGAGAACCACGCCTGGCAACTGACCGACCATCAGGACCCGGGGCCGGACCTGGACCGCCTCAAGTCGTTCGAGGGCAGGGTCGACGGCGTCCTCGCCTTCAACGACTGGGGCACCCGGATAGCGGCCCGCCTCGCGAAGGAGTGGGGCCTGCCCGGCGCCGGACCGGCGGTGGCGGAGGAACTCGCCCACAAGGCCGATGTGCGGCGTCGGCTGGCCGGCACCGGCGCCGGGCTGCCGTTCGTGCTCACCGCGGACCCCGCAGAGGCCGCGGAGCTGCTGCGGTCGGCTCCGTCCGGCGAGGTCGTCGTCAAGCCCGTCGACGGCGCGGCCAGCCTCGGGATCCGGCGGGTGGCCGACCCCGCGGCACTGCCCGCCGCGCTGTCGGCCGTGATGTCCACCACCGGTCAGCCGCGGGCGCTGGTCGAACACTTCGTGCCGGGGCCGGAACTCTCCCTGGAAGCCGTGGTGTCGGCGGGGCGCACCCTGTTCGTCGGCGTCACCGAGAAGACCTGCACCGCGCCGCCGTCCTTCGTCGAGACACGGCATGTGATCGACCCCGCTGTGCAGCGCGAACTCGGCCCGTCGGCCCGGGACTTCGTCGACAGCGTGGCGAGGGCGCTGGACATCGACAGCGCCGTGCTCCACCTGGAGGCCAAGCGCGACGGCGACCGGTGGCACCTGATCGAGATCGCCTTCCGGCCGGCCGGCGGACTGATCAGCGACGTACTGCTGCGCGCCACCGGACTCGACCTCTACGACGCGGCGCTCTCCGTCGCGCTCGGCGAGGCCGACCCCGTGCGGACGCGGCCCGGCACCACCCCGCAGGTCGCGGCGGTCGAGTTCGTGGCCGCCACCGGAACCGTCGCGGACGCCCCCACGATGGCCGGGGTGCGCGCGGGGCTCCCGCTCGTCACCCACGCGGAGCGCCTGCTGGCGCCCGGCACGACCCTCACCGGGGTGGACGCCAACTGGTGGCGGGCCGGCTACGTCCTGGGCAGCGGACCGGACCGCGGCGAGACCCTGGCACAGCTGGCCGAGGCGAACTCCCGGCTGCTCGCCCTGCTGGGGCTGACCAAACTGCCCGACGCATGAGCCGTACGGACGGGCCGCTGCCCCGGCTGTTCGTGACCGCGATGATCGTCGACGCGGTCGGCTCGGGGATGTTCATGCCCTTCGCGCTGCTGTACTTCGTGCGGGTGCAGCACCTCGGCGTCGCGTCCGTCGGCGGCACGCTCACCGTGGTGAACCTGGCCCTGATCGGGTCGAGCGCGGCCCTGGGGCGCCTGGTGCAGTCGGTGGGTCATCTGCGCTCGCTGATCCTGGGCAACGCCGTACGCACCGTGCTGTTCTCCGTCTACGCGCTGACGCTGCCCGCCCCGCTGGCCGTCGGCGCGCTGGCCCTGTCCGCCGTGCTCGACAAGGCGGTGTGGGTGTCGCTCGGCGCCACGATCGCCCGCCTGGCCCGCGGGCCCGCGTCCCGGCGCGCGTTCGGCACCGTGGGCTGGGCCCGGAACGTCGGCCTGTGCCTGGGGTCCCTCGCCGGCGGCGTGCTGGCCTCGGCGCACAGCACGGCCGGCCTGCGGCTGATCGCGCTGATCAACGCGGCCAGCTTCGCCGTCACCACCGCCGTACTGATACGGCTGCGAGGGCAGGCGGGGCCGGAGGCCGACGCGCCCGCGCGGACGCCTGCCGACACCGCGACTGCCGGAGCCCGGCAGGTGCTGCGCCTGCCCGGCTTCGCGCTGCTGACCGCCGCCAAGACGTGCTTCGCGGTGTGCGCCACGGTGGTGTCGACGTTCATCGGTCTCTACCTGGTCGACGACGCCCGCCTGTACGGCTGGACGGCCGGCGCCGTGCTGGCCATGAACGGCGCGCTCGTGGTGCTGTTCCAGCAGTCGTTGGTGAAACGCACCGCGGACCGCGCCGCTCCCCGGATGCTGTCCCTGGGCGGCGCCCTGTACGCCGCCTCCGGGCTGGGGTTCGCGCTGGTCTCCCCCCTGCGGGACACGGTGCTTCCGGCGGTCGCCGTCTGCGTGGCGCTCGCCTCGATGACCGTGTACACGCTCGGCGAGATCGTGATCGCGCCGACCAGCGACGGCTACGCGGCGGAACTCGCGGCACCGGGCACGGAGGCCTCCTGCATGGCGGTCTACCAGGCGTCCTGGTCCATCGCCTCCGTGGTCGTCCCGGTCGCGGGAGCCTGGCTGCTCCTCACCTCGGCGTCCGCCCTCTGGATCGCCTTCACGGCCGTGGCCCTCCTGGGCGCGGTGCTCAGCGCGAGGCTCGCCCGTGCGGAGCGACCCGTCACAGTGTCGCCGTAGTCCCCTCGCCCGAGCCGCTGCCCGCGAGCCACTGGCTCCAGTCCAGGTTGAAGTCGGCGTAGCCGTTGTCGGCCGGGGCCTTGCCTCGGGGGGAGCCGGTGATGGTGACGGGGTCGCCCTGCTTGACCTGGCCGTAGAACCACTCGGCGTCGGCGAGGGAGAGGTGGACGCAGCCGTGCGAGCCGCGCGCGCTGCCGCTGCCCGGGTTCGGGTCGCCGGTCGAGTAGTGGACGTAGGTGCCGGACTGGGTGAGGTGGATGTCCCAGGGCAGCGTCAGGTCGTAGTAGTTGGGGCTGCCCTTGTCGCAGCTGATGCCGACGCTGCAGGAGGTCATGTGGACCTTCTTCTGCTTGTCGATGACGGCCATCGTGCCGTCCCACGTCGGGAACTCGGCGCTGCCCGCGTTGATCGACAGGGTGCGCACGGCCGCGCCGTTCTTGGTCACCTTCATGGTGTGGTTGGTAACCGAGACATCGGCGCGCACATCGTCGCCGATCTTGAAGGTGTGGGTGTAGTTGTGCACGCCGTAGCGGCCGTTGCCGTTGCTGACGCCCGTCATGTCCGCGTCGATCTTCACCGTCGTACCGGAGGGCCAGTACGTCTTCGGGCGCCAGTCGGCGCGCCGGTCGCCCATCCAGTGCCAGGCGCCGACCACCGACTGCGAGGCGCTCACCTTCATGTGCTTCTCGACCGTGGCGTGCGCCTTGGCCGCCACCGGGTTGGTGAAGATCACCGAGATCGGCATGGCCACGCCGACCGTGGTTCCCGTCTGCGGGGTGATCGTGTCCAGCAGCATCGGCGGGCCCGCGGGCTTCGTCGGCGACGGCGAGGCACTCGCGCTGGGCTTGTCCGACGCCTTCGCGTCGTCCCCGCTCCCGCTCGCGTTGGTGCTGCCGCCCCCGCCGCAGGCACTCGCGCCCACCAGCACCACACCTGTGACGAGTGCGATCCCTATGCTGCCCTTGCGCCGTCCCACGACGTGCCCCACTCTCTCGTTGCTGCGGCCCTGACGGACCCGACTCCATGTCAGACGGTTACCCCGGGGGCAGCAGTTTCGTCTGCCACGTAAAACGTGTCCCAAGATTCGCTGTGTATGCGGATTCGCCGTACCGGAGTCAGCGTTCGAAGACGCCGGTCAGACGGGCTCGGCCGAGGACGGGCGCGGGGACGGTGGGCAGGAGGGCGCGGGGGCGTACCCGGTCCAACGGTGTGGCGCCGTCGAGAGGGGTCTGGAGGGCGACCAGCTGGAAGACGTAGTGGTGCGGGCCGTGGCCCTTGATGGGCGCCGGGCCGTGGTAGCCGCGTCCGACGGTGGAACGCAACACCCGCACCCCGGGGCCTGGGTGTCGCGCGGACAGGGCGCCGGGCTCCAGCTGTCCGGCCGCCGGGTCGATCAGGGCCAGGCAGTGGACGGCGGGCTTGGCCAGCGGGACGTCGATGTCCTCGACGACCAGGAGGAGTTGGGCCGTGCCGGGTGGGGGCGGGGTCCAGGCCAGGTGGGGGGACAGGTCGGTGCCGCCGATGTGTTTCGCGCAGTTCCGCAGCGGCATGGTGGTGCCGTCGTCGAAGTCCTGGCTGGTGAGGGTCAGTGACTCGGGGCCCCGCAGGTGGGGCTGGTTCCACGCGGTGTGGGTCTCGCCCGCTCTGCGGTTGTTCAGGAGTCGGCCGAGCAGGGTCATCGTGTCGCCTCCAGCATGGCTACGACCTCGGCGGTCGTCGTGGTCTCGCCGAGCTTGGGGAAGACGCGCTCGACGCTGTGCCGATGGGTCTCGGGGTCCGGGTCCGTCATGGCGTCGGTGGCCAGGACGACGTGATAGCCGTGGTCGGAGGCCGAGCGCGCGGTCGATTCGACACCCGAACCGGTCGAGATGCCGGCGAGCACGATCTGTGTGGCGCCCAGGTCCCGCAGGAGGGTGTCGAGACCGGTGTCGTGGAAGGCGCTGCGCCGCCGCTTGGTGAGCAGGTGGTCGGTCGGCCGGACACCGAGTTCGTCGACGAACTCGGCCCAACCGGCCGACGGCGCGGGGCCGTTCACGGACCGTCCGGTGTCCCTGCTGCTCGCGGACCGTCCGGTGTCCGTACGGCCCGGCGCGCGGCCGGTGACGTTGACCAGGACGACGGGCAGGCCGTGCCGCCGGAACTCGGTGGCCAGGTGGGCCGCCCGGTCGACGGTGGCGGCGGCCTGCCGGGCCGTGTCGGCGAGCGCCGAGACGATGCCCTTCTGGAGGTCGATCACGACAAGTGCGGGTGTGGGGTCGATCGTTGTCAGTGGCACGGGGGTGTCTCTCCTGTGGTGGTCCCGGCCGCCGGACTGTCCGTCCGGGCACGTGGGGCTTGGTGGCGGCGGGTCTTCCTGGTCCGGGAGGCGTGGCAGTGGCGGATGTTCGTGATCCTGGGCGCTCAGGCCCTGTCCGGCGGATCCTGTCGCGGACGCGAGGCGCGGCACGCGCTCCCCCACCGCGTCGCCCGTGGCGGGGCCGCTGATGTCGCTGATGTCAACGTCTCCTCCGCCTTGCGGCTGCACGCACCACGCCCCGCTCACCGGTATCGAGCGGTCGCCGTGGATCTTCTGTGACCGGATCCGCCGGCCGGACGGCGCGGGGTGCGCGTCCTGGGAGGTTTCGTCATTGCGTGCTGCCTCCGCGGGCGTCGGCGTCAGATCTTCCCGGCCAGTCGCTCCAACAGCGGTGCGGCTGCGGCGAGTTGCTCCAGCTCGGTCGGGGTGAACGTGCCGCCGGTCAGGGCCCGGCCGAGGAGTTCGGCGCGCGCGTTGCGCTTGTTCCGCAGCGCCTGCTTGCCCGCGTCGGTCACCGTCAGCACCGCGCGCCGCCCGTCCTCCGGGTCCGGACGGCGCTCGACCAGACCTCGGGTCCGCAGCGCGCTCAGCGTCGCTCCCATGGCCTGCGCGGTGATCTGCGCGTCGCGGGCCAGCGCCGAGGAGGTGGTGGGGCCGCTGCGGTCCAGCTGTGCCAGGGCGGCCCGCTCGGGCATCGTCAGCCCGCCCTCGACGGGCACTTGGCGCACCCGTCGCACCAGCACGCCGATACTCGCCAGCAGGGCCGAGGCGACGGCTTCGGGGTCAAGGTCTCTGCCACTCATACACTAAGGCTACTTTATCAACCTGCCTTAGTAAATTGCGGTGCCGCGGCAGCCGGTCGCACGCGCTCCCGAACCGACCCCGCACGCACTCGGGGGACCCTGTTTCCAGGGTCCCCCGTCAGTCGCACACATTTACCTGACTCACCGTCAGGACTAGTCGCAAGCAGCCCCGTTGAGCGTGAAGCCGGACGGCGCGGAGTTCTCGCTGTTGTTCCAGGTCCCGAGGAAGCCGAAGGTGAGGCTGCCGTTCGCGGCGACGTTCTTGTTGTAGTCGGCGGCGGTGGCGGTGACCCGGGAGCCGTCCTGGGCGACGCTCGCGTCCCACATCTGCGTGACCTGCTGGCCGTCGCCGTAGGACCAGGCGACCCGCCAGTTGTCGAGGGCTTTGGTGGTGGTGACGGTGACCGTGGCCTGGAAACCGTCGTTCCACTGGCCGACCAGGTCGTAGGTGGCGTCGCAGCTCGCCGCGGCGGGCGGCTGGGCCGGCGCGCTGGTGGTCGGCGCGGGCGAGTCGCTCGCGGTGGCCGAGGCGGTGCCCTGGGGTTCCGTGTCGGGGTTCTTGTCGCCGGGCGCGGCGGACGCCGTGCTGTCGCTCGCCGTCGGCCGGCCGGACGTGGACGGCGTGCTCGACGGGTGCGTGCCGACGGAGGCCACGGTGGAGCCGGGGTCGAGCACCGGCCGGCTGTCGGCGTCGTCGCTGGCCGTGTTCTCGTGCCCGGAGCCGCCCATCGGCATCATCGACACCCCGAGCGCCACGAACGAGAGGAGGACGGCGGCGACGAGCAGACTGTTGCGGACGAGCCGCGCCTTGCTCGCGCCCTCCCTCGACCCCCCCGCCTCCAGCTCGGCCACCGGGCGCCCGGCACCGAGCCGTACCTCTGCGGCCCGGCGGCGGCGTTCCAGGTAGGCGAGCCCGCCCCAGCCGATCACTCCGCCCGCGAGGGCCGACGGCAGTCCGCCGCCCTGCAGTCGCAGACACGCGGCGGCCTCCGCGCACTGCACGCAGGTGGCGAGGTGGCGCGAGAGGTCCTCGGGGGTGTCGGCGGACGGCGACCGGGTGACCGCGTCGAGCAGCCGGGCGTAGCTGCGGCACTCCGCGGCCATCGGTGAGTCGAGGTGGTTGCGGTGGCAGCGGTCCCTGAACAGGCCGCGCACCTGGGCGAGTTCACCGGAGATGATCGCCGGGTCCAGGCCGAGGCGGCGGGCCACGACGGTCAGCGGCAGCGCCTCGACCTCGGCCAGCCACAGCAGCGCCGCGTCCGGCTCCTGGAGATCCCGCAAACCGCGCAGGGCGATCGGCCGCTGCAACGGCATGCCGTGGAAGCGGGCCGCCTTCTCCGAGTTGAGCCACAGCCGCAGGTCGGGGTCGAGCCGGTGCCCCCGCCCGGCGAACTCCCACTCCGCGGCCGTGGTCCGTACGGCGGTCAGCAGCAGCGGTATCACCGGCAGGACGCGCCGGATCGGTCCGCGCATCGGGCCGGAGCCGGCGGACCGGGCCTCCTGTATGCCCAGTGCGAAGGCCTCGCTCGCCAGCTCGGTGGCCGAGTCGGCGCCGGACGTGCACAGGTCGGCGTAGGACAGCACGGCGTCCCAGCACTCGGTGAACAGCGCGGCCTCAGCGGCGTCCTGAGGAGTCGGCAGGTCGGGCATGGGTCTCCTGCATCCACGAATGACGGCCAACTAGCTCTGACAGTAAGCAAGTTGGAGGGGGGCTGCCTCGTGACAGGGCCAGAGCCTTTCACGGGTCCCACACAACTGACAAGCCGGGTATTCAATTACGGTAACCGTCAGTCGCCTCTGTGCAGTTGTACGTGTCCGAGCCCCTCCCGTCTCACCCGCCGCAGGAGTTGTCCACACCGTTACCTTACAAAGGCGCGGGCTCCTCGGCGGGCAGGCTGTCCATGAAGGAACTGACGGAGAAGACCGCGCGGCCGGGGCCCGGTTCGCCGTATCCGGGCGGGGACTTGAGCCCGAAGTCCTCCATCGTGGCGCGGTACGCCTCAAGCAGCCGGATGTGGTACTCCAGCGGCGCGCCCTGCGGGTTGGCCTTGCCGAGCGGGGTCGTCGGTTCGGGGCACCAGGTGGTGAAGCGGGGGGTGATGCCCTGCGACATGAAGAAGCGCAGGCCCTCGGTGGTGGAGGCGATCGCCTCGTCGACGGTCTTGAAGCCGAAGGGCTCCGCCATCTCCACGCCGGCCACGAAGTTGGGGATCACGTTGCGCGCGCCGAAGATCTCGGCGGAGTCGAGGATGCGCTTGTGCCACTCGTCGCGGCCGACGTAGCGCTCCTTGCCCGGGCAGTGCAGCTTGAACAGATACTCGTCCCACACCTCGTAGTTGGGGTGGTAGATCTGCACGCCGTAGTCCTTGAAGCGCTGTACGTCGTCCTTCGGCAGCGCCTGCGCCACGACCTTGCCGATCCAGCGGCCCGGGAAGCGCTCCTCGATGGCCTTGGCGTAGTGGCCGTAGAAGTCGGCCTCGTCGCGCCCGGCGACCGTCTTGGTGATCGCGCCGCCGGTGAGGGTGTAGGCGGTCGACACCTTCGCGGTGTCGTAGCGGTCGATGATCTCCAGGGCTTCGAGGACCTCCTCGACGTCCTTGACTCCTGTGTACGGTCGACCGGCGGCCTTGTGCTGGCGCCAGTTGTGGTTGATGTCGCAGTACTGGCACTCCTCCTTGGCGCCGAAGTACTGGCAGACCCGGAAGACGGTCAGATAGATCAGGTAGCCCCACTGGATCGTCGGGGCCACCTCCATGACGGACTTCCCGTTGGCGAGCTTGTGCTTGTAGTACTCCGGCATCGGCGGCACCCCGACGTCCGCGATCCGCTTCCCGTCGAGATAGAGCCCGAGGACCCCGTCCTCGTCGGAGGCCACCCGGTACGGCGAGGTCGGATTCACCCGCACGGAGACGACCGTCCGCCTCAGGTCGTACGGGCCACCGGTGAGGATGATCTCCTCCGGCGGGCGGCGCAGCGCGGCCTCGCCCAGCTCCGGCAGGGTGCCGTGGTCGAAGGAGAAGATGAAGTACGACTTCGGCTTGACCTCGCCGCCCTCGTTGTCACTCAGCGCGGACGGGTCGAAGGCGACACCCCCGCGCAGCAGGTCCTCCTTGAAGACGGCTTCCCGCGGCACATGCGGAAAGCGCTCCATCAGATCCTCGACCAGTGCGGTGCGGCTGCCCATCCCGTATCTCCTCCCGACGCGCGCGCCCTGCTCAGACGTACGACTCCTCACGGTATGCCTCCGGCGGTTCGGGGGTGGGAGCGGGGGGCGCGGTGTGGTGCGGGGCGCGGCGGGCCGGGCCAGGGGGGGCTCGGGTTGTTTGCGGGGTGCGGGGTGCGGGGTGCGTTGTGGCTGGGCGCGCCCCGCGGCGGAGCCGCAAATGTCATGGCCCCGCGCCCCTGAGGGCATGGGGTGGGCGGGATTGGGCAAGTCGGGCCGCTCAGCGCCACGGGCCGGGTCAGCTCTGCCCCGCCCCTTCGCGGCGCGCGATGTGGTCCGGTACCGGGATGCCCGTCGGCAGCACGGGGTCGGGCACGGGCGTGCCCCAGGTCGAGGTCAGCGGGAGCGTCCCGGCCCACAGGCCCAGTTCCGCGTCGGGTCCGTCCCCGTCGTCGGGCCCGCCGGTGCGGATCTTGACGGAGGCCTCCTCCAGCGAGAGGACGAGCAGCGTGGTGGCGGCGAGTTCCTTGCGGTTCGGCCGCCTGGCGTACGACCACTGCCCCGGCGTCGCGTGTTCGGTCAGGCGGCGCAGGCCGGCCAGCTTCTCGTCGGGGTCGGTGACCTTGCGAGGCACCCCGTGGATCATCGCGCTGCGGTAGTTCACGCCGTGCTCGAAGACGGACCTGGCCAGCACCAGCCCGTCGACATGCGTGACGGTGACACACACGGGCGCTCCGCCCGCGAGGCTACGACTCGCGACGGACCCGTGCAGATACAGCCGCCGTCCGTCCCTCCCGTACACCGTGGGTACGACGACGGGCCGCCCCTCGATCACGACCCCGAGATGGCAGACGAAACCGGCGTCCAGGATCGCGTCCAGGTCGGCACGGTCGAGGCTGCCCTGTTCGCGGAGTCGGCGGTGGCGGGTGAGGTCGGTCTCGGGCAGGCGGTCGGTCATAACGCCGGAGACTACCGATATGGCACCTCAAAGGCCATATCAATTTTGAATACCGCACCGTGAAGACACCGTAACAACGAAATCCGAAGCATTGACGAATCTGACATTTCTCGTCAGAATTGTCAGCATGAGCAAGCGGGACGACATTGTCACAGCGGCCGTCGAGGTCTTCAGCCGGTACGGGTTCCGGCAGACCTCGATGGAACTCGTCGCGCGGGCCGCGGACGTGTCCCGGCCCGCGCTGTACCAGCACTTCACCAACAAGCAGGACATCTTCGCCGCCGTCGCCGCCCGCGTCACCGACCTCATGACGGACGCGGCCCACCGCGCCCGCGACGCCGGGGGGACACCGGCCGACCAGGTCCACGGTGTGCTCTCGGTGAAGCTGGAGACGGCGATCGGCGTCACCGAGGCGGGATTCCGGCAGGAGCTGATCGCGGAGGCCGCCGCGATGGGGCTGACCTCGGTCGAGGACCGGCTGGTCGACGCGCTGGTCGACCTGCTCCACGAAGTTCCGGAGCCCCGGGAGACCGCCGAACTCCTGCTCGCCGCGACCGTCGGCATCGGCGGGTCCGAGGGCACCCCGGAGGTACTCCGCCGCCGCCTGCGCCGTCTGGTCGACCTCGTGATGAGCGGCCTCGGCACCGCACCACGTCAAAGGAGTTGAGCACCATGATCGGTACGCTCGCCCTCGGTCTCGCGGCAGGCTTCTGCGCGGGAGACGGGCTCCCCTACTACGTGATGGGCAGCACGGGAGAGAGCATCAGCCCCGGCCCGTTCCGCCCCTCCGCCGTCGCCAACGTCCTCTCCGGCTGGGTGCTGATCGTCGCGGCGGCCGTCTGCTGGCACTACACCGATACGCGGGCGCATCCGCTGCCGACTTATGCTGCGGCAGCAGCAGGAGTCCTCCTGGTCGGGCTGATCCACGCCCGACTGTGGCGCACCGACCCCTGGGGCAGAACACGCAAGGGCACGCTCCCGGAGGGACGGCAGGCATGACGGAGACGGTCACCAACTGGGCCGGCAACATCACCTACGCGGCGAAGGAACTCCACCGCCCGCGCACACTCGACGCGCTCAGGACCCTCGTGGCCGAGAGCGCGCGGGTGCGGGTGCTGGGCAGCGGCCACTCCTTCAACGAGATCGCCGAGCCGGGCCCGGACGGCACCCTGCTGTCGATCGCCGCACTGCCTGCCGAGTTCGACGTGGACACGACGGCCCGGACGGTACGGGTGTCGGGCGGCGTCCGGTACGCGGAGCTGGCCCGCCGGGTCGCCGAGCACGGGCTCGCGCTGCCCAACATGGCGTCCCTGCCGCACATTTCGGTGGCCGGTTCGGTGGCGACCGGCACCCATGGTTCCGGCATCCGCAACGGCTCGCTCGCGGCGGCCGTCCGCGAGGTAGAGATCGTCACGGCGGACGGCTCGACGGTGACCATCGCACGCGGCGACGACCGTTTCGACGGCGCCGTGACCTCGCTCGGCGCGCTCGGTGTCGTCACCTCGCTCACCCTCGACCTGGAGCCGGCCTTCGAGGTCGAACAGCATGTCTTCACCGAACTGCCGCTCGCCGGGCTGGACTTCGAGACGGTGGCGGCCTCGGCGTACAGCGTGAGCCTGTTCACCGACTGGCGGGAGCCGGGCTTCCGCCAGGTGTGGCTGAAGCGGCGCACCGACCAGGCGCCGGTGGACTTCCCGTGGGCCGCGCCCGCGACGAAGGCGCTGCACCCGGTGCCGGGGATGCCCGCGGTCAACACCACCGAGCAGCTGGGGGTGCCGGGGCCCTGGCACGAGCGGCTGCCGCACTTCCGGGCGGAGTTCACCCCGAGCAGCGGGGCGGAGCTGCAGTCGGAGTATCTGCTGCCGCGGTCGACCGCATACGACGCGCTGTATGCGGTCGACGGGATCCGGGAGACGGTCGCCGGTGTACTGCAGATCTGCGAGGTGCGGACGGTCGCCGCCGACGCGCAGTGGCTGAGCCCGTCGTACGGTCGGGACACGGTGGCGCTGCACTTCACCTGGATCGAGGACACGGCGGCGGTGCTGCCGGTGGTGCGGCGGCTGGAGGAGGCGCTGGACGGCTTCGACGCGCGGCCGCACTGGGGGAAGGTGTTCACCACCCCGGCGGAGGTGCTGCGCGGGCGCTATCCGCGGCTCGGCGACTTCGCGGCGCTGGCGCGGGACCTCGACCCGCGGGGCGCGTTCGCGAACGCATTCGTCCGGGACGTCATCGGTGACTGACCCGGTCCACGACTCGGCGGGCGGCCCGGCGGAGGACCGGGCCGACGACCGGGTGGGTGACTTTGTATAGCCCCTTTCCTAACCCCTTGTCGAACGTCACCCGCAGCCCATAGCCTTGCCGCGCGCCGGAGCCGTCGTGCCCCGGCATGACGGCAGAAAAGGGTGGGGCACCTCCGGTGAAGCGCACATCACGTGACATCCGCACCGCGAACCGCTACGAGGTGCTGCGTCAGATCATCGCCCAATCACCCACCTCCCGGCAGGAGTTGGCCGCCGCGACCGGGCTGAGCCTGGCCACGGTGGCCACGCTCGTCGGTGAGCTGCTGGACCTGCGGATGATCACCGAGGTCGGGTTCGAGGACTCGGCGGGGGGCCGCCCCCGGGGTCTGGTCGCGGTCAACGCGTCGGGGGGCGCGTTGATCGGCGTCGACATCGCGGAGACGTACGTCCACGTCGAGCTGTTCGACCTGGCGTTGAACGTCCTGGCCCGCGCCGACGAGGACATGCGGCCCGGCGAGAGCCGTCCGGAGCAGGTGGTCGGCCATGTCGCCGCCGCCGTCGGGGCGGTGGTCGCGCAGGCCGGAGTCGAGGCGGCGCGCGTCCTCGGCGTCGGGGTGAGCGTGCCGGGTCAGGTGGACCGCAAGACCGGCGTCTCGGAGTACGCGCCCAACTGGGACTGGCACGACGTCCCGTTGCTGGACCTGCTGTCCGAGGTCATCGCCTACCCGCTCTACCTGGACAATCCGCTACGGGCCGGTGCGGTCGCCGAGATGTGGTTCGGGGCGGCGCGCGGACGCGGGGACGCGGTGGTGGTCAACCTCGGGACCGGGGTCGGCGCCGGGCTCGCGCTGGGCGGCGGGCTGTACCGCGGGGTGAGCAACAGTGCCGGCGAGTGGGGTCACACCACGCTCGTCCTGGACGGACGGCTGTGCCGCTGCGGCAACCACGGCTGCGTGGAGGCCTATGTCGGCGCGCCCGGAATCATGCTGAATCTGCGGGAGTTGAGCCCGCAGAGCCCGCTGCTGCACCCCGAGGACCAGACGGCCACGATCGACGCGCTGGCCCGCGCCGTGGCCGCGAACGATCCCGTGGCCCTCAAGGTCGTACGGGAGACGGCCCGTTACGTCGGCGCGGGCATCGCCAACCTGGTCAACGTCCTCAACCCCGAAGTGGTCGTGCTCAGCAGCTGGGTGGCCCGCAAGCTCGGGGAACCCCTGCTGCACGAAGTGCGCGAGGCCGTCCAACGGCACGCGCTCGGGCGGCCGTTCGCCGCCACCGAGATCGTCCTCTCCCCCATCCCCACCGATCCGGCGTGCCTGGGAGCGGCAACTTTCGCGCTCGAAGGGGCACTTCAGTCGGTTGGGCAGAGGAATGGCAAGCGCACCACCCAGGCAAGGAGCCGTACCGCACCACCTTCATGACGACGGAAGGGATGCACGTGACCCAGCCCCACCCCAGGAGATCGATCCTCGCGACAGCGGCAGCCGCGCTCGCCGTCACCGGGGCCCTGATATCCGCGCCGCCCGCGAACGCCGACGGCGTCGCACCGGCGGAGGTCTCCCCCCACGCGGCCCAGACCATCGACAACATCGGCGCGTCCGGCGCCTGGTGGGTCAACGACCTCCAGTACTTCAAACCCGAGGTACAGGCCCGGGTCGCCCAACTCCTGTTCTCGGAGAAGGGGTTGGACCTCTCCTCCTACCGCTACAACATCGGCGGCGGTGGCGCCGCGGTCACCACCCCGGCCCGTGCCGCCCAGGACTTCCTGAACGCCGACGGCACCTACGACTGGAGCAAGGACAAGGGCGGGCAGACCTTCCTCAAGTACGCCGCGAAGTACGGCGTGCAGGACCTGATCGGCTTCGTGAACAGCGCGCCCGCGCAGTGGACGACCAACGGGCAGAGCTGCGGCGGCCAGTTGAAGGCCGAGAACGAGGGCGACTTCGCGAAGTACATCGCCGACGTCACCGCCCACTTCGCGAAGCAGGGCGCGAAGTTCGACTACATCAGCCCCTTCAACGAGCCCAACAACAACTTCGGCGACTGCGGCCAGGAGGGGATGCAGGTCACCGTCGACCAACGCGACGACATCGTACGGGCGTTGGGCGCCGAGCAGCGGGCCCGGAAGCAGCGGACGAGCATCATCGCCGACGAGTCGAGCAGCACGGTGAGCTTCAGCACCGAGGTCCCGCAGTGGATCGCGCAGCCGGACACCGCGCAGTACGTGTCCGAGCTGGCACATCACACGTACAACAACCCGAACGACGGCCAGTTGGGCAATGTCTACGAGACGGCGAAGACGGTCGGCAAGCCCTCCTGGGCCACCGAGATCTGCTGCTTCGGCAAGGGCACCACGGGCTGGAACCAGGAGTACGACCCGACCATCGACAACGCCCTGCTGATGTCCCGGATCATGTACAAGGACTTCGCGAGCGCACACGACTCGGCGTTCCAGTGGTGGGTGGCCCTCGCCAGCGGTTACGGCACGGACCCGGCCGCGCGCAACGACGTCGGCTGGAACGACGGGCTGATCTACTACGACCCCGACTACGCGACGGACGGCAACCAGACCCTGTACTTCACCAAGCGGTACTACGCGCTGGGCCAGTACAGCAAGTTCGTGCGGCCGGGCTCGGTCGCGCACAACGTGACGGGCGCGCCGAGCGGTGTCGAGGTGACCTCGTACGACCGGGACGGCAAGTGGGTCGTCGTGGTCAACAACCAGAACACCACGGACACTTCGCTGAATCTGCACTTCAACAGCAAGGTGCCGGTGCGGGCGACGCAGGCGGTGCGGACCTCGGCCACGGAGAACTGGGCGAAGGTCGCCAAGCCGGACGTGAGTGGCTCCACGGTCTCCACGACCCTCGCCGCCCGCTCGATCACGACGTACGTCCTCGACCAGAAACCCCGCAAGGGCCAAGGGAGTTCGACGGCGATCACCGGTGCCCTGCGGGGCGGTCAGTCCGGGAAGTGCCTGACGGCCGACACCTCGGGGGCCGCGATCGGCACCTGCACGGGCGGGGCCGGGCAGTCGTGGTCGTACGACGCGAAGGGTGGCCTGAAGGGGGCCAACGGGTATCTGACGGTGGGGAGTTCGGGGCTGACGACCGCCACGGACTTCACGGGTGATCCAAGCCAGCGGTGGCTGCTGAACGCCAACGGGCAGATCCTCAGCGAGGCATCCGGGAAGTGTCTCGACGTGAGCGGTCAGGCGACCGCCGACGGCAGCAAAGTGATCCTCTACAGCTGCAACGGCGGGGCCAACGAGGCCTGGTCGAAGGGCTGATGACCGTCTGACACCTGGTGCGGGCCCGCCGCTCGGCGGCCCGCACCATCGTCACGTCCGGGATTCCGAACGTTGCACAACGCTTCGAACAGGCTTCGTCCAACCCCTTGCCGAAGGCTTAGGCGAAGGTTAACGTCCCGCTCCGCACCTCGAATTCAGCCACGGGCAGCTGAGCCGTGGAGCCGCAGCCGCGCGAGAGACAAGGACGTCACCATGTCGGCAATGAGCAACAGCAACTGGTCCCGCCGATCGATATTCCGGGCGGCAGCGGGAATGGCCGCGGCCGGCACGCTGGCCGCGTGCGGCGGCAACAACGGGCGGGGAGGGGGCTCCGGTTCGGGCAAGAACCTGAGCCAGTACTTCCACGCCTACGGCGAGGCCGGAGTCGAACAGGCCGTCAAGCGGTACGCCAAGGGGTACTCGAAGGCCAACGTGACCACGCAGTGGATCACCAGTGCCGACTACGAGACCAAGCTCTTCTCGGCCCTGCTCACCAAGCAGGCACCCGACGTCTTCGAGTTCCACCCGCAGATCCAGCTGGTCAAGAGCGGACAGGTCGCCGACCTGAGCGACATCATCAACCCGGTCAAGGACGACTTCAATCCGGCCGACATCGCCTCGCACACGGTCGACGGAAAGATCTACGGCGTCCGGATGATCGACGACCCGCAGTTCTTCTTCTACCGCAAGTCGATGCTGGAGAAGGCCAAGGTCGCCGTCCCGACCACGATGGACGAACTCATCGAGGCCGCCGCCAAGTTGACCACTTCCAAGGTCAAGGGCCTCTTCCTCGGCAACGACCTGCACGCCATCGAACTGCCGCTGGTCTGGTCGGCCGGCGCCGAGCCCCTCACCGCGAAGAACGAGATCGGCTACCACACCGACGAGGTCGTCGGCGGCCTGCGCCAGCTCCGCCAACTGTTCACCAGTGGCCACCTGTTGCTCGACGCCCCGGCCGACTACTGGGACCCGTCGGCGCTCGACCAGGGACTGTGCGCCATGCAGTTCTGCGGCATGTGGGCCATGCCCGTCATGCAGAAGGCCCTCGGCGACGACCTCGGGATCTTCCCCTTCCCGAAGGTCGGCAGCAACGGAAGGCCCTCGGTCTACAACGGCGGCTGGTCGATGTTCGTCAACGCCAAGGGCAGTGACGTGGACGCAGCCAAGGAGTACGTGAAGTGGCTGTGGATCGACCAGAAGAAGGACCAGGAGGACTTCGCCACCTCCTACGGATTCCACATCCCGCCGCGCACATCGATCGCCGCGCAGGCCGACAAGCTCAAGACGGGCCTGCCCGCCGAGGGCGTGAAGCTGTTCAACACCTACGGCCACTTCGACAACATCAGCTGGACCCAGGCCATGTACAGCGCCTGGGACGGCATCATCTCCGACTCCGTCCGAAAGGGCGGTGACCCCGAGGCCGCCCTCGACAAGGCCGACAAGACGATCAACCGCGAGCTCAAGAAGCTCTTCGGATAGGCCGGGCGGACGGACCACGACATGTCGACCACCACCACACGCGGGGTCGCCCACCCCGCCCCGGCCCAGGCCTCCAAGGCCCGGCCGCGGCGGGGTCTCAGGGCCAACAGCACCCTCAACTTCTGGATCTTCACCGGGCCGTTCCTCATCGGCCTGGTCGTCTTCGTCTTCGTCCCGATCGGATGGAGCATCTGGCTCAGCTTCTTCGACGCCCGCTTCACCGTGACGCCGAGTCACTTCATCGGGTTCGACAACTACCGGCAGATGCTGACGAACAGCGACTTCACCGGCTCACTGGTGACCTTCACGGTCTTCGCCGCGTTCATCGTGCCCACCACGTGGGCGCTCTCGCTGGGTCTCGCCCTGCTGGTGAACCGACTGCGGTTCATGCGGGCGTTCTTCCGGTCCGTGTTCTTCCTGCCGACCGCGTGCAGCTATGTCGCCGCCGCGCTGATCTGGAAGATGTCCCTCTTCAACGGCGTCCGCTTCGGACTCGCCAACACCGTGGTCGGCTGGTTCGGTGTCGGCAACATCGCCTGGGTGTCCAACCCGAGCCCGCCCTGGTACTGGCTGGTCATCGTGACCGTACGCCTGTGGCTGCAGGCCGGTTTCTACATGATCCTCTTCCTGGCGGCGCTGCAGAACGTCCCGCCGGAGCTGTACGAGGCCGCCGCGATCGACGGGGCCAAGCCCGGCTGGCAGACGTTCCGCTTCATCACGCTGCCGCAGTTGCGGGCCACCTCGACCGCGGTGATCCTGCTGTTGCTCGTCGCCGCCTACCAGGCCTTCGACGAGTTCTTCAACATCATCACCACCAGGGCCACTTGGGGCCAGACACCCCTCATGGTCCTCTACAAGACCGCTCTGGGCTCGGGCCAGGACTACGGCGCGGGCAGCGCGGGCGCGGTCATCCTGACGGTGCTGATCTGCGTCGTCACCCTGTTCCAGGGCAGGATCATGGGCTTCGGACGGGCGGAGGAAGCCAAGTGACGACCACCGCACCGCAGTTGGGCAAGAAGCGCAGGAAGCGCGGCGGCGTCCTCAGCAACACGGGGCTCTACGTCTCCGTCAGCATCGCCGCGCTCCTGTTTCTGATCCCCTTCTACCTGATCGTCCGCAACGCGCTCTCCACGGACCCGGAGATCACGGGCGAGAACTGGAAGTTGCTGCCCTCCTTCCAGTGGGGCAACATCCACGAGCTGTTCACCGACACCTTGGTCGACTTCGGCCAGTCCCTGTGGAACTCGCTGGTCGTCGCCGTCCTGGTGACCGCCGGCATTCTGCTGATCTGCTCACTGGCGGGATACGGCCTGGCCCGTATCCCCTACAAGCACTCCAACAAGGTCTTCTACGCCGTTCTCGCGACCCTGATGGTGCCGACGTCCGTCACCTTCGTACCCAGCTTCGTGCTCGTCTCCTCCCTCGGCTGGGTCGACACCTACCGGGGCCTCATCATCCCGGGCCTCTTCAGTGGTTTCACCTGCTTCCTCTTCCGGCAGTACTTCCTGGGGTTCCCCAAGGAGCTGGAGGAGGCGGCACGCGTGGACGGACTCGGCTACTGGGGCGCGTACTGGCGGATCGTCGTGCCCAACTCGCTGAACTTCTTCGCGGCGATCGCCACGATCACCTTCATCAGCGGCTGGAACGCCTTCCTGTGGCCCCTGGTCATCGGCCAGGACCCCAGTTCCTGGACCGTCCAGGTGGCGCTCTCCTCGTACATGACGAGCCAGACCGTCAACTACCACCTCATCTTCATGGCCACCGCCTTCTCGATCCTGCCCCTGGTGTTCGTGTTCCTCTTCCTCCAGCGCTGGCTGGTGCAGGGGATCGCGCAGACCGGAATCAAGGGCTGACACCCGCATCTCACGACCTGGAGACCGATGACTTCCAGCACCGCCGCCGACTACATCGAGGACGTCTCACCGGGCAGCGGCGCTCTCCCGCCCCGCGCCCGGTACGCGTCCTCGGACGCGAAGTCACTCTCCCTCAACGGTAGTTGGCGTCTTCGTGTGTCGGCGACGGCCGACGCCGAGGACGACTCGTTCGCCGAGGAGGGCTACGACGCCGGGGACTGGGCCGAGGTCACGGTCCCCGGCCACTGGGTCCTGCAAGGACACGGCTCCCCCATCTACACCAACCACCTCTACCCCTTCCCGGTCGACCCGCCGCACGTCCCGACCGAGAACCCGACAGGCGACCATCTGCGCGTCTTCGACCTGCCGTCCGAGTGGCCCTCGGACGGCGGGGCGGTGCTCCGCTTCGACGGCGTGGAGTCCTGCGCCCGGATCTGGCTGAACGGCACGGACATCGGGGAGTTCAAGGGGTCCCGGCTGCCGCACGAGTTCGCGGTCGGACACCTGCTCAAGCCCGGCGGCAACGTGCTGGCCGTCCGTGTCCACCAGTGGTCGGCGGGCTCGTACCTGGAGGACCAGGACCAGTGGTGGCTGCCCGGCATCTTCCGTGACGTCACCCTGCTGCACCGCCCGCCGGGCAGCGCCCTCGACTTCTTCGTGCACGCCTCCTACGACCACCTCGGCGGCGCGGGCACCCTGCGCGTCGACTCCGACGTCGACGGCCGGATCACCGTGCCCGCGCTGGACATCGATGTCGCGACCGGCGAGTCGGTCACCATGCCGGTGCGGCCCTGGACGGCCGAACTCCCCTACCTGTACGACGGGTTGCTGACGACGGAGGGCGAACGCGTCCCGCTCCGCATCGGCTTCCGGACCGTCGAACTCTCCGACGGCCTGATCAAGGTCAACGGAAGGGCGATCCTCTTCAAGGGCGTCAACCGCCACGAGTGGCACCCCGAGAAGGGCCGCGCCCTCGACCTGGAGACCATGCGCGAGGACGTGCTGCTGATGAAGCGGCACAACATCAACGCCGTCCGCACCTCGCACTATCCGCCGCACCCGGCCTTCCTCGACCTGTGCGACGAGTACGGCCTGTGGGTCATCGACGAGTGCGACCTCGAAACCCACGGCTTCACCGAACAGGCCTGGCGCGACAACCCCGTTGACGACGACCGCTGGACCCCGGCCCTGCTGGACCGCGCCGCCCGCATGGTCGAACGGGACAAGAACCACCCGTCGATCGTCGTCTGGTCGCTGGGCAACGAGGCCGGCACCGGCCGCGGCCTCACCGCCATGGCCGAGTGGATCCACGCCCGTGACCGCTCACGTCTCGTGCACTACGAGGGCGACATCGACTGCCGTGACACGGACGTCCATTCACGGATGTACGCCTCCCACGCCGAGGTCGAGCGCATCGGCCAGGACCTGGACGGCGGCACCCACAAACGCCGTCAACTCCCTTTCATCCTCTGCGAGTACGGCCACGCCATGGGCAACGGCCCCGGCGGACTCGCCGACTACCAGCGCCTCTTCGAGTCGTACGACCGGCTCCAGGGCGGCTTCATCTGGGAGTGGATCGACCACGGCATCAAGGACGAGCGCCACGGCTTCGCCTACGGCGGCGACTTCGGCGAGGAGCTGCACGACGGGAACTTCGTCTGCGACGGCCTGCTCTTCCCGGACCGCGTCCCCTCCCCCGGCCTGATCGAGTACAAGAAGGTCGTCGAGCCGGTCTCCGTCGGCAGCCCCGACGACGGCTCCGTACGGATCACCAACAAGCACGACTTCGCCGACCTGTCCGCATTCGCCTTCCAGTGGTCCTACCAAGTGGACGGCGAGACGGTCGAGTCGGGCCCGCTGACGGTGCCGCCGCTCGCACCCGGCGAGTCGGCCGACGTGAAGCTGCCCGCACCGCCCGTGGAGTCCGAGGGCGCCGAATCCCAGTGGACCGTAAGGGCGTTGCTGGCGGCCGACACTGCGTGGGCTCCCGCCGGCCATGTGGTGGGCTGGGGCCGGATCCCGGTCTCGGCGCGCCCGTCGCCGTACGTCTCCGCCACCTCCGCTCCCGTCCTCGGCGAGCGGCGGATCACTCTCGGCCCGGCCTCCTTCGACGCCCGTACCGGCGAGTTGAAGTCGATCGGCGCGGTGGACGTCACCGGTCTCCGGCTGGACGTGTGGCGGGCGACCACCGACAACGACGACGGCGCGTCCTGGCAGACGGACATCCGCCGCGGCCTGCTCTGGCGCAAGTTGGGCCTGCACCGGATGCGGCACCGCCTGGACGGCGTGGAGTCGGGCGAGGACGCGCTGACCGTACGCACCCGGGTGGCACCCGCCGCCTGGGAGATCGGGCTCGCCACGGTGTACCGCTGGACCTCGGACGGCGAGCGGCTGCGGCTGACGGTGTCCGTGGCACCCGAGGGCGACTGGACCGTACCGCTGCCCAGGCTCGGCATCCGCTTCGGACTCGACGCGAGCGCCGACCGGGTGAAGTGGTTCGGCGGCGGACCCGGCGAGGGCTACCCGGACACCAAGTCGGCCTCGCAGCTGGGCCGTTGGGTGTCCACGGTCGACGACCTCCAGACCCCCTACGTCCGCCCGCAGGAGAACGGCGCCCGCGCGGACGTCCGTTGGGCGGAGCTGGGCGGGCTGCGGATCGACGGCGACCCGGAGTTCTGGTTCACGGCCCGCCGCTGGACGACGGAACAGCTGGACGCCGCCGCCCACCGTACGGACCTCACGCCCGGCGACACAGTGTGGGTGAACCTCGATCACGGGCAGCACGGCATCGGTTCGCAGTCCTGCGGCCCGGGCCCGCTCCCGCAGTACTTCCTGAACGCCGAACCCGCCGAATTCTCCTTCGTGTTCTCGGCGCGGCCGTGACATCACCTGTGGCCGGCCGACTCTTCAGCCGGTCGGCCGCGGTCGCGTCCTGCGTCGGCTTCGTCCTCATCGGCATGATCCAGGCCCTCTACGGCCCCGCGATACCGGGCCTGCGCCACGAGTTCGGGCTCTCCCCGTCCGCCGCCGGGCTCGGCCTGAGCCTGCACTTCGCGGGCGGGGTCGCCGGTGTGCTCGCCTTCAACGCGATCCACTCCCGGATCAGCAACAGGGCGCTGCTGGTGTGGGGTTACGGCCTGATGGCGGTGGGCGGCGCGGGTTTCGCGCTGGCGCCGAACTGGCCCCTGGCCCTGGCCGCCGCGTTCCTGTGCGGGCTCGGCTTCGGCGGCATCGACTACGGCCTCAACCAGCTCTTCGCCGTCGGCTTCGGCAACCGTTCCACGGCCATGCTGAATGTGCTCAACGCCCACTACGGCATCGGCGCGGTGCTCGGCCCGGTCATGGTGGCGTGGCTCGGCCCGGACGACTATCCGTACGCGTTCGGGGTGTGCGCGGCACTGGCGGCGGTGCTGGCGTTCGCGGGCCCAAGTGGCGTACGTACACGTGTATCTGACGATCCACCAGCAGAGATGGGAGGCGTCGGCCTGGGCCTGTCGCGGGTCCTCGTCGGCTTCCTCGTCCTCTACATCCTCAACGTGGCGGTCGAGGCGAGCGTCGGCGGCTGGGAGCCCACGCATCTGGAGACGGTCGGCTACACGGCGGCCGTCGCGGCGTCGGCGACCTCCGTCTACTGGCTGATGATGACGGCGGGCCGCTTCCTCGTCGTCCCGATCACCCTGCGGTACTCCCCCGAGCGCATCCTCGCGGTGTGCGCGGTCGGGATGACGGTGTGTCTGCTGTTGACGCTGGTTAAAGGAGTGGCACCGGTGGCGTACGCCGGTGTTGGCTTGTTCATCGCACCGGTCTTCCCGACGGGACTTTCCTGGCTCAACAGGGCGCTCCCCCAGGCCGAGCGGGCCGGGGCGTGGGTGATGGCGGCCTCGAACGTCGGCGGGGTGGCGGCTCCACCGCTGCTCGGCGTCGGGATCGAGGCCGCCGGGATCCACGCGGTGCCCTGGTTGTTGACCGCGATGTCGGGCGCGTCGCTGCTGGCGACGCTCCGGCTGATCCGACTGACTAGGAGGTCCGCATCATGAAGGCCCTGTTCCTGCTCACGCGAAAGTTGATCGAGTGAACGCGAGCAACACGCGAACGGCGAACCAGATCGAGGTCCGGGGGCTGTCCCGCACCTTCCACACCACTGTCCGCCGCCCCGGCTTCGTCGGCGGCCTGCGCTCGCTCGTCAATCCGGACCGCGTACCCAAGTACGCCGTCTCCGACGTCTCGTTCGATGTCGCCCCGGGTGAACTCCTCGCCCTGCTGGGCCCGAACGGCGCCGGCAAGTCCACCACCATCAAGATCCTCACCGGCATCCTGACGCCCACCTCCGGGGAGGCCAGGGTCGCGGGCGTGGTGCCGTACCAGGAGCGGGAGCGCAACGCCCGTAACATCGGGGCGGTGTTCGGGCAGCGCACCCAGCTGTGGTGGGACCTGCCGGTGCGCGAGTCGTTCTCGATCCTGCGGGACATCTACGAGGTGCCGAAGGCCCAACACGCGGCCCGCCTGCGGGAGTTCGACGACCTCCTCGAACTGTCCTCCTTCTGGGACACCCGCGTCCGTCATCTCTCCCTCGGCCAGCGCGTCCGCTGCGACCTGGCCGCCGCGCTGCTGCACGACCCGCCGGTCGTCTTCCTCGACGAGCCGACCATCGGCATGGACGTGGTCGTGAAGGAGCAGGTGCGGGAGTTCCTGCGCCATCAGGTGGAGGAGCGCGGCCGTACGGTCCTGCTGACCACGCACGACATGACGGAGGTGGCCCGGCTCGCCGAGCGGGTCGTCCTCATCAACCACGGCCGACTGGTGCTGGACGGCACCCTCGACGAGATCCGCCGCAAGTTCGGCTCGACCTGGCAGATCCGCGCGACGCTGGCCGACGCGCACGCCGAGGCGGTGTCCCTGCCGGGCATCGCGCTGGTGCGGCGGGACGGACCGCAGCTCGTCTTCGGCCCGGACGGGAGCGAGGGGCCGACAGTCCACCAGGCGCTGAAACAGGTCATCGAGCGGTACGAGGTCACGGAGATCGCCATGGACGAGGCCGAGTTGGAGGACGTGATGCGGGCCGCGTACGTCCAGGCCGGCCCGCGCGCAGAGGAGACCTGAGATGGCCGCCCTGCACGCCTGGCGCGCCGCCCGTGTCACCCCGCTCGGCGAACTCCTCGCCCCGCCCCGCATCACCGCCGCCCTGCTCCGGCTGACGGTGCAGATCGTGCTGGTGGCGTCCCTGTGGCGCGGCCTGTACTCCCAGACCGGCACCACCGCGGGACTCACCCGCGACCAGGCGGTGACGTACGCCGTACTGGCCGTACTCGCCTCCCGGCTGCGGGAGTTGGACCAGTACGCGGGCCGGGACACAGTCATGCAGCACATGCACTTCGGCACGATCATCTACTGGTATCTGCGCCCGCTGGCGCCCCAGCGCTACTACGCGCTCCGAGCGTTCGGCGAGCAGCTGTACGGACTGGCCTGGGCACTGACGGGATATGTCGTCTGCCTCGCGGCGGGGGTCGTGGAACCCCCCGAGTCACCAGCGGTGGCAGGGGTGTTCGCACTGAGCATGCTGCTGGGCCAGCTGGTCCTCTACTACGTCATGCTCATCATCGACCAGTTGTGCTTCTGGACGCTCCGCAACGGGGCCGCGATGCTCATCCTGATCTTCGCGCAGAACCTGCTGTCCGGTGTGTACGCGCCGCTGTGGTACTTCCCGGACTGGTTCATCACGATGAGCCGCTTCCTGCCGTTCCAGGCGACGCTCAGTGTCCCGCTCTCGATCTACGTGGGCCGCATCCCGCTGTCCGACGCGGGCGCCCAACTCGCCCTGCAGGCGGTCTGGGTGACGGTCCTGTCCCTGTTCACCCGGTTCCTGTGGCGGCGCGCCGCCCGCCGGGTCGTGGCCCAAGGAGGTTGATGCGTGTGAGAGCCGTCCGGATCGTATGGCGCATCACGCGCCTCAACTTCCGTGCCCAGCTGGAATATCGCACCGAGTTCCTGCTGATGATCGCGATCGGCGCGATCTGGCAGGTGTCGGTGATCGTGTTCGCGACGGTGCTGCTCACCCGGTTCTCCGGAATGGGCGGCTGGGACAGCTCGGACGTGCTGCTGATCCCGGCGACCCGGATGATGGCGCACGGGCTGATGGTGCTGTTCCTGGGCCGTATGCACGGCCTCGGCCGGTACATCCAGGAAGGCCGCATCGACATCTACCTGGTGCGGCCGATGCCGGTCCACCGCCAGGCGCAGCTGGAGTACTTCCCCACCAACGCGATCGGCGACCTCACGGTGGCGGGCGGCCTCATGGTCGGCGCGCTCAGCCGCAGCCACCTCGACTGGACGGCGGGCCGGATCGCGTATCTGATCGCCGCGCTCATCGGCGGCATGCTCGTGGAAGCGGCCCTCTTCACGACCGTGGCCTCCGCCTCCCTCCGCTTCCCGTCCGCGGACTACTGGAGCCGCTGGATCGAGGACCTCCTCGGCACCTTCGGCAACTACCCGCTCAACGTCCTGCCCCGCGCGGTCGGCGGCTTCCTCACCTACGGCCTTCCGCTCGCGTTCGTCGCCTTCCTCCCGGCGGCCGTCCTCACCGGGCACGGCCACGACATCGGGGTGCCGTACTGGCTGGCGGCGGGCTCACCCCTCGTGGGCCTGCTGGCATATCTCGGGGCGCGGCTGCTGTGGCGGTGGAGCCTCAGCAACTACACGGGGGTGAACGGATGACCGCGATGGAGTGACTCACGTCACTCAAGACCCGTGCAGCAGATCCATGGGCTTTCCCGTCGAGGAGGGGTGACAGGAAGGGAGGAGCGTGTGGATCTGGCAGCCAAGTAGGCAACGGACGCGGGAGACAACGGAGTTGGATCGGCGGAGGGAGACTTCCATGGATTCGTCGCCGCCCGGTCGGCCGCGCTGTTCCGGGGCGCTTTCGTCCTGACGGGCAGCCGCGACGCGGCCGAGGACCTGGTCCAGGAGACCCTGGAACGGGCCTGCCGCAAGTGGCGCACCATCAGCGCCAAGGACGCCCCGGACGCGTACGTACGACGGATCATGGTCAACCTCGCCAACGACCGCTGGCGAAGATTCCGCCGTACTGCTCAGCACCCGGTCGACGGCGAGCCTGCCGCGCCGGGTGACGAGTACGGACGGATCGACAGCCGTGACCAGTTGGTGCGCGCTCTGCAGCGACTGCCCATGCGGATGCGGACGGTGGTGGTGCTGCGGTACTTCCACGATCTGTCCGACGCCGAGACAGCGGCGGACCTGAAGATCTCGCAGAGCACCGTCCGTTCCCAACTGGCCCGCGGAATCGGGCAGTTGAGAAGCCAGTTCCCCGCACTCTCCGCCCCTTCACCACAGCAGCTCACGGAAGGAACCCGATGAGTTCGTACGACCCGCGGTCCTCCGGCTGCACACCTTTCGAAGAGGAACTCATCAACGCCATGAACGACTTCGCGCGCTCCACCGACTCCCCGGCCTTCGACACGGTCGGCATGGTCCACCGCACCCGCCGCAGGCGGACCACCCTCGTCGCCGCTTTCTCCGCGGTCCTGATCGCGGCCGGCGGCGGCACGGCACTGGCCTCCATCTCCGGCAGCACCTCGCAGACGACGCCGGCCGCCACCACCGTCGACCACGCGAAGGCCACCTTCCTCCTGGGCGGCCTCACCAAGGAGCCCATCGCGGTCGACCTCACGGGCCAGGACCTGGCCACGGCGAAGGGCCAGTTCGAGAAGGCCCAGCTCAAGCTCGGCACGATCGTCAAGATGGTCAGCCCCGGCTGCAAACCGGCCTCGGTCGTCGAGCTCACTCCCCACAGCCCGAAGATCGTGGTCAAGGGCGACACGGTGAACGTGAAGCTCTGCGCGGGCTGACGGAGTCGACCGGTTCGATCGGTTCGACCGGTTGAGGGCCCGGTCCTGGGCGTGCGCGCGCGAGCCGCTCAGGACCGGTGAAGTCCCTTTGCCACCAGAGGGGTTGGGCCGCTGCGCCTCGGTCACTCCGGATGGCTGACGACCTCCGCGGTCGATCCTTGTCCCAGCACCCGTATCCCCGGTATCGGCGAAGCAAGCAACCACAGCACCGACAGCACTCCCCCGACCCCGACGACCGTCAAGGTGACCCTCAGGCCGAGCAGGGTGGCGAGCCCGCCGCCGGCCAGCGCGCCGAGCGGGCGTATCCCGTAGTTGACCGTGCTGTACGCACCGGCCACGCGGCTGCGCAGGTTGTCCGGGACAACCGATGCCTGGAGCGAGTTGAGGTTGACGTCGAAGAGCATGACGCCGAAGGCGGAGAGGAACTCGGCGGCGCCCAGGATGCCGAGGCGGGCCCAGGTCGATCCGGTCGCCGCCGCGACGAGGGCGAAAGGGGCCGGGAACAGGACGGCTCCCATGACGATGCCGCGGCCGACGCCGATCCGGCGGGCGATCGCGGGGGACGCCAGCGCACCAAACAGGCCGCCCGTTGCGCCCGCTCCGAACGCCAACCCGATGGCTCCGGGCGTCAGTTGGAGCACCCGGTCGGCGAAGAGGACCAGCAGGCCGGTGCCCGAGAGGAACGTGAAGAAGTTGAGGGTGGTGGCGCAGAGGAGGCCCGCCCGCATGACGGGATCGCCCAGCACGAAGGCCAGGCCCTCCTTCGCCCGCCGCAGCAGAGAAGGGCCGGCCGCCTCGGTGTTCGTGGGTTCGTCGACCCGCGTGCGCCCGATCAGCAGCCCCGACACCACGAACGACAGCGCGTCGGCAAGCACCGCGACCGGTGCCGTCAGCGCCTGGACCAGGACACCGCCGATCGCGGGGCCCGCGACGAAGGACGCGGATCTGCTCGCGCTGAGCCTGCTGTTCGCCTCGACGTACGCCGTCGGCGGTACGAGGTGGGCGAAGAAGGACGAGTAGGCCGTGTTGAACACGACCGCCGCCGTGCCGGTCAGCAGCGCCACCGTGTACAGCTGCCCCAGCGTCACCGTGCCGAGTGCGTAGGCGATCGGGAGCGTGAGCAGTACGGCCGCTCGGAACAGGTCGGCCAGCAGCATGAGTTGGCGTTTGCCGGGGCGGTGGTCGACCCAGGCGCCGAGGAACAGGCCGAGCAGGTTCGGGGTCCAGGCCAGTGCGGTCAGCCAGGCGACCTGGTTCGCGGAGGCCCGCAGCGCGCCAACCGCTATGAGGGGCAGGGCCAGTTCGGAGATGCGGTCGCCGAACTGGGAGACGGACTGCCCGCACCAGAACCGTACGAAACGGCGATCCCGCCACAGCGAGTCCGGCGCGGGCCGAGTGATCCGACGGCCGCTCACTCCGCCGGGTCCGTGTCAGGGGCCTCGTCACCCGCCGCTTCCGGCAGCGCGTACATCAGCAGGCGGACATCCCGGCCGTCCGGTGGCCGTCGGTCCGGTTCGCGGATGACGTACGGCGCGATCAGTGCCTCCAACGCGTCCTTCAGCGCGGCCAGTTCAGCTGCCGTGACCACGATCCGGGTGTTGTTCGCGGCAGCCAGCCTCGACCATTCCGGCTCAAGGCCGGGCGCCGTCTCGGTGAGCCAGCGCAGGGGCAGGTCGGCGTTGCGCGCGAACATCTCCCGGGCCAGCACCCGCGCGGCCGACCACCCCTCCGCGTCATCGGTGTCCTCCGGCATCTCGAACCGGAAGCCCCGCGCCACCGCCGCCCAGCGCCGCTCCCGCCGGTCCGTCCCACCCTCGGCATCGCGGACCAGGCCGAAGCCGGCGAGATGGCGCAGATGCCAGCTGGTGACGGACGGGGTGGCACCCACGTGCGGCGAGAGCCGGGAGGCGGTGGCCGGGCCGTAGCGCTGAAGGCGTTCGAGGATGGCGAGCCGCACGGGGTGGGCCAGTGCCCGCATGGTCTTCGGGTCGGATATCTCCATGTCGCCGAAGCGATTGCCGGCATCCATGGTCTGAGAGTGTTCTCTCAGAAATCCTGAGAGTCAACTCTCAGATCTGGCCGTCCAGTCGACCCTCAGGCCATCGGCTGCGGGGTCAGCCGCTTGTGCCCCTTCCTGTCGTAGTACTGGACCATCGCGAAACCGAAGAGCAGGCCGATCGCCGCACCGACGCCGATCATGGTCCAGGCGCGGGTGAGGCCCGCGTCGCCGCGGGCGTCGAAGTAGAGGATCGCCCTTACTCCGTCACTGAGTTGGCGCATGGGCTCGAAGTGGGAGAGGAAACGGTAGAAGCCGGGGACGGCCTGGAGGGGGACGGTGGCACCGGAGGAGGGGAGGCCCAGGACGATGAAGACGAACATGGAGACCAGCTGGCCGATCCCGCCGAACGCGGCGTTGATGGCCTGCACGCCGATGCCGACGGCGAGGGCCGCGCAGTAGGAGTAGATCCACAGGAGCGGGATGTGCGTGGCGTCCATGCCGAGGATGCTGACGCTGGCGAGCATGATCAGGGAGACGCTGAGGAGGGTGATGCCGGCCGTCATGACCATCTTCAGGAGGAGGGTCTGGGTGCGGTTGATCGGGACCGTGGGGCGGCGGGTGTGCCAGGGGCCGATCTCGTTGTCGGCGTAGCCGAGGGCCGTGTCGACGCCGTTGCTGATGACGTTGCCGCCCATGAAACCGGCCAGGACCAGCAGCAGGGTGTAGTAGAAGGCGGTCAGGCCGATCCCGCTGTTGTTGCCGATGGGGTGGCCGACCTGGGTGGCGATCCGCACCGGGTCGGCCAGCAGCAGCTTCTGCGTGGAGTCGGCCTTCGTGGCCGCCGCCATGAGCTGTTTGCCGATGGTCAGGGAGGCCTGCTGGGCCGCGGTCGTCGAGATCTTGCTCGCGAGGGACGAGCCGAGGCTGCCCTTGCCGGGGTTGGTGAGCACGGTGATCGTGGGCCGGGCGGTGGCGTTCGTGGTCGTCAGCGCGGCGACGGAGTCCGTGAAGCCAGCGGGGATGACAAGAGCGCCGTAGACCTTGCCGGAGTCGAGTTCCTGCTGGGCCTGGGCTCTGGTGAGTTGGCGCCAGCCGGCCGCGCGGCTGCTGGTGTCGGTGACGATGGAGTGGGCGATCTGGGTGCCCAGGTTCTGCCGCTGGCCGGGGAGCGGGTTGCCCGTGTCGCTGTTGACGAGGGCGATGGGCAGGTCGTTCAGCTCGCGGTTGGGGTTGACGATGCCGCCCATGTAGAGGAGGGACAGCAGGAAAGCGAGCAGGCCGGTCAGCACGGTGGGGATGAGCCACAGCTTGGGGCGGCCGAGGAGTGCGGTGGCGCGGAGGCCGGTGGGGGCGGGGGTGCCGGAGTCGTCGTCCATGGTGGTCAAGTCTGGTGCCGGAATCCGGCGGTGGCGGTGTGGAAACACGGCGGACGTCCCACTTGTTGCCTGCGACTACTCTGGCCTCCTCGGTTTTCGCAGGTCACGGAGAGGTGGTGGTCCACGGTGCCGCGTGCGGGACTCACCGCCGACCGGGTCGTGGCGGCGGCGGCCGACCTCGCCGACGAGGTCGGCTTCGAGAACGTCAGCCTGTCCGCGCTGGCCCGCGGCTTCGGCGTGAAGGACGCGAGCCTGTACTCGCACGTCAGGAACCTCCAGGACCTGCGCACCCGGGTCGCGTTCCTCGCGGGCGGCGAGCTGGTCGACCGGATCGCCGTCGCGGTCGAGGGCCGCTCCGGCCGGGACGCGCTGGCCGCGTTCGCCGACGCGTACCGCGCCTACGCGCTGGCGCACCCGGGCCGGTACGCGGCCACCCAGATCCGTATCGACCAGTCCCTGGTCGCCGCCTCCCCCGCCCTGCGCCGCACCGCCGACATCACCTACGGCCTGCTGCGCGCCTACGGCCTGGAGGAACCCGATCTCACCGACGCCGTACGCCTGTTGCGCAGTACGTTCCACGGCTACTGCGCCCTGGAGTCCACCGGAGGCTTCGGTGCGCCGCGTGATGTGCGGCGGTCGTGGGAGCGGGTGGTCGACGCGCTGCACACGGCCCTGACGCACTGGCCGCGCGAAGCCGCGGACGGCTGACGGAGACGGCTCACGGAGACGGTGGTTCCGGTCCGCGCCCCAGGCGCATCGCTGACCACTTAGACTGGAAGCTTCGCGAATGCCACGTGCCACCCTGGGGGGGAGGGAGCGCGACTTGTCTCAACAGCAGCTCGGACGTGGTCCCTTGAGAACGCCGGGAACGCCGGGAACGCCAGGCGCGCCCGGTCCGGTGCCGCCGGGCGGGAGTCCGCCGGCCCGGTTCGTGGGCTGGCTCGGCCGGTTCGGGTGCGTGGCCGCCGGATACGCGGTGTTCCAGTTCCTGTTCGAGGTGCTGCCCGACTCGATCGACGGCGCGCCCGCCAAGTATCTGATCTCCGGGCTGAGCGGCCTCGCCACCGCCGGGATGACCTGGCTGGCGGCGGCCCTGCTCCGGGCCCGCACGGCCGGCCCCGCACCGCTCACCGCCCCCGCTCCCCCGGCACCGGCCGTCCCCGGCCCGCTGCCACAGGTGTTCGGTTCGGCCTACGACACCCTCGTCGCCCAGGTCGCCGAGGTCGACGACCCGGTGCGCGGCCGTCTCATCGGCTGGCCGCACTCCCTCCTGGAGATGGACGGCCCGGCCCGGCCGACCTCGCTGGCCACGGCGTACGGCCTGCACATCGTGCTGGACCTGGGCGTGCCGGACGGACGGCTGCACACCGGCGATCTCATCGACACGCTGTGGCGGCTGCGGTTGCAGGGCGGCGGCTGGTCGGCACGTTCGCAGGGGGCGGTGGCCCGCCCTGAGGTCACCGCGATGGTGCTGGGCGCGCTGGCCCGGGCGGGTGCCTCGCGGGAGCGGCTGGCGGACGAGGTGGCACGCTGCGAGGCCGGGTTCACGCCCGAACTCGACAGTACGGGGCGGGCGTTGACCCATGTCGTGACCACCGTGATGCGGGGGCTGCTGCGCGCGGCACCGGACGCGCCGATCCTTCCCGTGCTGCGGGAGGCCCTGGTCGACGGCGCGCTCTCCGACCCGCAGCGCCAGCACCGCCGCTGCTGGAGCCACCGCCTGTCGGCACTGCCGTGGCCCGCGCACCCGGGCCGACCCGTCGTCCGGCAGCCCGCGCAGCCCTCCGCCGTGCACACCGCGCAGGCCGTGGTGGCCCTGGACCGGGCGGCCCGGGTACTGGGCGAGGGGCCGGTGGAGCGTGCGGCGCGCGAGGACGGGGTGCGCTGGCTGCTGGCCTGCCCGGCGACCACGCACGACGCCTGCGCCGATCTGGCGAACCTGCGGGAGGAGGTGCGCCGCCGTCACCCGGACGACTCCTCGCACCACGAGGTGCTGAACGTCCGCCATTTCACCGCGAGTTGGATCCTGCGCGCCCTGCTCACCCCCGGCGCCCTGGAGATCGCCCGGCAGGACGGCCTGGAGGAGGCCTGGCAGGAGCGGCTGAACGGGGCGGCGGGCGCGGTGTGGGCGGCACAGACCGACGGGATCTGGTCCTGGAGCCGGGACGGGTCCATGTTCACGACGACGGAAGAACTGCGCCAACCGATCTGGATGACCTATCAAGGGCTTTCGGCGCTGCGCGCACATGCCGTATGGATGTACAGACCGGATACGCCGGATACTCGAACGAGGCCGGTGTGAGGGCGAGTCGGGGAGTGAGTGCATGGGTGGTCGGCAGATCCTGGCGGCGCGACGGCTGCTGACCGAGGCGCTGGACGGCGACCTGTCCGACCACGAGACGGTGACCGCGGCCCGTGCCGTCATCGCCGAACTGGGCTCTCCCGAGCGGCTGTTGGAGCTGGTGGCCGAACTCGCCTCCGGCGAGGGCGATCCCGAGCACTGCGCCGGGCTGTCGTACCGTCATGTCCTGGGCTTCGACAAGCTGTTGCTGATCGACGGCGGCCCCCGCCACATGCTGCGCGCGCACCTCTGGCATCCCGACGCGGCGGCGATCGGCGCGGAGGACATCCACAACCACCGTTCCCCGCTTGCCTCTTACGTGGTGCGGGGGCGGCTCGCGATGGAGCTGTACGAGGCGCGTGGCGACGGTGGGATCACTGCGGACCGGTACGAGGAGTCCCTCGCCGAGCGCAGTGCCGACTGGACGCTGCGGCCGACGGGACCGGCGCGGCTGCGGCTGACGCATGTGGGCCAGTACGCGGCGGGCAGCGCCTACGCCCTGCCGGCGAATGTCCTGCACCGGGCCTGGTGCGACACGGACGCACCGACGGTGACGTTGTTCTTGGAGACGGGGGCCGAACGGCGGCGCCACACCGACGTGTTCACGGCCGCGGGCCCGCATCCGGGCGCGGTGGCGAAGGTGCCGCTCGATGTGAAGGACTATCTCGGCGCGTTGAACGATCTCGCGGAGTCGCTCAGAAGTTCGTGAGGGCCTGTTGTACGACGTCCAGGTTGTACGCGTCGATGTCGAGGCCGGAGTCGGCCAGCTCGGAGGGCCGCAGCCAGCGGTACGCCTGATCGGGCTCGGGGAGAGTGATGTCCCGGGTCAGCGGCCTGACCAGGAAGTTGTCCTGCCAGTTCTTGGTCTCGCGGCCCTGATACTCGCTGACGAAGGACGATTCACCGATCTTGCGGACGATCTCGCCGAGGAGCCCGGTCTCTTCCTTCAGCTCGCGCAGCGCGCCGTCCTCGGACCGCTCGTCCGGCTCCAGCTTCCCGCAGGGGACGCCCCACACCCGGGGCAGGAATCGCTCGGTCGCGCTGCGGCGCACCAGAAGCACGCACCCGTCGTCGTCCATCACGACGGCAGCGGCCAGCCGCTTCTCGCCGGGGTCCATGGTCATGGTTCCTCGGTCCCTCGCCGGAGATGAGTCCAAAGGGTCTGATACCCAGGAAAGCATCCAACGTACCAGGATCCGCCCGCCCGGTCTGTGGAGCCGGTCTCACCTCCAGAACATTGCGACAGGCACCACGGCAACCTCCTTCGCGCGGGCGGCGACTTGGGGGCATGACCAACGCAAGACGCACCACTTCGCACCGTCGCCGCGAGCCCCGCCGCATCGCCCGCAAGCCGCTCGCGGGCTCGCTCGCCGTCGCGGCCCTGCTGGGCGGCGCGTGGTACGCGACCGCGGCGACGGACAGCGGCAGCAGCGGAAGCGGCACCTCGACCGCGGCCGGGACGACGACCACCTCGGCCTCCCCGTCCAACGACGCCGGCACCGACGGCTCCGCATCCACCGCGGCCACGACGACCCCGACCGCCTCCCCCGCGAAGTCCACCCCGAAGGCGGTCGCGAAGACCCCGGCCGCCGCCGCCAAGACCGTGACCGGCACGCTCACCCCGACCAGTACCACGGTGGCGCTCGCCGCCAAGTTCCCCTATCTGACGGCCGGTTACAACAACACCCGCCAGTGGACCCGCACCACCACGGCCGTGGCACCCAACGGCACCCTGCGCGTGGCCTGGCCGGCCGCCGACGGAGTCCATGTCACCCCACTGAACACCGCCGGAGTGCGCTCGGGCGCCGACACGGTCGTCAAGGGTGCCAAGGAGGTCGGCGGTCTGGTCGCGCACAACGACGGTTTCGCGCTGCTCACCCGGGTGGCCGACACCAACAAGTGGAAGGAGACGGCCGCCGCGATCATCCGCTACACGAACGGCAGGCAGACCTTCCGCACCAAGCTCACCGGCACCGCCTCCAACGACACCTCCCCCGGTCTCGACGGCCAACTCACCTGGAACGGCAGCAAGTACGGCGCGTACTTCGTGGTGCACGGCGCGGGCGGCTTCGCGGACGGCCACTTCGGCGACAAGTTGGCGTACATCAGCGCCAAGGGCGCGAAGCTGAGCGGTGGTTGGAGCTGGGGCTGCAGCCACAACGAGGGCATCGCGCTGCACGCGGAGACCACCGGCGCGTTCACCTCGCTCTGCTTCGACGACTGGCGCTCGGGTCTGTTCGTCTCCACCGGGATCGGCGCCCCGGACGTGGCGCCGGTCGTGCAGCGCGAGCAGTGCTGGGCAGGGTACTGCGGTGGTACCTTCCCCGGCCGCACGGGTGACCTGGTGAAGTCGGCGAGCGGCCGGTACGCCACCGCCTTCGCCTCCCGCGGTGCCGCCTCGGCCAAGAAGAACTCCGCCGACTCCAGCGGGCGCGGCTGGACGGTCACCCCGAAGACGAGCACCCACCAGGTCGCCGTCGCCTTCATGGCGAACCGCAACTCCGGCCCCGGCAAGGCGATTTACCTCACGAGCGCGGCCGGCACCGAGAACGTCAACGTGCACATCGCCCCGTACGGCAAGGACCGCCTCCTGGTCTCCTGGGAGTCCCTGAAGGGCGCCAAGTGCGCGGCCGGCACCTGCACCGGCACCTTCACGGGCACCCACCTGCGGCTCATCGACTGGAACGGCAAGTTCCAGAGCGCGGACAAGGTGGTGAGCGCCCGGATCACCGGTGACATGGCGGTCCTCAAGAACGGCACACTGACCTGGGCGTACGCACCGGTCACCCCGACCTACGCGAGCCCGCTCACCGGGGCGTCACCGACCGCCACGAGCCTCCGGATCGCCCGGCTGACTCCGTGAACCGGTAGTTCACGCGCCCGCCGCCGGCCCAGCGAACGGACACGCCGTGATCCCCGTCGACCTCCACGGACACCAGTTCCGCGAGGGGACGGGGGTCCGGCTCACCGGTGAGCCGGACCAGGACGACGAACAGGGTGGGCCCGTCACCGACGACACCCTCACCGTCCAACAGGCCGTGCAGGGACACGAGTTCGGCGCTCAGTCCGTCCTCCGCCGACCAGCCCGTAACCCGCACCGGCGTCCCGGCAGCGGCGCCCACCACCAGATGTGCCCGCACCTCCACCGCACCCTCGGCCATCACCACGCTGGTCACCCGGGCCCCGGAAGCCGCCGTGTGCCGGGAGGCCACCAAGCCCTCCCCCACCCCCAACGGCACGATCCCCGTCCGGCTCGGATCCCCGCCCACGAACACGCTGTTGTCGTAGGACGACGAGGGCGCCGTAGCCGTGGAGTAGGCGAGGCGCGTGTAGTACGGGTCGTAGCGGACGTCCTCGCTGCCGTGGTTGTGGAGGCGGACCAGGCCGTCCGAACTCGTCGACTGGAGAAGCCAGTTGGCGGGGGCGATCGCCCTGGTCGCGTCCGTTCGTTCCGTCGGGCCCGGTTCCTCGACCGCCGTCCAGACCTCGTGGTCCGGTGGGAGAAGCAGGCCGAGGAATCCCTTGCCGGCCCAGTACGGGGACGCGGGGCCCGAATAGCCTTGCAGGACCGCCTCGTTGGGGCCGTGCCAGCCGAGGGTCAGCAGGCCGCGGTCGTCCACCGCGCCCCGGTCGAGGAAGTAGCGGAGCGCCCCGGAGGCCAGCCGTCGGGTCTCACCCGGGGCCAGTGGTGTGCGGCCCGTCAGCACACCGAGCCACAGCGGAGCCGTCGTCGCGAAGCGGTAGGTGAGGGAGCGGCCCTGGTGCATGGGGGCGCCGTCGGTGCCGAACAGGCGGGCGTAGTCGGCGAGATGGCGTTCCAGGCGGGTGCCGTAGAGGTCGAGGAGTCGGGTGTCGTCGGCGAGCCAGGCGTGCAGGACCGGGTACAGGTGCATGGCCCAGCCGTTGTAGTAGTCGAACTTGCGGCCGTCGCCGTCGGTGTACCAGCCGTCGCCGACGTACCAGTCCTCGATGCGCGACAGGCCCCGGTCGATCGCCTTGCCGGAGGCGTCGGGTTCGTGGCCGATCTCCTGGAGGAAGCCGCCGACCGTGACGGGGAACAACTCCCAGTTGCAGGGCCAGGGTTGGGCGGTGAGGGCGTCTGCCAGCCAGGCCGCCGCGCGCTGTCGTACGGGCTCGTCGAGGCGATCCCAGAGGAGGGGGCGGGTGAGGCGTAGGGCGAGGGCGATCGAGGCCGCCTCGACCAGGGGCTGGCCGCGGTCCTCGATGCGGGGCCAGACGCCCGCGACTCCCGCGGCGAGTCCGTCGGCGTAGCGTTCCAGGGCCGTCTCGTCGCGGCGGAAGGCGGCCAGCAGGAGTGTGCGGGCGTAGCCCTCCAGGCCGTCGGAGAGCCTGCCGGACCAGCTGGTGTGCGTGCCGGGGAGGTGGTAGAGCGCGCGGTCCTCGGTGGCGTAGGGCTCCACGGCGGCGAGGAGGGCGTCGGCGGCCGTCTCCCAGTGGGCCCGGGTGTAGCCGGTGCGGGGGCTCAACACGCGGTCGTCGGCGGGCAGTTGCATCGGCTCACTCTCACGGGCGACGGGTGCGGCGGGTGAAGCCTGGGGCGCCCCGGTTCCGGTCGGAACGCCCCAGGGGTCTTTCGGGTCTCAACCCACCCGTACCCGGTCCTCCGGCAGCAGATGCCCGGCGACGAGTGCGTCGCGGACCAGGCCCGCGTACACCGTGGCACCGTGCACGGAGGTGTGCGTGTTGTCCTTTTTCTCGTTGTAGAGATAGATCGCCTTGGAGCCTTCCACTCCCAGCGATTCCACCAGCGCCTTGGTCTGCGCCGTGAGATCGATCAGTGTTACCCCCTCGGCGGCGGCGACCGAGCGGATGACGCCCGGCAGGTCCACGCCGAGTCCGTTCACCAGCAGTGCTGTGCCGTTGTTCAGTGTGCCGTCGGCATTGAACCAGCGTCGGACGATCGGTGTCACCAGAACCGGACGACCGCCCATGTCCCGTATACCCGTTACAAGGGTTTCCAAGTTCGCCCGGTAGGTGGCCTCGTCGGTCGTCTTGTCGTTGTGGGCGAGCTGGACGAGGACCAGGTCACCGGGGCGGATCAGCGGCTCAACCGTGCCCCAGAGCAAGGGATTCTCCAGGTAGGTGACCGTACTCTCCCCGGAATCGGCGTAGTTGGCGACGGACACGCCCTTGCGCAGGAACTGCGGGAGCTGTTGGCCCCAGCCGGAATACGGGTCGCCCGGTTGGTCGCAGACCGTGGAGTCGCCGATCAGGATGATCTGGTGGGCACGGCGGGCGGGGGTGACCCTGATGTCGGCGAGGGCGGGAGCGGCGCCGCCGAGGGTGAGGTCGAGGCCGGGGGTGCCGTCGGGGCCGGTGGGTTCGCCCTCGGGGGTGCGGACGTTCACGGTGAAGCTGCGGGTCACGGTCTGCCCGGCGGCGGTGGCCGTCTCGGGGAGCAGGGAGCGCCGGGTCTCGGCGGTGACGGCCGTGCTCGCCGCGCTCTCGCCGCCGAGGCGGACCGTCACGTCGTAGGTGCCGGGCGGGACGTCGAAGTGGCAGGCGGTGGCGGTGCAGTTGGCGATGCCGAGCGGGGGCGTGCGGTCGTGGGCCTGTGCGGGGGCGGCCGACAGGGCGGTGCTCAGGGTCACCGCGGCCAGCAGGGCGATGTTGAAACGTCTCATCCGTGGCTCCTCCGTCCGACGACATGGCCTGGCGGTGGACCGTACCGCTCCGGACAAGCGCTTTCTAGACCCGTGCCGGATTTCCTTTCCTCACCGACTCCCAGGCTGCGAAAGCCCTTTCGCGAAATCGATTCAACTGTCACCCTCCAAAGCACCCGCACCCCCACCTCCCGAAGGAGGCACCCCCATGTCCGGTTCTGTGAACAGACCGGTCCGTCGCCGCACCTTCGTCCTCGGCACGGCGGCCGTGGCCGGTACGGCGGCGCTCGCCGGGCCGCTCGCCGAGACCGCCTCGGCCGCGAGCTTCGGCTACACCGACGACGGCTCGAACTACGTCGTCGACACCGGCGCGAGTCTCGTCTTCGAGGTCAGCAAGACGAACGGCGATCTGACCTCGCTGGTCTACAAGGGCACCGAGTACCAGGGCTACGGCGGCATGAACTCGCATGTGGAGTCCGGCCTCGGCGCGTCCACGGTGACGATCGCGCAGTCCGGCACGACCATCCTGATCTCCGTCACGCACGGCACCCTGAAGCACTACTACGCGGCCCGCAGCGGCGAGAACAACGTCTACCTGTGGACCAACAAGGCCGACACCTCGGTCAGCGCGACCCGCTACATCGTGCGCGTCAAGGCCGGCCTGTTCCTCAACGACCAGCCGGATTCCTACACTTACGCGCCGACCACCATCGAGTCCGCCGACGTCTTCGCGAAGTCCGACGGCCAGACCCGCTCCAAGCACTACTCGAAGAACCGCGTCATCGACTACGACTACATCGGCTGGACCACCGGCAGCGTCGGCCTGTGGGTCGTGCGCAGCAACCACGAGAAGGCGTCCGGCGGCCCGTTCTACCGCTCCCTGCTGCGCCACCAGAGCGCGGACGGCGGCGGGTTGTACGAGATCCTGTACTACGGCGAGAACCAGACGGAGGCTCAGCGCTTCGGTCTCCAGGGGCCGTACGTCATCGCGTTCACGGACGGCGGCGCGCCCGCGTCCTCGCTCTACCACGCCAACCTCACCACCTCGTGGGCCGATTCGCTCGGCATCTCCGGGTACACGGCCGCGAGCGGCAGGGGCCGGGTGGCGGGCGTGGGGATCACCGGGCGGGACACGGCGTACGCGTACACGGTCGGGCTCGCCAACTCGGCGGCCCAGTACTGGGGTTCGGCGCGGGCCTCGGACGGCTACTTCTCCATCGCCGGAGTCCTGCCGGGGACCTACATGTTGACCGTGTTCAAGGGTGAACTCGCCGTCCACACCGGGTCGGTGGCGGTCACGGCGGGCGGCACGACGACGCTGAACAGCATCGCGATCCCCTCCTCGAACGACCCGTCCAACGCGAGCGCGATCTGGCGGATCGGCAACTGGGACGGCACACCGGGCGGGTTCAAGAACGCGGACCTGATGACGTACGCGCATCCCTCGGACGTACGGGCCGCGTCCTGGACCGGCAATGTCGTGATCGGCAGCGGGACGGAGACCTCGGCGTTCCCCTGCTATCTGTGGAAGGACGTCAACAGCGGCATCATGGTGTACTTCAGGCTGACGGCCGCTCAGCTCGCCGCCGCGCACACCCTGCGCATCGGCGTGACGACGGCATACGCGAACGGCCGGCCGCAGATCGTGGTCAACGACACCTGGACCTCGGCCGTCCCGTCGCCGCCCACCCAGCCGAGCACCCGGTCGCTGACCGTGGGCTCCTACCGGGGCAACAACAACACGTTCACGTACAGCGTCCCCGCGTCCGCCTGGCTGACGGACGCGAGCGCCTACAACACGCTGAAGATCTATGTGGCGAGCGGCTCGGGATCGACGTCGTTCCTGAGCGCCGGCACGTCGATCGACGCGATCGACCTTCTCGCCTAGGGGCGGCAACTTCCGGGCGGGGGACGGCGACTGGTAGGCATGACTGAGCCGAACACGCATCGCCGCTCCCCCGCCCGGCGTCGAGCCGCCGCCGTGGCGACCGGTGCCGCGGCCGCCCTCGGGCTGGTCGTGGTGTCGCTGGTGACCCAGGCACGGGCCGCCACCGTCATCACCGTCGCCAAGGACGGTTCGGGCCGCTTCACCACCGTGCAGGCCGCCGTGAACGCGGCGGCCGCCGGAGACACGATCTCCGTCGCGAAGGGCACGTACGCGGAGATCGTCAACGTCCCTTCCGGGAAGACCGGGTTGACCATCCAAGGCGCCACCGGCAACGCCGAGGACGTCGTCATCACCTATGACCGGGCCGCCGGTTACACCGACGCCAGTGGCAACAAGTACGGGACGCTGGGGAGTTCGGTGGCCACGTTCTCGGCGAGTGGTCTCACCGTCACCGGGATCACCGTCCAGAACACCTTCGACAAGGCGGCCCACCCCGACATCACGGACACGCAGGCCGTCGCGATCACCGCGCAGGGCGACCGGCAGACCTTCACCAACGACCGGTTCATCAGCCGCCAGGACACCGTCCTGAACTGGTCGCCCTCGTCGACCGGCCAGTACCGGCAGTACTTCTACTCGTCGTTCATATCGGGCGACGTGGACTTCGTCTTCGGCAACGCCACCGCCGTCTACGACCGTGTCAACATCCAGCTGCGCAACTCGGGCGCGGCGGCGGGCGGTCTCAACGGCTTCCTGTCGGCGCCCAACACCAGCTCCGCGAAGACGTACGGCCTCCTGGTCACCGGCAGTTCGATCACCAGCTCGGCGGCGGCCAACACGTACTACCTGGGCCGCCCTTGGCACCCGACGGCGGACGCGGTCGGCCAACTGGTCGTCCGCCAGACCTCGTTGCCCGCCGCCGTGAAGGTCGCCGGGCCCTGGACGGACATGAGCGGCTACTCCTGGAAGAACGCCCGCTTCTTCGAGTACAAGAACACCGGCGCGGGCGCCACGGTGAACTCCAACCGCCCGCAGCTCACCGACTCCCAGGCCGCGAACTACACGGCCCAGAAGTATCTGGCGGGCACGGACGGCTGGAGTCCGGTCCGGTAATCGGTCTCTCAACTACCGCGCGTCCACTGCTGGTTGGTCGCCCCGCTGCACGTGTACGTGATGATCGCGGCGGAGTTGGCGGTGGACGCGCCGTTCACGTCGAGACACTCGCCGCTGGTCCTCGCCTTGACCAGGACGTAGCTGCCGGACGTGGTCAGGCTCCACTGCTGGGTCGTGGCGCCGGTGCAGTTCTCCTGGGTGACGTTGGTCGAGTTCTCCTGGAGGCACAACGAGCTGCCCCGGCCCATGAGTTCGTAGTAGCCGGTGCCGAGGTCCTTGAACCACCACTTCTGGTTGGTGCCGCTGTTGCAGGTGTACTGGCTGATCGCGATGCCCTGCCACAGGGACTGGTTCGGTACGTCCGCGCACTTGGCGCTGTTGCGGGCGATGAGCGTGTTGTACGTCGCGCTCGTCCCGGTGATCGTGCCGGCGGCCGTGTCGATCGACACCTCCGGGTACCAGGACGCCATGGACATCGAGGTGGTGGTCGGGAAGGTCAACGGCAGCCAGACGTAACGGGAGTCGTTGACCGTGCCGCCGAAGGAGTTGCCCCAGCGGTCGCCCATGTAGAGGTAGGAGGTGCCCGAAGTCCCCGTGATCGGGAGGACGTAGGCGGTCTGCGAGTTGTATGCCGTGGAGTCGCCGACGTTGGTGAAGGCCGTCCAGGGGCCGGTGATGCTGGTGGCGGTGGCGTACTGCTGCTGGTTGGCGCTCCAGCCGGTGGCGGCCGAAGTCAGCATGAAGTAGACGCCGTTGCGCTTGAAGAGGGCCGGTGCCTCGCGGTGTCCGCCGACCCACGGGTTGGCGACCAGGCTGTCGATGGCGGTGTAGTCGGCGGTGAGCTTGTAGATGTGCAGGTCGTAGTTCTCGTTGGCGGCGGAGACCATGTAGGCGGTGCCGTCGGTGTCGACGAAGGTCGTGATGTCCCGGGACATGTTGTCGCCGAGCGGCTGGAAGCTGCCCTGGTAGGTGTAACTGCCGTCCACGGTCGAGGAGACGGCGACGGCGGCCCTGGCCTCGCTGTAGTCGACGCCGTTCTCCTTGTGCATCCACATCACGAACTGGCCGGTGGACGCGTTGTAGATGACCTTCGGCCGCTCGATGTAGGCGGTGCCGAGTTCGGAGGCGCTGGACTGGGTCAGGACGTGGTTGCGGAACTCCCAGTTCTTCAGGTCGGTGGAGCGGTAGGCGTCCACGTACTTGAAGGTGTTGTCGGCGTTGCGGTCCTCGCCGAACCAGTAGTAGTAGCTGCCGACCTTGATCACCCCGCCGCCGTGCGCGTGCAGGGCGTTGCCCGAAGTGTCCGTGAACTGAACGCCGTTGGTGATGGTCTGGGCGGCGGCCTGGGCCGGGCCCGCCGTCGCCAGGGCGGCGGCCAGGACGCAGACCAGGGCGAGCAGGATGGCGTACGCACGTCTCATCTCACACACTCTCCTTCACCGTGTCGGCCACGGGGACGCCGAAGTCGGGGGTGCCGTCGGGGTGCCAGCCGAGGAGCTGGACCCGGGTGTGGCGGTTGGGGTCGTTCAGGGGATCGCCCGTGATCTCCTTGTACTGGCGCGCGTGATAGACGAGGACGTCGCTGCGGCCGTCCTCGGCGACCGTGAAGCAGTTGTGGCCGGGGCCGTACTGCCCGGTGGCGTCGTTGCTGGTGAAGACGGGGGTCGGTGACTTGGACCAGTTCGCCGGGTCCATGAGGTCGGCGTTCGCGTCGACGGTCAGCAGGCCCATGCAGTAGTGCCAGTCGGTGGCGCTGGCCGAGTAGGAAAGGAACAGGCGGCCGTTGCGGGCGATGACGGCCGGGCCCTCGTTGACCTTGTAGCCGACGGTCTCCCAGTCGTACTCGGGTGTGGACAGGCGTATTTGAGGGCCCGTCAGGGTCCACGGGTTCGCCATTCTCGACAGCCACAGGGCGGTGTTGTTGTCCATGCCGGGCTCGTGCTGGGCCCAGGCGAGATAGCGGGTGCCTCGGTGGGTGAAGGTGGTGGCGTCCAGGGAGAAGGTCTCCCAGGCCGTCCTGAGCTGACCCTTCTCCTCCCAAGTGCCCTGGAAGGGATCGGGGTTGGCGTTCTCCAGGACCCAGATGCGGATGTCCCAGATACTCTCGGCGGGCGCGGAGGCGAAGTAGACGTACCACTTGCCGCCGATGCGATGGAGCTCCGGAGCCCAGATGTGGGCGCCCATCACGCCGGTCGCGTGCTTGGTCCAGATCACCGACTCGGCCGCGGTGGCGAGGCCGTTGAGCGTGCGGGAGCGGCGCAGAACGATGCGGTCGTACTCGGGGACGGTGGCGGTGAAGTAGTAGTGGCCGTCGGTGTGCCGGTGGATGTACGGGTCGGCGCGCTGGCGGACGAGCGGGTTCACGAACGGGGCTGCTTTCGGGGACGCGGTCGCCGGGGCCGCGGCGACGGCCAGGGCGCCCGCGGCCAGAGCGGCTCCCTTCAGCAGCAGCCTTCGGCCGGGGGCATGGGGCAGTTCGTCGTTGCGGCTCATACAACTGCCTCTCGGAAACGTTCGAGGTGGCGAACACCATCTGTCATTACGAACGACTTCGAACGCCGAAAAGGTAAGGGTGTGTCACCACGAGGTCAACGGGTCCGACGAGACAAAGAGAGAGCGCTTTCCCCATCCTTTCGTCTCCGGCCGAAATTTCTGTTATCCCGGGGTGCCCCGACCCGTCTCCACTCCCGTGCGCAGCCATATCCACACGACAGCAGCCGCCGCCGGCGCCCTCGCCGCGGTCGCCGCCCTCCTCGTCTCCGCTCCCCCGGCATCCGCCGCCGGCACCCGTGACGCGACCGCCGATGTCCTCGCGGACCGCGATGTCACGCTCACCGGCGACACGGTGGTCACCGTGCCGTCCGGGACGACGACGTACGACGGGGTGTTCCGCGGCCAGGGCACGCTGACCGTGCGCGGCGGCGGGACGCTCGTCCTCACCAGGGACAGCGACTTCACGCTCCCGGCGGCCCGGCAGCGGCAGAAGGTGACCACCCAGGGCGGCAACCACCCGTACACAACGGTCAGCAACCCGGACCCGCCCGCGATCACGGTCGAGCGGGGCACAACTCTCCAGTACGGCACGGGTGGTGGCACCGGCCTGATCGGCCACTTCCCGTACAGCACGCCCGGCTACCAGCTCAACGAGTTGAACGTCCGGGTCGACGGCACCCTCCGTCTCTCCCTGACCCGCACCTTCAACATCGGCACCATCAGCGGCTCGGGCCTGGTCACCCAGCCCCGCAACATGTGGGGCACCCTCGACCTCGCCGGAACTCACCCCTTTTCAGGGGTCATCGACAACGGCACCGGCATGGCGGTCGGCCGCCCCGAGTACCCGGTGGCGTTGCCCGACGCCCGCGCGATCCTCAACCAGGGCTCCTGGATCATCGACACCCCGCTGTACCAGACGATCACCCTGCGCCAGAACTTCTATCAGCGCGAGTACGGCAGCGACGTCAACGTCCACTCCCGGCCGGGCAGCAAGGTCGTCCTCACCGGCCAGTACAGCTACAGCGACCAGGGCGGCGACACCAATCCGTCAATCAGTGACCCTGGCCTCAACTGGCGTGCGATCGCCCACCAGTTGAACAAGCGCGGCACCAACATCGAGGGCGCGAACGTCCAGTGGGGCGACGGCACCACCCACCAGATCTTCATGCCGGGCACCAAGGACACCGTCTACATCAACCTCCACACGGCGAGCGGGGTCCGGTCCAGACTGACCTTCGACTACGACGGTCCGGTCACCCTGGGTGCTCCGATCGGCGGCGGCAAGTACCACGACACGCTGGCCGCGCCCGGCGCCGGGGACATCGTCGTGGCGGGGACGCGCGGCAACGACGTGACCTTCGCGGCGCCGCAGTACTACGACGGGTCGACGACCGTGGAGAAGGGGGCGGTGCTGCGGCTGGGGTCCGGGAAGCGGGGCGGCGACGGCGGGCTGCTGACCGGCGCGGAGGGACGGCGGATCGTCGACGACGGGACCCTTGTCGCACGGAACGTGTCACTCCCCGTGAAACTGTCCTACCTCTCCGGCAAGGGGTCCCTGGTCCAGTCCGGCGCCGCGACGACGACACTGACGGGCACGGCGGTCACGTACACGGGGACGACGACGGTCTCGAAGGGCACGCTGGCGCTCCGCTCGGGGGCAACTCTCGTCCACAGCAGGGCGATCCGCCTCACCTCGGCGGGCGCGCGGCTGGACGTGGGGACGGCTGGCCTGCGTGTGGCGACTGAACTGACCGGTGTGGGCGCAGTGAAGGGTTCGGTGAGGAACGACAGCGTGGTGACGACCGGGTTGACCGTGACCGGGAACTACACGCAGAGCACGAAGGGCGAACTGATTCTGCGCGACAAACCATTGAAGGTCGCGGGCAAGATCGTCCTGGCCGGCGACCTCGACCTCTCGGCCGCCGGTACGCATCCCGCACGGACCGTGACGATCGTCAATCACACGGGCGACGCCCCAACGACCGGTTCCTTCAGGGGACTTCGCGAGGGCAGCAAGCTCAAGTTCGCCGACACGACGTACCGGATCAGCTACCGGGGCGGCGACGGCAACGACGTCGTCCTGACCGCCGTCACCGCGAGCAGCTCCTCCTCCCCCACCGCCCGCCCCAAGTCGTCGTCCGGGACGACGATCACCGAGGCCCGTACCGAGAACACCGCCCGAGGCGCCGGCTTCGGCTGGTGGCCCTACGCCCTCGGACTCGGCCTCCTGGGCGCCCTGTTGGTCCCGGCGACCAAACGCACCCGGGGTGGGGGCAGTCGCGGGGGCGGGCGGCACGCGGCGTAGAACGTCGTAGAACTATCGACCGCTCGGGGCCTTGGGGAAGCCCAGCTCCGGGGCCAGCGCACGCGCCTCGGCGGCCCATCCGGCGAGGAAGGCGAGGGTCAACCCCCGCTCCCGGTACCGGAGTTCGGCGGAGACACCGCGCTCACCGCCGTAGTCGAGTTGCTGCTCGCTCGCGCGGGCGAGCATGAGGGCGGTGAGCCAGTCGTACTTCACGGCCGAGGCGCACACCCCGAGGCGCACGAGCCGTTCGTCGACCCGGCTGCCCGACTCGCGCAGGCCGTGCAGATACGCCTCATAGGCCCGCATCGCGTGTCCGGGCAGGTCGGCGGCCGGGACGAACAGGTCGAAGACGGAGTCGGGGAGGTAGTTGCCGAGGTCCTCGCCGAGGGCGCCGTCGCCGGCGAAGGCCCAGTCGAACAGGACGCTGTCCGGACCGTCGGAACGGACGTTGGCCGGCCACTGGTCGAGATGGCTGAAGACCCGCGGCAGCCCCTCCATGATCTGCAGAAACCACTCGCGGTCGTGGTGCAGCCGGACCATGGCCTGGCGCAGTCCGGGCGGGAAGTGGTCGCGGACCAGGGGCTGTTGCCAGGCCTCGTCGTCGTCCAGGAGTTCCTCGCCGCGGGTGTTGCTGCCGATGTACTGGCGCAGGAAGCGCTGCGAGAGCCAGGGTTCGTCGCGTGCGGGTGCGGCTCCCTGCGCGGCACCGAGGCGGCGGGCGTGTTCGACGTGCCGGGCGAGCGGCCAGGCGGTGCCCGGCTCGCCGCGCACCTGCTCCAGCCACAACGCCACGTCCCCGTCGGCCCGTTGGACCCTGCCGAGCAGCCGGGGCGCGCGGATGCCGTGCGGCTGCCAGGTCTGCGCGAGCCCGGAGTCGTAGACGTCGGCCTCGCGGTGCCAGTAGTTCCAGTGCCGGGGGTCGTCGGAGGCCGCCCAGCGACCGGTGGCGTTCTTCGTGCGGGTGAGCACCTTGAGGACGGCCGTACGGTCGCCGGCGGAGACGGACCAGACGCCCGCGGTGACACCGTTCTTGGGATTGTGGGTGAGCGATGTCGCGGAGACCGGTCCGGTGAACGGGCCGAGGATCTCGCGGGCTTCGGCGTGCACGACATCCGTGTCGCCCGCGGCCTGGCGGTTTCCCGTCAATCCGGGACGTCGACGGGAACGGTCATCGTGCGATGGCCGTCGCCGTTGGTCGGGGAGCGGGGACCGTCGAGGGCGTTCAGGGAGGCGGCCAGGTGGCGGGCCGCTTCGATGGTGAAGGCGCCGTCCGGTGTGGCCGTCCCCTCCGGGGGCAGTCGGGTCTCGTTCTCGGCCGGAGGGGTGCTGCTGAAGAAGCGGGCCAGGTCGATGCTGACGATCCAGCACGCCACACCCACCTCGCCCTGGCCGGGTGCCGTCCGGCGGGCCCTGAGGTGGGCGTACAGAGTGAAGTCGTCGCCTCCGTAGGGGATCGTCATGGAGTGTTCCTCACCGTCGGCCGACAGGCGCAACAGCTCACGGGCGGCGGGCGCCAACGTGAACCGGGCCATCCCTTCCGCGTAGACCACAGAGCCTCCTCAAGACGTGTACACGCAAGCTTCGCAGGTCGGGGACACGACCACCAGATCGTCGTACACCGGAACAGACGTATCGCATGCCGGGCAATCCGTTCACCAGCTGGACGCAGTCCGCGTCGGCGGCCGTATCGACTAGCGTCGAGACATGACCAGCGACACCGCTCCTCTCCTCGCCGACGCCCTCGCCGCCGGAACGCTCGTTCTCGACGGCGGGCTGTCCAACCAGCTCGGGGCGGCCGGGCACGATCTGAGCGACGAGCTGTGGTCGGCGCGGCTGCTCGCGGACCGGCCCGAGGCGATCGCCGAGGCGCATCTCGCGTACTTCGAGGCGGGCGCCGACGTGGCGATCACCGCCAGCTACCAGGCCACCTTCGAGGGCTTCGCGAGACGCGGCATCAAGCATGACCGGGCGGCCCAACTCATGGCCGAGAGCGTGGAGTTGGGTATCGACGCGGCGGTGGGGGCCGGACGGCGGGGCAGCAGGCGGCCCCTGTACGTGGCGGCCTCGGTCGGACCGTACGGCGCGATGCTCGCGGACGGCTCCGAGTACCGGGGCCGGTACGGGCTGAGCGTGGCCGAGCTGGAGGCCTTCCACCGGCCGCGCCTGGAGGTGCTGGACCTCGTCGGTCCTGACGTGCTGGCCTTCGAGACCATTCCGGACACCGACGAGGCCGAGGCGCTGCTGCGGGCGGTGCGCGGGCTGCGGACACCCGCCTGGCTGTCGTACTCGATCGCCGGGGACCGCACCCGCGCCGGGCAGCCGCTGGAGGAGGCGTTCGCCCTGGCCGCCGACGCGGACGAGATCATCGCGGTCGGAGTGAACTGCAGCGCCCCCGAGGACGTCGACGGCGCGGTCGGGATCGCGGCCCGCGTCACCGGGAAGCCGGTCGTCGTCTACCCGAACAGCGGTGAGACGTGGGACGCCAACTCCCGTGCGTGGACGGGGCGTTCCACCTTCACCGCCGAGCAGGTCGAGGGCTGGCGGGAGGCCGGCGCGCGGCTGATCGGCGGGTGCTGCCGGGTGGGGCCCGAGGCGATCGCGGACATCCGCCGGACGCTCACAGCGTCGTGATCGAGTTCCGTACGACCACGTGCGTACCCAGCAGCAGGTGCTCGTCCGGGGACTCCGGTGTGCGGCCCAGCGCGGTGCGTACCGCGAGGCGGCCCAGCTCCTCGTAGGGGACGTGGACCGTCGTCAGGGCGGGGTACAGGTCACGGGCGAAGGGGATGTCGTCGTAGCCGGCCAGTGAGACGTCGCCGGGGACGCTCAGGCCCGCCTCGTGCAGGGCGGTGAGCGCGCCCGCCGCGACCATGTCGGTGGCGGCGACCACCGCGGTGAACTCCAGTTTCCGGCTCAGCGCCTGGCGCATCAGGCGGTGGCCCGAGTCGCGGGTGAAGTCGCCGTGGAGCAGGAGTTCCGGGTCGGATTCGAGGCCGCGGGCGCGATGGGCGGCGAGGTATCCCCGCTCGCGGCCCTGCGCGGTCGCGTGGTCGGGCTTGCCGCCGAGGAACAGGACGCGCTGGTGGCCCTGGGCCAGGACGTGCGCGACCAGGGCGTAGGCGCCGCCCTCGTTGTCGTACTCGATGACCGTGACCGGTGCGCCCGGGCCCAGCGGCGGGCGTCCGCACAGCACGAGCCGCGAGCCGGCCGCCGCGAGCGAGTCGGCGATACGGCGGGTTCGGGTGCGGTACTCGGGGGTGTCGGCGGTGCCGCCGACGAGGATGACGGCGGCGGTGCGCTGGGCGCGCATGGTCTCGATGAAGTCCAGTTCGCGCTGGACGTCGCCCTCCGTGCTGCACACCAGGCACAGATGCCCGCGCCGGGTCGCCTCGCGCTCCACACCGTGCGCCATCAGCGCGAACGACGGTCCCGTGATGTCCTCCAGGACGAAGGCGAGGGTCGGTGTCCCGACGCCCGCGATGGCCTTGGCGCGGGCGTCGGCGACGTAGTCCAGTTCGCGTACGGCCCGCAGCACGCGGGTGCGGGTCGCCGTGCTCACCGGGTACTCGCCGCCGAGCACCCGCGACACCGTGGAGGCGGACACCCCGGCGCGGGCCGCCACGTCCCGGATGGTGCTCCCGCTCGCGTCCTGGCTCTTCCTCGTCATGCGCCGCCGCCCCTCCCCTGCCTGCGGGAACACGTCCGGCAACCGGTTCCCTGCGCGGAGGGTAGCAGCGAGCGAGGGTCGGGAGGAGGGGCGTGCGTCGGCCAATGCGCCTGTGTCAGCACGGCGGTCGTCGACAACTGGCGTTGAGAAACCGGTTTCCGTCCCGTATCCGCCCGCTCACGACGACTTCGGCACATCCCCGGTGCGCCGCAACCGCCGTACGACCGACCGCAGTTCTACGGCACCCCGTGCGGGCGTGCCCACGACCGGGACCGCCGGCTCGCGTGCCGTCGCGTCGGCCGCCCACAGGGCGAACTCGGGGTCGCGGGGGCCGTCGGCGACGTAGGGCGCGCCCTCGCCGAAGATCTGGACCGGGTGCGAGTCGTCCCAGGCCCGCCAGCCCGGGTCACCGTCCAGGGCGAACCGCACCCAGGCCGCGTGCATGGTGTCGGCGAGGTCCTGGGGCGCGCCCTCGCCCGCGAGTCTGGCGGCCTCGGGGATGTCGCCGGTGTCGAAGACGAAGCCGAGTTCGAGGGCGTGGCAGGAGCCGAGGTCGGGGAGGTTGGAGGGCCAGGCGAACTCGTAGAGGCGGGCGTTTCCGGGGCGGGCGTCGGCGAGGCGGTGCAGCGGGTAGCGCAGCAGGTGGTCGGTGACGAGCTGGCCGACGGTCTCGGCGGTGCCGGCTCCGGGGTGCAGGGCGCGGTAGCCGCGCGGAACCTCGACTCCGCAGTGGCAGCGGGCCATCGCACCGGCCAGGGCGACCGCGCCGAGCCGGTCGACGCGCTCGTGCAGGCCGCCGGGGACCAGCCACAGCCGGTACTCGTCGCGGGTCCAGCCCATCAACAGGTCGACGTCCCGGGCGACTTGACCGTCGATGAGCGCCTCCAGCGGGTCGCGGGGCACCAGTTCACCGTCGATGACGATCCCGAACGTGGGCCCGCCGAGCACCGGGCTGCTGAGCCTGCCGACCTCCGCCTGGGTGCGCAGCAGCAGTTCGCGGTCGACGGCGGCGAAGGCCTCGGCGGTGGCGGGGACCTTCAGCCGGGTCGCCATCCGGCGCACCATCCGCCGTACCTTGTCGCGGTCGAAGGCCTCCGGAGGGCCGCTCTGCAGGACGGCCCGTCGTACGAGTCCCTGGGCCTGCGGGGCGGCGAGCAGGGCGCCGGCGCTGATCGCGCCGGCGGACTGACCGGCGAGGGTGATCCGGTCGGGGTCGCCGCCGAACGCCGCGACCGACTCGTGCACCCAGCGCAGCGCGGCGAGCTGGTCGCGCAGGCCGGGGTTGGCGGGCGCGTCCGGGAAGAGGCCGTAACCCTCCACGCCCAGGCGGTAGTTGACCGAGACGAACACGACTCCGTCGCGGGCGAAGGCGTGTCCGTCGTAGACGGGGACGGCCGAGGAGCCCCGGGTGAGCGCGCCGCCGTGCAGCCACACCATGACCGGCAGCCGGGCGCCGAGGCCGGGCTCGGGGGTCCACACGTTGAGGTTGAGGCAGTCGTCGCCGGGGACGACGGGGTCGGAGAGCAGTTTGGCGAAGGCGTCGGAGTACGGCGGTTTCGGCGGGGTGGGGCCGAAGGCGAGCGCGTCGCGCACTCCGGTCCAGGGCTCGGGCGGGACGGGCGGGCGGAATCTGCGCGGGCCGAAGGGGGGCGCCGCGTAGGGGATGCCTCTGAAGACCGCGATCCCGTTCTCGTACCGGCCGCGCACCGCCCCGTAGGGGGTCCCGACCACGGGGTTCGTCCGCTCTGCCGTCATCTGCCCACCAGCTCCTCACCGCGCTCGTGAACCACGCTCATCAGAGCATCACATCGCGGCCCGCTATTCCGGCGGACGGACTCCGCCGGCCGGGTCACGCAAAGTTTCCGTCCGCTGCGCCCTCTCTCACCGATTGACCCCCGCTCCCCGGCAGATCTACGGTAGAAGACGCTTTCAGAAAACGTTTCCTGCCTCGTACTGGAGGGTCATGCCCAGCGCCCAGCCGCCGAGGGCCGTGTTCGCCATGGATCCGGTGCACCTGCCCCTGCTCTTCCCCCCACCCCTGATGGCACGGCTCCGGCAGACCGCCGAGATCGACCCCGGGCTCGTCGTACGGGACTTCGCCGCCCCCGAGGCCGCCGGGGCCCTGGCCGGGGCCGAGGTCCTGATCACCGGCTGGGGCTGCCCGCACCTCGACGCGGGCGCCCTGGCGGCGGCACCCCGGGTGCGGGCCGTGCTGCACGCGGCGGGCTCGGTCCGCTCACTGGTCGGCGAGGCCCTGTGGGAACGCGGGGTGACCGTGTCCAGCGCGGTCACCGGCAACGCGCTGCCGGTCGCCGAGTACACCCTCGCGATGATCCTGCTCGCCGGGAAGGACACCTTCGCGCAGCGGGAGCGCTTCCGGCACGCGCACGCGTACCCGACGCCCGCCGAGACCGCCGCGATCGGCAACCTCGGCCGCCGGATCGGCGTCATCGGCGCCTCCCGGGTGGGCCGCCGCCTGCTCGAACTGCTGCGGCCCTACGACTTCGAGGTCCTCCTGCACGACCCCTACGTCAGCGCCACCGAGGCCGCCGTGCTCGGTGCCGAACTCCTGCCGCTGGACCACCTGTTGAGCAACAGCGACATCGTCAGCCTGCACGCCCCCGACATCCCCGAGACCCAGCGCATGCTCGACCGCGGGCGGCTCGCCCTCATCCGGGACGGCGGGGTGCTGATCAACACCTCCCGGGGCGCCCTGATCGACCACGACGCCCTCACCGACGAGCTGCTGTCCGGCCGGCTGACCGCGATCCTGGACGTCACCGAACCCGAGCCACTGCCCGCCGCGTCCCCGCTCTACCAGCTGCCGAACGTCTTCCTCACCCCCCACATCGCGGGCTCGCTCGGCAACGAGCTGGCACGGCTCGGCGCCATCGTCGTCGACGAGGTGGAGCGGCTGGCCGCGGACCTGCCGCTCGCCCACGAGGTACGGCACGCGGACCTGGCCCGTGTCGCCTGATCCGCGCCGTCCACAGGCCCGCCTGCCTGGAACAACGATGGGATACGGTTTCCGGACGGGCGCGGGAGCAGAGCCTCGCGCGCCCGGTGGGGAAGCCGATACCGCGAAGGAGTCGCCACGGTGAGTCAGCGCAAGACATCGGGCGACGTCGGCCGGGCCACGATCCGGGACGTGGCGGAGCGCGCCGGGGTCTCGGTGGCGAGCGTCTCGCGCGTGCTGTCCGGGAACTATCCGGTGTCGGAGGAGCTGCGCCGCCGGGTGATGAAGGTGGTCGGCGACCTCGACTACGTCACCAACGCGCATGCCCGTTCCCTGGCCGGCGGCGGCACACCGACCGTGGCGATCCTCATCAACAACATCACGGGCGCGGCATTCGCCCATGTGGCCAAGGGAGTTGAGGGCGCGGCCACGCTGCGCGGCTGGCTCTCCCTGGTCGGCACCACCGGCGACGACCCCGAGCGCGAACTCGCGCTGGTCAACCTCATGCGCCAACAGGGCGTCGCCGCCGTGGTGTTGCTCGGCGGCGCCTACGACGTCGACGAGTACCAGCTGCGCATGGCCCGCTTCGCCCGCTCCCTCGACGCGGCCGGCTCGCACCTCGTGCTCGTCGGCCGCCCGCCACTGGAGGGCGACGTCCCGGCCACGACGGTCGACTACGACAACGAGGGCGGCGCCTACGCCATGGCCAGCCACCTCCTCTCGGCCGGCCACCGCCGGGTCCTGCTGCTGCCCGGGCACGCCGAACTCACCACGGCACAGGGCCGGTTGAGGGGGGCGCAACGGGCCTTCGAGGCGTACGGCGTGCCGTTCGACCCGGGCATGGTGCGGCACGGTCCCTACGACTACGAGCACGGATTCGAGGCGGTCGAGGAGAGTCTGAAGGCGGGGGTGGACTTCACCGCGGTGCTCGCGGGCACCGACGTGGTCGCGGCGGGTGCCATGCAGGCGCTGCGCGCGGGAGGACTGCGCGTGCCCGAGGACGTGTCGATCGTCGGCTACGACGACATCCCGCTGGCCTCCCAGCTCACCCCTCAGCTGACCACCGTGCACGTCCCGTACGAGGAGATGGGCCGGGTCGCGCTGCGCGCGGTGGCGGACCGGCGCGAGGGCGGCGGCACGGGCCGGCGCAGGGGAAGCGACGGCGACCATCTGGTCCTCGGCACGCACGTCGTCGTACGCAACTCGGTCCGACCGCCCGCTCGACGGGACTAGTTCAGCACACGGAAAGCACACGGAACCAGGGCGTTACGTAACCGGTTTCTCTTCAAAGTCCCAGGCCGGACGGGGTCTGTCCTGGGCTGTCGAAACAAGTCGCTGCACACCTCTTGCTCCGAACAGCCCACGATGTCTACCTTCCAAGCAACCGGTTTCTACCTCTTCTCTTCCGAAGGAACACGGTCTGATGAACTTCACCAGTCCCCGGAGAAGGTTCGCTCGGGCAGCCGTCGCGGGCCTCGCACTCACAGGTCTGCTCTCCGCCTGCGGCGGATCCGGCTCGGGAGACAAGACGTCCTCCGGTCCGGTCACCCTCCCCTTCTGGGGCTGGGCCAACGGCCAGGACGCCGTAGTGAAGGCGTTCAACGCCTCGCACAAGGACATCCAGCTCAAGTACACCAAGGTCACCGACCAGTTGACGATGCAGAAGCAGCTCACCAACGCGGTCAAGGCCGGCAACGCGCCCTGCCTGGTGCAGAACACGGCGGAGTACGTGACCACCTGGGTCTCGCAGGGCGCGCTCGCCGACATCTCGAAGTACGTCTCCGCCGACAAGGACAAGTTCAACGCGGGCTCATGGGCCAGCGCGCAGGTGCAGGGCAAGTCCTATGGCGTGCCGACGAGTTCGGCCCCCGCCTTCACGATCTACCGCACCGACATCTTCCAGAAGTACGGCCTGAAGGCACCCACGACCTGGGACGAGTTCATCGCCGCGGGCAAGGTGCTGAAGAAGCACGGCATCAAGATCACCAACTACGCCGGTGAGGACCCGAGCACCCTGGAGGTGCTCTCCATGCAGGCCGGGGCGCACTGGTACGCCATCGACGGCAACTCCTGGAAGGTGGACTTCCAGGACGCGGGCAGCCTCAAGGCGGCCAAGGTGATCCAGGACATCGTCGACAACGACCTCGCCTCCAAGCTGTCGTTCGCCGACTACGCGGCCGTACAGCGCAACTACGACAACGGCGGCACCGCGACCCGGCAGATCTCCACCTGGCAGATGGCGGGCATGGTGCAGAACTTCACCAAGTCCGACGGCAAGTGGGCGCTGTCACCCTGGCCGACGTTCGCGGGCGAGGCCGCCAAGACGCCCGCCGGCACCAACCAGAGCGGTGGCGTCACCCTGGTGACCAAGCAGTGCGCGCACCAACAGCAGGCCGCCGAGGCCGCGTTGTGGATGTCGACCGACACCGGCGCGGTGAAGACGATGGCGAGCCCGACCACCGGCAACGGTGTGATGCCGGCACTCGCGGACAGCAACGCGTATGTCGCGGAGGCGATCTCCGACAAGCTGCTCGGCACGAACTACGAGCCCGCGAAGAAGGTCGTCACCGACAGCCTCGGCACGGTCACCTCGGACTGGGTGTTCGGCCCGGACTGGACCGCCATGTTCACCGAACTCCAGACGGGCTGGGCGAAGGTGATGAACAAGGAGGAGAAGGTCACCGATCTGCTGGCCCACATGCAGGAGTGGACGGTCAAGGACCTGAAGTCCCGCGGTATCAGCGTCAAGGGCTGAGGCAGCACAGATGATTCGCTCCCAGCGCTGGAAGGGTGCCGCGTTCACGGTGCCCTTCCAGCTCGGTTTCGTGTTCCTCTACCTGATACCGATCGGGTACGCCGTCTACGAGTCGCTGTTCGTGGAACACCAGTCCGGGCTCGGCCTCGGCGGCTCCACGGAGAAGTTCTCCGGCCTTCACAACTACCAACAGGGCCTGACCGACTCGGCGTTCATGAACTCGGTACTGCGCGTGGTGCTCTTCGCGTGCGTGCAGATCCCGGTGATGCTGCTCGTCAGCCTGCTCCTCGCACTCTTCCTGGACGCGCTGTCCTCGAAGGTCGCGGGCCGCTTCCGCATCCTGCTCCTCGTGCCGTACATGATCCCCGGGGTGGTCGCGGCGATCGTGTGGATCAACCTGTACAGCCCGGACGTCGGCCCGCTGACCCCGCTGGGCAAGGTCTTCGGCCTGTCCTGGAACTTCTTCGCGCCCTCGATGGTGTGGCCGTCCATCGGCAACCTGCTGACCTGGCACGGCATCGGCTACAACATGGTCATCATCTACTCGGCACTCCAGGGCGTGCCCCGCGACCTCTTCGAGGCGGCCAGGCTGGACGGCGCCTCCGAGTTCCGGGTCGCGACGAGCATCAAAATCCCTTACGTACGAGGGGCGTTGGTGCTGACCGGGATGCTCTCGATCATCCAGATGCTGCAGATCTTCAACGAGCCGGCGCTGTTCCGGAACGTCACTCCGCAGACGGTGAACGACAGCTTCACGCCGATCATGATCATCTACAACCAGGCGTTCAACGCGGGCAACTACCACTACGCGGCGGCCCTTTCGGTCCTCCTCGCCCTCATCCTCGGCCTCGCCTCCTTCCTCTTCTACCGGCTCACCGCGAAGGAGGCCGACTGATGACCCTCACCGAGGAGCGCCGGAAGGCACAGCAGATCCGTCGCCTCAACAAGCCCGATCCAGCGGCCCGTTCACGTGGCGGCCAGCGTTTCCTGCTCGTCGGTCTGGTCCTGGCGAGCGCCTACAGCCTGTTCCCGGTGTGGTGGCTGATCGTCGCCGCCACAAAGAACCGCACGGGGCTGTATCAGAGCAACGGCCTCTGGTTCTCCGGCATGCACCTGTGGGAGAACCTGCGCCAGGTCTTCACCTACGAGAACGGCATCTTCCTGCGCTGGACCGCCAACTCGTTCCTGTACGCGGGCGTCGGCTCCCTCGGCGGCACACTCATCGCCCTCGCCACGGGCTACGGCCTCGCGCGCTTCGAATTCCCGGGCCGCAGTGCGGTGTTCGCGTGTGTGGTGGGCTCGTTCCTGATCCCGATCGCGCTGCTCACGCTGCCGCTGTACCTGATGTTCTCGAAGATCGGCCTGGTCGACACGCCCTGGGCGATGCTGATCCCCTGCCTGATCAACCCGTTCAGCGTCTACCTCGCCAAGGTGTACACCGAGGCCACGATCCCCTTCGAACTCCTGGAGGCGGCCCGCCTGGACGGCGCGGGCGAACTCCGCATCTTCTTCAGCATCGTGCTGCGGATGATGACGACGGGCGGCGCCACGGTGTTCCTGCTCGCGTTCGTGAACACCTGGAACGCCTTCTTCCTGCCGCTCACCGTGCTGCGCGGCGAGAACAACTGGACCCTCAACATCGGCCTCTACAACTGGTCCGGCAAACGCCTGGAGTCGGGCGTCGACCTCACCGGCCTGGTCCTGACCGGCGCACTCCTGTCGATCGTGCCGATGGCCGTGATGATGGTGGCGATGCGGCGGTACTGGCGCACGGGCGTCACCCTGGGAGCCCTCAAGTGACCTTGCTGCACAACCCCGTTGTCCGTGGTTTCGCCCCCGACCCCTCCATGGTCAGGGTCGGCGACTGGTACTACGTGGCGACCAGTTCCTTCGAGTGGTTCCCGACGATCCCGATCCACCGCTCGCGGGATCTCGCGCACTGGGAGTACGCGGGCCATGTCCGGGGCGCGGTCCCCGGCGACTCCCTCGCCGGTGTCCCCGACTCGGGCGGTATCTGGGCGCCCTCGCTGAGCTGGGACGGCGAGCGTTTCTGGATGACGTACTCGATCGTCCGCTCGGTCGGCACGCCGTACTTCGACGCCGACACCTACGTCACCACGGCCTCGGACATCGGCGGGAAGTGGACCGTTCCACAACGGGTCGTGAGCCACGGTTTCGACCCGGCGCTGTTCCACGACGAGGGCCGGCTGTGGCTGCTCAACCTGCAGAACGACCACCGCCCCGGCGGCCGGCGCTTCGCGGGGATCGTCGCGACCGAGTTGGACCGGTCCACGCTCGCTCCGGCGGGCCCGACCCGTCTGCTGCTCCAGCACGAACGGCTCGTCGAGGGGCCGAAGTTGGTGCGGCGGGGCGACTGGTACTACCTGCTCCTCGCGGAGGGCGGCACCGGGTTCGAGCACGGCGTACTGGTGGCGCGCGGCCGTACGGTCACCGGTCCGTACGAGGTCGACGACCGTCCCCTGCTGACGTCCCGGGACGATCCGTCGGTGGCCCTGCAGAAGGCGGGGCACGGCGAGCTGGTCGAACTGCCGGGCGGCGAGTGGGTGTTGAGCCACTTGGCGGCACGGCCGGTCCAGACACCCGCCGGACCTCGGTGCACCCTGGGCCGGGAGACGGCGGTCCAGGCGGTGACGTGGGACGCGGAGGGCTGGCCGAGGTTGCGGGACGGGGGCTGGCACCCGGCGGAGGAGGTCACGGTGTCGACACGCCCCGCCGCAGCACCCGATCAAGTCGCGTACTCCGAAGGGCCGTTGGGGTGGCCTTGGAACGGTCCACGCGGATACCCCGACCCGTCCTGGGCCGATGCCACCACCCGCCCCGGCTGGATCCGGCTGCGCGGGCGGCACGGGCCGGAGTCGCGGTGGGCGCACAGTCTGCTCGCCCAGCGGATCACCGAGCATCGGGCGGAGGCCGAAGTCACCGTAGAGGCAAGGCCGTTGACGTTCACGCAGGCGGCGGGGCTGGTGCTCTGGTACGGCGCCGACGCGTATCTGAGTCTGGACCTGACGTGGGCGGAGCCCGAGGGTGAGGGGCAGCGGGGGCAGCAGTGGCGGGACGGCAGCGGGCGCACGGTGCTGCGGCTGGTGGAGCGGGACGAGGACGTCACGCGTGAAGCGGCCGCCGTCGAGGTCGAGTTCGGGGCGCCGGTGACGCTGGGGGCGACGGTCGACGGTGCCGACGCGTGGTTCTGGTACGTCCGTGACGGCGAACGCGTGCCGGTGGGACCGGTGTTGGACTTCAGCCGGCTCTCGGACGACCACGGCTCGCGGCTGCGCTTCACCGGGACGATGGCCGGGATCCATGCCGTGGATCTCGTCGGGGCGGAGTTCACCGCCGACTTCGGCGGCTTTCGCCTGGAGTGCACCCCGCCCCGCTGACCTGTTCGGGGTTTCGAAAGATCGGGTCGCCGTCATCACGTGAATTCCCTGGTCTTCCCGCCGTGTTGACGCGCACCTATCGTAGGAAGCGCTTTCTGATCGGTTGGTGGTCGGGCCGTGGAACAGCGCTGGTCGAAACTTTCGATGGCCCTCGGGCGGGCTGGAGAGGTGGTTCCCGATGGTCCGTGCGGGGAGCGCGAGCATGACGGCAGGGCCGACGCTGGCGGTCGTGGCCCGTGAGGCGGGGGTGTCCGTGCCGACGGCCTCGAAGGTGGTCAACGGCCGGGAGGACGTGGCGCCGGAGACCCGGCGGCGGGTGACGGAGGCGTTGGAACGGCTCGGTTATGTGCGCAGGCCGCGGTTCGACGCGAACAAGGCGCCGGGACTTGTCGACCTGGTCGTGCACTCGTTGGAGAGTTCCTGGTCGGGGGCGGTGCTGCACGGGGTGGAGGAGGCGGCGTACGAGGCCGGGCTTGAGGTGGTGGTCTCGGCCGGGCTGACCCGGACGCGGGCCGACCGGCCCGAACGGGGCTGGCTGGACAAGCTCGTCGGCAGGGGATCCTCCGGAGTCCTGTTCAATCTGGCCGAGTTGACGCCGTCGCAGTACGCGTGGCTCGACCAGCACCGCATCCCGTTCGTGATGATCGACCCGGTGCAGGAACCGCCGCCGGGTGTGGTGTCCGTGGGCGCGGCCAACTGGCACGGCGGGGTGACGGCGACCGAGCATCTGCTGGCGCTGGGCCACGAGCGGATCGCCGTGATCGCCGGTCACCGGCACAAGATGTGCAGCAGCGCCCGCGTCGCCGGCTACCGCTCCGCGCTGGCCTCCGCCGGGGTGCCCGTGCGCCCGGACTACATCCGCCACGGCGGCTTCGACCAAGCCATGGCCCGCACCCGCATGCGCGAACTCCTCGACCTGCCCGAGCCGCCGACAGCGGTCTTCGTCTGCTCGGACCGCATGGCACTCGGCGTCTACGAGGCCCTGACGGAACGGGAGTTGAGCGTCCCGGACGACATCAGCGTGGTCGGCTTCGACGACCTGCCCGAGGCCCGCTGGGTGACTCCGGCGCTGACCACGGTCCGGCAGCCACTGTCGGAGATGGCGGCCACGGCGCTCCGCCTCCTGGTCCGCATGATGGACGGCGACCGCCCGGAGAGCACGCGGACGGAGTTGTCGACTCGGTTGGTGGAGCGGGCGAGTACGGGGGTGCCGACCAGCCGTGGAGCGTGACCGCGGACGCGGTGGTGCACGGGACCGCTAGTCGAGCCGCGCCGCCCAGGTGATCCCGCCCAGCAGGTGTGCCCGGAAGTCCGGGTCCTCGTACGCCTCCGCCGCGTGACCGAGGGCCGTGTAGAAGACCCGGCCCGCGCCCTTCTCGTGGCACCACGCCAGGGGGTGGTCGGTGCCCATCCCGCCGTCCTCGTAGGAGGATTCGTCGGCGTTGAGGAGGACGTGCGTCGAACTCCTCGGGTTGGTGCGGAAGTCGTACCACTCGTCGGTGAACTGCCATACGGCGGGCAGGTGTCGGGTGGCCGGGTGGGTGCGGTCCTCGATCACGGCCTTGCCGGGCTGATGGGCGGGGTGCCGGTCGAAGCGGGCGCCGAGGAGGTCGCCGTAGTACGGCCAGTCGTACTCCGTGCAGGCCGCCGCGTGGACGCCGACGAAGCCGCCGCCCGACTCGACGTAGGACGCGAGGTGTTCGCGGCCCGCCGGGGTGAGCACCTCGCCGCTGGTGGAGAGGAAGACCACGGCCGCGTAGTCGTCCAGGGGGCGTTCGAAGGCGGCCGGGTCCTCCGTGGCGGTGACCTCGAAGGGGCCGAGGGTGCGCAGGGCGGTCACCGCGGCCGGGATGGAGTCGTGGCGGTAGGCGGTGGTGCGGGTGCAGGCGAGGAGGCGGGGTGCGGCAACAGCCATACGGGGCAGCCTATTTCACTCCGTGGGCTCAACCACCCGCCCCCGCGCTGTCGCCGAACTCCCTGGGCGGGAGGACCACGGCGAGTTCGCTCTTGTACGGGCGGCGCAGCGACCGGGCCGACTCGCGCAGGACCTCGCGGCTCACCTTCCCCTGCTCGGCGGCGACGTGCACGAGGTGGCCCTTCGCCGCCATCACGTACTCGGCGTCTCCCCCGCCGGTGCGGTACCAGGCGTTCCCGTCGCGTACGCAGGTCATGTGCTCGGTGGTCACCGCCTGCGTCGTGCAGTTCGCGTCGGTCATCGTGCCGGGCTCCACGCGCAGGTTGATCACGGCACCGTTCTTCGGCGATATGTACGCCACGGAGAGACCGACGTCCGAGACGCCCACCGACTGCTCGGCGAGGGTGAATCCGGGCGGGTCGATGAGGTAGACGAGGTCGGGGTCGAAGCCCAACGTCTTTGCCCGCGCGGCGATTTCGGCAGACGTCGCCGGAGTCGGGGACGAGGAAGGGGAAGAGGAAGGGGACGTCGAAGCCTTCGGGGTTCCGGCACCGGCGCCCGACTTCTCGGTACCGCAGCCGACCATCAGCGCGGGCAGCAGAAGCAACAACGGCAGGGCGCGCACGGCACGGATCATGGGGCCATCCTGCCGTACACCGCGTAGCCTAGGTGGGGATGGATGCCATTCCCGCGCGACTGGACCATCTCGTCCTCGCGACCCCCGAACTGGCGGCGACCGTCGCCGACTTCACCCTGCGCACGGGCATCGCGCCGGTGGCCGGCGGCGCCCATGTCGGGCTCGGTACCCGCAACTACCTGGTGTCTCTCGGTGGTTCGCGCTACCTGGAGATCCTCGGCCCCGACCCGGAGCAGTCCGAGCCGTCCGGGCCACGCCCGTTCGGTGTCGACGCGCTGTCCGGCGCCCGGACCGTGACCTGGGCGATCAGTCCGCCCGATCTGGACGCGGCGGTCGCTGCGGCCCGCGCCCAGGGGTACGACCCCGGGCCCGTGCGGGCGATGAGCCGCCGCCGGCCCGACGGCACACTGCTGGAGTGGCGGCTCACGGACGGGGACACGGCCCACCCCTCCGGTCTGGTGCCGTTCCTGATCGACTGGAGTGCGTCGCCCCATCCGACCGCCTCGGGTCTGCCCGTCGCGCCCCTGCTGGAGCTGGCGGCGACCGCCCCGGCGCCGGACGAGATCCGCCCGCTGCTGTCCGCCGTGGGCGTGGAACTGGCGCTGACCGAGGGCCCGGTGGGCCTCTCCTTCACGGTGAACACGCCTCGCGGGGCGGTGACCTTCGGCTGAGCGCGGAGGTGTCCGATTCGTTCAAGACCGGGCGCCCGGCGCCTGCCTACCGTGGTCCCATGACTCCACGATTCGACGCGATCGGCCTGGTCGTCTCCGACATGGCCGCCTCTGTCGCCTTCTACCGTCGGCTCGGGTTCGCTCTCCCCGAGGGCGCCGAGGACCAGCCGCATGCCGAGGCCCAACTCCCCGGCAGGCTGCGGCTGTTGCTGGACACGGAGGACACCGTCCGCTCGTTCCACGCGGGTTGGCAGCCGCCCACCGGGGGCAGCGGCCGGGCCGCGCTCGCCCTGCTCTGCGACGACCCCGCCGAAGTCGACCGGGTCTACGAGGAGTTGGTCGGCGCCGGGCACCACGGGGAACTCAAGCCGTGGGACGCGTTCTGGGGGCAGCGGTACGCCGTCGTGCACGATCCCGACGGCAACGGAGTGGATCTCTTCGCCCCACTGAACCCTGCCTAGCCGGTCCGGCCGAGCAGCTGCCCCAGCGGCATCCCCGCGAACTCCCTCACGTCCCGGGCGAGATGGGCCTGGTCCGCATAGCCGGACCGGGCCGCCGTCTCCGCGAAGGGGACTCCGGCGCGGGCCAGCGCGAGGGCGCGTCGGAGGCGCAGCACACGGGCGAGCGTCTTGGGGCCGTAGCCGAAGGCGGCCAGCGAGCGGCGGTGCAACTGGCGGGCGCCCAGGCCGAGTTCGTCGGCGGTGGCGGCGACGGGGCGGCCGGTGTCGAGGGCCGCCACGAGGTGTCGTAGGAGTGGATCGGGTGCGGGTGTCTGAGCGGCGCGTTCCAGTGCCAGGTCCTCCAGTGCCGTCGCCGGGTCGGGGGCCGTGGCGAGGCGGGCGTGCAGGCGCCGTACCGTCGTGGCGGGCCAGAGGTCGGTGAGGTCGACGCGGAGGTCGCGGAGTTCGTGTGCGGGGACGCCCAGGTAGGTGGGGGCGGTGCCGGGGGCGAAACGGAGGCCGGCCCAGTGAGCGGGCTCGGTCCCGGGGACGTACGCGCGGGTGTCGGGGCCGGCGACCAGCAGGCGGCCCTCGTTCCAGAGGAGGTCCATGCAGCCGTCGGGCAGGACGGGGTGGACCGGGGTAGTGACGGGGTTCTCCATGGTGCGGGTCCACACCACCGCGCCCGGCAGTCGCGATGCCCTCTCCGCGTACATGCCGGCCAGGCTACGCCGACCGCGTCCGGTGCTCCTGCGGGCTGACGCCGTAGACCCGTTTGAAGGCGCTGGAGAGCGCGAACGCGCTGCCGTAGCCCACGTCCCTCGCTATCGCGGCGATCGTGTCGTCCGTGTCGCGGAGGCGGTCCGCGGCGAGGGCGAGGCGCCAGGCGGTGAGGTAGGACATCGGGGGTTCGCCGACCAGGTCGGTGAAGCGGCGGGCCAGGGCCGCGCGGGAGACTGCCGCCTTGGCGGCGAGGGAGGCGACCGTCCAGGGGTGGGCGGGATCGTCCTGGAGGAGGCGCAGGACCCTGCCGACCACCGGGTCCGCCTGGGCGCGGTACCAGGCCGGGGCCTCCGCCTCCGGGCGGGAGAACCAGGCCCGCAGGGCGGCGATGACCAGGAGGTCCAGGAGGCGGTCCAGGACGACTTCCTGGGCGGGTTCGTCGCGGACGATCTCCTCCATGAGGAGAGGCGTGAGCGGGCACTCCCAGACCTCGGAGGGGAGGGAGAGCAGGGGTGGCAGCGCGTCCAGGAGGCGGCCGTTGATCTCGCCGCGCATGAGGTAGGTGCCGATGAGCATCACCGTGGAGCCGTCGAGGCGGTCGCCCCAGGTGCGGACGCCCAGGTCCATCGAGCCCTTCAGGGAGGTGCCGTCGGGGTAGCTGCACTCGCCGCCGGGCAGGATCAGCGCCTGCGGGGGTGTGTCCGGGGCGTCGCCGCAGGTGTACGGGTCGGGGCCGCGCGCGATGGCGAGGTCGCCGGCCCGAAGGCGTATCCGCTCGCCCGTCTCAGGGGTGATGCGGGCGTCGCCGCGGACCATGAGCATGACCGTCAGCGGGGCGCGGTCCTCGATGCGCAGGGCCCACGGCGGGTCGAAGCACGCGCGGATCATGAAGGCGCCACGCGCGCGTGGACCCTCCAGAAGGCCTGACAGGGCGTCCATGCGGCCAGCGTAGACGCGCGCTTATGGGAATGAGCCGTTCAGCGATGGTCCGTGCCCGGGCGCGGGCGTTGACTGGATGGCATGACAGAGAACGCACGGGACATGACGATGGTGGTGACGGGCGCTTCGGGTCGTACGGGGCGCCGGGTGGCGGAGGCCGCGCGGGCGGCGGGGCTGACCGTACGGGAGGCCTCGCGGGCGCAGGGCTTCGACTGGGCGGACCGGTCCACGTGGGCGGACACCCTGCGGGGCGCCGATGCCGCGTATCTGGTGTATCCCTCGGACGTCGGGGCGCCGGACGCGCCCGGCGCGGTGGGGATGTTCGCGCGCGAGGCGGTCTCGCTGGGCGTACGGCGACTGGTGCTGCTGTCCTCGCGGGGCGAGGAGCGGGCGCGGCCCACGGAAGAGGCGCTGCGCGGGTCGGGGGCGGACTGGACGGTCGTACGGGCGGCGTGGTTCGCGCAGAACTTCAGCGAGGGGCCGCTGGTGGAGGGGCTGCGGGAGAGCGGGGAGCTGGTGTTCCCGGCCGGTGAGGTGCGGGAGCCGTTCGTCGACGTGCGGGACATCGCGGATGTGGTGGTGGCCGCGGTGACGGCCGGGGACCGGTATGCCGGGCAGGCGCTCACGGTGTCCGGGCCGCGGCTGCTGACCTTCGGGGAGGCGATCGCGGAGATCTCGGCGGCTGCGGGGCGGGAGTTGACGTACCGGGCGGTGTCGGCCCGTCAGTACGGCGACGATCTGGCCGGGTTCGGGGTGCCGGACGGGGAGGTCGAGTTCCTGGTGGAGCTGTTCGAGTCGCTGCTGGACGGGCGCAACTCGTATCTCTCGGACGGGGTCCAGGAGGTGCTGGGGCGCGAGCCGCGCGACTTCTCCGAGTTCGCGCGGGAGGCCGCCGCGGCGGGCGTCTGGAAGGTGTGAGCGGGCGGCCGAGAGCGGTAGCGGAGCGTTACTTCACCGGTCCCGGTGTGTCCCCGCCGTTCTTGTGGGTGCTCTTGGCGTGCGTGCGCAGCCTGGACGTGACGTCCTCGGGGGGCAGGAAGCGGGACCAGCGTTCCGGGAACTCGGAGGGCATGTCGCCGTCCTCGGGGTCTTCGAAGTCCTCGTCGTCCTCGCCGCCGTGGGTGCGGGCGGCGGCCATGCGGGCGACGTACTCGGCGGCCTGCTCCTCGTGCCGGCGTTCGTTGGCGGCGCGGGCGGCGGCCGTCGCGGCGGCCGGCCAGACCCGGTCGATGGCCGCGTTGACGGCGGCCCCGACGAGCACGGCGAACGCGGACACGCCGATCCACAGCAGTACGGCGACGGGCGCGGCGAGGGAGCCGTAGATGGTGGGGCCCTCGACCGTGCCGGTGAGGTAGATGCGCAGGAGGTAGCTGCCGAGGACCCACATGGCGAGGGCGACCAGGGAGCCGGGCACGTCCTCGATCCACGGGGAGCGGACGGGGACGGAGACGTGGTACAGCGTCGTGAGGAAGACGACGGACAGGACGAGGACGACGGGCCAGTACAGGACCTGTACGACCGTCTCCGACCAGGGCACCACCTTCACCACGGCGTCCGGTCCCGCGACCATGAGGGGCAGCGCGACCGAGCCGATCAGCAGGGCCGCGATGAACAGCGCGAAGGACACGATCCGGGTCTTGACGATGCCGCGTACGCCGTCGAGGCCGTACATCACGGTGATGGTGTCGATGAAGACGTTGACCGCGCGGGAGCCCGACCAGAGGGCGAACAGGAAGCCGATGGAGATGACGTCGGGACGGCCGCCCTTCATCACGTCGTGCAGGATCGGCTGGGCGATCTCGTGGACGCCCTTGTCGGTGAGGACGGTGCGGGACGCCTCCAGGATGTTGTTCTCCAGGCCGGCGATGCTGTGCGCGCCGGTCCAGCTGTCGACATAACCGAGCAGGCCGATGAGGCTCAGCAGGAGCGGCGGGACGGACAGCAGCGTGAAGAACGCGGCCTCGGCCGCGAGGCCCAGGATGCGGTACTCCATGCAGGAGTTGACGGTGTCCTTGACCAGCAGCCAGGCGGTCCTGCGCTTGGAGACGTTCCGGTAGAGGGCACGCGCCCGGTGGAACCGGCCGGTGGGCCGCTCGGGGGTTTCACTTGCTGACTGCACGCCCTAAAGGTATCCGCCGCGCCGGGATGCACTCATCCCCCGGGGGCGTCGGCCGGGACGGGTTGCCTGCTGGACAGCCGTGTCATGCCCGCGCTGGCCGAAACTTTTCGGTCCGGAATTCGAATTGGCATTCGAGATTTTAATGGTTGTTTTGGAGAGCTTCCCGGTGAGGACTTCGTGCGTCAATCCTGATTGACCTTGCCCGTACCCCGCGAAGTCGAAAAAGCGCCATTGCCCAAAACGGCCTTGACCCGTTCCAGAATGTCCAGAAATAATCCGGACTGCATTCGTTGCGCGCGTTGGGACGACGTCAGCGCACACGACTCGGGGGAATCACATTGGGTCCATGACCAGGATCCCGTCCCAGAAATTCACTTTCACCCCACCCGTTTCGCGTGTGCCGTTTTCGTCTTTGGCGATTTTGGCAATTCAAAGACAATGATCAGCACCAAGGAGCCACGTGGTGGGAAAACCCGGCACCGGCACCGAGACCGTTCTCGCAGAGGTCCTGGCCGGTGTCGTACGCAAGGAAGCAATACCGCTCGACAGTCACTTCTTCGACGACCTGGGCGCCAACTCGCTGGTGATGGCGCACTTCTGCGCCCGAGTCAGGAAACGCGACGATCTCCCGTCGGTCTCGATGCGGGACGTCTACGGCCATCCGACGATCCGTAGTCTCGCGGCGGCGCTCGCCGACACTTCGGAACCTTCCGCGCCGGCCGTCGCAGAGCCTCCGCCGCCCGGCAGCACGGCCCGCTATCTGTTGTGCGGGTTGCTTCAGTTCCTCGTATTCGCGGTGTACTGCGCACTCGCCGGACTTGTCACGGGCCGCGGTTACGAATGGGTTTCCGGCGGTTCCGGAGTGGCGCAGGTTTATCTGCGTTCCGCGATATTCGGCGGCGCGGTGTTCATCGGTGTGTGCACGGTGCCGGTGGTGGCCAAGTGGGTACTCGTCGGCCGCTGGAAGGAGACCGAGTTCCCGGTCTGGAGCCTCGCCTATGTCCGGTTCTGGACGGTCAAGGCACTGCTGCACGCCAACCCGATGATCCTGTTCGCCGGCAACCCGCTGTACGTCCTCTACCTGCGCGTCCTCGGCGCCCGGATCGGCAAGGGCGTCACGATCCTGTCCCACTCCGTCCCGGTCTGCACCGACCTGCTGACCGTCGGAGACGGAACGGTCATTCGCAAGGACTCCTTCTTCCTCTGCTACCAGGCGCACGCCGGCCGTATCCGCACCGGCCGGGTCACGCTCGGCAGCGGGGTGTACGTCGGCGAGAAGACAGTCCTCGACATCGGCACCACCATGGGCGACGGAGCCCAACTCGGCCACTCCTCCGCCCTGTACGACGACGCGCGGGTCCCGGCGGGCGGACGTGTACACGGCTCGCCGGCCGTCGCCACGGACGTCGACTACGTCCGCGTCCCGGCGGCGGACTGCTCCACGGCACGCCGCTTCGGCTACGGTCTGGCCGCGCTCCTGCAGATGGTGCTGGTCTACGTCCCGCTCGCGCTCGGCGGCACCTACATGGTGCTGACGGTCGTGCCGGCCCTCGACCACCTGCTCGACCCGAACAAGAAGGACCTCAACTCGGCCCGCTTCTACGGCGAGGCACTGGGTCTGTCGCTGGTGGCGTTCGTCGCCTTCGTGGCGCTCGGCTTCGCCTCCGTGTCCCTGCTGCCGAGGCTGCTCCGTCCGCTGCTGCGCCCGGACCGGGTGTATCCGCTGTACGGCTTCCACTACTCGGTGCAGCGCGCGGTGGCCCGCCTGACCAACCTGAAGTTCTTCAAGTGGCTGTTCGGCGACAGCTCGTACATCGTCGGCTATCTGAAGGCCATCGGCTACGACCTCGGCGAGGTGGAGCAGACCGGCTCCAACTTCGGCACGGAGGTGCAGCACGAGACGCCGTATCTGGCCAGTGTGGGAAGCGGCACGATGGTCGCCGACGGTCTCTCGATCGTCAACGCGGACTTCTCCAGTACGTCGTTCCGGCTGACCCAGGCCTCGATCGGGCCGCGCAACTTCCTGGGCAACAACATCGCCTACCCCTCCGGGGGCCGCACCGGCGACAACTGTCTGCTCGCCACGAAGGTGATGGTGCCGCTCGACGGCGAAGTCCGGGAAGGTGTGGGCCTGTTGGGCTCACCGTGCTTCGAGATCCCGCGCTCGGTGGAGCGGGACAGCCGCTTCGACCATCTGCGCGAGGGCGACGAGCTGAAGCGCCGGCTGACCCTGAAGAACCGCGCCAACCTGCGCTCGATGGGCCTGTATCTGTTCGTGCGCTGGCTGCACTGGTTCGTGCTCACCGTCATCGGCTTCGCCGCCGTCGACCTGCACGGGGGCGAGGGCATCGGCGGGGGGCTGCTGATCGGCGCGTCCCTGATGCTCGGGCTCGGCTTCACCGCCGGGTACTACGTGCTGGTGGAGCGCCTGGTCGGCGGATTCAGGCCGCTGGAAGCCAAGTTGTGCTCGATCTACGACCCGTACTTCTGGTGGCACGAGCGGCTGTGGAAGGTGCCGGACAACTACATCCAGGTGTTCAACGGGACGCCGTTCAAGAACCTCATCTGGCGGCTGCTGGGCGTACGCATGGGCCGGCGGGTCTTCGACGACGGCGCCTACATCACCGAGCGCACACTCACCGCGATCGGCGACGACTGCACGCTGTCGGCGCACACCAAGGTGCAGTCCCACTCGCAGGAGGACGGCACGTTCAAGTCCGAACTCATCACCATCGGCGACGGCTGCACCCTCGGGGTGGGTGCGCTCGTGCACTACGGGGTGTCGATGGGCGACGGGGCCGTACTCGCCGCCGACTCGTTCCTGATGAAGGGCGAGGAGATGCCCGCGCTGTCGCGGTGGGGCGGGAATCCGGCGGTGGCCCAGCGCGGCGCCGTCGTGCACATGACTCCCTGACGGCCTGGCCGCAGGGGGAAGGAAACAGGGGGGAAGAGAAAGATGGAGATCATTCCGCGGTGGACGCTCGCTCCGGTGCCAGGTGTGGCGGAGTACGAAGTGTCCCTGCCCGAAGGGCTGTTGATCGAGCCCGCGGCTTTGAAGGCCGCCCATGCGACCGTGCTCGCCGCGCTCTCCGGGGAGAGTGTCGAGGAGGACCCGGCGCTGCAGGTGAGCGTCACGGGCCGCACGCTGCGACTGCGGTACCGCACCGATGTCCTGGACGCCGAGGCCGCCGCCCGGATCGCGGGCTACCACGTCACGGTCCTGGCCGATCCGAAGCGGACGAGCCTGCTGTCCGAGGCCGAAGTCCGTTTCCAGCTGGAGGAGTTGGCGGGCCCTCGGCGTGAACTGCCGGACCGGCGGGTGCACGAGCTGTTCGAGGACATGGTGGAGGTGTGCCCGGACGCGGTCGCCGCCGAGCAGGGCGACCGGAGCTGGACCTACCGGGAGCTCAACTCCCGGGCGAACCAGCTGAGTCGGGCGCTGCTGGCCCGCGGCCTGACCCGTGAGGGTGTCGTCGCCGTGGTGCTGGAGCGCAACCTCGACTGGATGGCGGCCGTACTGGCCGTGTTCAAGGCGGGCGGGGTCTATCTCCCCGTCGAGCCGCACTTCCCGGCCGACCGCGTGGCGCGGGTGCTCGACCGGGCCGGGTGCGAGCTGGTGCTGACCGAGCACGGCAGCGACGGAGCGTTGGAGGCGACGTCCGACCGCACGCTCTACGTCGACGAGGCCTACGCCGAGGGCCACTCGGACGGCGACCTCGGGATCGAGGTCTCGCCGGGTCAACTCGCCTACATCTACTTCACATCGGGCTCCACGGGTGAGCCCAAGGGCGCGATGTGCGAGCACGCGGGTTTCGTCAACCACGTCTTCGCCAAGCTCGACGATCTGGGGATCGGGGCCGGGCAGGTGGTCGCGCAGACCGCTCCCCAGTGCTTCGACATCTCGCTGTGGCAGCTGGTCTGCGCGCCGCTCGTGGGCGGGCGGACGCTGCTGGTCGAGCAGGACGTGATCCTGGACGTGCCGCGGTTCGTCGACACGATCGAGGCGGGGCGGGTCAACGTGCTCCAGGTCGTGCCGTCGTATCTGGAGGCCGTACTGGCCGAGTTGGAGCGGCAGCCGCGCCAACTCCCGGACCTGCGCTGTGTGTCGGTCACCGGGGAGGCCGTGAAGAAGGAACTGGTGGAGCGCTGGTTCGCTGCGCGGCCCGGGGTGCGGCTGGTCAACGCCTATGGCCTGACCGAGACTTCGGACGACACCAACCACGAGGTGATGGACCGGGCACCGGACGGGCCCCGGGTGCCGCTCGGCCGGCCGGTGGGCAATGTGCGGGTGTACGTCGTCGACGAGGACCTGGTGCCGGTGCCGCTGGGGGCGCCCGGCGAGATCGTGTTCTCCGGTGTGTGCGTGGGCCGGGGGTACGTCAACGATCCCGAGCGGACGGCGGCGGCCTTCACCGAGGACCCGTACCGGCCCGGTGAGCGGCTGTACCGCAGCGGCGATCACGGGCGCTGGCGTCCCGACGGGAAGCTGGAGTTCCTGGGGCGCCGGGACAGCCAGGTGAAGATCCGCGGCTTCCGCATCGAGATCGGTGAGATCGAGAACGCGCTGCTGCGGGTGGACGGGGTCAGGGACGGCGCGGTGGTCGTCGTACGCGGGACGCAGCTGGTGGCGTTCTGCACGGGTGCGCGGCCCGTGGAGGCCGACGCCGTGCGGGCCAGGCTGGCCGAGTCGCTGCCCGCGTACATGGTGCCGTCGGTCGTCCACTGGCGGGCGTCGCTGCCGCTGACCGCCAACGGCAAGACCGACCGCCGGACGCTCACCGCGCTCGCCGGTGACCTGGACGCGGTCGGCGAGGGGCCCGGCACGCCGGCCGAGCGCCGGCTGGCCGACGCCTGGGCGGTGGTGCTGGGCATCCCGGCCGACCGGATCGGCCGCCAGGACCACTTCTTCGACCGCGGCGGCACCTCGCTGGCCGCGGTGAAGCTCGCGGTCGCCCTGGACCGGGCGATCAGCCTCAAGGACGTCACCCGACACCCGGTCCTCGCGGACCTGGCCGGACTGCTGGAACCGCCGGTCTCCTCCTGAGACCCGCCGCACCCCCGGCCGAACGATCGACAGCACCACCGAAAGGAACACCGAGATGTCGCTCTCATCCGCGACCCTTCTCCACGCCGTCAACCTGAGCCCGGACGGTCCGCCGCTGCTGCACGCCGAGGCCGGCGCGGACCCGGTCGGCTGGGCCGACCGGCACCGTACGGCGCTGCGGGCCGTCGTCGCCGAGCACGGCTGCGTCCTGGTCCGTGGCCTGGGCCTCGCCGACCCGGCCGCGACCGAGACCGTCTTCCGGCGGCTCACCGACTCCCTGATGGCCGACCGGGAGCCGTTCGCGCCCCGCCGCACCTACGCGGAGGGCGTGTACTCCGCCACCAAGTGGCCGACCGACCAGCCCATGTGCCTGCACCACGAGTCGAGCTACGCGCTGGACTTCCCCGGACTGCTGCTCTTCGCCTGCCTCGACGCGCCGACCGAGGGCGGCGCGACCCCGGTCGCCGACGCCGAGGCCGTCCTGACCTCGCTGCCCACCGCACTGGTGGACCGCTTCGAGCGGGAGGGCTGGCTGCTGACCCGGACCTACCACGAGGAGATCGGGGCGTCGGTCGCCGAGGCCTTCGGCACCGAGGACCGTACCGTCGTGGAGCGCTACTGCCGGGCTCAGGGCATCGACTTCGCCTGGCAGTCCGACGGTTCGCTGCACACCCGCCAGCACCGCGCCGCCGTGCTCCGCCACCCGGTCACCGGCCGCCGCTGCTGGTTCAACCAGATCGCGTTCCTGAACGAGTGGACGATGGAGCCCGAGGTCCGCGAGTACCTGATCGACGTCTACGGCGACGACGCGCTGCCCTTCAACACCCGCTTCGGGAACGGCGATCCGGTCGACGCGGACATCGTGTCGGCCATCAACGGGGCCTACGACGCACACGTCCGGCGCACGCCGTGGCGCTCCGGGGATCTGCTGCTGGTGGACAACATCCGTACCGCGCACGGCCGGGACCCCTTCGAGGGCCCGCGCGAGGTGCTCGCCGGACTCGGCGACCCGGTACGGCTCACGGACTGCGCGCCGACGGGAGGGGTGCGGGCGGCATGAGCGACCTCAACACGGACTTCGACACACCCACGTTCGCGGTCGTCAGCGGCGAACAGGTCCAACAGGCCCTCGCCGGGCGGGAGTCGGAGATCGGCGAACTCGTCGAGGCCACCTACCGGCTGCACGGCGCGGGCGACTCCGTGAACCCGCCGTCGTACTTCCTGCGCTTCCCGGACCGCCCCTCGTCCCGCATCATCGCGCTGCCCGCGTCGCTGGGCGGGCCGCTGCGGGTGGACGGTCTGAAGTGGATCTCCAGCTTCCCGGGGAACACCGGCTCGGGGCTGCCCAGGGCGTCGGCGGTGCTGATCCTCAACGACCCCGACACCGGCTATCCGTACGCCTGCCTGGAGAGTTCGGTGATCAGCGCGACGCGTACGGCGAGTTCGGCGGCGCTCGCGGCCGAGAAGCTCAGCCAGGGGCGGACGCGTCCGCTGCGGGTCGGGTTCGTCGGGACCGGCCTCATCGCCCGCTACATCCACACCCATCTCCGGGCCACCGGCTGGGAGTTCGAGGAGACGGGCGTCTACGACCTGTCCGCGGACAGCGCGGAGGGGTTCCGGGGGTATCTGGAGCGGTCGGGCGCGCAGGGGCGGATCACCGTGCACGACAAGGCCGAAGGGCTGGTCCGCTCCAGCGACCTGCTGGTCTTCGCGACGATCGCCGGCGCGCCGCACATCCACGATCCGGCCTGGTTCGACCACCATCCGCTGGTCCTGCACGTGTCGTTGCGGGATCTCGACCCGGCGATCCTGCTCGCGTCCGCGAACTTCGTGGACGACGTCGAGCACTGTCTGAAGGCCGACACCTCACCGCATCTGGCCGAACAGGCCACCGGCGGGCGGGAGTTCATCGACGGCACGCTGGACGACGTGCTGACCGGGCGGGTGAGCGTACCGGCGGACCGCACGGTGGTGTTCTCGCCCTTCGGCCTGGGGGTGCTGGACCTCGCGGTCGGCAGGTTCGTCCATGACGAAGTGGCTCGACGGGGCGAACTGCGCGTCGTCGACGGGTTCTTCCACGAGCTGCGCCGGTACGGCTGACGGCGATCGTGGCGCACCACAAGGGGGGAAATACATGGCTGTGATCTCCGATCCCGCGGAGTTCAACGAGGACGAGCTCTACGTCGATCTGCGGGCCTCACTGGGGCTGCCGCTCTACCTGAAATGCGAGGGGTTCAACTTCGCCGGCTCGATCAAACTGAAGGCCGCCACCGAGATGGTGGACGCCGCCGAGCGGGACGGCGTCCTGCGGCCCGGCTCGGTGCTGGTCGAGTCGTCGTCCGGGAACCTGGGGGTGGCCCTGAGCGTGATCGCGGCGAGCCGCGGCTACGGGTTCCTGTGTGTGACCGACAGACGGTGCAACCTGCCGACGGTACGGCTGATGGAGACGCTGGGCAGCCGGGTGCACATCATCGACCAGCCGGACGGGCACGGCGGTTTCCTGGGCGCCCGGATCGCGTACGTGCGCGCGCTGTGCGCCTCGGACGAGCGGTATGTGTGGCTCAACCAGTACACCAACCAAGGGAATTGGCGGGCGCACTACCGCACCACGGCACCCGCCATCGCCCGCCGGTTCCCGCAGCTGGACGTGTTGTTCGTGGGGGCCGGCACCACCGGGACCCTGATGGGCTGCGCGCGCTGGTTCTGGCAGTGGCGGCGCCGGGTGCGGATCGTCGCCGTGGACGCGGTCGGCTCGGTCACCTTCGGCGGGGAGTCGCGACCCCGGATGATCCCGGGGCTCGGCACCAGCGTGGGCTCGCCCTTCCTCGACGAGTCGTACGTCGACGACGTCATCCACGTCGAGGAGACGGACACCGTGCAGACCTGCCGCCGACTGGCCGCGCGCGGCTTCCTGTTCGGCGGGTCCACCGGCACGGTCGTCAGCGGGGCGGGACAGTGGCTCGCCCGGAACGGCTGGCCGGACCGACGGCACGGCCCGACAGCGGTGGCGATCGCCCCTGACCTGGGCGAACGCTATCTGGACACCGTGTACCGCACGGGCTGGCTGGAGGAGGAGGCGGCCGGGACGGAGATACTGGCGGCCATGTCCCAGTCGGCCTGACGGCGGCGGCGGTGGCCGTTTCACCGCGGAGATCCGGACCACCGCCGTCCGCACGGGTAGGTTCCAGCCATGGCACGCAGCACCCACACCGTGACGAACCAGCCTCCCCCACTGGTCGGGTACGACGTCTTCGGCGCCGACCGCGTCCTGACCTCGGCGGTCGAGCGGCACACGCCGCCCGAACTCCTCACCGAGGTACGGGACGACCTCTCCGCCCTGGGCCGCGCCGCCGGCTCGGCCCAGGTGCAGGAGTGGGGTGCGCAGGCCAACGCCAACCCCCCGGGCCTGCGCACCCACGACCGTTTCGGCAACCGGATCGACGAGGTCGAGTTCCATCCGGCCTGGCACCGGCTGCTCGGCAAGGGCGTGGCGGCGGGACTGACCGCCGCCTGGAACCGCCCCGCCGGACATGTGCGGCGGGCCGCCGGCTTCCTGGTCTGGACGCAGGTCGAGGCCGGCAACGGCTGCCCGCTGTCGATGACCCACGCGGCGGTGCCCGCCCTGCGCGCCGACCCCGCGCTCGCCGCCGAGTGGGAGCCCCGGCTGACGTCCATGGTCTACGACCGTGAGCTGCGGCCGGCCCACCTCAAGGCCGGGGCGGTCTTCGGGATGGGCATGACGGAGAAGCAGGGCGGCAGCGACGTCCGTGCCAACACCACGGCGGCGCGACCGCTCGCGGAGGACGGGACGTACGAGCTGACCGGCCACAAGTGGTTCTGCTCGGCGCCCATGTCCGACGGTTTCCTGGTGCTGGCGCAGGCGCCCGGCGGACTCACCTGCTTCCTGGTGCCCCGGGTGCTGGCGGACGGCACCCGCAACGTGTTCCTGCTCCAGCGCCTCAAGGACAAGCTGGGCAACCGGTCGAACGCCTCCGCCGAGGTCGAGTTCGACGGGACCTGGGCGCGCCGGGTCGGGGACGAGGGGGACGGGGTGCGGACCATCATCGGGATGGTCGCGGCGACCCGGCTCGACTGTGTGCTCGGCTCGGCCGGTCTGATGCGGCAGGCCGTCGCCCAGGCCGTCCACCACACCGCCCACCGCGAGGCGTTCGGCGGCAGGCTGCTCGACAAGCCGCTGATGCGCAACGTGCTGGCCGACCTCGCCCTGGAGTCGGAGGCCGCCACCACGCTCGGGCTCCGACTCGCCGCCGCCTACGACGACGGCGGTGAACAGGAGCTGGCGTTCCTGCGGTTGGCGGTGCCGGCCGCCAAGTACTGGGTGACCAAGCGCTGTTCGACGGTCGCGGTCGAGGCGGCCGAGTGCCTGGGCGGCAACGGATACGTGGAGGAGTCCGGACTGCCGCGTCTGGTACGGGAGTCACCGCTCAACTCGGTCTGGGAGGGCGCCGGGAACATCCAGGCCCTGGACGTACTGCGGGCGTTGCGGCGTGAACCGCAGGCGCTGAACGCGTTCCTGGTCGAGGTCGGCCGGGTGCGCGGCGCCGACCACCGGCTGGACGGCGCGATGAAGAACCTGCTCGTCGAACTCGCCGACCTGGAGGGCGTCGAGGGCCGCGCCCGGCGCCTGGTCGAGCGGATGGCCCTCGTACTCCAGGGGGCGCTGCTCGTGCAGCACGCGCCGCCGGAGGTCGCCGACGCGTTCTGCGCCTCCCGGCTGGGCGGCGACTGGGGCGCCAGCTTCGGCACCCTGCCGCCGAGCCTGGACCTGGCGTCGATCGTGGAACGCGCACGGCCGACGGCCTGACGCAACGCGAGGGTGGTGCTGCGCCGACACGGCACCACCCTCGCAGCGTGGGACAAGTTTCAGACACCGTACGGCCGTTCACCAGGGTTGCAGAGGGTTGCAACTTGGTGGCCACTGTGTCCGGAGTGTCTCCCTCCGTCACCGCGGGGCGGCACTATGAGAACAACAGTCGATACGGGACCGGAGAGAAGGACCCATGGTGAATCCGCCGGCCGCCCCGACGCAGCACGCCACCGTCGACGCGGCCCGGACGGCACGGATGCTCGGCGACGCCCGGCACACCACGCTCAACGGGCAGCGCGCCCGCACCCCTCCGCGCCCGGTGATCGAGGAGTCCTGGGAGCGCGCGTTACGCGGCGGGACCCACCCCGACCACGATCTGCGCACCGGACTGCTCTCCCGCGAGGAGGTCGAACGGCGGCGCGGCACAAGCCCGTTGCGGCACGTCCTGCCGGTGCTGCGGGAGGGCCTGGTGTCGGTCGCGGACGCCGCCCACCACATCGTGGTGATCGCGGACGACGAGGGCCGGGCGCTGTGGCGCGAGGGCAGCGCGGCCGTGCTGCGCAAGGCCGACGAGGTCGGCATCGAGGTCGGCACGGACTGGCGTGAGGACGTCATCGGCCCGAACGGCGTGGGCACCCCGGCGGTCGTCCGGCGGCCTGTGCAGGTCTTCGCCGCCGAGCATCTCTCGCGCGCGCTGACCGCGTTCACCTGTGCGGGCGCCCCGATCACCGACCCCAGGGACGGCCGGCTGATCGGTGTCGTCGATGTCAGCGGTCCGCTGGAGACCATGCATCCGGCCACCCTCGCCTGGGTCGACTCGGTGGCGAAACTCGCCGAGGCCCGGCTGCGCGAACTGCACATGACCTCGCTGGAGCGGCTGCGCGCGGTGGCGGCCCCGATCCTGCCCCGGCTCGGCGGCCAGGCCCTGGTGGTGGACCGGGACGGCTGGACCGCCGCGGTCACCGGAATGCCGTATGTGAAGCGGATCGCGTTGCCCAAGTCGCCCTCGGCGGGCCGTCGTTGGCTGCCCTCGCTCGGGCTGTGCTCGCTGGAGCCGCTGGCCGGGGGCTGGTTGGTCCGGGCCGCCGACGAACCGGGGCCGCGTGCCGCCACCCGGATCGTCCTCGATCTCGCGCTGCCGCGCCGCTGGTCGGTGACGGTGTCCGGCTGCGCCGGCTCCTGGACCCATGAACTCAGCCCCCGGCACGCCGAGTTGCTCTATCTCCTGGCCCTGCACCGCACCGGCCGCAGCGCGGCGGGCCTGGCCGAGGACATGTTCGGCGACCCGGGCCGCACGGTGACCGTGCGCGCCGAGATGTCCCGGGTACGGCGCTATCTCGGGGCGTTCCTTGAACACCGGCCGTACCGCTTCTGCGAGGACGCGGAGGTCGAGGTGGTGCTGCCGGACGACCCGCGGGAGTTGCTGCCGTACTCGACGGCACCGGCGGTCGCGAAGGGGCGGAGGCCGGTCCCGACCTCGTAGCGGACAGGTGGCGCAAAAGACACGTCGGGCGGCATCTTCCGCATAATTGCAGGGTCTTGCCCATGGGGCGGCTCCGACTGCCGTAGCATCCCTCTACGGGCCACCCCACCTGCTCCCTGGTCAACGCACGGATCACCAGGCGCAGTTGGCTCGCTCCGGGAGGACACTTATGGGTGCACGTGGGCGACATCGCCGGCGCAAGCGGGGCAGGGCGCTGCGGGCGGCGCTGGCCGGGGCCGCACTCGGCCTGACCGCCGCCGCGACGATGATCAGTGCCTCGCAGGCGACGGTGAGTTCCGATCCCGGGGCGCTGAAGCCGCTCACCTCGGCTTCCGAACTGGGGAAGTTGGAGCTGCGGGAGACGCTGGAGCCGCAGCGGTCGCTGGACCGGCTGGCCTCGGAGATGGGGCGTCCGGTGGGCGTCGACACCGTGCTGAAGAGCGCCGACCACACACTCCGCGACGCCGCCGACTGCACGAGCGACGAGAAGGCGGCGCTGCCCGTCGAACCGGCGGCCACCCGCGCGTACTGCTGGGACAGCGGCGACGCGGCCGACCCGGCGTGGACCCCGCGCTCGGTGACGACCTCGGGCGACGCCGACGAGGACGGCTGGTGGGGCTCGAACCGGGTGATCCTCTCCGGCTGGAGCGCGAACAGCGGCGGCCTGGCCAAGGTCGCCTTCGTGAACGCCGACGACCCCGGCCGGCTCACCTACACCTGGGCCCTCCTCGCCGTACCGACCGACGGCGGGCGCGACTACCGCGGGCTCGTCTCCAAGGTCTCCGGCATGGTCTGGTACCAGGACAAGCTGCTGGTCACCACCAGCAGCGGGACCCGCGACGCCCTGTACGTGTACGACATGAACCGCATCCAGCGCGCCACGGTGACGGCCTCCGCGGTCGGCCGGGTGCGCGAGGGCTGGTCGGCCGCCGGGTACCGGTATGTGCTGCCCGCCGTCGGGGCGTACCGGCTGACCGGTGACAGCTCCGCCACCGGCCCCGTCGGTCTCTCGCTGGACCGCAGCACGGTGCCGGACAGTCTGGTAGCCAGTGCCGGGAAGCGGCTGTGGCGCTATCCGTTCAGCCTGGATCCGGCGCGGCCGGGGCTGCTCGCCACCGACTCGGCGAGGCACGCGGTGCCCGAGGAGGCGTACGCGACGAAGGTCACCGGCGTCGGGGGCGTGCTCGCGTACGGGCCCGCCTGGTATCTGGGCGGCGCGGCCGGGGACCAGAGCGCACACGGCTCGCTGTGGCGGCAGGACGCGAAGGACGCGCGGGCCACCGAGTGCGGGGCCGACGAGACGCACCAGTGCTGGAGCGCGGGGACCGGCTCGCTCTCCTACTGGCAGGAAACGGGCGAGGTCTGGTCGGTGTCCGGCCGGATGCTGTTCGCGCTGCCGCTGACCTCGATCGACCGCGCTCTCGATTGATCCACTGATCGACAGACCGCCCGGCCGGATGATTCCCTGACGGGCATGACGAACACCCCCGTGACCACCTGGTCCCTGGAGCAGACCGATCCGCGCGACCTCCTCCCGGCCATCGCGCCGGACGGAGACGTGCGGATCGTCCGCGCCGAGGTGCCCTCCCCCGAGTTCAGCCGCTTTCTGTACGCGTCCGTGGGCGGGGACATCCTCTGGATCGACCGGCTCGGCTGGACGTTCGCGCAGTGGCAGGAGCACCTGGACCGGCCGGGCACGGAGACCTGGGTCGTGTACGACCGGGGCACGCCCGCCGGGTACATAGAACTGGCCGCGCAGGACGACGGCGTCGTCGAGATCGCCTACTTCGGACTGATCCCCGCCTTCCGCGGCCGACGCCTCGGCGGGCACCTCCTCTCCTACGGCACCGCCCGTGCCTGGGACCTCGCGGACCGCTGGCCGGGACGGGCCCCGACCCGCCGGGTCTGGGTGCATACCTGCAGCCTGGACGGGGTGCACGCGATGGACAACTACCAGCGCCGGGGCTTCAAGCTCTTCGACACGCAGGTCGAAGAGGTGGCGCTGGTGCCCACGCCGGGCCCCTGGTCGGGGGCCTACCCGGTCTGACCTGCGCCGACAAGACCACGCGCACGTCATGTGACTGATGACACCCTCGTCTCACATAGCGGGACCAGGGTGTCCGCATGACGGACGAAGCTGGACTCTGTCCAGATCGCCGTGACACGCTTCCGTCATGTCTGGAACTGGGATTGCCTTGGTGAGTCGGCGGCACGTCGACCTCGGCCGCATGTCCAGCGCCATCTGTCCGGCGGGCTAGCCGAGCCGCAACCCCCCGGAATTCCCGTATCTGCCCCACCCTGCGCAAAGACGCGCACGTATGCCCGCATGCGCCCGTACGCGCAGGTCAGAGCCGATCACCCGCCTGTCCCGGAGGACGTAGAACCATGGCCGCCACTCCCGAGAACCCTGCATCCGCAGCGCCCCGCCGCAAGGTGAGCCGTCACCGCGGTGAGGGGCAGTGGGCCGCCGGACACTTCACTCCGCTCAACGGCAACGAGCAGTTCAAGAAGGACGACGACGGTCTCAACGTGCGGACACGCATTGAGACGATCTACTCCAAGCGCGGCTTCGACTCCATCGACCCGAACGACCTGCGCGGCCGTATGCGCTGGTGGGGGCTGTACACCCAGCGCAAGCCCGGGATCGACGGCGGCAAGACCGCGATCCTGGAGCCGGAGGAGCTGGACGACAAGTACTTCATGCTGCGCGTCCGCATCGACGGCGGCCGGCTGACCACGGACCAGCTCCGGGTGATCGGCGAGATCTCGCAGGAGTTCGCGCGCGGCACGGCCGACCTCACCGACCGGCAGAACGTGCAGTACCACTGGATCCGCATCGAGGACGTGCCCGAGATCTGGAACCGCCTGGAAGCGGTCGGTCTCTCCACCACCGAGGCCTGCGGCGACACGCCCCGCACCATCCTCGGCTCCCCGGTCGCGGGCATCGCCGAGGACGAGATCATCGACGGCACCTCGGCCATCGACGAGATCCACCGCCTGTACATCGGCAACAAGGAATTCTCCAACCTCCCGCGCAAGTTCAAAACGGCGATCTCCGGATCCCCGCTCCTGGACGTCGCGCACGAGATCAACGACATCGCGTTCGTCGGCGTCGACCACCCCGAGCACGGCCCCGGTTTCGACCTGTGGGTCGGCGGCGGCCTGTCCACCAACCCGAAGATCGGCGTCCGGCTCGGCGCCTGGGTCCCGCTGGACGAGGTCCCGGACGTCTGGGCCGGCGTGATCGGCATCTTCCGCGACTACGGCTACCGGCGGCTGCGCACCCGCGCCCGCCTGAAGTTCCTCGTCGCCGACTGGGGCCAGGAGAAGTTCCGCCAGGTCCTGGAGGACGAGTACCTCAAGCGCAAGCTCGTCGACGGCCCCGCCCCCGCGCAGCCGGTCCAGCGCTGGCGCGACCACGTCGGCGTCCACCGCCAGCAGGACGGCCTCTTCTACGTCGGTTTCGCGCCGCGCGTCGGCCGTGTCGACGGCACCACTCTCACGAAGATCGCCGAGCTGGCGCAGGCGCACGGCTCGGGCCGGCTGCGCACCACCGTCGAGCAGAAGATGATCGTGCTCGACGTCGAGGAGAGCCGGATCGACTCGCTGGTGGAGGGCCTGGAGGCGCTGGGTCTCACCGCGAAGCCCTCGCCCTTCCGGCGCGGCACCATGGCCTGCACCGGCATCGAGTACTGCAAGCTCGCGATCGTCGAGACCAAGCAGCGCGGCATCACGCTCATCGACGAACTGGAGCGCCGCATCCCGGAGTTCGACGAGCCGATCACCATCAACATCAACGGCTGCCCGAACGCCTGCGCCCGTATCCAGGTCGCGGACATCGGCCTCAAGGGCCAGTTGGTCCTCAACGACCAGGGCGAGCAGGTCGAGGGCTTCCAGGTGCACCTCGGCGGCGCCCTCGGTCTGGAGGCCGGCTTCGGCCGCAAGGTCCGTGGCCTGAAGGTCACTTCGGAGGAACTGCCCGACTACGTCGAGCGGGTCCTCACCCGGTTCCAGCAGGAGCGCGAGGACGGCGAGCGCTTCGCCACGTGGGCCACGCGCGCCAGCGAGGAGTCACTGTCGTGAGCGAGCGCGCCGCCCCCTTCTACTGCCCCTACTGCGGTGACGAGGACCTGCGTCCGAGCGAGCAGGGCCATGGCGCATGGGAATGCGCGGCATGCAATCGGGCCTTTCAGCTGAAGTTCCTCGGGCTCCTCGCCCGGGGTCTCCAGCAGACCGACGCAGGGGGAGAAAAGATATGACGACGACTCAGAAAGCGCGCCCCACCGACGACTTGAAAGCCCTCGCCGAGCAGGCGGGGAAGGATCTTGAGGACGCCTCCGCCCTTGAGATCCTCCAGTGGGCGGTGAAGACCTTCGGTAAGCAGTTCTGTGTGACCTCCTCGATGGAGGACGCGGTGGTCGCCCACCTCGCCTCCCGCGCGATGCCCGGTGTCGACGTGGTGTTCCTCGACACCGGCTACCACTTCCCCGAGACCATCGGCACCCGTGACGCGGTCGAGGCCGTGATGGACGTCAACGTCATCACCCTCACCCCGCGCCAGACGGTCGCCGAGCAGGACGCCGAGTACGGCCCGAAGTTGCACGACCGCGACCCCGACCTGTGCTGCAAGCTGCGCAAGGTCCAGCCGCTGGAGCAGGGCCTGACCAAGTACGCGGCCTGGGCGACCGGGCTGCGCCGCGACGAGTCCCCGACCCGGGCCAACACCCCGGTCGTGGGCTGGGACGAGAAGCGCCAGAAGGTCAAGATCTCGCCCATCGCCCGCTGGACCCAGGACGACGTGGACGCCTATGTGGCCGAACACGGCGTCCTCACCAACCCGTTGCTGATGGACGGCTACGCGTCCGTCGGCTGCGCGCCCTGCACCCGCCGGGTCCTCGCGGGCGAGGACGCGCGCGCCGGCCGCTGGGCGGGACGCGGGAAGACCGAGTGCGGGCTGCACGAATGACCATCACCGAGAAGGAGTTGCACGTGACGACCGGAGCCACCGTCTGGCTCACGGGTCTGCCGAGTGCCGGCAAGACCACCATCGCGTACGAGCTGGCCGGCCGACTGCGCGAGGAGGGCCACCTCGTCGAGGTGCTCGACGGCGACGAGATCCGCGAGTTCATCTCGGCGGGCCTCGGCTTCAGCCGCGAGGACCGGCACACGAACGTGCAGCGCATCGGCTTCCTCGCCGAACTGCTCGCCCGCAACGGCGTCAAGGCGCTCGTCCCGGTCATCGCGCCGTACACGGACAGCCGCGAGGCCGTCCGCAAGCGGCACCAGGAGAGCGGCGCCGCCTATATCGAGGTGCATGTGGCGACCCCGGTCGACGTGTGCTCCGTACGCGATGTGAAGGGTCTCTACGCCAAGCAGGCCGCCGGTGAACTGACCGGGCTCACCGGGGTCGACGACCCGTACGAGGAGCCCGAGTCGCCGGACCTGCGGATCGAGTCGCAGCACCAGACCGTGCAGGAGTCGGCAGCGGCACTCCACGCGCTGCTCACCGAGAGGGGACTGGCATGACGGCGACCGTCGCCAAGACCGACGAGGGTACGGACACGCCGTACGCCCTCTCGCATCTGGACGCTCTGGAGTCCGAGGCGGTGCACATCTTCCGTGAGGTGGCGGGTGAGTTCGAGCGGCCGGTGATCCTCTTCTCCGGCGG
>NZ_JBITGV010000006.1:0-492872 GCF_044457385.1 Streptomyces sp. NPDC050548
GTTGATAGGCCGGATCTGGAAGGCGGGTAACCGCTGGAGGTGACCGGTACTAATAGGCCGAGGGCTTGTCCTCAGTTGCTCGCGTCCACTGTGTTGGTTCTGAAACCACGAACAACCCCGTACAGGTCACGTACGGTGCGGTTGATGTGTTTCATAGTGTTTCGGTGGTCATAGCGTGAGGGAAACGCCCGGTTACATTCCGAACCCGGAAGCTAAGCCTTACAGCGCCGATGGTACTGCAGGGGGGACCCTGTGGGAGAGTAGGACGCCGCCGAACAAATATTGCGAAAACCCCTGTACCGGATTCCGGTGCGGGGGTTTTCTGCGTTTAGGGGGAGCTGAAACGGGGTCTGCTTTTCAAGCAGACCCCGTATTACAAACGTCCCGCAGCCTTGAGAGCCAGATATGCGTCCGCCAGTGCCGGTGCGAGGTCGTCCGGTGTTGCGTCGACGATGGTGACGCCATGTCGGCGGAGTTTTTCCGCAGTGCGGTCGCGTTCGGTCTGGGCACGTGCCGCGGCTGCCGCCTCGTACACGGCCTCTGTGTTTCCACGGGCCGTGGCCATGCGCGCGATGTGTGGATCTGCCACGGATGCCACCAGAACCGTGTGGCGCTGGGTGAGTTGGGAGAGGACGGGGAGCAGGCCCTCTTCGACCGGGGCCGCGTCGAGGCTGGTGAGCAGGACGATCAGGGAGCGGCGCGGTGCTGTGCGGATTGCCGTGGCGGCGAGGGCTCGGGCGTCTGTTTCGACGAGTTCCGGTTCGATGGTCGCCATCGCGTTGACCAGTGACGGGAGTACGTCGCGTGCGGTGCGGCCCTGGACGAGGGCGCGGACCCGGCGGTCGTAGGCGAGGAGGTCCACGCGGTCGCCTGCGCGGGATGCCAGGGCTGCCAGGAGCAGGGCGGCGTCCATGGAGGCGTCGAGGCGTGGGGCGTCGCCGACGCGGCCGGCCGAGGTGCGACCGGTGTCGAGGACCAAGAGGATGTGGCGGTCGCGTTCCGGGCGCCAGGTGCGTACGGCGACCGTCGTTTGGCGGGCGGTGGCGCGCCAGTCGATGGAGCGGGTGTCGTCGCCCGGGACGTATTCGCGCAGGCTGTCGAACTCTGTTCCTTCGCCGCGGGTCAGCACGCTGGTGCGGCCGTCGAGTTCGCGGAGACGGGCGAGTTTCGACGGGAGGTGCTTGCGGCTGGTGAAGGGGGGCAGGACGCGTACGGCCCAGGGGACGGCGTGGGTGCCCTGGCGGGTGAGGAGGCCGAGGGGGCCGTAGGAACGGATGGTCACTCGGTCCGCTTGGCGGTCGCCTCGGCGGGTGGGGCGTAGGCGGGTGGTGAGGCGGCGGCGTTCGCCGGGCGGGACCGTCAGGCGGTGGCGGGAGGCGGCGAATTCCGTGCCGGGGAGCCAGCTGCTGGGGGGCCAGGCGTCGCGGATGCGGGCTCGGAGCAGGCGGCGGGACGGGTTGGTGACGGTCAGGGTGACGTCGGCTGATTCGCCCAGGCGTACGGAGGTGTCGCCCGAGCGGGTGAGGCTCAGGCGGCGTACCGGGGCGGCCAGGGCGAAGTCGCAGGCGCAGGCCACCGCCAGGGGGACGTTGACGGCCAGGATGCCTGTCCAGCTGGGTTCCCAGATGCCTACGGGGACGGAGCCCAGGGCTGCGAGGAGGGCGGCGCGGCCGGTGAGGGCCATCAGCGGGGGACCGGGACGTGGGCGAGGATCGCGTTGATGACGGAGTCCGCCGTCACGCCCTCCATCTCGGCCTCGGGGCGCAGCTGTACGCGGTGGCGGAGGGTGGGGAGTGCCAGGGCCTTCACGTCGTCGGGGATGACGTAGTCGCGGCCGGTGAGCCAGGCCCATGCGCGCGAGGTGGCGAGGAGGGCGGTGGCGCCGCGCGGAGACACGCCGAGGGTGAGGGACGGCGATTCGCGGGTGGCGCGGCAGATGTCGACTACGTAGGCGGTGATTTCGGGGGAGATCGTTGTCTTGGCGACCGCCGCGCGGGCTGCTTCGAGGTCGGCCGCGTTCGCTACGGGGCGCAGGCCGGCGGCGTGCAGGTCGCGCGGGTTGAAGCCTTCGGCGTGGCGGGTGAGGACGTCGATCTCGTCCTGGCGGGAGGGGAGCGGGATCGTCAGCTTGAGGAGGAAGCGGTCGAGTTGGGCTTCGGGGAGGGGGTACGTGCCCTCGTACTCGACGGGGTTCTGCGTCGCGGCGACCAGGAAGGGGTCGGGGAGGGGGCGCGCGGTGCCGTCGACCGTGACCTGGCGTTCCTCCATCGCTTCGAGGAGGGACGACTGGGTCTTCGGCGGGGTGCGGTTGATCTCGTCCGCGAGGAGGAGGTTGGTGAAGACCGGGCCGGGCTGGAAGCGGAACTCGGCGGAGCGGGTGTCGTAGACCAGGGAGCCGGTGACGTCGCTGGGCATCAGGTCCGGGGTGAACTGGATGCGCTTGGTGTCGAGTTCGAGCGCGGATGCGAGCGCTCGGACGAGCAACGTTTTGGCGACTCCGGGGACTCCTTCCAGTAGAACGTGTCCGCGGCAGAGGAGGGCGACGACGAGGCCGGTCACGGCGGGGTCCTGGCCGACCACGGCTTTGGCGATCTCGGCGCGCAGGGATTCGAGGGAGGCTCGGGCGGCGCCCGGATTCCCCGCAGGCCCGGCGTTGTCAGTGGTCGGGTCCATCATGGACGGCGTACCTCTCTTTCGAGGGCGTCGAGTTGGTCGGCAAGTGCTATGAGGGCCGCGTCGTCGCTGGGCGGCGGGCCGAAGAGGAGGGAGTGCAGGGTCTGTCCGTCGCCGTGGAGGTGCGCGGACAGTGCGGGGAGCAGGGCTTCGGGCGCGTGCGCCTGGGAGACGGGGACGCCTGCGAGGGGGGCGAGGCGAGTGCGGGTGGTGGAGCGCAGAGCGGTGGCCGCGCGGTCGCGGGCGTTGGCTTTGCGGTAGAGGCGGGCGCGGCCTTCGACGGTTTCGGAGGCGCGGATCGCCACGGGGAGTTTTTCGGGCACGAGGGGGCCCAGTCGGCGTGCCCGCCAGAGGGCGGCCAGGGCTGCGGCGATGAACAGTTGCAGGGTGCCCCAGAGCCAGCCCGAGGGGAGCAGGTCGAGGAAGCTCTGGCTGCCGGAGTCGGTGGCCGTGGTGTCGGACAGCGAGGGGAGGTACCAGACCAGATGGGGACGCGAGCCGAGGAGTTGCAGGGCGAGCGAGGCGTTGCCCTGCTTGTCGAGACGCTTGTTGAGGAAGATGTCGGGCGCGCCGATGACCACGGTGTCGCCGCCCGCGGATGCGTCCGGGAGCCGGAGCAGGGTCGGTCGGCCGTCGCTGGGGTAGCACTCGTCGGCGTCGGTGGCCGTGGTCGTGTACCTGTAGTCACCGGTTTCCGCGTCGCCCGCGCGCCGGGCGGCGGGCATCGAGCAGTCGGGGGAGAGCGGCGAGTCGAAGCTGGGCCCGGCGTCCACGGTGACCCTGGGGGCGAGTCGGCTCAGGGACGGCGTGCTGGGCGCGACGAGGACCGTACGGCCGCCGGAGTTCGCGAACGACGCGTGCAGGGCGGACTGTTGACGCTTGGTCAGCAGGTCCGGGACGGCGACCAGGAGGGTGGTGTCCGGGCCGACCGCGGCGCGGGCCTGGGTCAGGGTCGAGACCACGCGCGTGGACACGCCCCGGTCGCCGAGGAGTTCGGCGACAGCGCGGCTGCCGTAGGGGTCGGCGGAGCGCGGGTCGAGGTCGCCGTGCCGGGCATCGGAGCGGATCGCGGCGATCCCCACGGCGGCTGCCAGGAGGACCACGAGCGCGAGGACGATGCCACGCGCGCGGGTCCACACCTGGCGGACGGTGGGCGAGGCCGAAGTGGCGGGAAGCGTCGCCTCCGTGGTCATTCGGCGGCCCCCTGGCTGGTGTGGTGGGCCGTGCTGTGGGCGCTGCTCGTGAGGACGGGCCTGGTCCGCTCCAGGCCGCGGTCGAGTTCGGCGATGCGGCGGTACGACTGCTCGCTCGCGCCGCGCCCGCCGTACGTCACGTCGTCGAAGTGTCCGGCGGCGGCGCGCAGTTCGTCCGTGTGCGACGGGAGTGCGCGGCCGGCTTCCGCGACCGCCTCGTCGGCCGTGCGGCCGGGGCGGACATCGAGCAGGGCGCGTTCCTCCAGAGAGCGGACGATGGCACGCATGCGTTCCTGCACGGCGGGGTTCCAGTGTCCTTGGGCGGCGTGTGCCTCGGCGGCCGAGCGGTGTTCGGCGGCGCTCCGGGGCCGGTCGTCGAACAGGGCGGCGGCGGAGGCGGGTTCGCGGCGGGGGGTGCCGAGGCGCCACCACAGGGCGGCCACGACCGCGAGGACGACCAGGATGACGACGACCAGGCCGAGCGTTCCGCCGGGTGTCGCCTCCGATGCCCTGCTGAACAGTTTGTCGACCCAGCGCGAGATGGCGTCCAGGGCTCGTTGCACCAGGCTGGGGTCGTTCTCGTGGTACATCTGCTTGGACAGTTCACGCCGGGCCGCCTCCCGCGCGGGGTCGCGCGGGATCGTCACCGGCGGCTCGTCCCCCGAGAGGGCCGACGACCGTACGACTGTGCCGTGGGCGCGCAGCAGCGCCCTCGTGGCCGATTCGACGGTGTGCGGCAGCGCCGCGGGCATTGCTGTGAGAACTCCCCCCGCCAGGCTCACCGCATCAGCTCCCCGGGGTGGGGCCGGGGGCGGCGGTGCCGTGGTCCTGGACTCCGGCGGCGCGGGCCAGGTCGAGGTCGAGGGCCTCGCGGCGGATGCGCTGGTCGATGTACAGGAGCACGGTGACGCCCGCCGTGATCGGGAACGAGATCATGCGGCCGATCACCGCGCCGATGCCGCTGATGACGAGGAACGTCCAGCCGACGTCGCCGGTGCCGTTGACGAGGCCACTGAGGCCGTCACCGCTCAGCAGCCCGGCGATGAAGGCGAACGGGATCACGAGGATGGACGACAGGATGCTCGCGATGATCTGGGCGAGCAGCTGGATGCCGAAGATCCGCCACCAGGAGCCGCGCACCAGCTTCGCGGAGCGGCTCATCGACTTCACGATGCCCTGCTTCTCCAGCATCAGTGCGGGCGAGGCCAGGGAGAAGCGGATCGCCAGCCAAAGGGTGACACCGCAGCCGATGAGGCCACCGATGACGGCGAGTGCGATGCCCCCGTCCACGGATCCCGTGACGCCCACGATGATGCCGGGCACGGTGGGGACGCCGATCAGGACGATGGCCATGAGGATCAGCAGGCAGATCAGGCCGAACAGCTTGAGCACCTGGGGGCGGGCGTCACGCCAGGCTTCCGTGGCGGTGACCGGCTTGCCGAGGACGGCGCGGCTGGTGACGGCCGTGAGCAGGGCGGTGGCGATCACCGTGCCGATGAGGGCGACCAGGTAGACGACGCCGGTGCTGAGCAAGGCCTCGCTCATGCCGCGGGTCACTTCGGAGGCGCTGGCGTTCGGGTCGTCGAGGGCGTTGGCGCTGGTGAGATCGCTGAAGGCGAAGCCCTGGACGAGGACGACGATGGTCTGCATGACGACCGCGACGCTGAGCGAGATACCCAGGACCGTGCGCCAGTAGGTGCGCATGGTGGATACGGCGCCGTCGAGGATCTCGCCGACGCCGAGCGGGCGGAGCGGGATCACACCGGGCTTGGCCGCGGGCGGGGGACCACCCCAGCCGGCTCCCCAGCCGGGAGCGCCGTAGCCGCCGGGCCCGCCATATCCCCCAGGGCCTCCGGGGCCTCCGGGGCCCGCCGGGCCGCCGGGGTGGCCGCCGCCCCAGCCGGGGCCGGGTGGTGGGGGCGGTGCCTGGCCCGGGCCCGGGGCGTCGGTGGGCGCGGACCACTGGGCGGGTGGCGGCTGCTCCTTGGACCACTGCGGGCCGGTGCCCGACGGGTCCGTGCCGGGCTGGTCCGCGGGCTGTGCGGGGCCGGAGCCGTCTCCGGGCCCGGCCGGACCGGACCCGCCGGGCTCGGGCCCGTCGGGCGGGGCGGATCCGGGCGAGGCCCAGCCCGGAGTGTCGTTCATCGTCGCTCCTTCACGGTGCCCGTCCGCGGGCGCGGCGGCAGGTTGGCAGCCATCGTGCCATGGGGTGGTCGACCGGTGACCGGCCGCGGTATGGGCTGCACACCTTCAATTGTCCGTCGGATACGGGGCAGACTGACCGCATGGCTGATCAGTACGCGCAATCCGGCGAGAACGGCCGGCCGACCGAGATACCCGCGATCCGCTGGGACGAACCCCCCGAGGGGCCTGTACTGGTCCTGCTCGACCAGACGAGGCTGCCCGCCGAGGAGGTCGAGCTGGTGTGCACGGACGCCTCCGCGCTGGTGGAGGCGATCCGTTCGCTGGCGGTGCGCGGGGCGCCGCTGCTCGGCATCGCGGGGGCGTACGGTGTCGCGCTCGCCGCCGCGCGGGGCTTCGACGTGGACGAGGCCGCGCTGGCGTTGGCCGGTGCCCGGCCGACCGCGGTGAACCTCTCCGTGGGCGTGCGCAGGGCGCAGGCCGCGCACCGTGACGCGGTGGCCAAGGGCGGCGATCCGGAGCAGGCGGCCGGGGCCGCGCTGGCGGCGGCGCGGCGGTTGCACCGGGAGGACACCGAGGCCAGCGCGCGGATGGCCGCGCACGGGCTGGCCCTGCTGGACGAGCTGCTGCCCGGCGGCGGGCACCGGATTCTGACGCACTGCAACACCGGAGCGCTGGTGTCGGGCGGTGAGGGCACGGCCTTCGCGGTGGCGCTCGCGGCGCACCGGGACGGGCGGCTGCGGCGGCTGTGGGTGGACGAAACGCGTCCATTGCTGCAAGGTGCTCGCCTGACGGCTTATGAGGCGGCGCGCAACGGTATGGCGTACACCTTGCTCACGGACAACGCGGCGGGCTCCTTGTTCGCGGCCGGGGAGGTGGATGCGGTGCTGATCGGGGCGGACCGGATCGCCGCCGACGGTTCGGTGGCGAACAAGGTGGGGAGCTATCCGCTCGCCGTGCTCGCCCGGTACCACCATGTGCCGTTCATCGTGGTGGCACCGGTGACGACGGTGGATCCGGACACGCCGGACGGGGCGTCCATCGAGGTGGAGCAGCGCCCCGGGTTCGAAGTGACGGAGATCACGTCACCCCAAGTGACGGTGTCGGGAGCGGGAGGCGGGATTCCGGTGGCACCCCTGGGGACCCAGGCCTACAACCCGGCGTTCGACGTGACGCCTCCCGAGCTGGTGACGGCGATCGTCACCGAAGAAGGCGCTGTTTCGCCCGTGACTGCGGGGGCGCTGGCAGAGCTGTGTGACAGGTCACGACAGGTAACGATTTAGTTAATGGGATGATGTCGTTTATGAAGGGACGAGTCCTTGTCGTCGATGACGACACCGCACTGGCCGAGATGCTCGGCATTGTGTTGCGTGGTGAAGGTTTTGAGCCGTCTTTCGTAGCCGACGGCGACAAGGCGCTGGCCGCTTTCCGTGAGAGCAAGCCCGACCTGGTGCTCCTGGACCTGATGCTGCCCGGACGGGACGGTATCGAGGTGTGCCGCCTGATCAGGGCGGAGTCCGGGGTACCGATCGTGATGCTCACGGCGAAGAGCGACACCGTCGATGTCGTGGTGGGCCTGGAGTCCGGCGCCGACGACTACATCGTGAAGCCGTTCAAGCCGAAGGAGCTGGTCGCCCGGATCCGGGCGCGGCTGCGGAGGTCCGAGGAGCCGGCGCCCGAGCAGCTCGCCATAGGCGATCTGGTCATCGACGTGGCCGGTCACTCCGTGAAGCGGGACGGGCAGTCGATCGCGCTGACGCCGCTGGAGTTCGATCTGCTGGTCGCGCTGGCCCGTAAACCGTGGCAGGTGTTCACGCGTGAGGTGCTCCTGGAGCAGGTCTGGGGCTACCGGCACGCGGCGGACACCCGTCTGGTCAACGTGCATGTCCAGCGGCTGCGTTCCAAGGTCGAGAAGGACCCGGAGCGGCCGGAGATCGTGGTGACCGTCCGCGGCGTCGGTTACAAGGCGGGACCGAGCTGACATGTCCAGGGACAGTGCCGCTTCGGCACCCGGGGGGACCGGGGCCCGCGCGGGGCGGCCTGTCGGCCGGACGGCGGCGGGCTCCCGCTGGGCACGCCTGCTGGAGGGCGGGCTGCTGCAGGGCGGAGTCCAGGGCAGCCCGGTCCTCCGCCTGTTCATGCGCTGGGTGCGCCGGCCGCTGCTGCCGGTCATGCGGCTGTGGCGGCGCAACATCCAGCTCAAGGTCGTCGTCACGACCCTGCTGATGTCGCTGGGCGTCGTCCTGCTGCTGGGATTCGTCGTCATCGGCCAGGTGCGCAACGGCCTGCTGGACGCCAAGGTGAAGGCCTCGCAGAGCCAGGCCACGGGTGGATTCGCCGTGGCCAAGCAGAGGGCCGACGAGGCGGCCAGCGGGACCGCCGACGACGGCTCCGCGACCGACGGCAACTCCTCGCAGAACGTCATCTCATGGATGAGCGACCTGGTGTCGTCGCTGTCCAGCGGCGGCCAGGGTGCCTTCGACGTGGTGACGCTGCCGGCTGGTGCCGACAGCGGTGGCGGACGCAGTCCGCGCGGTTCCGGGTACGTCGATCCGTCCGCGAGCGTGCCCGAGGACCTGCGCGCGCGGGTCAACGGCAGTACGGCGGCGGCCCAGAGCTACACCCGGATCATCTACAGCAACGGCAAGGAGTCCCAGCCCGCGCTCGTCGTCGGCAAGCAGGTCAACGACCCGAACAACAACCCGTACCAGCTGTACTACCTCTTCCCGCTCACCCAGGAGGAGAAGTCGCTCAGCCTGGTCAAGGGGACACTGGCGACGGCCGGGCTCTTCGTCGTCGTACTCCTCGGGGCCATCGCCTGGCTCGTGGTGCGGCAGGTCGTCACGCCGGTGCGGATGGCCGCGGGGATCGCCGAGCGGCTGTCCGCCGGGCGCCTGCAGGAGCGGATGAAGGTCACCGGCGAGGACGACATCGCGCGGCTCGGCGAGGCCTTCAACAAGATGGCGCAGAACCTCCAGTTGAAGATCCAGCAGCTGGAGGACCTCTCGCGGATGCAGCGCCGGTTCGTCTCCGACGTGTCGCACGAGCTGCGCACGCCGCTGACGACCGTACGCATGGCCGCCGATGTCATCCACGACGCGCGCGTGGACTTCGATCCGATGACCGCGCGGTCGGCCGAACTCCTCGCCGACCAGCTGGACCGCTTCGAGACGCTGCTCGCCGACCTGCTGGAGATCAGCCGCTTCGACGCGGGAGCGGCGGCCCTTGAGGCCGAGCCGATAGACCTCAGGGAAGTCGTACGGCGGGTCATCAGCGGGGCCGAGCCCCTCGCCGAGCGCAAGGGCACGCAGATACGCGTCGTCGGCGACCAGCAGCCCGTGGTCGCCGAGGCCGATGCCCGGCGGGTGGAGCGGGTGCTGCGCAATCTCGTCGTCAACGCCGTGGAGCACGGTGACGGCAAGGACGTCATAGTCAAGCTCGCCACCGCGGGCGGGGCGGTCGCCATCGCGGTGCGCGACTACGGGGTGGGGCTCAAGCCCGGTGAGGCGACCCGGGTGTTCAGCCGCTTCTGGCGGGCCGACCCGGCACGCGCGCGTACCACCGGTGGTACGGGTCTGGGGCTGTCCATCGCCCTGGAGGACGCACGGCTGCACGGCGGCTGGCTGCAGGCGTGGGGTGAGCCGGGCGGCGGTTCGCAGTTCCGGCTGACGCTGCCGAGGACCGCGGACGAACCGCTACGGGGCTCGCCGATACCCCTGGAGCCCAAGGACTCACGCCGTAATCGTGGACTCAACGACGCCGGCCTGCCGAGCGGGGGCGGGGACAAGCGGGCGACGGTCCCGGTGCAGCCGATGGGTGACCAGGGGGCGCCGATACCCGCGCGGACCCCGATCGCCCCGAGGCTGACCGCCACGACCGCGACAGCGGACCCTACGGCGCTGCCCGGCAACGGCGCACGCGTGGTGCCCCGGCCGACCGGCGGCACACGGCGCCAGGAGGACCGGCCGGCCGCGGACGCGCCTCGCAGTGACACCGCGCGCGGTGTCGACCCGGCCGCAGTGCCGGAGGAATCGAACAAGCAGGGGGAGGCATCTCGTGGGCGCTGACCGCGAGGAGGGCGCCCGGCGAAAGCCGGCACGCGCGGCGGCGTACATCGCGTGCGGCGTCGTAGTGCTGGCGGGATGTGCCTCGATGCCGGACAGCGGGGACCTCCGGGGTGTCGAGTCGACGCCGCGACAGGACACCCAGGTGCGGGTTTTCGCGATGCCTCCCCGGGAGGACGCGACGCAGGGGGAGATCGTGCAGGGCTTCCTGGAAGCACTGACCAGCGACGATCCGAACTACAAGACGGCGCGCCTGTACCTGACCGCCAAGGCGGCGCGGGGCTGGCAGCCGGAGGCGTCCACCACCGTGCTCGCCGACGGGCCGAGCACCGAGGCCGTTCATCCCCCCGGCGACCGGGAGGACGGCGACACTTTCGCGTACACACTGACCGGCGACCGGGTCGCCACGGTCGACTCGCAGCAGGCGTACTCGCCCGCGGACGGCCGGTACAGCCAGCGGGTGCACCTGGCGAAGGACACGAAGAGCGGACAGTGGCGCATCGACGGACTGCCGCAGGGCGTCGTCATGGGCAGCTCCGACTTCCAGCGCAACTACATGTCGGTCAACAAGTACTACTTCGCGTCGAACACGACGGCCGGGACGACCTCGCAGCCGATCGCCGTGGCGGACCCCGTGTTCGTACGGCGGCGGGTGGACCCCATGACGCAGATGGTGCGCTCGCTCCTCGACGGGCCCACCAGCTGGCTCGGGCCCGTGGTCAGGTCGAGCTTCCCCACGGGGACGGCGCTGCGCAAGGGAGTCACCTCGCTGACCCCCGACGACCAGAACAAGCTGACGGTCCCGTTGAACCAGAAGGCCTCACGGGTGGGGCTCACCCGGTGCAACGAGATGGCGACCCAGATCCTCTACACCCTCCACACCATGACGCCCACGGTGGACGAGGTCGAGCTGCAGGCCGCCAACGGCGCACAGTTGTGCGTGTACCGCGAGAACAGCGCGGAGTCGCTCGTGGCACGCGGCCCCGTGAACCACCCCGTGTACCTGTACTTCCTCGACGACAAGCACCGGTTGGTACGGATACCCGGCGGCAGCAGGGGCACGCACACCGAGGCGGTGCCGGGTGCCCTGGGCGAGGGAACCAAGCCGCTGGGATCGGTGGCGGTGTCGCGCGACGAGGAGAGCGGGGCCGGGGTCAGTCTCGACGGGAAGTCGCTCTACGTGGGGTCGATGGTGTCGGGCGCGTCGCTCGGGGACCCCGTGCTGACCAGCCAGGGCACAACGGCGGACGACCGGTTGACGGCTCCCAGCTGGGACGTGCAGGGCGACCTCTGGGTGGCCGACCGGAATCCGAAGAATCCCCGGCTGCTCCTGCTGCAGAAGGGCGCCGGCCAGCCGATCGCGGTCGACACCCTGGGGCTGGACGGCAGGATCGAGTCGGTCCGGGTGGCGGCCGACGGGGTGCGGATCGCGCTCGTCGTCGAGAAGAACGGCAAGCGGTCCCTCCAGATCGGGCGGATCCAGCGGAGCGGCGCGACCGGGGAGCAGCCGGTGGTCTCGGTCCTCGAACTGCGTTCCGCGACCCCGGACCTGGAGGAGATCACGGCCATGTCGTGGGCCGGGGACAGCCGGCTCGTGGTGGTCGGGCGCGCGCAGGGCGGTGTGCAGCAGATGCGGTACGTCCAGGTCGACGGCTCCACTCCGGAGGGTCCGGCGCCCACTGCCCTGACCGGCGTGAAGGAGATCGCCGCGTCCGAGGACGACAAGCTGCCGCTGGTGGCCTATTCGGAGGACGGGATCGTGCGGCTGCCCACCGGGGCGCAGTGGCAGAAGGTGGTCAAGACGGGGTCGGCGCCGGTTTACCCGGGGTGAGGCGATCGTCGGCCCAACTGGGTTGAGTTGCTTGCCCGTTGACCTGGGGTGAGGGAGTGCGAAGCGGCCGTCTTCGGTCGGGCTGAGGCCCGGCAGGAGGCGGCCGTTCGCGTGTTCCGGGGCGGGGCCGCACTCGTGTGGGGGACGGCTTCCGGCGGTTGCGCGGAGTTGTCCACAGGGAGGCGTCCGCCGGTTGTCCACAGGGGTGGCCGGTCGGCGAGAGCGTTGGCACAGTGGTGGGCATGCGGGGCTGGTGGCGGGACCTCACGGATCTGGTGCTGCCGACCGAGTGCGGAGGCTGCGGGATGCCTCGCACGGTGCTCTGCCCGGAGTGCCGTGCCGCCCTGAACGGGGCCGTACCGAGCCGGGTACGACCGGTGCCCGAGCCGTCCGGGCTGCCGGCGACGTATGCGGCGGCTCCCTACGCGGACGAGGTGCGCGCGATGCTCCTCGCCCACAAGGAACGAGGCTCACTGGCCCTCGCGGGGCCCCTGGGCGCGGCTCTCGCGGGCGCTGTGCGGGCGGGGCTCCGGGAGTGCCGGGCGCGGGGCCGAGGGGCTGTGACGGGGCAGGACGGGGGGTTGGCGGGGCCGAGCGGAGGTTCGGTGGGGTTGGACGGGGACCGGGTGCCGGGACTCGGTGAGCTGAGGGAGGAGGGGGATGAAGGCAGCGAGGGCGAGTGGGACGACTGGGCTGAGCGGGCGGCCGCGGGGGCGCGGCAGGCGCCCACGGGAGCACGGCGGGCACCTGCGGGGCGACACCGGCAGGAGGTAGGCGGCGCGCCGCTCCGGAGTGGTGTCGGGGTGCCGGTGTTGCTGGTCCCCGTGCCCTCCGCGCGTGGGGTGGTGCGGGCTCGTGGGCATGATCCGGCGCGGCGGATCGCTCTCGCGGCGGCGGGGGAGTTGCGGCGGAGCGGGACGCCGGCCCGGGTGGTGGCCGTGCTGCGGCAGCGGCGGTGGGTGGCCGACCAGTCGGGGCTCAACTCCCGGCAGCGGCTGGACAATCTGGCCGGTGCCCTGGAGGTGGTCGCGGGAGGCGCCCGGTTGCTGGTCGGCGGTCCGGTCGTGCTCGTCGACGACCTGATGACGACGGGGGCCTCGCTGCGGGAGGCGGCACGCGCCGTGCGTGAGGCGATCACCCGCGATGGACCAGGAGGAGCAGTTGGAGCAACCGCGGCCGTGTACGCGGGTGTGTCCCGGGAAGGCAGAGGGGAACAGATGCGGGCAGCAAAGGAGAAGGGGAGTCACATGGCACTCAGTGCACCGGGAATCGTGGGTGTGAACGGCCCTGGTGACCTGATCTGCGCGGCTGTGATCGCGGCATCGCCTGATTCCTTCGAAATAAACCGGAACTGACTGCAAACTTGCGTCGTTGCAGGTAATGACAGGGCCAATTCACCTGAACGGAGGTACGCGGCAGTAGAGGGTGACGACATCCGTCCGGGCGAGATATGTTCGGTTGTGAGAGAAAGGCGCAGGCCGCACCTCTCCTATCCGAATGCCGTGCCGCGGGTTTTCTGGAATCACCGCGGCCATGGGGTGGAGATCTTGCCCATGGGGGAGGAGGAGGTGGAAGTCACCGAGTCCGAGGTTCCGGGGTGACCGGAGCCTGGTGCAAAAGGGAGACGCTCCGCAGCGAAGCGGAGTGATCCGGGAACGGAGTTCTGCGTGGACATCGTCGTCAAGGGCCGCAAGACCGAGGTGCCCGAGCGGTTCCGCAAGCACGTGGCCGAGAAGCTGAAGCTGGAGAAGATCCAGAAGCTCGACGGCAAGGTGATCAGCCTCGACGTCGAGGTGTCCAAGGAGCCCAACCCCCGACAGGCCGACCGTTGCGACCGAGTGGAGATCACGCTCCGCTCCCGCGGTCCGGTGATCCGGGCGGAGGCATCGGCCAACGATCCGTACGCGGCGCTCGACCTCGCGGCGGAGAAGCTGGATGCCCGGCTGCGCAAGCAGCACGACAAGCGTCACACGCGCCGCGGTGCCCGTCGGCTCACGGCCGCCGAGGTCCCCGACCACGTCCCGGGTGCGGCGACGCTCAACGGCAACGGCCACGCCGTCCCCGACGAGCAGTCGGACGGTGTGCCCACCAAGAAGATCGGCTCGCTGGAAGTGAAGGGCGAAGGCCCCCTCATCGTCCGCGAGAAGACACACGTCGCCTCTCCGATGTCCCTCGACCAGGCCCTCTACGAGATGGAACTGGTCGGACACGACTTCTACCTGTTCGTCGACTCCGAGACCAAGGAACCGAGTGTCGTCTACCGGCGGCACGCCTACGACTACGGCGTCATCCACCTCAGCACCGACCCGATGGTCACCCGGGCGCAACCGCCCGCGGCGGGCGGCACGTTGGGCGGCTGACCCACCCGGCGGCAGCTGAGCCGGTGCCCCTGGAGCGCGTGTGCGCCCCCAGGGGCACCGGTGTGCGACCACTTCGCGCCCCGCTCCGTGACCGCACTGTCGTCCGGGCATGGAATCATGGCCGCACAGGGCCCAACCCGTGGGCCGCTGCCTTGGGTTGGCGATGGCGCAGGACCACAGGCCACAGCCTTCAGGGGGAGGAACGATGGCGGACAGCTTCGGACCGATGCATGTCGAGGATGCCGATGGCGTCGTCGCCATGGGCCCGGAAGCGGGCTCGACACGCAAGGAGCCGATCAGAGTCCTTGTCGTGGACGACCACGCCCTCTTCCGCCGAGGCCTGGAGATCGTGCTGGCGGCCGAGGAGGACATCCAGGTCGTCGGCGAGGCGGGCGACGGCGCCGAGGCCGTGGACAAGGCCGCCGACCTGCTGCCGGACATCGTGCTGATGGACGTACGGATGCCGAAGCGGGGCGGGATCGAGGCGTGTACCTCCATCAAGGAGGTGGCACCCAGCGCGAAGATCATCATGCTGACGATCAGCGACGAAGAGGCCGATCTCTACGACGCGATCAAGGCGGGCGCCACGGGATATCTCCTCAAGGAGATCTCGACCGACGAGGTGGCCACCGCCATTCGCGCGGTGGCCGACGGACAGTCGCAGATCAGCCCCTCCATGGCGTCGAAACTGCTCACCGAGTTCAAGTCGATGATCCAGCGCACCGACGAGCGCCGGTTGGTGCCCGCGCCCCGGCTCACCGACCGTGAGCTGGAGGTTCTCAAACTCGTCGCCACCGGTATGAACAACCGCGATATCGCCAAGCAGTTGTTCATCTCCGAGAACACCGTGAAGAACCATGTGCGCAACATCCTGGAGAAGCTGCAGCTGCACTCCAGGATGGAGGCCGTCGTCTACGCGATGCGGGAGAAGATCCTCGAAATCCGGTGACCCTCACGCCAGCAGGCGCAGGAGCTCTCCGGCGAGGGGCGCGCGCAGTTCGGGGGCGTCGACCCGCTCCACGCGTACGTCCGTGCAGTCCACCCAGCTCGCGGCCTCGACCAGGGCCTGCGCCACGGACGGGACGGCCTTCGCGCCGTCCAGGGTGACCTGCTTGGCGACCAGGGTGCGGCCCTCTCGCGCCGGGTCCACGCGGCCGACCAACTGGCCGCCGGCGAGTACCGGCATCGCGAAGTAGCCGTGGATCCGCTTTGGTTTGGGGACGTAGGCCTCCAGGCGGTGGGTGAAGCCGAAGATCCGCTCCGTGCGCGCCCGCTCCCAGATCAGGGAGTCGAACGGGGACAGGAGCGTGGTGCGATGCCGGCCGCGCGGGGAGGTCTCCAGGGCCGTCGGGTCGGCCCAGGCCGGCTTGCCCCAGCCCTCCACCGTGACCGGGACCAGGCCCGAGTCGGCGATCACCGCGTCGACCTGCTCGCCCTTGAGGCGGTGGTAGTCGGCGATGTCCGCGCGCGTGCCGACACCCAAGGACTGGCCCGCCAGCCGGACCAGGCGGCGGAGGCACTCCGTGTCATCCAGCTCGTCGTGCAGCAGCTGATCGGGGATCGCGCGCTCGGCGAGGTCGTACACCCGCTTCCAGCCGCGGCGCTCCACGCACACCACCTCGCCGTACATGAGCGCGCGCTCCACGGCGACCTTGGCGCCGGACCAGTCCCACCACTCGCTGGTGCGCTTGGCGCCGCCCAACTCCGTGGAGGTGAGGGGGCCTTCGGCGCGGAGCTGCTTGATGACCTGCTCGTAGGCGCCGTCCGGGAGGTCGTGGTTCCAGTGCGGCCGGCCGCGGTAGGCGCGGCGGCGGAAGGCGAAGTGGGGCCACTCCTCGACGGGGAGGATGCAGGCCGCGTGGGACCAGTACTCGAAGGCGTGTGTCTGGGTCCAGTACGCGTCCTCGACCGTCTTGCGGGGGACGGCGCCGAGGCGGGCGTACGGGATGAGTTCGTGGGAGCGGGCGAGGACCGAGATGGTGTCGAGCTGGACCGCGCCGAGATGGCGGAGCACACCGCGCACGCCCGCGCGGCGGTCGGGGGCACCGAGGAAACCCTGTGCGCGCAGGGCGATGCGGCGGGCGTCGGCTGCCGACAGGTCGGTCGTGGGGCGCGGGGCACTCGTCATGTCTCCGCACGATAGAGGGTGCCACTGACAATGTGCGCTGACCTGCGGATTCGTCTCGCTACGGCTGCGCGGGCAGGTACGGGGCGGTCGAGGGCAGGCCCAGGTCCGACGGGAGCAGGGAGGCGACCCAGCAGTCCCGTCGTACGCCCTTGTTGTTGATCGCGGAGCGGAGCGTGCCCTCGATGGTGAAACCGGCGTGCTCGGCGACCGCGCGGGATCCCTTGTTGCCGACCTCCGCGCGCCATTCCACGCGGTCGATCGACAGCCGGGTGAAGGCCCAGCGGGAGACGGCGACGGTGGCCTCGGTGATGTAGCCGTTGCCCCGGTACTCCTTCGTGGCCCAGAAGCCGACCTCACCCACGCCCAGGGAACGCATCGTGATGCCGAGCATGCCCACCAACTCCCCTTCGGGGAGAAAGACACCGAAGGTGAACATCGAACAGTTCGCCCAGCCCTCGGGGACCAGCTGCTCGGTGAAACTCCGCGCGTGCTCCGGGAGGTAGGGCGAGGGGATCGTCGTCCAGCGCTGGATCTCGGGGTCCTGGGCCGCGGAATACACGACATCGGTGTCCTGCGGGCCGACGCTGCGCAGGAGGAGACGGTCGGTAGTGAGCGTGACGGGTTCCATCGGCCGATTCTGCTCGGGAGCGCACGAGGACGCCATGCTTTTGCGCTGTGTGAGCGGGTGATCACATTTCGCGCAATTCCTCGGAACGACGCGGCACCATCGGCGACTCCCGGCCGTTGTCCCCTTTGAAGCGTTTTTGAAGTAGTGGACGGTCGGCGTCCCCGGCAGGCTCCCGGCGTGGCGGGGTCCTCGCATACGATGGCCGTTGCTCAGCCATGTCATTGGAAACCGACCGTCCCAGGCCCGACCGGCAAGGAGACCAACCCCCGTGTCCGTCCTCTCGAAGATCATGCGTGCAGGCGAAGGCAAGATCCTGCGCAAACTGCACCGCATCGCGGACCAGGTCAACTCCATCGAAGAGGACTTCGTCGACCTCTCCGACGCCGAGCTGAAGGCCCTCACCGAGGAGTACAAGCAGCGCTACATCGATGGTGAGACCCTGGACGACCTGCTGCCCGAGGCGTTCGCCACCGTACGCGAGGCCGCCAAGCGCGTCCTCGGCCAGCGGCACTACGACGTGCAGATGATGGGCGGCGCCGCCCTGCACCTCGGTTACGTCGCCGAGATGAAGACCGGCGAGGGCAAGACCCTGGTCGGCACCCTGCCCGCGTATCTGAACGCCCTCTCCGGAGACGGCGTCCACATCATCACGGTCAACGACTACCTGGCCGAGCGCGACTCCGAGATGATGGGCCGCATCCACAAGTTCCTGGGCCTTGAGGTCGGCTGCATCCTCGCCAACATGACGCCGACCCAGCGTCGCGAGCAGTACGCGTGCGACATCACCTACGGCACGAACAACGAGTTCGGCTTCGACTACCTGCGCGACAACATGGCGTGGTCGCAGGACGAACTGGTGCAGCGCGGCCACAACTTCGCGATCGTCGACGAGGTCGACTCCATCCTCATCGACGAGGCGCGTACGCCGCTGATCATCTCCGGCCCGGCCGACCAGGCGACCAAGTGGTACGGCGACTTCGCCAAGCTGGTCACCCGCCTGAAGAAGGGCGAGGCGGGCAACTCGCTCAAGGGCCTGGAGGAGACGGGTGACTACGACGTCGACGAGAAGAAGCGCACGGTAGCCATCCACGAGGGCGGTGTCAGCAAGGTCGAGGACTGGCTGGGCATCGACAACCTCTACGAGTCGGTGAACACCCCGCTCGTGGGCTACCTGAACAACGCCATCAAGGCCAAGGAACTCTTCAAGAAGGACAAGGACTACGTCGTCATCGACGGCGAGGTCATGATCGTCGACGAGCACACCGGCCGTATCCTCGCCGGCCGCCGCTACAACGAGGGCATGCACCAGGCGATCGAGGCGAAGGAAGGGGTGGACATCAAGGACGAGAACCAGACACTCGCCACGATCACCCTGCAGAACTTCTTCCGCCTCTACAGCAACCTCTCGGGCATGACCGGTACGGCGATGACCGAGGCCGCCGAGTTCCACCAGATCTACAAGCTCGGCGTCGTCCCGATCCCGACCAACCGGCCCATGGTCCGCAAGGACCAGTCCGACCTGATCTACCGCACCGAGGTCGCGAAGTTCGAGGCGGTCGTCGACGACATCGCCGAGAAGCACGAGAAGGGCCAGCCGATCCTCGTCGGTACGACGTCGGTCGAGAAGTCCGAGTACCTCTCGCAGCAGCTCGCCAAGCGCGGTATCCAGCACGAGGTGCTGAACGCGAAGCAGCACGACCGTGAGGCGCCGATCATCGCCCAGGCCGGCCGCAAGGGTGCCGTGACGGTCGCCACCAACATGGCCGGCCGTGGTACGGACATCAAGCTCGGCGGCAACCCCGACGACCTCGCCGAGGCCGAACTGCGCCAGCAGGGCCTCGACCCCGAGGAGCACATCGAGGAGTGGGCCCAGGCCCTGCCCGCCGCCCTGGAGCGGGCCGAGCAGGCGGTCAAGGACGAGTTCGAGGAGGTCAAGGACCTCGGCGGCCTCTACGTCCTCGGCACCGAGCGGCACGAGTCGCGCCGTATCGACAACCAGCTGCGCGGTCGCTCCGGCCGTCAGGGCGACCCGGGCGAGTCCCGGTTCTACCTCTCCCTCGGCGACGACCTGATGAGGCTGTTCAAGGCCCAGATGGTCGAGCGCGTGATGTCCATGGCGAACGTCCCGGACGACGTGCCGATCGAGAACAAGATGGTCACGCGCGCGATCGCGTCCGCCCAGTCGCAGGTCGAGCAGCAGAACTTCGAGACCCGCAAGAACGTCCTCAAGTACGACGAGGTCCTCAACCGTCAGCGCGAGGTCATCTACGGCGAGCGGCGCCGCGTCCTGGAGGGCGAGGACCTGCAGGAGCAGGTCGTCCACTTCATGGACGACACGATCGACGCGTACATCACCGCGGAGACCGCCGAGGGCTTCCCGGAGGACTGGGACCTCGACCGGCTGTGGGGCGCGTTCAAGCAGCTCTACCCGGTGAAGGTCACCGTCGAGGAGCTGGAGGAGGCGGCCGGGGACCGGGCCGGTCTGACCGCCGAGTTCATCTCCGAGTCCATCAAGGACGACATCCACGAGCAGTACCAGGAGCGCGAGGAGCAGCTCGGCTCCGAGATCATGCGTGAGCTGGAGCGCCGGGTCGTGCTGTCGGTGCTGGACCGCAAGTGGCGCGAGCACCTCTACGAGATGGACTACCTCCAGGAGGGCATCGGCCTGCGCGCGATGGCCCAGAAGGACCCGCTGGTCGAGTACCAGCGCGAAGGCTTCGACATGTTCACCGCCATGATGGACGGCATCAAGGAGGAGTCCGCCGGCTATCTGTTCAACCTGGAGGTCCAGGTCGAGCAGCAGGTCGAGGAAGTCCCCGTGGAGGACGACAAGCCGTCGCTCGACAAGGAGGACACGGTGCCCGCGCAGGCGAGCGCCCGTCCCGAGATCCGCGCCAAGGGGCTCGACGCGCCCCAGCGGCCGGACCGGCTGCACTTCTCCGCGCCCAGCGTGGACGGAGAGGGCGGCGTCGTCGAGGGTGACTTCACCAGCGACGACGAGCCGGTGCGCTCCGAGGCCGACGGCCTCACGCGCGCGGAGCGCCGCAAGCAGGGGCGCCGGAGCAGCCGTCGCAAGAAGTGACGGTCGCTCCGCGAGCCCGGTGACGGGCGTCTCCGGGCGAGGGACCGAGCTGTCGGGACGGCTCCCCGGTGAATGACCGCGGAGGTCTCGAAGGACCTTGAAGGGCCGGGCATCGTGAAGGTGCCCGGCCCTTCGGCATGCACGCGGGCCGCGGCGAGCGTGTCCCCCGCCCCGCGGCCCGGCACCGCCGCCCGCGGCCCGTCGCCCGCCGTCCGTCGCCCGAGGACCGCCGTCGGCCGACGGAGGTCGCCCGTCAGTCGTCGTCCGGGGTGTGCGGGGCGCGCGGACCGCCCAGTTCCACCGCCGTGCAGCGCCAGCGGAGGTCGGCGCCGCGCTCCAACCGGAAGGCCATGGCCCGCAGTTGGTCGCCCGCGCCGATGCGGGCGAAGGCCTCCACGGCGCCGGGGCGGGCGACGTAGTACCCGATGTCGCGGACCACCGGGCGGGTGCCCCGGGTGGCGCGCAGGGGGCCGTGTTCGGCGAGCCGGACCAGTTCGTCGTAGGCGCGGCCGGCGGTGTGCCGGAGCATCCAGTGGACGGGCCGCTGGCCGCTCAGTACGGCGAGGAGGCGGTCGGCGAAGACGTCGGTGGGGCGCGGCTGCGGGACGCGGCCGGGCGCGGCCTGGGCGGGCACGGTACGGGGTGCGGCCCGGCCCGTAGCGGGAGCCGACGCGGCTGGGACTGTGCCGCGACCCGGCCCCGGCGTGAGAACCGCCGGGACTGAGCCCCGGCTCGGCGCGACCGTCGGTGTCGTACGTGCTCCGCCCTGACCCGAGACGGCGCCCCGGCCCGCCGCTGGCGTACGAGGGCTGCGGCCCGGGGCGGCCGGTGGGCGGCCGTCTCCGGGGGCCGTGCGGGCCGTGCCCCGGCCCGCCGTCGCGGAGAGGGAGGCCGTGCGGGCCGACGGGGTTGCGTCGTGGGCAGCCTCGCTTCCGGGCGTCGCGAGACGTGAGTCCTCGACGGTGTCGGACGTGTTCGGCAGGGCCTCGCCGGTCGTCGTGCGGGACCCGCCCCCGACCTGGCCGCGCGGTGCCGGCGTACCCGGGCGGCGTGGGTCGCGGCGGGTCGGGGGACGGGTCGGGGTGTGCTGGGCGGTCCTGGTCATGACCTTGTGCATGGGGGGTCCCGTGTGGTCGGCCCGGAATGTACCGGGAAGTAACTTGCTGGTTGGGGATCTTGTACGGGGCCGTGGACGGAGGTGGCAAGGAGGGAGAAGGGCGCGTCGGAGGGGCCGGATTGTTCACTTATCCGAGTGATTGGTGGGCCTCCGGGCCCGTCAGCGCGGGGGTGCTCCGGGTGAATTTCCGGCGTGGGGTGGACGCCTCCAGTGGTGCGGGTGGGGACTCGATGGGGGACGCGCGCACGTATCCTGGAGGCCCTCCCGGAGGCGTGGCACCGTCCTCCGCGAGGCACTCTCCGACTACGAAAGCGGCCAGCCATGCGCGTCTACGTCCCCCTGACCCTCCCCGGTCTCGCCGAGGCGTACAAGACGGGTGAGCTGGGGACGGGACCCTTCGTCGCGTACGCCGTCACACCCGCGCTGCGCGAGTGGTATCTCTCCGACGACATCGAGGAGTTGGAGTACGCCGCGCTGAACCGGGCCGCGCTGGCCTCGCTGCGGCTGCTGGCGGCCGACGTCGACGCACCGCGACGCCGGGTCGTGGTCGCCGTGGACGTGCCCGACGGCGCGGCGCACGCCGACCCCGACCGCGGACTCGAACCGGCGGCGCTCGGCGAGGTGCGGGTCACCGGAACCGTGGCGCTGGCCAGGGCGGCGGCCGTGCACGTGGATCTGGGTGACGCGGAGAACGACGTGAGCGCCGCCGCCGACGCGCTCCCGGCGGCGGATCGCGGGGACGACGACGCGCAGTTCGTAGTGGACGGGGCCGAGGACCACGAGCTGCTCTGGTACGCGACGCAGGAGATCCCGAACCTCGTCGGGCTGGCGGACTGAGCCCGTCCGATGTCCGTCCGGCGGCGGTCAGCCGGCTAAATATGGCCGTTGACCTGCGATTCTCTTGATTGTCAGTGTCGGCGGGTACGTTTTTTGGCATGGGGATGCAAGCAAACGCGCACATCGTCTGGGACTGGAACGGCACGCTGTTCCACGACAATGACGCGATCATCGGGGCGACCAACGCGGCGTTCGCCGAGCTGGGGCTCAAGGCGATCACGATGGAGGAGTACCGGACGCTGTACTGCGTGCCGGTGCCGAAGTTCTACGAGCGGCTGCTCGGGCGGCTGCCCACCGACGCCGAGTGGGAGGTCATGGACGACACCTTCCACCGGTACTACACCGAGCACCGGGTCGTCTGCGGGCTGACCGAGGGCGCGACGGACCTGCTCGCGGGATGGCGGACCGCGGGTCGCAGCCAGTCGATCCTCAGCATGTACGGCCATGACGAACTCGTCCCGCTGGTGCGGGAGTTCGGGATAGAACCGCACTTCATACGGGTCGACGGGCGCACCGGGCCCTCCGGCGGCAGCAAGGCCGAGCACATGGTGCGGCACCTCGGGGCGCTGGCCGACGTGGACCCCGCGCGTACCGTGGTGATAGGCGACGCGGCCGACGACGCCGTGGCCGCCCTGCACGTGGGGGCGCGGGCCGTGCTGTACACCGGCGGTTCGCACAGCCGGGCCAGCCTCGAAGTGGTCGGCGTGCCCGTGGTGGACTCGCTGGCGGAGGCGGTCGCGGAGGCGGAGCGGCTGGCGGCGTGACGGAGCACGCCGCCTCCAGAGTCACCCCGCCTCAAGAGTCACCCTGCCCCCAGGTCACGTCACCGGCGCCTTCGCCCGCAGCACCGTGAGGAACTCCCGCATCCAGCTGGAGTGATCCGGCCACGCGCGGGCGGAGACCAGGGTGCCGTCGACGACGGTCTCGGCGTCCTGGAAGGTCGCGCCGGCGGACTGCATGTCGAGTTCGAGGGCTGGGTAGGCCGTGACGCGCCGGCCGCGCAGGCCGTCGATCGCGGCGGTGAGCAGGGGGCCGTGGCAGATCTGGGCCACGGGCTTGTCCGTGTCGAAGAAGGACTTGAGGATCTTGCGGAGTTCGGGATCGTTGCGGAGGTACTCGGGGGCCCGGCCGCCGGGGATGACGAGGGCCGCGTACTGGCCGGGATCGACCTCGGAGAAGGCGAGATCGGCGGGCCAGGTGTAGCCGGGCTTCTCGGTGTAGGTGTCGAAGCCGGGTTCGAAGTCGTGGACGACGAACCGGAGCTGCTTGCGCTCGGGGGCCGCGATATGGACCTCGTAGCCCTCCTCGCGCAGGCGCTGGTAGGGGTAGAGGACCTCCAGCGACTCCGCTGCGTCGCCGGTGACGATGAGGATCTTCGCTGTCATGTCGGTGCGCTCCTCTGTGGCCGTGGCAGGCGTCTCCGCCGGGCGTCGTGAGCTCATGGGCATCGAGCGTCATGGGCTCATGGGCAACGTGCCGCGTGCCGGAGTGCTTGCCAAGGGCCCTCGCCGCGCGGACCTCCGTCACCGTCCCGACTGCCCGTGAATACGACGATTTCACTCTCTACGCCCCTGTGCACAACGTCAAAGTTCCCCCCTCTGTTTTGTACACATCCGGCTCGTGACGAGCCCCCGGTGAGGAGCGATAGCCTTGTGGCGTGATCAGCGCGATATTTCGCGGGGGCATCGTCGCCCCTGCTCCGCGCCCGGCGACCACGGACGACATCCGTGACCGGGCGGCGGTCGCTGGTCCCAGGGCCTGCTTCACAGGTCCGCGCGGGCGGGACGGAGCTCCAAGGGCTCCCAGGACGCCGTGCACACCCCGGGTACCGGCGCTACAGAGAGCAGCGTCACACCCTTCGGGCGTGCCGAAAATGGCTGATAACCCACCGCTCATCTCACCTTGCGGCATAGCGTCGGAGCAGACCGGACACCCCGGGCCGTGGCGTCGAGCCGCAGGGGAAGACATCGAACTTCCTTCTACGTCACGCAACGGCGCGCGACAGGAGCCAGAGGACAATGCAGACCAAGCTGGACGAAGCCAAGGCCGAGCTGCTCGAACGGGCTGCCCGGGTAGCTGAGAACAGCCCGGTCGGGGGGCACCTACCGACCGGGAAGACGGACGAGAGCACTCCTGACCGGGACACCGTGCTCGCGTTCCTCCAGCGCTACTACCTGCACACCGCCCCGGAGGACCTCGCCGACCGCGACCCGGTCGATGTCTTCGGCGCCGCCTACTCCCACTACCGGCTGGCCGAGACCCGCCCCCAGGGCACGGCCAACGTACGGGTGCACACCCCGACGGTCGAGGAGAACGGCTGGACGTGCAGCCACACCGTCGTCGAGGTCGTCACCGACGACATGCCCTTCCTCGTCGACTCCGTGACCAACGAACTGACTCGCCAGGGCCGTGGCATCCACGTCGTGATCCACCCGCAGGTCGTCGTCCGCCGCGACCTCACCGGCAAGCTCATCGAGGTGCTCACCACCCCGCCCACCGGCGAGCTGCCGCACGACGCGCACACCGAGTCCTGGATCCACGTCCAGATCGACCGCGAGACCGACCGCGCCGACCTGAAGCAGATCACCGCCGATCTGCTGCGCGTCCTGTCCGACGTCCGCGAGGCCGTCGAGGACTGGGAGAAGATGCGCGACCTGGCGCTGCGGATGGCCGATGAGCTGCCCGCCGAGCCGACCGCCTCCGACCTGCCCTCCAGCGAGGTCGGCGAGGCCCGCGAGCTGCTGCGCTGGCTGGCCGCCGACCACTTCACCTTCCTCGGCTACCGCGAGTACCAGCTCCGCGAGGACGACTCCCTCGCCGCGGTCCCCGGCACCGGCCTCGGCATCCTGCGCTCCGACCCGCAGCACGCGGGCGAGGACCACCACCCGGTGAGCCCGTCCTTCGAGCGGCTCCCGGCCGACGCCCGCGCCAAGGCCCGCGAGCACAAGCTCCTCGTCCTCACGAAGGCCAACAGCCGCTCCACGGTGCACCGGCCGTCGTACCTCGACTACGTGGGTGTGAAGAAGTTCGACGAGAACGGCGAGGTCGTCGGCGAGCGCCGCTTCCTGGGCCTGTTCTCCTCCGCCGCCTACACCGAGTCGGTTCGCCGGGTTCCCGTGATCCGGCGCACGGTCGACGAGGTGCTGGAGGGCGCCGGCTTCTCGCCCAACAGCCACGACGGGCGCGACCTGCTGCAGATCCTGGAGACGTACCCGCGCGACGAGCTGTTCCAGACCCCGGTCGACGAACTCCGCTCGATCGTCACGTCCGTGCTCTACCTCCAGGAACGCCGCCGGCTGCGCCTCTACCTCCGCCAGGACGAGTACGGCCGCTACTACTCGGCCCTCGTCTACCTCCCGCGCGACCGCTACACCACGGGCGTACGCCTCCGGATCATCGACATCCTCAAAGAAGAGCTCGACGGCACCAGTGTCGACTTCACCGCCTGGAACACCGAGTCGATCCTCTCCCGGCTGCACTTCGTGGTCCGCGTCCCGCAGGGCACCGAACTGCCCGAGCTGTCCGACGCCGACAAGGACCGCATCGAGGCCCGCCTGGTCGAGGCCGCCCGCTCCTGGGCCGACGGTTTCGGCGAGGCGCTGAACGCCGAGTGCGGCGAGGAGCGCGCCGCCGAACTGCTGCGCAGCTACGGCAACGCCTTCCCCGAGGGCTACAAGGCCGACCACAACCCGCGCGCCGCCGTAGCCGACCTGGTCCACCTCGAACGGCTCACCGAGGAGCAGGCCTTCGCGCTGAGCCTCTACGAGCCGGTGGGCGCCGCCCCGGACGAGCGCCGCTTCAAGATCTACCGCAAGGGCGAGTCGGTCTCTCTCTCCGCCGTGCTGCCGGTCCTCAGCCGCCTCGGCGTCGAGGTCGTCGACGAGCGGCCGTACGAACTGCGCTGCTCGGACCGTACGACCGCGTGGATCTACGACTTCGGGCTGCGGATGCCCAAGTCGCCGAACGGCAACGGGGACTACCTCGGCGACGACGGCCGCGAGCGGTTCCAGGAGGCGTTCGCCGCGACCTGGACCGGGCAGGCGGAGAACGACGGCTTCAACGCGCTGGTGCTGAGCGCCGGGATCGACTGGCGACAGGCGATGGTGCTGCGGGCGTACGCCAAGTACCTGCGGCAGGCCGGTTCGACCTTCAGCCAGGACTACATGGAGGACACCCTCCGCAACAACGTCCACACCACCCGGCTGCTCGTCTCCCTGTTCGAGGCGCGGATGTCGCCGGACCGGCAGCGCGCCGGGCGCGAGATCGTCGATGCCCTCCTCGAAGAGGTCGACGCGGCGCTCGACCAGGTGGCGAGCCTCGACGAGGACCGCATCCTGCGGTCCTTCCTGACCGTCATCAAGGCGACCCTGCGCACCAACTTCTTCCAGGAGGCACGCGGCGGGCACGCGCACGCGTACGTCTCGATGAAGTTCGACCCGCAGGCCATCCCGGACCTGCCCGCGCCGCGGCCGGCGTATGAGATCTGGGTGTACTCGCCGCGCGTCGAGGGCGTGCACCTGCGCTTCGGCAAGGTCGCGCGCGGCGGGCTGCGCTGGTCGGACCGGCGGGAGGACTTCCGTACCGAGATCCTCGGGCTGGTCAAGGCGCAGATGGTGAAGAACACCGTCATCGTGCCGGTCGGCGCCAAGGGCGGCTTCGTCGCCAAGCAGCTCCCGGACCCGAGCGTGGACCGGGACGCGTGGCTGGCCGAGGGCATCGCCAGCTACAAGATGTTCATCTCGGCCCTGCTCGACATCACCGACAACCTGGTGGCCGGCGAGGTCGTCCCCCCGGCGGACGTCGTCCGGCACGACGAGGACGACACCTACCTGGTGGTCGCCGCCGACAAGGGCACCGCGACCTTCTCGGACATCGCCAACGGAGTGGCCGAGAGCTACAACTTCTGGCTCGGCGACGCCTTCGCCTCCGGCGGCAGCGCGGGCTACGACCACAAGAAGATGGGCATCACCGCGCGCGGTGCCTGGGAGTCCGTCAAGCGGCACTTCCGGGAGCTGGGCGTCGACACGCAGACCGAGGACTTCACGGTCGTCGGCGTCGGCGACATGTCCGGTGACGTGTTCGGCAACGGCATGCTGCTCAGCGAGCACATCCGCCTGGTCGCCGCCTTCGACCACCGGCACATCTTCCTCGACCCGACCCCGGACGCGGCCGTCTCGTACGCCGAGCGGCGCCGTATGTTCGAGCTGCCGCGCTCCAGTTGGGCCGACTACAACACCGACCTGCTGTCGGCCGGCGGCGGGGTCTTCCCCCGTACGGCCAAGGCGATCCCGGTCAACGCCCATGTCCGCGAGGCCCTCGGCATCGAGGACAAGGTCGCCAAGATGACGCCGGCCGACCTGATGAAGGCGATCCTCAAGTCGCAGGTCGACCTGCTCTGGAACGGCGGCATCGGCACGTACGTCAAGGCCGGCACCGAGTCCCACGCGGACGTCGGCGACAAGGCCAACGACGCGATCCGGGTCGACGGCGGCGACCTGCGCGTCAAGGTCGTCGGCGAGGGCGGCAACCTGGGCCTGACCCAGCTCGGCCGGATCGAGTTCGCCCAGCAGGGCGGCAAGATCAACACCGATGCCATCGACAACAGCGCGGGCGTGGACACCTCCGACCACGAGGTGAACATCAAGATCCTGCTCAACGGCCTGGTCACCGACGGCGACATGACCGTCAAGCAGCGCAACAAGATCCTCGCCGAGATGACCGACGAGGTCGGCGCGCTCGTCCTGCGCAACAACTACGCGCAGAACACCGCGATCGCCAACGCGCTCGCCCAGTCCAAGGACATGCTCCACGCCCAGCAGCGCTTCATGCGCACGCTGGTCCGCGAGGGCCACCTCGACCGGGCCCTGGAGTTCCTGCCCACCGACCGCCAGATCCGCGAACGCCTTGCCCAGGGACAGGGGTTGACCAGTCCCGAGACGGCGGTCCTGCTGGCGTACACGAAGATCACGGTCGCCGACGAGCTGCTGCACACCACGCTCCCCGACGACCCCTACCTGCGCACCCTGCTGCACGCCTACTTCCCGACCGCGCTGCGCGAGAAGTTCGCCGAGCAGATCGACACCCACGCGCTGCACCGCGAGATCGTCACCACGGTCCTCGTCAACGACACGGTCAACACCGGCGGTACGAGCTTCCTGCACCGCCTCCGTGAGGAGACCGGGGCCTCCCTGGAGGAGATCGTCCGGGCGCAGACCGCGGCCCGCGCGATCTTCCACGCGGCCGAGGTGTGGGACGGCGTCGAGGCCCTCGACAACACCGTCGAGGCCCCCGTCCAGACCCGGATCCGGCTGCACTCGCGCCGCCTGTGCGAGCGCGGCACCCGTTGGCTGCTCAACAACCGGCCGCAGCCGCTTCAACTCGCCGAGACCGTCGAGTTCTTCGGCGAGCGCGTCGAGCAAGTCTGGTCCCAGCTGCCCAAGTTGCTGCGCGGCGCGGACCTGGAGTGGTACCAGCAGATCTACGACGAGCTGACCGGCGCCGGCGTCCCCGCCGAACTCGCCACTCGCGTGGCCGGTTTCTCCTCCGCCTTCCCGGCGCTGGACATCGTCTCGGTGGCCGACCGCACGGGCAAGGACCCGATGGACGTCGCCGAGGTCTACTACGACCTCGCCGACCGCCTCCACATCACCCAACTCATGGACCGCATCATCGAGTTGCCCCGCGCGGACCGCTGGCAGTCCATGGCCCGCGCCTCCATCCGCGAGGACCTGTACGCGGCCCACGCGGCCCTCACCGCCGACATCCTGACGGCGGGCAACGGTACTTCGACCCCCGAACAGCGCTTCACCGCCTGGGAGAAGAAGAACGCCGCGATCCTCGGCCGCGCCCGCACCACGCTGGACGAGATCCAGGGCTCGGAGATGTTCGACCTCGCCAACCTGTCGGTGGCGATGCGGACGATGCGCACCCTGCTGCGGACACATTCGTAGTCCCTACGACCGTCTCGTCGTAGTCCCTACGACCGTCCCTACGACGGCACAGGCGCCCCGGGCCGCAATGGCTCGGGGCGCCTTTTCATGGGGTGCCTTAGGGGTACTCAGGGCGAGCGCTTACTCAGCCCCGCTAAGCCTGGTGATGTGACTCTGAACCTCACCGAGGAACGCGTGACCGCCGCCCCCGTACGGCCGGTGCGCAAGGTCGTCCTGGAAGTCGTGAAATTCGGGATCGTCGGCGGCAGCGGCGTCCTCGTCAACTTCGCGGTCTTCAACGCCCTGCTGCACGGCCTGAGTTGGCCCGCGATGCTCGCGACGGTCCTGGCCAGCTGCGTCGCCATGGGCGCCAACTACCTCGGCTTCCGCTACTACACCTACCGCGACCGCGACGCCCCCGGCGCCCGCCGCATCGCCCTGTTCTTCGCCTTCAGCGGCATCGGCGTCCTCATGGAGAGCGGACTCTTCTACGTCGGCTACCACGGGCTGGGCCTTCACGGTCCGCTCGGGGCGAATGCCGTGAAGGCCCTGTCGATCGTGCTCGCGTCCGCGTTCCGGTTCCTGGTCTACCGCACCTGGGTGTTCCGGGGCGACGATCTCCCGAAGGACTGCTAAGCGGCCTTGTTCGCCGGGGCCTTGGGCTTGTCGGCGCCGCCGGTGAAGTTCTCGTAGGCCTCCAGGACCTCCTCCGTCGGGCCGTCCATCCGCAGCTCGCCGCGCTCCAGCCACAGCACGCGGTCGCAGGTGTCGCGGATCGACTTGTTGTTGTGGCTGACCAGGAAGACCGTGCCCGCGTGCTGCCGCAGCTCGCGGATCCGCTCCTCGGAACGCCGCTGGAACGACCGGTCACCGGTGGCCAGCGCCTCGTCGATCAGCAGGACGTCGTGGTCCTTGGCGGCGGCGATGGAGAACCGCAGCCGGGCGCCCATGCCGGAGGAGTACGTCCGCATGGGGAGCGTGATGAAGTCGCCCTTCTCGTTGATCCCGGAGAAGTCGACGATGCCCTGGTAGCGCTCCTTGACCTGCTCCCGGGACATGCCCATGGCCAGGCCGCCGAGGTAGACGTTGCGCTCGCCGGTCAGGTCGCCCATCAGCGCCGCGTTGACGCCGAGGAGGGAGGGCTGGCCGTGGGTGTAGATACGGCCGTTCTCGACCGGGAGGAGGCCGGCGACCGCCTTGAGCAGGGTCGACTTGCCGGAACCGTTCGTGCCGATCAGGCCGATCGCCTCGCCCTTGTAGGCGACGAACGACACCTTCTTGACCGCGTGCACCGTGCGCACGCCCGCCGCCTTCTCGGCCTTCTCGCGGCGCAGCATGCGGTTGAGGGCGGCGGTCGCGGAGCCGCGTCCGGCGCCGGTTCCGTTGACCCGGTAGATGATGTCGACGCCGTCGCAGACGACGGTCGGGATGGTGCTGTCCGCGGCCACGGGGGTCCGCTCGGTGTGGTACTCGATGGTCTGCTCAGCCACGGCCGTACGTCTCCTCAGCCTTCCAGAAGTAGATGAAGCCGCCGACACCGGCGACCAGCGCCCAGCCCGTCGCCGCCGCCCACACGTGCGGGGGGAGCTGGCTGGAGTGGAAGCTGTCGATCAGCGCGTACCGCATGAGGTCGATGTAGACCGCGGCCGGGTTGGTCTCCAGGGCGATCGTCACCGCGTGCGGCAGGTTGTCGCCCTTGGTCAGCTTGGAGATGCTCCACATGACACCGGACAGGTACATCCAGGTGCGCAGGATGAACGGCATCAGCTGGGCGATGTCCGGAGTCTTCGCGCCCATCCGCGCCATGACCATCGAGACGCCCGCGTTGAACGTGAACTGCAGGATCAGCGCCGGGATCGCCAGCAGCCAGGAGAAGCTGATCGGCACGCCGAAACAGATCAGGATGACGACCAGGGCGGCCATCGAGAACAGCAGCTGCTGGAGCTGCTGGAGCGCGAACGAGATCGGCAGCGCGGCCCGCGGGAAGTGCAGCGCCCGGACCAGGCCGAGGTTGCCGGAGATCGCGCGGGTGCCCGCCATGATCGAGCTCTGCGTGAACGTCCAGATGAACACCCCCGTCACCAGGAACGGGATGTAGTCCGGCACATGCTTCTTGGTGCCCAGCAGCACACCGAAGATGAAGTAGTACACCGCCGCGTTCAACAGCGGCGTCATCACCTGCCAGATCTGACCCAGCTTCGCCTGGCTGTACTGCGCGGTCAGCTTGGCGGTGGCGAACGCCGTGATGAAGTGGCGTCGCTCCCACAACTGCCGGACGTACTCGGGCAGGGAGGGGCGGGCGCCACTGACCGTGAGGCCGTGGCGGGCGGCGAGCGCCGCGAGGTCGTCTTCGTCGGCCGGGGCCGGCGAATGGGGCGGTGTGTGGAGGACCTGGCTCACATCCGCTGCTTTCGCTCGGGGGGAGGGGAATGCGTGCGTCCGGCTGCGGTGTCCCGTCGCCCGGCGTTTCCTTACGCTTCTCTTTACGTTCTCTTACGTCGGGACGGGACCGTATCGTCGCAACGTGAGCGTAGGCGGATTCGGCGTCGGAACGCAACCGTTTCGTCGTCACGGATGTGATCGGGCCGTTAGGTTCGCTGGGTGTGCGTCGGGACGGACCTGTTGCGTCGGTACGCGCCGGGCGGGACGGGTCCGTTTCGTCGCGACGCGCCCCACCCGCGTCGGAACGCAACCGTTTCGTCGCAACGCCCCTATGCTTGAGCTATGACGACGAACGCCGACGAGCCCACAACACGTCAGCGCCGCCGAACCCCCGCCGGGGCGGCCGTACTCCGCGAGGATGTGACCGAAGCCATCCGCGCGGCGGTCTTCGAGGAGTTGGCGGCGGTCGGGTATGCCCGGATGTCGATCGAGGGGATCGCGCGTCGCGCGGGGGTGGGCAAGACGGCGGTGTACCGCCGCTGGCGTTCGAAGCTGCACCTGGTGCTCGACGTCGTGTCGGCGATCGCGGTGATGGGGCTGCCGACGCCGGACACCGGTTCCCTGGAAAGCGACCTCCGGATGCTGTACGAGGTCACGTCACGCGCCCTGCGTCACCCCGTCGCCTCGCAGATCATCCCGGACCTCCAGGCCGAGGCGGCCCGGAACCCGGAGATCGCCGAGGCGATGCAGAAGGCGTTGCGCGAGGGCCAGGAGGGTGTGGCCAGCAAGATCCTCGCGGCCGCGGAGCACCGTGGTGAGATCCGCCCCGGCATGGACGAGGACCTGGCGCTGGACCTGATCTCCGGCCCCCTGTACTGGCGGGCCGTGGTGATCCGCAGCCCGAAGCTGCCGAAGGGATACCTGGGGGCGCTGGCCCGGGCCACCACGGAGGGACTCAAGGCGCTGTAGGGCGCCGCCGCACCCCCGGCGCACCGCCCCGGCGAGTCAGTCTCCCCGCCGGTCCAACCGCCGTGCCAGTCCCCGGAGTTCACGCGCCCGCAGCACCCGCCCGCCGAACCCCGGCAACGGTACGTGCAGGGCCTCGCTCCAGCGCTCGGGGATCGCCGCGCTCCCGTACACCGCTCCGGCGAGCCCGCCCGTCACGGCGGCGACGGTGTCCGTGTCGCCGCCGAGGTCGATCGCGGCCCGCACGGCGTCCTCGTACGAGGGAGTCGTCCGCAGGGCCCAGACGGCGGAGCCGAGGCAGGGCCAGACGGCGCCGTTGAACTCCGTCGCCCGGTCGGGGTGCCAGCCGGGGGAGAGGACGACGGCGTACCGCTCCCGGTGGCCGGGGTGGACGTGTCCGAGGGTCTCCTCGACGGCGCCGAGCGGGTCGTCGCCGTCCAGCGCGACGCGCACCAACTCGTGGAAGACGGCCGTCCCTTCCCAGGCCGCGCGGTCTCCGTGGGTGAGCGCGGAGATGCGGCGGGCGGCGTCCATCGTGGCGTCACGGCCCTCGCGCGCGAAGTACACCGACGAGGGCGCGGCGCGCATCAACGCGCCGTTCCCGGCGCCCCGTTGGCTGGTCTGGAAGTGCAGGGCGGCGGCCAGGTCCCAGGGGTCGCCGCCGCTCAGCACGGCCTCGGTCTGCAGGCCGATGTCCTTCGGGTCGGCGGCCGCCCATCGCCGGAACCGCCCGAACATGTCCGGTAGTCGGAGCCCGTCGCACTCCAGCAGCGACTCCGCCACGAGTACGGCCATCTGCGTGTCGTCGGTGGCCTCGCCCGGGTCCCAGCCGCCGCCCCCGCACATCTCACCGCCGTCGCCGGGCGCCGGAAACCGGGCGGAGAAGGCGCCTTCGGGGCCGAACTCGAAGGGCGCGCCCAGCGCGTCGCCGACGGCGGAGCCGAGGACGGCGCCCACGGCGCGTTCCGTCCGGGAGCGACCGTCCATCAGGCCCGCGCGGCCCCCGGATGCAGCCGCACCCACCCCTCCCACGCCGACGCGATCATGTCCTGGACGTCGTGCTTGGCCTTCCACCCCAGTTCGCTGGTGATGCGGTCGGCGGAGGCGACTACGCGGGCCGGGTCGCCGGGGCGGCGGGGGTGGATGGTCGGGGGACGGTCGTAGCCGGTGATCGCGTTGATGCGGTCGATCATCTCGCGGACCGAAACGCCTTCCCCGCGGCCGATGTTGAGGGTGAGGGCGCGGCCGGGGGAGGCCTGGAGGGCGCGGGCCGCGGCGACGTGGGCCTCGGCCAGGTCGACGACGTGGATGTAGTCGCGGACGGTGGTGCCGTCCGGGGTGGCGTAGTCGTCGCCGAAGATGCGCGGGGGCAGGTCCTCGGTCAGCTTCTCGAAGACCATGGGGACGAGGTTGAAGACGCCGATGTCGGCGAGTTCGGGGGCGGCGGCCCCGGCCACGTTGAAGTAGCGCAGGGAGGCCGTGGACAGGCCGGTGGCGCGGCCGGTGGCGCGGACCAGCCACTCACCCGCCAGCTTCGTCTCGCCGTACGGGGACATGGGCACGCACGGCGTCTCCTCGGTGACCAGCTCCACGTCCGGCATGCCGTAGACGGCCGCCGAGGACGAGAACACGAAGGACGGGACGCCGGCCGTGGTCACCGCCTCCAGGAGGACGCGCAGGCCCTCGACGTTCTCCCGGTAGTAGCGCAGGGGCTGGTCGACCGACTCGCCGATCTGCTTCTTCGCCGCCAGGTGGACGACTCCGGTGACGTCCTGGTCGGCGAGGGTGCGGGCCACGAGTTCCGCGTCCAGCGTCGAACCCAGCACCACGGGCACACCGTCGGGCACGCGCGCGGCGATGCCGGTGGACAGGTCGTCGTAGACGACCACCTGTTCGCCCGCCTCGGTCATCGCCCTCACGACGTGCGCCCCGATGTAGCCGGCTCCGCCGGTGATCAGCCAGGTCATGTGCGGCAGTCCCCTCCGTCACTGGATGTCGCTCGATCCGTGGTGGCGCGTTCCTCGCGCTCCCCGGGCCTCAGTCAATCAGGCGCCGGAGTGTGCCGCGGTCAACCGTTGGGACTCCCCGTGCGGACCGGAGGGCCGCACGCGCGCGTGCGGTGTCGCCGGGACCGGCCGCGACGACCGCCACAGACGGACGAAGGAGAGGACGGCCGCGGCGCCCAGCAGACCGTTGCGCGCGACCATCAGGGCGCAGCCCGTCCATGTGCTGCGGATGACGTCGCCGTACAGGCCGGGGAACTCGACGGCGCTGATCACGGTCGCCGCCACGATCAGCGCGGCCACCGGGCGCTGCACGGTGTGCCGGGAGGTCAGGCAGACGGCGGCCAGGCCGAGCAGCCAGATCATGTACTGGGGGCTGATCACCCGGCTGGTCACGGTGAACAGCAGGACGGCGCTCAGCGCGGCGTCGTAGGGGGTCGCGTCGGTCCAGCGGCGGGCCCGGATCCGCCACAGCAGCAGGAACCCGAAGGCGACCGCGGTGAGTGCGAGGGAGATGTCGGCGACGGCGGAGACGTGCGGTCCCGTGAACTCCATCGCGCCGTACTGGTAGCGCGCCCGGCCCGGCCAGCCGAGGTGGGTCGCCAGGCCGAGGGCCGTGCCGCCCAGTGACTCGATCTGTACGCCTCTGCCGCCCTGTTGGCGCAAGAAGGCAAGAGGATTGTTGAACAAGGCTACGAGCATCATGAGCGACAGGACCCCCGCCCCCACCGCCCACGACCACACCGACCGCGTCGCCCGCCCCCTCGGCGCCCCCAGCAGCACCAGCGCCGGCCACACCTTCACCAGCGCGCCCAGCGCCGCGAACGCGCCGCACGCACGCGTGGAGCGCGACAACGTCAACAGGGAGATGACGGCGAACGCCGTGACCTGCACGTCGTAGCGGACGAGGGGCATGTCCAGAAGGAGGGGGAGACAGCCGATCCAGTAGGCGGCACCGCGCAGGCTGCGGCCGGGGCGGGTGCCCGCGCGGGCCAGGACCACGGTGATCAGCGCGTCGGTGGCGAGGGTGAGGACGACGAACGCCTGGAAGTACGTCAGATCCGGCAGCAGCGCCGGGGCCAGCAGGACCGGTCCCGCCCCCGGCGGGTACTGCCACAGGTGGTCGTGGGCCGGGAACGCGCCCTGCGACAGGACCCCGTACCAATGGTGGTAGAGGCGCCACACCTCCCGGGCGACCGCGCCCCGGCCGAGCAGGGGCAGGCCGTTGTACGCGAGGAGGAGCAGCATTCCCGCGCGCGTGGCGAGCCAGGCGAGCGTGAGGGCGAGGAGGCGGTGTCTGCGGACGGCGTTCATCATGGCGGATCGTAAGCCGGGTGAATGCCGCATGAATGCTAATACACCGTCAATCGTTGGTAAGAGCCCGCTTACAGTACAAAATCAGCCAGGTGGACAGCCAAGGTGAGCGTGAGTACGGGCCCGGGCGACGGACGCGTGCGGAGGTCGTGGCCGTCGTCGTGCCGGTGGCCGTCATGCTCGCGCTGGGGCTGTGGGGGCTCGACCGCGGCGGCATGTGGGGCGACGAGGGCGTCACGTTCCTGGTGGGGCGGCGCACGGTGCCGCAGATCTGGCACCTGCTGCACGGCGTCGACGCGGTGCACGGCCTGTACTACCTGCTCCTGCACGCCGTCCTGGCCGTCCACCCCGGCGAGGTGGCCCTGCGCCTGCCGTCGGTGTGCGGCGCGGCGGCGACGGCCGGCCTGGTCGCGGCCCTCGGCGTCCGCCTGGCCCGCCCCCGCGTCGGCCTCTGGGCCGGCCTGCTCTACGCGATCACCCCCCTCGTCGGCCACTACGCACAGGAGGGCCGGTCGTACGCCCTCGTCGCGGCCGGGGTCACCGGGGCGACGCTGCTCCTCGTGCGGGCGCTGGAAGGGCGCCCGTGGTGGCCGTACGGCGCTGTCCTCGCCGTGACCTTTCTGCTGCACGAGTTCGCCGTACTGGTGCTCTGCGCGCACGCGTTGACGCTGCTGGCGGCGCGGGTGCCGAGGGCGGTGTGGGCCGGCTGGGGGCGTGCGGCGGGCGTGGCGGTGGGGATCCTGCTGCCGTTGGTGTGGGTGTCCCAGCGGCAGTCGGGGCAGGTGGCGTGGCTCCGGGTGCCGGACCGGGACACGACCGAGCGGCTGGCCCGCGGTTTCCTGTCCGTCACCCCGACCGGAGCCGTCTTCTGGACCTCGGTCCTGCTGATCCTGCTGGGACTCGGCGCGGGACGGCTCGCGTCGGTCGCGCTGCCGTTGCTGGTGGTGCCGCCGGTGATCCTGCTGACGGTCTCGCAGTTCCGGCCGCTGTTCCACGAGCGGTATGTGCTGTACGCGCTGGCGGGGGCGCCGTTGCTGGTGGCGGCGGGGGCGGACTGGCTGGTGGGGATGGTGGGGCGGCTGTGGCCGGCGGCCCTCCTGCATCCGGAAGCCGCCCATGAGGCGGGCCGAGAGGCTGTGGTCGAACGTCACCCCCAGTTGGTCGGCGCCTTGCCCGCGCGCGGCCACCACCCCGGAGTCACCGCGAGCGGTCACCACCCCGGAGCCGCGACTCGCCCACCGCTGACCGGAGTCGACCGCACGACCGGAGCCGCGAGCCCCCAGCCGAGTCCCTCACGGCGCCACCCGAAACGGCCTGCCCACACCCGCCTCGTCACCCTCGCCGGCGCGCTGGCCCTGGCCGTCCCCTTCCTCCACGGCCTCCCCGCCTACCGCAACGACCGCCTGGCGGCCCACCGCCCCGAGAACCTCGCCGTGGTCTCCGCCCTCGCAGGTCGTGAACTGCGCCCCGGTGACCCCGTGTTGTTCCTGCCGTCGTTCTGGCGGGTGACGGCGTCGGCGTATCCGGGCTCGTTCGCCGGGGCGCGGGACCTGGCGCTGGCGGAGTCGGGGGCGAGGTCGGGGACGCTGAGCGGGCGTGAGGTGGCACCGGCGGAACTGGAGGCCAGGCTCGCCGGTGCGGACCGCGTGTGGATCGTCGCGCAGTCGAATCTGCTGCCGTCCCGCTGGGTGCCCGGCGACCCGGTCGACCGGGTCAAACTCGACGTCGTGGACGGGGAGTTCGCGAGCCGGAGGCAGTACGTGAGCGGACGCGTGAAGCTGGCCCTCTACATCCGCCGAACGCCCCCGCAGGACATGGTCATGCCGGCTCCGCGACACCTGGTCATGCCTGCTCCAGCGCCGCCGAGTCCAGCGCGCCGGTGAGTTCGTCGAGCCGTGCCCGCAGCGCGCGGATCTCGTCGACGTCGAAGCCGGTCGCGCCGAGGATGCGGCGCGGTACGTCGAGGGCGCGTTCGCGCAGGGCGACGCCCTCGTCCGTGAGCCGTACCTCCACCGAGCGCTCGTCGCGGGCGCTGCGCTCCCGCCGTACCAGACCCGCCGTCTCCAGCCGCTTGAGCAGCGGGGACAGCGTGCCGGAGTCGAGTCGCAGGTGTTCGCCGAGCTTCTTGACGGGCAGCTCGCCGTGCTCCCACAGCACCAGCATCACCAGGTACTGCGGGTAGGTGAGCCCGAGATCCTTGAGCAGCACGCGGTAGACGCCGCCGAAGGCGCGGGACGCGGCGTTCAGGGAGAAGCAGATCTGCTGGTCCAGGCGGAGCCAGTCGCTGGTGGGGGTGTCGGCGGGAGTGGTGGTCATGGTTCCAGGATAGCGCGAGTGGGCCATTTAGTTGTGTGCAATTAAATTGTGTGCTCTACTTATGGCCGTGAGGCGGTCCGGACACCCGGGCCGAACGCCTCGTAAAGACTTCCGAGAGGGATGGTTTTCCATGGACGCGATCTACACCGCCGTAGCCACCGCCACCCACGGCCGTGACGGCCGCGCGGTCAGCAACGACGGCAAGATCGACCTTCAGCTCGGCATTCCGGTAGAGATGGGCGGCAACGGCCAGGGCACCAACCCTGAGCAGCTGTTCGCCGCCGGTTACGCCGCCTGTTTCGGCAGCGCCCTCGGCCTCGTCGGCCGGCAGGCGAAGGTCGACGTCACCGACGCGGCCGTGACCGCCGAGGTCGGCATAGGCAAGCAGGGCGAGGGCTTCGGCCTCAAGGTGACGCTGCGCGTCGAGCTCCCCGACACCGTGGACGAGGCGACCGGCCGCAAGCTCGTCGAGACCGCCCACCAGGTCTGCCCCTACTCGAACGCGACCCGCGGCAACATCGAGGTCGACCTCGTCATCGAGTAGTCACCACTTCGCTTCTACGACCCCGGCGACGAGCGCTGATCACCTCGTCGCCGGGGTCGCCCGCGTCACCGGACCGGCTGAGCCCGCTCCCCGAGCCCGGGCGCCTGCGCCGGCACCGCGACGACCGCCTTCCCCCGCACCGCACTCTCCAGCAGCAACGGCACGCCCACCACCGGCAACAGCCACACCAGCACGATCAGCCGCCCGCCCCAGACACTGATGTCCGGGTGCGCGGCCTGCGTGAGAATCCCGGTGAACGCGGCCCCGATGACGAACACCCCGAACACCGGCCGCCGCAGCGCACCCCACACACCGGCGCCCAGCGCCGCCGCGAGCACCGGCTGCCACAGCTGCTGTCGCGTCCACTCCAGCCAGAAGTTCGCCTCCAGATGCAGGAATTCGGGATACAGCCGGGCACGGTCGGGGCGCGCGTAGTGATCGGTCAGCAGGTCCTGAAGGCTGTCGGTCTGCGACGGATAGTGCAGGAGCCCCGCCAACAGCAGAGTTCCTACGGCCGCCACCGCGCCGAGCCCCGCGACCACCGCCCACTCCCGCTTCCGCTGTCGTACGGCGACCAGCGCGCCCGCACCGGCCAGGCACAGCCCGAGGAACAGGGCCTGCGAGTGCTTGACCGTGAACAGGAGCAGCAGGGAACCGCCGACGAGGGCGAGGGCGGCGCGCGTACGGCGGCCCGTCGACACCAGCGCGCAGCCCCACACCGCCGCCAGCGTCAGGGCCATCATCAGGCCCTCGGTCATCGGGCGCATCGCGGTCGTCCCGCACGGCAGGACGTAGTAGAGGGCCTGCCCGGTCAGCGCGAGCGGCACCGACACGGACAGCGTGCGCAGGATCAGGAACACGAGGATCCCGCCCGCGACCGTGAGGACGACACTCGACGTCCACAGCCCCCACACCGGCCCGAGCAGTGTGACGAACGGGACCAGGAACACCGGGTATCCGGGCCGCACTTCGAAGATCCGCATGAACCGCTCGGGCATGAACGGCGTGATGAACCCACCGCTGTTCCCGGCCCGCACCTGCGCGTCCACCACTCGCCACTGGGCGGCCCGGCACTTCTTCGCGACCCGCGCGGCCGGGTCCTTGCCGTGGAAGTTCAGCGCGTTGACGCTCTGATCGCGCCGCGCCACCGCCCCCCTGCTCGCGCAGTAGTAGTCGATGGTGACGGTCGCCGCCGCGCGCTTGCTCTCACCGCTCAGACTCAGCGCGTACGACAGGTAGTTCTTGGTGTCGGGGGTGTCCCGGCCGGTGACATTGGCGAGTTGGAGCACCGCGAACACGGCGGCCAGCACCAGCACCCACGTGCGGGGCCTCATGAGGACGCCAACTGGTCGTGGCCGGCGGCGGGGGACGGGACTCGCGCGGCGGGTCCGGCCGACGGCTGTCGGCCGTCCTCACCCAACAGTAGCGTCCGTACGACCCTCTCGGCGGCGTTCCCGTCGTCGAACTCGCAGTAGCGCGCCCGGAATTCGGCCCGCAATCGCGTCGAGTCCTCGTCCCGCCAGGCGCCCGAGGCGAAGAGCCACGCCAACTCCCGGTAGGAACCGGACACATGGCCTGGTGGTGCGGCGGTGACGTCGAAGTAGGTGCCCCGGCTCGCCGCGTACGCCTCCCGGTCGTCGGCGTGGAGGACGATCGGCCGGTCGAGGTTGGCGTAGTCGAACATCAGGGCCGAGTAGTCGGTGACCAGCGCGTCGGAGGCCAACATGACGTCCTCCACGGCGGGTTCGTCGGTCGCGTCGACCAGCACACCCCGCCGGTGCAGATCCGCGAGCCCCATGCCCCGCGCGGGACCGGTCGCGAGAGACGGATGCAGGCGTACGACGAGGGTGTGCGCCGGGCCGAGATCCTCCGCGAACCGGGCGAGGTCGAGCCGGTCGACGTGCCCGCTCCGCACGTACTCGCGGCGGGTCGGCGCGTACAGCACGACGGTGTGGTCGGCGGGGATGCCGAGCCGTTCCCGAACTGCCCTCCCCGCCCCGGGCGTTGCTCCCACGAGCACGTCGTTGCGCGGGCTCCCCGTCCGCGCCGACGCGAAGTGGCACGGGTACGCCCGCTCCCACACCAGCTCCGAGTGCCGGTTGGCGACGAGGCTGTGGTCCCAGCGGTCGGCGCGGCGGAGCATCTGCGGTACGTCGACGCCGCAGCGGGCGCCGGGCTTGTCCAGCAGGTCGGCCGCCATGTACTTGAGCGGGGTGCCCTGGTGGGTGTGGATGTGGATGCTGCCGGGGCGCTTGGTGAGGGTGCCGGGCCAGTTGACGTTGTTCACGAAGTACTTGGCCCGCGCGGTGACTTGGTGAAAGCGCGGGGTGTTGAGGAGGACGTGCTCGACATCCGGGGGCAGCAACGCGGCTTGCTCCGCGTCCTGTACGACCCACACGCCCCGGAGGTGTGGCGCGATCTCCCGCGCCTTGTAGTAGACGGCGGCCGGGTCGCCGAGGACCCCGCGGTGCGAAAAGGCCGAGTACACCACGAGGTTGGGGTCGAGGGAGCGGCGGGCGTGCAGCGCGCCCCAGCCGCTCTTGACCCGCCCCGCCGCCGACTTGCGTGCCTGCAGCGCCCGCCGTTCGAGCTGCCGTGCGGCCCGCCCCGCCTGCCGCCTGACCAGGTACCTCGCGTAACTCCCTTCCAGGGCACGGACTTCGGCGTCCACCGGTGCCCCCGCCGCCGGCTTGTGCTTGGCGAACAGTTCGGCGGTACGGCGGAAGAACTCGGCCTTGTCGGACGGGGGCAGGCGGTCCGGCTTGCCGAGGATGTCGAGACAGTGCTCGCCCATCTTGCGGTGCAGGTAGGGGCGCCAGCTCGCCAGCTCCGGGCGGGAGTCGACGAACGCGAAGACCCGCTCGTACTGGTCGTGGATGTCGAAGTGCTTGCGGCTGGTGGTGGACAGGATGTTGCCCTGCCGCCGCTGCCGGTAGTTGAGGCAGATCCGGTCGAGGGTGGCGATCCGCTCGGCGCTGAGGAGCACCGGGAACGTCCAGGGCGTGTCCTCGTAGTAGCCCGGCGGGAACTCGAAGGCGTGCTTGTGCACGAACTCGCGGCGGTACACCTTGTTCCACACGACCATCAACAGGTCGAGGATCTCCGGGTGTTCGGCGACGGCGAAGGTGTCGTCGACCTCCGTCAGAACGTGCGCGAGGACGTTGCGGCGAGTGCCGCCCCACCAGTAGGTGCGCGCGTAGTCGAAGACCAGGACGTCCGGGTCGCCGCTCGCGTCGAGCCGGTCGGCCATCGCGCGCAGGGCGCCCGGGGTGAGGGTGTCGTCGCTGTCGAGGAAGAAGAGGAAGTCGCCGGAGGCCAGGGGCATTCCGGCGTTGCGGGCACGCCCGAGACCGACGTTCTCCGGCAGGTGCAGCACCTGTACGCGCGGGTCGCGGGCCGCGTACTCGTCGAGGATCGCGCCGCAGCCGTCCGGCGAGCAGTCGTTCACGGCGATCACCTCGATGTCCCGGTAGGACTGCTCCAGGACCGAGTCGAGGCACTCGCGCAGAAAGCCCTGCACCTTGAAGACGGGGACGATGACGCTGAAGCGGGGCACTTCGGGTTCAGCTCCTTACGAGGGTGGCGGCGGGGGCCGGGACGCGCTCCGCGAGCGGGATCACGGGCGGGACCGCCTCCGGCGGCTCACCGAGGAACACCCGGCGTACGACCCGCTCGGCGGCCAGCCCGTCGTCGAACTCGCAGAAACGGGACCGGAATTCGGCTCGCAGGGACGTGGACTCCGCCCCCGCGTACGAGCCGTCGCGGAACACCTGGGCCAGTTCCTCGGGCGTACGGGTCACCGGGCCCGGCGGGGCCTCCATGAGGTCGAAGTAGACGCCCCGCGTCTCCCGGTAGACGTCCCAGTCGTCGGCGTACACGACGATCGGCCGGTCGAGGTTGGCGTAGTCGAACATGATCGACGAGTAGTCCGTGACCAGCGCGTCGGCGGCCAGGCACACGTCCTCGGAGGAGCGGTGCCCGGTCACGTCGATGATCCGGCCGGTGTTCTTCGCCCGGCCCTGGTCGTAGAAGTAGTGGGCGCGCAGCAGCACGACCACGTCCTCACCGGCCGCCGCGCAGAAGGCCTCCAGGTCGAGGCCGGTGTCGAAGCCGGTCTGGTAGTCGCGGTGGGTCGGCGCGTACAGGACGGCCGTCTTGCCCTCCGGGACACCCAACTCCCGCCGCACGCGCGCCACTTCGTCGGCCGTCGCCGTGTAGTACACGTCGTTGCGCGGATAGCCGTACTCCAGCGCCTCGTACGAGCCGGGGAAGGCGCGCTCCCACATCTGGGTGGAGTGCCGGTTGGAGGAGATGTTGTAGTCCCAACGGTCCACCCGGCCCAGCAACTTGGCGAAGCTGCCGGTCGCGGCGGCCACCACCGGGTACGTCGACTGGTCGACGCCCATCTTCTTCAGCGGGGTCCCGTGCTGCGTCTGGACGTGCACGCTGCCGCACCGCTTGACGACGCCCTCGGCGAAGTTGGCGTTGTTCACCAGGTACTTGGCGCGCGCCAGCACCTCCCAGTACTTCCGGCTGCCGATCACGGCGTGCTCGACGCCCTTCGGTACGGCGTCCACAGCGTCCGGCTCGACCAGGAACACCGAGCGGATGTGCGGGGCGAGTTCGGCGGCCTTGGCGTGGATCGCGGCCGGGCTGCACGCGTAGCCACGGCCCCAATAGGCGCAGTAGACGGCCAGGTTGGGGTCGAGGGGACGGCGCAGGTCGCGGGCGTAGCGCAGGCGGGTGCGGAGCATCCGGGGGCGCGGGACCCGCTCGGCCGCCTCCGACGCCGAGCGGTTGACGCCGCGCAGCGCCCGGAACGCCGAGTACGCCCCCGACGCCAGCAACCGGTGCTGCACCCCCACACTCCCGCCCGGCGCGCGGAAACCGGCGGGCCGGTGTGTGCGGTACAGCCGCCCCGCCCGCCGGAAGAAGGCGCGGTGTCCGGAGGGGAGGCGTTCGGGGCGGGAGGCCGTCTTCAGCACCACCGCGAAGAGCTGTTCGAACAGGGCGCCGGACAGAGCGCTGTCGGCCGCACGCGTCAGCACCATGTCGACCTGGTCGAGGAGTTGGTGGTGGTGCGCGCCCGGCAGGTTGAGCCGGCTGCCCTGCCGTCGCAGCAGATGCCGTACGACGACCGAGCGCAGCACCGCCACCCGCTCGGCGGCGAGGGTGACCAGGCCGCCCCAGCCGAGGTCCGTGAACGGGCCCTCGGGGAAGGTGAGTCGGTTGTCGGTGAGGAAGGCGCGGCGGTAGGCCGCGCTCCAGGCCGGGAGCTGAATGCCCGTCAACTGCGGTGCCTGGGCGGGGGAGAAGGCGCCGGCCGGGGTCTTCGCCAGCAGCGGGGCGGCCGGGTTGGTGGGCTCGCCCTCCCACCACGGGGTGCGCTCGTGCTCGAAGTACAGGACGTCGACGTCACCGGTCTCGGTGAGGCGGGCGTCCAGTGCGGCCAGCGATCCCGGGGCGAGGGTGTCGTCGCCGTCCAGGAACAAGACGTAGGCGCCGGTCGCCGCCCGCAGGCCGGTGTTGCGTGCCCCGCTCAGGCCCGCCGAGGGCGGTGAGTGCACCGGGGCGACCCGGGAGTCCCGTCCGGCGTGGGCGTCGGCGACGTCGGCGGCCGGGGAGCCGGGGGCGTCGCAGACCGGGATCAGCTCGAAGTCGCCGTAGGACTGCGCGAGGACCGAGTCCAGGGCCTGGGAGAGCCGGCCGGCGACCCCGTGGGACGGGACGATGATGCTGAAGCGGGGCATTCTGTTCTTTCTCCAGTGGTCCGGAGGGGAGGTTCCGGGTCAGTGCGCGCGGCGGCCGGGGCGCCCGGTCGGACGCCACGTCGACGGCCTGGTCGGTGTCGGCCGTGAAGGGCTTGAGGGCATGTGAACTCCCCGGTGTGGGAACGGCGTTCAGAGGCGGTCGGTGACGGGCCGGGACGACGTGGGCTGCGGCACGGTCGTGAGGGGGGAGTGTGTGCGGCTCGCGGCGACCGAGGGGACCGGGTGGCGGTCGGTGAGCGGGAGGACCGGCGGGAGGTCTCTCTCGCCCAACACCACGTGGCGTACGACCCGTTCGGCGGCGCGGCCGTCGTCGTAGGGGCAGAAGCGCTCGCGGAACGCGGCGCGCAGTTGCGCCGAGCGGGAGCCGCGCCAGTGGTCGGTCGCGAAGATGTCGATCAGTTCGTCCTCGCTGCGCGCGACCGCGCCCGGCGGGAAGGCCCGCAGGTCGAAGTAGGTGCCGCGGGCCGCCTCGTAGGCCTCCCAGTCGTCGGCGTGGATGACGATCGGGCGGTCGAGGTTGGCGTAGTCGAACATCAGGGACGAGTAGTCGGTGACCAGCGCGTCCGAGGCCAGGCAGAGCGATTCGACACTGGGGTGGTCGGTGACGTCGATGATCCGGCCGGACGCGGCCGTCGCGAGCGGGCCCTCGTGCCAGTAGTGGGCGCGGGCCAGTACGACGAAGCGCGGGCCGAGGCGGCGCAGCACGCGGTCGAGGTCGAGGTGGGCGCGCTGAACGCGGCGGTAGTCGCGGTGAGTTGGGGCATAGAGCAGGGCGATCGCGTCCTGCGGGATGCCGAGCGACTCGCGCAGGCGGTGCACGTCGGCCGAAGTCGCCTGCTGGAACACGTCGTTGCGGGGATAGCCGTAGGCGAGCGTGGTGTAGCTGCCGGGGTAGACCCGCTCCCAGGTCAGGGTGGTGTGGCGGTTGGGGGACAGGACGTGGTCCCACTTGTCGACGCCCTTGAGGAGTTCGCCGAAGTCCATGTCCCGTGCGGCTGCCGGGCGTTCCTGGAGGTCGAGGCCCATGTGCTTGAGGGGGGTGCCGTGTTGGGTCTGGATGAGCACCTGGCCGGGGCGCTTGACCAGCCGGCGGTCGAAGTTGACGTTGTTCACCAGGTACTTGGAGCGGGCCAGCGCCGTCCAGTAGGAGACCGTGTTCGGACGCAGCCTGCGGGTGGCGGCCGGGATCGTGTGGTGGTGCTCGGGGCGGGCGATCCACGCGGTGCGGATGTGCGGGGCGTGGGTGCGGAACGCGGTCTCCAGCGCGCCCGGGTTGCAGCTGTGGCCGCGCCCCCAGTAGGCGGCGAACACCGCGCGATCCCGTAGCGGGAGCCGGAGTTGGACCTTGTAGTGCAGCTGGAGGACGGCCGCCCGCAGATTTCGCAGGAGCTTGGCGGTGAGCTTCACCGCCCGGCGACGCCAGCTCATCGCCTTCTGCACGGCCCGGAAGGTGCGGTGGACGCCGAAGTGTACGAACGTGTGCCGCATCCGGGTGCGCAGCGGGACCGAGGTGCCGGGGATGCGGTAACGGCGGTAGTGGGCACGGGCCTTGCGCAGGAACTCGGCGCGGGTGCCGCGCGGGAGGCGGTCCGGCTTGGTGAAGACCGTTGCGAGGTGGTCGACCATGCGGCGGAACAACAGCGGCCGCCACTGGGCGAGTTCGGGGCGCGCGTCGACGAACGCGAAGACCCGGTCGTACTGGTCGAAGACGTCGAAGTGCTTACGGCTGGTGGTGCCGAGGATGTTGCCCTGGCGGCGCTGCCGGTAGTGGACGCAGACCCGGTCGAGGGTCGCGATCGTCTCCGCCGCCATCAGTACCGGGTAGGTCCACGGGGTGTCCTCGTAGTAGCCGGGCGGGAAGGCGAAGCCCTGGCGCTCGACGAACTCCCGCCGGTACGCCTTGTTCCAGGCGACCATGATGACCCGCAGCAGCCCGGGGCGGTCCTCCAGGCGGAAGGGTGCCGGGCCCTGTTCGGTCAACTGGGCGGCGACCTTGTTGCGTTGGGCCTCACCGTTCCAGAAGGTGCGGGCGTAGTCGAAGACGAGGACGTCGGGCTCGCCGGTCTCCTTGAGGCGGTCGGCGATCGAGCGCAGTGCGTCGGGCGTGAGCGTGTCGTCGCTGTCGAGGAAGACGAGATAGTCGCCGGTCGCCTGTTCCAGACCGGCGTTGCGGGCGCGGCCGAGGCCTTGGTTCTCGGGGAGGTGGACGGCGCGTACGCGGGCGTCGCGGGCCGCGAACTCGTCGATGATCGCGCCGCAGGCGTCCGGCGAGCAGTCGTCGACCGCGATCAGCTCCAGATCGGGATACGACTGGGAGAGCACCGATTCCAGGCATTCGTGCAGGTACGCCTGGACCTTGTACGCGGGGACAATGACACTGAACCTGGGCAAGGGACATCCATGGGTCGGTCGGCGCGGGCGTTCTGCCCGGGAACGGCCGATGGAGTGACTTGGTTACGCCGCGTACGGCATACGGGGGATGCACGGTGAACGCGAAGGGGCGGGCCGGTAACGGCCCACCCCTTGAACTATGTGCGGTTTATTACTATTTGACCGCGCCCGCCATGACGCCGGACACGAACTGCCGCTGGAACGCGAAGAACACGGCCAGCGGGATCACCATGGAGATGAACGCGCCGGGTGCCAGCACGTCGATGTTGTTGCCGAACTGGCGTACCTGGGTCTGGAGTGCGACCGTGATCGGCTGAGTGCTGGACTTGGTGAACACCAGCGCGACCAGCATGTCGTTCCACACCCACAGGAACTGGAAGATGCCCAGGCTCGCGATGGCCGGGCCGCCGAGCGGCATCACCACGCGTGCGAACAGGCGCAGTTCACCCGCGCCGTCCAGCCGGGCCGCCTCCAGCAACTCCCGCGGGATCTCCGCGAAGAAGTTCCGCAGCAGGAACACCGCGAACGGCAGCCCGTACCCCACATGGAACAGGATCACCCCGAAGATGGTCCCGAACAGGCCGATCTTTCCGAAGAGTTCGGCGATCGGGATCAGCGCGACCTGCACCGGCACGACCAACAGGCTGACCACGCCCAGGAACCACCAGTCGCGGCCCGGGAACTCCATCCACGCGAACGCGTAGCCCGCGAGCGCGCCGATCACCACCACGAGGACCGTCGCCGGGACGGTGATCAGGACGGTGTTCCACAGCGAGCTGGTGATGTCGCTGTTCTCCAGCAGCGTCTTGTAGCTGTGGAAGGTGAGTTGGGAGGGCTGGCTGAAGACCTTCCACCAGCCGCTCGCGTTCATGTCCTCCGGGCTGCGCAGCGAGGACAGCAGCAGCCCGATCGTCGGCACCAGCCAGAACAGGCCGACGAGGATCAGGAACACCCGGACCAGCCCGCCGCTCGCCGCCGCCGCGAGCCGCCCACCGAGCGACTCCCGCGCCTTGACGACCTCAACAGGCCCTGTCTTCCCCAGAGTTCCGGCATCCGTCGTCATCGCCGCACCTCCCGCTTGAGCCGGCGCACATTGAAGAGCATCACCGGAATCACCAGCAGGAGCAGGAACACCGAGATGGCGCTGGCGATCCCCGGCCGGCCCTCCGAGAAGCCCTTCCGGTACAGCTCCAGGGCGAGCACGTTCGCGTCGTCCTGCGAGGAGCCCGGGGCGATGATGAAGACCAGGTCGAAGATCTTCAGCACATTGATCATCAGCGTGACGGCGACGACCGCGAGTACCGGTGCGAGAAGCGGCACCGTGACCCGCCGGAACACCTGCCACTCATTGGCGCCGTCGACGCGAGCCGCCTCCAGCAACTCCCTTGGCACACCGGCGAGTCCGGCCGCGATCAGCACCATCGCGAACCCGGCCCACATCCACACGTACGACCCGATGATGGCCGGCGTCACCAACGACGGGCCCAGCCACTCCACTCCGTTGTACGGCGCCTTGAAGTTGCTTGCCGGGAGCCGGAGTTGGGCCCCGTCCGCGCTCGCCGGGAGCGTGAAGGTGCCGTCGCCCGCGGCCTTGGTCGAGGCGACCACCTTGCCGTCCTTCACGGCCTCGATGCGCATCCCGCCGTAGCCCAGCTCCGACGGGTCGACCCCGCCGAGCTTGCCGACGCCTTTGCCGCGGGTGAAGTCCTGCCAGGTCGTGCCGGTGATCTTCCCCGGCTCCGGCTTGGCCGCCACGGCCTTCTTCGCGCTGTCGGGCATCTGGTCGGGGGCGACGCCGACCAGCGGGAGCGTGACGGTCTGGCCGGTGTGGACCGTCGTACTGGTGATGAAGCCGCCCTTGTCCGCCTTGAGGGGGGACTCGCGGCCCGGGTGGGCGTTGGGGAACGCCGACGACGAGACGAACGTGTCGTGGATGCCGACCCAGACCGCGTTGGCGACGCCCTTGTGCGGGTCCTGGTCGTAGACGAGCCGGAAGATGATGCCGGCGGCGAGCATGGAGATCGCCATCGGCATGAAGACGACCAGCTTGAACGCCGTTCCCCAGCGCACCCGTTCGGTCAGCACCGCGAAGATCAGGCCGAGGGCGGTGGCGACCGTCGGCGCGAAGATCACCCAGATGATGTTGTTCTTCAGGGCGGTGCGGATGCCGTCGTCGGTGAACAGGGCCTTGTAGTTGTCGAATCCGGCGAAGCCGTCGCCGGCCTGGTTGCCGAAGCTGCGGACCAGCGAGTACCCGATCGGGTAGACCACGAGCGCGCCCAGCAGCACCAGGGCGGGCAGCAGGAACAGCACTGCCACGGTCCTGCGGGTGCCGGTCACGCTCTTGCGGTTGCGGGGAGGGACGGAGGCCCCGGGGGCCTCCGCCGCTGCCGATGCCATCTCGGGCTCAGCTCCCGCTCGCGTACGCCGCCGCCGCGTCCTTCTCCAACTGCGCCTGCGTGCCCGCGATATCGGTCGGGTTCTTCAGGAAGTCCTGGAGGTCCTTCCACTCGCCCTTGCCCGGGGTCCCGCCGAAGGACTGCGGGGCCTGGTCGGACATGTCGAAGCGGAAGTCGTCACCGGCCGCGATCAGCGACTTGGCGATCGTCCGCTGCACCGCGTTCGGGTACGCCGAGTCCGGCACGTTCTTGTTGGGGGAGAGATAGCCGCCGAGCTTCGCCTGGATCGTCGCCGCGTCCGGTGAGGCGAGGAACGTGGCCAGTGCCTGGGCCGCCTTGGAGTCCTTCAGGATGACCGCCGCGTCGCCGCCGGAGACCACCGGCGCGGTCGAGCCCACCGTCGGGAACGGGAACACCTTGGCGTCCGTGCCCACCTTCGCCTTGGTCTCACCGATGTTGACCTGCACGAAGTCGCCCTCGTAGACCATCGCGGACTTCGGCTGGTCGCCGCCGGTGAAGGTCTGCGTCACGGACGCGGGGAACTCGGTCTGCAGCGCGCCGCTCTGGCCGCCCGCGATGTACGCCTTCTTGCCCCAGATCTGCGCCAGCGTGGTCAGCGCCTCCTTCACGGAGGGGTCCGTCCACTTGATCTTGTGCTGGGCGAGTTCGTCGTACTTCTCGGGCCCGGCCTGCGACAGATAGACGTTCTCGAACCAGTCGGTGAGCGGCCAGCCGTCCGCGCCCGCGATCGAGAAGGGGGTGACCCCGGAGTCGTAGACCGTCTGCGCGGTGGTCAGCAGGTCCTGCCAGGTCTTGGGCTCCTTGGCGCCCGCGTTCTCGAAGACCTTGGCGTTGTACCAGATCAGCGACTTGTTGGCGGCCTTGTAGTAGACGCCGTACTGCTTGCCGCCGACCTTGCCGATGTCCTGCCAGCCCTGCGAGTAGTTCTTCTGCAACTCCGCGAGCGCCTCGGCTCCGAGGGGCTTGGCCCACTTCTTGTCGACGGCCTGTTTGATCGCGCCGGGCTGCGGGAGCATCGCGATGTCCGGCGGCTGGCCGCCCGCGATCTTCGAGCCGAGGAAGTTGATGATCGGGTCCTGCGCGGGCACGAAGGTGACCTTGGCGCCCGTGCGCTTCTCGAACTCCGCGAGGACCGTCTTGAAGTTCTTCTGCTCGGCACCCGTCCACACGGCGGCCACTTCGAGGCTCTGGCCGTTGAGTTTGGGGAGGGTCACCGTGCCGGTGCTCTCCGAAGGGGTGCTCGACTTGCCGCTGTCGCTCTTGTTGTCGCTGCCGCCGCAGGCGGTGAGCGAGAGTGCCAGTGCCCCCGCGGCGACAACTGCCGCTGTGCGTACGGTGGTGCGTGTCCGGATTGTGCTGCTCGTAGTGCGCATCACTTGCCCCGTTCTTCGTTCCTCGTCGAACGCTCGAACGCTTCCGTGCGCACTGGTCTACGCCCGGTGCTTGAACGCGGCAAGATGGCGTCCGCTGTCAAGTACGGGATCGTGATTGGGTCGTGACGTGGGGTTGTGTGGGCGACCTGTGAACGATCAGAGGAGTGACGGGACCTCCGCCGCCGACACCGAACGCGTCGCCCGCTCCAGCGCGCTGGCCAGCAGGGCCAAGTCCGTCGGCCCGTTGCCCAGTTCGCGGACCGGGCGGCGGGCCGGGGGGTCGCCCATGCGCTGCCACTCCAGCGGGACGACCGTGGGGCGGAGCGTCGCCGTGCGCGGGATACGGCCCGTCACCCGACCGCCCTGGAACGGGGTGCTCCGGCCGTCCGGGAGGGTCAACCGGCCCCGGCCGGGCGCCGGTTCCTCCGGGCCCTGGGTCGTCGCGTCGAGGGTGACGCGGAGCGTGGCGTGCCGGGCGGGTTCCGTCTCGGCCGTACGGGCGTCCCGCGCGGCGGCCGCCACCAGGTGCACGCCGAGCCGCTCGCCCTCGCGGGCCACCGCCTCCAGCGCGCGTATGACCGAACCGGCGGCGGGCCGGCCGGGCGAGCCCAACGGGGGCTTCACCAGGGCGTCCAGGTCGTCGACGACCACGACGAGACGGGGCAACGGCGGTGCCGCCTCCGTCTGTTGACGGGCCGCCGCCGGGCGCAGCCGGATCGTCGAACTCGACGGACTCTCCAGATCCCCGGCACCGGACGAGCCCCGCTGGGCGACGATCCGGCCCGACACCTCGTGCCGCGAGTGCCACTCGGCGAACCCGATCATGCCCAGCAACTCGGCCCGCCGCTTCAGCTCCGCGCTCAGCGACTGCGCGAACTCCCGCATCCGCACAGGGTCGTTGGCCGTGAGATGGGTGGTGACGTGCGGTACGTCCGTGCAGACCCGCAGGCCCTCGCCGTGACCGCTGCTCGCGCCGACACTGTCCCGGCCGTCGATCAGCACGATGCCCAGCCGGTCGGGCCGCTCGGCCGCCGCGAGCGAGGCGACGACCGCCCGCAGCGACTCCGTACGCCCACTGCCCGGCGGGCCCTCGATCAGCAGATGCGGGCCCTCGGCGGCGAGGTCCGCGCTGACCGGCCCGCGCGGTCCGGCCCCGAGCACCGCCCAGGCCCGCCCGCCGAGCGCGTCCTTGTCGTCACCGGCGTCCGCCCAACGCGCCAGCAGCGACGCCGGGGTGGCCCGGGCAAGACCCAACTCGTCCAGCAGCCGCGCCGATTGGGGCAACGGCGCCGACACGCGCGCGTGCCGCTCACCCGTCGGGCCGTCCGCCCTGAGCGGTGCCAGCGCCCGCGCGAACCGCTCGGCCCACGCGAGCGAGACCGCGTCCACGGCGGCCACGGTGCCTTCGCCCACGGGCCCGGGACGTGGCGCCTCCTGGCCGGTCCGGGACGCCGCCGTACCGTCGTGCGGGACCCGCAACAGCCGTAGCGCCGTGGCGACATCGCCGCTGAGCAGGGCGACCGCCCCGCACTCCCGGAACGTCGGCGCCGCCGTGCACGCCGCCTCGTACGTCTCCGTCACCGGCGACGCGGGCGAGGCCGACTCCGTCTCGGCGAGACACACCACGTGGATACCGGCCCGGGGCCCCTCGTGCGCCAGCCGCGCCACCGCCTCGCGCACATCGGCCCCGCCGGGGTCACCGTCCACCACGAGCACGGTGTACGGCCCCGTGAAACCGTCCGCCCGGCCGTCACCGTCGTCCGCGCGGGCCCAGGAGGGGCGGTGGGCGGCGCCGCGCACCGGGTCGGAGGCGTCGGCCTGTTCGGTGTCGGAGGGGCGCTGCCGGGCGCCGCCCGACGGGTCGGGCGTGCCGGACCGGTGGTGGTGGGCGTCGTCGGTGGTGCTGTACACGGTGGACGCGCCGCGCGGAGGGTGTGCGGCGGCGGCACCCGAGCGGCCGTCTGCGGAGGGAGCAGCCGAGGGGATCCCCGACTGCCCCTCCGTCGAGCCGCGTTGCGCGCCGATGCCCGGAGTGCGGCGGCCGGAGGCGACGCCCGGCCGGCCCGTGCCACCGCGTGTGTCCAGGGCGTGGTCCTCCAGGCGGCGCAGCAGTTCGTCGGTGCGGGCCGTGGCCTGTTCGCGGTCGTAGGCCAGCAGCAGGCGGCAGTCCTGGCCGTGCCCGGGGCGCAGATGCGGCAGCCAGCCGAGCCAGGACCACTCGGCGGTGCGCTCGGCCGCCGAACGCGCCCGGTCCGTGCTGATCAGCACGATCTCCAGGGCGTCGGGCGAGTGCAGCGCGGCGAGCTGGGCCACCACCGCGCGGGCCAGCCCCGCCAGCCGCGCGCGCGGACCGGCCAGGCCCAGCGCGCCGACCTCACGCAGCCCGGAGGTCACCGGCACCGCGGGCAGCAGCGCCGAGCCGTCCGGTGTCGTCCGGTCCGCCGTGCCGAGCCGCACCGTGAGCGCCTCGGGGTGACCGGGGGCACGCTCCCACAGGCGGGGGCCCGGGCCCAGGGCCGTCAGCAGCAGGGCCGCCGGATCGGGCCAGATGTCCGGTTGCTGGAGGGCGACGGGCGGGGGCGACACGCTCTCGCCGGCGCCCTCCTCGTCGTAGGAGGCGTCGTACGGCGACTCGGCGCCCTCGGCCGTCGACTCGTCGCGTCCGCCCGTCAGGCGGCGCGCCCACTTGCCGATGCCGCCGCGCCTGCGCACACCCGGCGGCACATCGGTGCCCCGGAGAGGGGTGCCCTTGCGTCCGCCGTGCTCGCCGGAGCCGTCGTCCAGGGGGACGCGGGAGGTCGTCGTCCGCGCGGAGAACGATTCCGCGGCGTCCTCCTCGCCGAGCGCCCCGAAGCGGCCGGCGTGGGTCTCCCCGCCGTCGTGGGCCGCGCGGTGCTCGATGCTCGGGGCGGCGCCCTGGCCGGGCACCACGGGCGGCTGCGCGCGGGGGCCGGCGGGGGTGCCGGGGGACACGCGCACGTGCCCCTCGCCGTCGGGAGTGGTCGCGGCGCGTGCTCCCGGGCCGCCGGACGGGGTCAGCCGCAGGGCCGACTCGCCGATGCGCAGCAGCGCGCCCGGGGCGAAGCGCACCGGGCGGGTGCCCACACGCGTGCCTGCCAGCGTGGTGCCGTTCGTCGAGCCCAGGTCGGCGACCGAGACCCGGCCGCCCGGGTCGACCGTCACCGCGCAGTGCAGCCGGGAGACGTCCGGGTCGTCCAGCGGGACGTCGGCGTCGGCGGAGCGGCCGATGTGGATCTGGCCGCCGTGCAGGAGATGCACCCCGCCCGCGTCCGGGCCCGCGACCACATGGAGCTGGGTCGGGGCGTCGTCCAGCTCGGGGTGTGCCTCGGGCTCGGCCGGGGCGCCCAGGGACAGCACCGCGCCGTCCGTCAGCGGCGGCTCGCCGAGCGTGCAGCGCTGGGTGTCCAGGCGCTCCACGCCCGCGTAGAGCACGATCGGGGCGCCGGACTCACGGCTCCGCTCGGGCGGGGACGCGGCCGGGTCGGCGGAGACCGCCGAGGCCAGCGCCGACGCCACCGCGGCCAGGGCGGTACCCGCCGGCGCGGTGACCAGCACGTCGCAACTCGCGGAGCGGCCCCGCGGCTGCGCGGGCGGCCCCAGCGGGTCTACGACGGTCAGCCGGATCTGCATCGCCGTCAGCGGTCCCTTCTGCCCCGGGCGCGGAATATTCCCCCACCCCGCGCGAGCACATCGGCCAGTTCTGCACGCATCCTCGCACCTGCCACTGACAACTCGCCCGGGGCCCGGCAGCAAGTGATCTTGATTGGTCAGCTCTGTCCCCAAAAGTGCCTGACCAGTGCCGCACCGGTGATCGAGTGAGACCGGTCATGTCCGGCTTCGGTGACCATTGGGGCAACCGGGAGACCGGGGTGAGCGTCTTTCCTTCGAACATGTACGGCGATGCTTACGTAGGTAGCCCCAAGAGGGGCGGCACTACAGTGGACCGGAACACAGGCAAGCAGCAGGGAGCGCAGACGTGCGGCCGGTAGGCAGCAAGTACCTCCTGGAGGAGCCGCTCGGACGCGGCGCCACGGGCACCGTCTGGCGGGCCCGCCAGCGTGAGACCGCGGGCGCCGAGGCGGCCGTCCAGGGTCAGCCCGGTGAGACCGTCGCGATCAAGGTCCTCAAGGAAGAACTCGCGAGCGATCCCGACATCGTGATGCGGTTCCTGCGCGAGCGGTCGGTGCTGCTGCGCCTGACCCACCCGAACATCGTCCGGGTCCGCGACCTGGTCGTCGAGGGTGACCTCCTGGCGCTCGTCATGGACATCATCGAGGGCCCCGACCTCCACCGCTATCTGCGCGAGAACGGCCCCTTCAGCCCCGTCGGCGCCGCCCTGCTCACCGCGCAGATCGCCGACGCGCTCGCCGCCAGCCACGCCGACGGCGTCGTCCACCGCGACCTGAAGCCGGCCAACGTCCTGCTCAAGCAGGGCGGCGGCCAGATGCACCCGATGCTCACCGACTTCGGCATCGCCCGCCTCGCCGACTCCCCGGGCCTGACCCGCACCCACGAGTTCGTCGGCACGCCCGCGTACATCGCGCCGGAGTCCGCCGAGGGCCGCCCGCAGACCTCCGCCGTGGACATCTACGGCGCCGGCATCCTGATGTACGAGCTGGTCACCGGCCACCCGCCGTTCTCCGGCGGCTCCGCCCTCGAAGTCCTGCACCAGCACCTCAGCGCCGAACCGCGCCGCCCCTCGACCGTCCCCGACCCGCTGTGGACGGTCATCGAGCGCTGCCTGCGCAAGAACCCGGACGAACGGCCCAGCGCCGAGAACCTCGCCCGCGGCCTGCGCGTCGTCGCCGAGGGCATCGGCGTGCACGCCAACTCCGCGCAGATCGCCGCCGCCGAGAACGTCGGCAGGCTGCTCGCCCCCGACCCCGCGCCCGCCGCCGTACCAGACGTCCCCGGCGCCGCCGACCCGACGCAGGTCCTCTCGCACGGCGCGGGCGGCTTCGACCCGAACGCGGCGACCAGCGTCCTCCCGCACACCGGCGGCCCGCTGGGCGCCGCCGACCCGACCACCGTCATGCCGAACCGAGGCGCGGCCGACCCCACCACGGTCATGCCGCAGAACCCGTACGGCCAGCAGGGCGGGCAGGGCCAGCAGAACCCGTCCGGCCCCGGCCCCGAGCAGCCGCACCCCTGGCAGAACCAGCTGCGCGCCGCCCGTGACCGCAACGAACAGACCCAGTTCCAGCCCTACCTCGACCCGGGCGAGGACCCGCTGCGCCGCCGCCCCCAGCGCCAGGTCTCCCGCCCCCAGCAGCAGCCGCAGCAGCCCCGCCAGGCCGCCCAGCAGCGCCCGCAGCAGCGGCCCTCCCAGCGCCAGCAGCCCCAGCAGCCCCAGCAACCGCAGCAGGGCTACGGCTATCCGCAGCAGCAACAGCCGCAGCAGTACGCCCCGCCGAGGCAGCCCCAGCAGCCGCAGCAGCGGCCCCAGGAGCCGGCGCGCGAGCCCCGGCAGCCGCGGCAGCGCAGCGCCAACCCGATGAAGATCCCCGGACTGGGCTGCCTGAAGGGCTGCCTCTTCACGATCGTCCTGCTGTTCGTCGCGGGCTGGCTCGTCTGGGAGCTGACCCCGCTGAAGGACTGGATCGGCACGGGCCAGAGCTACTGGAGCGAGATCACCGGCGTCGTCGACAAGGTGAGCGGCTGGGCCAAGGATCTGGGTTCCGGCGGGAACAACTGACCCTCCATCGGCGGCGCAAAGCCCCAAGTCCGGCGCTGTGTTGGTGATTTGTCGACACCCAGTGGGTGATTTCCGCCTCTGCGGTGAAGGTTGGCTCATCCGACGCGTAGTTTTAACGACAACACGCGTCTGGATGGAGCAGTCTTGGCACGGAAGATCGGCAGCCGGTACACCGCCAACCAGATCCTGGGGCGGGGCAGCGCCGGCACGGTGTGGCTCGGCGAGGGTCCCGAGGGGCCCGTCGCCGTCAAGCTGCTGCGCGAGGACCTCGCGTCCGACCAGGAGCTTGTCGGCCGCTTTGTGCAGGAGCGCACCGCCCTGCTCGGCCTGGAGCACCCGAACATCGTGTCCGTACGGGACCTGGTCGTCGACGGCAACGACCTCGCCCTCGTCATGGACCTGGTCCGCGGCACCGACCTGCGCACCCGCCTCGACCGGGAACGCCGGCTCGCCCCCGAGGCTGCGGTCGCGATCGTCGCCGACATCGCGGACGGACTCGCGGCGGCCCACGCGGCCGGTGTCGTGCACCGGGACGTCAAGCCGGAGAACGTGCTCCTCGACATGCAGGGCCCGCTCGGACCCGGCGGCGCGCACCCCGCGCTGCTGACGGACTTCGGAGTCGCCAAACTCATCGACTCCCCGCGCCGCACCCGTGCCACGAAGATCATCGGCACGCCCGACTACCTCGCCCCCGAGATCGTCGAGGGCCTGCCCCCGCGCGCGGCCGTCGACATCTACGCCCTGGCGACCGTCCTGTACGAACTCCTCGCCGGATTCACGCCGTTCGGCGGCGGCCACCCCGGCGCGGTGCTACGGCGCCATGTCACCGAGACCGTCGTACCGCTGCCCGGGATCCCCGAGGAGCTGTGGGCGCTGCTCGTCCAGTGCCTGGCGAAGGCGCCGGCGTCCCGGCTGCGGGCCTCCGAACTCGGGGCCCGGCTGCGTGAGCAACTGCCGCTGCTGGCCGGGATGCCTCCACTGGACGTCGACGAGCCCGACACCGAGCAGGAGGACGCGGAGGCGGAGGAGGCGCCGGTGGCCACGCCCGCGCGCGGTGAGCGGGTGCGGCGGGGGGCCGTGCCGCTGGTGCCGGGCGCCAAGCCGGCCGACTCCAACCGGGACACGCACACCTCGATGCGGGTGCCCGCGCCGGACGAACTGGCGGGTGGGGCGCGCGGCACGGCCCGTGCCCCGCGGGCGGCGGGGGCTCCGCGGCCCGGCTCGGCGCGGCACCGGGCGGCGACGCGGCGTCGGCGGCTGACGCTGGGGGCGGCGGCGGTGGTGCTGGTCGCGGCGGTGGGGGTCGGTACGTGGGCGGCGACGTCGGGGGACGACTCCGGGGCGACGTCCCCGGACACGAAGAACTCGGCACCGGCTTCGCCTTGAGGGTTTTTCGCCCCCGCCGCCCCTACCCGTCCCGTCCCTGGGGGCTGCCGCCCCCAGCCCCCCGCTTCGGCCTGAACGGCCTCGTCCTCAAACGCCGGACGGGCTGAGTGGCGCGGACCGGGATTCGGGAGACCGAGTCGGACGGGCTTGAAGTGGGTCACTTCTTGAGGGACCGAGTCGGGTGGTGGGTGGGCATAGGTCGGGGGTCTGGGGGCGGAGCCCCCAGGTACGTCCGCATCAGTCGCCGGAGGCTCGGCGCACCCCGCTTGGCGGAGCCGTTACGCTGGAGGCGTGGCAGTCGTCGATGTTTCCGAAGAGCTCAAGTCCCTCTCCTCGACCATGGAGTCGATCGAGGCCGTCCTGGACCTGGACAAGCTGAGGGCAGATGTCGTCGTCCTTGAGGAGCAGGCCGCAGCGCCCTCCCTGTGGGACGACCCGGAGGCGGCGCAGAAGGTCACCAGCAAGCTGAGTCACCTCCAGGCCGAGATCCGCAAGACCGAGGCCCTGCGCGGCCGGATCGACGACCTCTCGGTCCTCTTCGAGATGGCCGAGGAGGAGGACGACCCGGACACCCTCGCCGAGGCGGAGAACGAGCTGACCGCCGTCAAGAAGGCGCTGGACGAGATGGAGGTCCGTACCCTCCTCTCCGGCGAGTACGACTCCCGCGAGGCCGTCGTCACCATCCGCGCGGAGGCCGGCGGCGTCGACGCCTCCGACTTCACCGAGAAGCTCCAGCGCATGTACCTGCGCTGGGCCGAGCGCCACGGCTACAAGACGGAGCTCTACGAGACGTCGTACGCCGAAGAGGCCGGCATCAAGTCGACGACCTTCGCCGTGCACGTCCCGTACGCCTACGGCACGCTGTCCGTCGAGCAGGGTACGCACCGACTGGTGCGGATCTCGCCGTTCGACAACCAGGGCCGCCGTCAGACTTCGTTCGCCGGTGTCGAGATCCTTCCGGTCGTCGAGCAGACCGATCACATCGAGATCGACGAGTCCGAGTTGCGGGTGGATGTCTATCGGTCCTCCGGTCCCGGCGGTCAGGGCGTCAACACCACCGACTCCGCGGTCCGCCTCACCCACCTCCCCACCGGCATCGTCGTCTCCTGTCAGAACGAGCGCTCGCAGATCCAGAACAAGGCCAGCGCGATGAACGTGCTCCAGGCCAAGCTGCTGGAGCGCCGCCGCCAGGAGGAGCAGGCCCGGATGGACGCCCTCAAGGGCGACGGGGGCAACTCCTGGGGCAACCAGATGCGTTCGTACGTCCTGCACCCGTACCAGATGGTCAAGGACCTGCGCACGGAGTACGAGGTCGGTAATCCCGAGGCTGTGTTCAACGGCGAGATCGACGGCTTCCTTGAGGCCGGAATTCGCTGGCGCAAGCAGCAGGAGAAGTAACCCCGTACGTTCCTTTGTCGACAAGGCAACTGCCGTCCACCGGGCGGCAGTTGCCTTTCGTGTATCCGGATGTCTGGGTTTTACATCACACTCACAGGTTCCATCCTCCGGCAAAGAGCGCTTAGTTGGACATTGCGCTCGCAACGGCCTTGACGTTGCTGTGAAAAATGGGAAGGGTGAAGCGTGGCATGCGTGTCTCCGGGGCGCATGTGAACCGGGGGAGTCGAGCTTTCGTCAGCCGCTACCCCTGTCGATCACGGCCCCGGACACCGGCGCACCACTGACGACGAGCTACATGGGGGTAGCAACCTAATGACGAAGAAGACGCGGATCCGTGTCGCGCGCATAGCGGCGGGCGCGATCATCGCCGCCGGCGCCTCGCTGACCGCCGCGGGTGCCGCATCGGCGCTCGACCTCACCGCGAGTGTGGACGACAGCGGGATCGCGGTGAACCTCAAGACCGGTCCCGACGACCCGACCGAGACGCCGCCCTCGGGCGAGCCGACCGAAACCTCCGTGCCGACCGCTCCGGACTCGCCGACGAGCGTCCCGAGCTCGACGCCGCCGACCTCCGAGCCCAGCTCGACTCCTCCCACCGACGAGCCGACCGAGCCCACGGACAACCCCACCGAGCCGACGGACGAGCCGACGACCGACAGCCCGACGGACGGCAGCACCAGCGGCTCCGGCTCCACCGGTGGCAACAACACCGACCCCGACGGCGGCTCCTCCGCCCAGGAGGCCGGCACCTCCGCCCTCACCGACACCGGTTCCGACACCACGGCCCAGGGCAGCGGTGGCGAGCTGGCCGAGACCGGTGCCGGCCAGACCGCGTTCCTGCTGATCGGCGCCGCGACGATGATCGCCGGCGGCATCGCCTTCCGTGTGCTCCCGCGCCTCGCGAGCAGCAACCGCGGCGGCACGATCGCCTGACGGTAGCCGTCCCCGTACGGACCGTACGCACGTCGTACGACGAAGGGCCCGGAGCTTGTCGCTCCGGGCCCTTCTGCGTGTCCTTGTCCAGGCCGCCTACGCGGTCTGGTGCGCCACCAGCGCCAGCGCCGCGATCAGCACCGCGAGCAGGGCGATCAATGCCATGGGGTTGAGATTGCCCCACGGGTTCTCCTGCTGCAGCCGCTCGCGGTTCGCGCGGCAGACGGGACAGCGGCCCTCGTTCACGGGCGCCGCGCAGTTCGCGCACACCAACCGGTCGTACGTCATGCGCTCGCCCTCCTTGCACCGGCTTTCACAGCCACAACGCCCAGGGAAACCAGAACGTTCCCCCTCCACTGTGCCAGGTTCCGCGGGATTCGGCGCGGCTCGCCTTATCCTGCCCCGACCTTGTGCGTTCCAGCCCTTCAGATCCGCGACAAAACGTGCAAGCCTCGCACAACCCTGGAGGGCGACTGCGCGGGCACACCCAGGTCGCGTATGGTCACGCTCACCTACCCCCGGCTACCCGTGGTGCTCCCGTGATCCGATTCGACAGTGTCTCCAAGGTCTACCCCAAGCAGACCCGCCCCGCTCTCAGGGACGTCTCCCTGGAAGTGGAGAAGGGCGAGTTCGTGTTCCTCGTGGGGTCCTCCGGCTCCGGAAAGTCCACCTTCCTGAGGCTGGTCCTCCGCGAGGAGCGGTGCAGCCAGGGCCAGGTGCACGTGCTGGGCAAGGACCTCGCCCGCATCTCCAACTGGAAGGTGCCGCAGATGCGCCGCCAGCTGGGGACCGTCTTCCAGGACTTCCGCCTGCTGCCCAACAAGACGGTCGCCGAGAACGTGGCCTTCGCGCAGGAGGTCATCGGCAAGTCCAAGGGCGAGATCCGCAAGTCCGTGCCCCAGGTGCTCGACCTCGTCGGGCTGGGCGGCAAGGAGGACCGGCGGCCCGGTGAACTCTCCGGTGGTGAGCAGCAGCGCGTGGCCATCGCGAGAGCCTTCGTGAACCGGCCCAAGCTCCTCATCGCGGACGAGCCCACCGGCAACCTCGACCCGCAGACCTCCGTCGGCATCATGAAGCTGCTCGACCGGATCAACCGGACGGGCACCACCGTGGTGATGGCGACGCACGACCAGAACATCGTGGACCAGATGCGCAAGCGCGTCATCGAGCTGGAGGGCGGCCGCCTCGTCCGTGACCAGGCACGTGGCGTCTACGGCTACCAGCACTGACCGCCGTTCGACCGCCGTCTGATGTCCGTCCACGGAAAGGCCTGAAGCAGCCGCCATGCGCGCCCAGTTCGTACTGTCCGAGATCGGTGTCGGTCTCCGCCGCAACCTGACGATGACCTTCGCGGTCGTCGTCTCCGTAGCCCTGTCCCTGGCCCTCTTCGGCGGCTCGCTGCTGATGAGCGACCAGGTCACCACCATGAAGGGCTACTGGTACGACAAGGTCAACGTCTCGATCTTCCTCTGCAACAAGAGCGACGCCGAGTCCGACCCCAACTGCGCCAAGGGCGCGGTGACCGACGACCAGAAGGCGCAGATCAAGTCCGACCTCGACAAGATGTCGGTCGTCCAGAAGGTCACGTACGAGTCGCAGGACGAGGCGTACAAGCACTACAAGCAGCAGTTCGGCGACTCCCCGCTGGCCAGTTCGCTCACCCCGGACCAGATGCAGGAGTCGTACCGCATCAAGCTGAAGGACCCGCAGAAGTACCAGGTCATCGCGACCGCCTTCGACGGCCGTGACGGCGTCCAGTCCGTGCAGGACCAGAAGGGCATCCTGGACAACCTCTTCGGCCTTCTGAACGGCATGAACTGGGCCGCCCGCGCGGTCATGGCCCTCATGCTCGTCGTCGCCCTGATGCTGATCGTCAACACGGTGCGCGTCTCGGCGTTCAGCCGTCGCCGTGAGACAGGCATCATGCGGCTGGTCGGCGCGTCCGGGTTCTACATCCAGGCCCCGTTCATCATGGAGGCCGCCGTCGCCGGTCTCATCGGCGGCACGGTCGCCTGCGGATTCCTGGTGATCGGCCGGTACTTCATCATCGACCACGGCCTGGACCTGTCCCACAAACTCAATCTGATCAACTTCATCGGCTGGGACGCCGTCCTCACCAAGCTCCCGCTCATCCTCGCGACGAGCCTTCTGATGCCTGCGCTGGCAGCGTTCTTCGCGCTGCGCAAGTACCTGAAGGTGTGACGCATGCCAAGAGGGCCGTACGGGCAACCGCCCGTGCGGCCCTTCCCGTTGTCCTAGACTCACCGCCATGTCAGGCCGCGACCTGTTCTGTCAGCCCCGCCGCATCCGCCGCGGGGCCGCCCTGACATTGGTGTTCGCGAGTGTGCTCGTCGCCGGTGCGGCGACCGGTTCGTTCGAGGAACCCGGCAGCCCGGACCGTAGATCGGCGTCCGGTACGGCCCGTTCGGCGCCCCTCGGCCGTACGGAGGAGGTCGCTAAGGCCGCCGCCGACGCCAAGGCCGACGGCAAGTCGCCCATGGAGGCCGCCGAACGCGCCGTCAGCCGCAGCGGGGACCGCTGGGGCGCCGTGTACTCCCAAGGGGAGTACGAGGAGTTCGAGGAGGCCCTCGACGGCCAGTACACCGGCGTCGGGCTCTGGGCCCGCCGGGAGCGCGACGGCCGGATCGAGGTGACCCGGGTGCAGCCCGGGTCGCCCGCCGCCACCGCGGGCGTCCGCAAGGGGGACCGGCTGCGCACCGTCGACGGCGAGAACGTCGACGGACAACCCGTCACCGAGGTCGTGTCCTTACTGCGCGGCGACGCCCAGGACGCCGCCGCCGGCACCACCGTCACCCTCGGCCTGGAACGCGGCACGCACGCGTGGAGCGAGACCGTACGGCGCGCCCGCCTCTCCACCGACTCCGTGACCGTCACCAGACCCGCCGGCGAGGTCACCGTCATCAAGATCTCCGCCTTCACCAAGGGCGTCGGCGACATCGTCCGCACCGCCGTCCGCCAGGCCCCCGTCGACTCCGGGTTCATCCTCGACCTGCGCGGCAACTCCGGCGGCCTGGTCGCCGAGGCCGTCACCACCGCCTCCGCCTTCCTCGACGGCGGCCTCGTCGCGACGTACGACGTCGACGGCGAGCAGCAGGTCCTGCACGCGGCCACCGGCGGCGACACCACCAGACCCCTGGTCGCGCTCGTCGACGGCGGCACGATGAGCGCGGCCGAGATGCTCACCGGCGCCCTCCAGGACCGCGGCCGCGCGGTCGTCGTGGGCTCCAGGACCTTCGGCAAGGGCTCGGTCCAGATGCCGAGCCAACTGCCCGACGGCGTCGTCGCCGAACTCACCGTCGGCCACTACCGCACCCCCTCCGGCCACACCGTCGACGGCCGGGGCATCACCCCCGACCTCGATGTCACCGCGCAGGGACAGACGGCCGTAGAACGCGCGGAGACTGTACTGAGCGGCCTCGGGGACGCTTCGTAATCGCCTTTCCCTCATGGCCCCTGGTAGTGCGAAAATGGGCAGCACTATGAGCAAGGGAATGTACGTACCCAAGGAGTCCCAGCCCAAGCAGGGCGGCGGGGCCGCGAAGGCCAAGGACGGCAAGCGCAAGATCGTCGCGCAGAACAAGAAGGCCCGGCACGACTACGCGATCGTCGACACCTACGAGGCCGGGCTCGTCCTGACCGGCACCGAGGTCAAGTCGCTGCGCCAGGGGCGCGCCTCGCTGACGGACGGCTTCGTCCAGATCGACGGGGGTGAGGCGTGGCTGCACAACGCCCACATCCCCGAGTACAGCCAGGGCACCTGGACGAACCACACGGTCCGCCGCAAGCGCAAGCTGCTGCTGCACCGCGAGGAGATCGACAAGCTGGCGTCGAAGTCGGAGGAGACGGGTCACACGATCGTGCCCCTCGCCCTGTACTTCAAGGACGGCCGGGCGAAGGCCGAGATCGCGCTCGCGCGAGGTAAGAAGGAGTACGACAAGCGGCAGACCCTGCGCGAGAAGCAGGACCGCCGGGAGTCGGACCGCGCGATCGCGGCGGCGAAGCGGAAGCAGCGGGGCCAGTAGCCACGGGGAATACGGTGGCATCGGCGTGCGTTGGTCACGTACGATGGCTACTGCACCCCACAGCGGGTGTGTGACCCTCTTCGGAGGGGCTTGAAAAAACAACATGGGGATGATCGGTTTCGACAGCGGCTGTCGAAGCAGGTGAAGCGTGTCGAGGAAGCGGCAATGATCTCGTTAACCATATGTCGCAACCAATAATCGCCAATTCCAAGAGCGATTCCCAGTCCTTCGCCCTCGCTGCCTAATAACAGCGACTGAAGGACCCTAAAAGGGTGTCAGACCGGGGATGTTCCCGACCCGGACCCTGGCATAATCTAGGGAACTAAACCATCGGGCCCGGTCACGGGGTCCGGTGGGAAATCAAACAGTGGCTGGGCCCGTCGGCGACTTGTTCGCGTGATTGCCGGGGCCGAGAAAAGCACAGCGAACTGCACACGGAGAAGCCCTGATTCTGCACCGGTGGACGCGGGTTCGATTCCCGCCATCTCCACTCATCCCATGTGGGTAAAGCCCCCGCTGCTTCGGCAGCGGGGGCTTTTTCCTGTCACCTCACCGAACAGTGAAGGTTGATATGCGCAGCCCGTTGCTCAGGACCAGATACACGTCCGTACGGCCCTTCGCCGCGCCCGAGAGATCCGCGGTCACCGTCTCGTAGTCGTACGACGATGAAGTCGCCGCCGTGTGCACCGTCCCCGCGAGCTTTCCCGTCGGGGAGCCGAGCCGCACCTCGATCGTGCCGGTTGCCGTGCCCGCCACCCGAGCCGTGAACGTCCTTGCCCCCGCGCCCAGTTGGGTGTCCGCGAACTTCAGCCAGGCGCCGTCCGCCGCCGCGCCCACCGCCGTGCCGCTCGCCTTGGACTCGTCGACGAGGTGGACGGCGGAGTAGTCGTCGAAGTTCTCGGCGCGGGTCGTTCGGGACAGGTTCCGGGGCGGGATGGTCTCCCCGTGGACCTGCCAGGTCGTACGGCTGCGGATGTCCGCCGAGGACGCTCCGGCCATGACGTCGTACGTGCCGGATTCCACGACCCATTTCGAGCGGGTGACGTCCCAGTGGGCCAGGTCCTGCTGCGTGAGCTTCAGGCGGACCGTCTTCGTCTCGCCGGGTTTGAGGGACACCCGCTGGAAGGCCTTGAGCTGTTTCAGGGGTTCCTTGTCGCGGGACGTGCGCTGGTGCGTGTAGAGCTGGACGACCTCGTCGCCCGCGCGGGTGCCGGTGTTGGTGACCGGGACCTCGTAGCCGCCGGCGACGGGTTTCAGGGTGCCGTAGCGGAAGGTCGTGTACGAGAGGCCGTAGCCGAAGGGGTAGAGGGGGGTGCCCTGGAAGTACTGGTAGGTGCGGTCGGACTTGATGATGTCGTAGTCGAGGATCGACGGGAGGTCGGCGTCCGAGCGGTACCAGGTCTGGGTGAGGCGGCCGGACGGGTTGACGTCGCCGTAGAGGACGTCGGCGAGGGCGTTGCCCGTCTCCTGGCCGGCGTGGGAGGTCCAGAGGAGGGCCGGGACTTCCTTCTGCACAGCACCCAGCGTGGTGGGATAGCTGTTCTCGACGATCACGATCGTCTTCGGGTTGGCCTGGTGGACCGCCTTGACCAGGGCTTCTTGGGAGGGGGCCAGGGACAGGTCCGTGCGGTCGTGGGCCTCGCGGCCGTTGATCGACGGCATCGAGCCGATGACGACGACCGCCGTGTCCTTGCCCTTCACCGCGGTCACGGCGTCGTCGATGCCGTTGCGGACCACGTCCTTCGTGTAGTGCGCCGCCTGGTCCTTGGGTACCAGGCCCAGGGTGCCGTTGGCGTCGGTCGGGCCGAGGTAGACCGGGTTCGACCACCAGGACTCGGCGGTCTCGTAGCCCGCGTACTTCAGCAAGTACGTGCCGTCGTCCTGCTGTTCCAGCTTGAACTGCTGCTGGACGTACCAACCGTTGGGCTGCGTCTGGTCGTTGACGAAGTTCGACCAGTTGTAGCCGACGTATTTGCCGTTGGCGGCCGAGCGCAGGGTGACGATGCCCGAGCCCCAGTCGAACGCGTCGAACTGGGCTGCGGTCGTCGGGGTGTTGGCGGTCTCCTGCAAGGGTGTGCCCGTGTCGCCGGTGCCGGCCGTGACGTACTTGCCGGTGATCGTGTCGCGGAGGGCGATGCGGTCGACGCCCTCGCTGGTGGCCACGGGTGCTTTCAGTTTCGCGGCGATGCCCTGCGCGGGGGTGACGGCGTAGGGGAGTGTGCCCGAGTACCAGTCGGTGTAGAGCGTGTCGGCGAGGGGGCCGACCACTGCCACATTTTTCTGTGTCGTTTTCAGCGGAAGTGACACACTTTTCTTGAGCAGTACCGTCCCCTCGGCCGCCGCCTTGCGCGCCAGCTGCCGATGCGCCGGGCTGTCGATGACCGACGCGTCGATCGAGCCGTACTTGCCACCGCCCGGGTCGAATTCACCGAGCCGGACGCGGACGGAGAGGATGTCCGACGCTGCCTTGTCGATGTCCGACACCTTCAACAGGCCTTGTTGCAGCGCCGAGTTGATCGCGGAAGTCGTCGGACCGGGGTCGGCGCTGTTGTCCGTGAAACTGTCGACGCCCGCCTTGAGCGCCGCCGCGTCGCCCTCCGCGATCGTGGGGTAGTACTGCTGGGGCGTGACGATGTTGCCGGGAGCGAAGGCGTCGGTGACGTTCAGCAGGTCCTGGCCGGTCCACTTCCGTACGACAGCGTCCAGGTCCGGATTGACCGTGGCGGGGCGGCCGTTGACGAGGTTGTACGACGTCATCACGCCCGTGGCCGCGTCCGCCGCGATCGCCGGTTTGAAGGCGGCCTCGTCGTACTCCTTCTCCACCCGTGGGCGCAGGTCGGAGGAGGTGGTCGCGCGGTCGACCTCGTTGTTGTAGGCGAGGTAGTGCTTGAGGGTGGGGGCCGTCTTGAGGTGGTCCGGGTCGCCGCCGGTCAGGCCCTCGCCGTAGGCCGTGGACAGGGCGCCGGTCAGTTCGGGGTCCTCGCTGTAGCCCTCCTCGTTGCGGCCCCAGCGCGGGTCGCGCAACAGGTTCACCACCGGGGCCCAGAGGTTCAACCCCCAGCCGTCCGGGCGCTGTTGCTGGAAGCCGCGAGCCTCGTCGCCGACCGCCGAGCCGACCTGTTCCATCAGTGCCGGGTCCCAGGTGGAGGCGAGCCCGATGGCCTGCGGGAAGACGGTGGCCTTGCCGAGCCAGGCGACGCCGTGCAGGGCTTCGGTGCCGGTGCGGAAGGACTGGATGCCGAGGCGCGGGATCGCGGGCTCGTACTGGTGGAGGAGGGAGATCTTCTCGTCGAGGGTCAGCCGGCCGAGGAGGTCGTCAACACGCTTGCCGACGGGGAGAGTCGGGTCGCGGAAGGGGTACGGGGTGTCGGCCGTCGCCGGGACCGTCGCTCCCAGGCCGACGATCAGGGCGAACGCCACGGCGAGCGTGGTTCTGTGGCCTGTTCTGTGGCCTGTTCTTTGACTTCTTTTCTTGCCTTTCATGTCGCGGCTCCTTCAAGTAGGGCCTTGCACACGGGCGTTGTGAACGTCAGGGCGCGTGGCGCGGTGCCGTGCTCGCGCGTTCCGTCAGCCGGGGTGCGAGCAGCGTCGCGTCGGGCACGGTCTTGCCGCCCAGCTTCTTCATCAGCAACTCGACCGCGCGGGAGCCGAGTTCGGCGGCGGGCAGCGCGACCGAGGTGACCGGGACCCGTACGGACTCGGCGAGTTCGTCGGGGCAGATCGCGGTGATCGAGAGATCGCCGGGGACGCGCAGGCCCAGCTGCTCGAAGGCGTCGACGAGGGGTTCGAGGAGCGGTTCGTTGTGGACGACGACTCCGGTCAACGCGGGTTGTTCACGCAGCAGTTGTTCGGCCACGGCGGCTGCCGCGGCGGGCGCCGGCTCGCAGGGGTGGACGCAGGAGATGAGCCCGTTGCGGTGCGCGGCGGCCGTGAAGCCCTGAACGACCCGCTGGGCGAAGGCGGTTCGGCGGACGTACACCTCGGGCGGTGACCCGACGAGGGCGACGACCCGGTGCCCGAGCCCCGCGAGCCGTTCCACGCACAGCTCGCCGGCCGCCTTGAAGTCGAGGTCGATGCAGGTCAGTCCGTCGGCCTCGGCCGGGAAGCCGATCAGGACGGACGGCCGGTCCAGGGAACGGAGCAACGCCAGCCGGGGGTCGTTCAGTTGGACGTCCATCACGATCATCGCGTCCACGAGCGCCGAGTCCGCGACCCGCCGCAGCCCCTCCTCGCCCTCCTCCTGGGTGAGCAGCAGGACGTCGTGGTCGTGGCGCCGGGCCGTGGTCGCCACCGACATCGCGAACTGCATGACCACGGGCACGTGGATGCCGGTGCGTAAGGGGATGACGAGGGCCAGCACGTTCGACCGGCTGCTGGCCAGGGCGCGGGCACCGGCGTGCGGCCGGTAGCCCAGCTCGCGGATGGACTCCTCGACGCGCTGCCGGGTCTCCTCGGAGATCGGACGCTTGCCGCTCAGCGCGTACGACACGGTGCTGGGGGAGACCCCGGCGTGCCGGGCCACATCGGTGATCTTCACCATCAGCCCAGCTCCAGGGTGAGGAACCCGCTGCCCGACTTCGACCGCCCCCCGGCGGCCAGCGCCCACGCCACCGACGGGTCACTGCACGACGCCCGGAGCGTGTCCGCTTCCCGTACGACGGTGAAGGTCACATCGCCGACCGGCACCGTCACCTGCGCGCCCCGCTCCAGGCCGTACGCCCGCAGGGTGACCCCGTCGGCGAAGTCGTAGTCGGGCCGGTCGGACACCGCGCCGACCGGGATCACCGCGCCCGGCCGGACGAGGAGCGGCACGCTGTCGAAGCCGTGCTTCTCGCGCACCCAGCGCGGTCCGGTGACCGTACGGCCGGTGAGGTAGTGGGTCCAGGTGCCCTCGGGGACGTAGTACGAGACGTCTCCGTCGTCGCTGAAGACGGGCGCGACCAGCAGATCGCTGCCGAGCATGTACTGCCGTTCCAGATGCGCGCACCCTGGGTCGTCCGGGAACTCCAGCACCATCGCCCGCATCATCGGCACGCCCTCGGCGGAGGCGGTGCGCGCGGTCTCGTAGAGGTACGGCATGAGGCTCAGCTTCAGGCGGGTGAACTGCCGTAGTACGTCGACGGATTCCTCGTCGAAGAGCCACGGGACGCGGTACGAGGAGCTGCCGTGCAGACGGCTGTGGGAGGACAACAGGCCGAAGGCCAGCCAGCGTTTGAAGAGGGCGGGGGTCGGGGTGCCCTCGAAGCCGCCGATGTCGTGGCTCCAGTAGCCGAAGCCGGACAGGCCGAGCGAGAGGCCGCCGCGCAGTGACTCGGCCATCGACTCGTACGTCGCCTCGCAGTCGCCGCCCCAGTGAACGGGGTACTTCTGGCTGCCGGTTGTGGCCGAGCGGGCGAAGACGACCGCCTCGCCCTCGCCCCGGTGCTTGCGCAGGACGTCGAAGACCGTGCGGTTGTAGAGGTAGGTGTAGTAGTTGTGCATCCGCTCGGGGTCCGCGCCGTCCGCGTAGGCGACATCGACCGGGACCCGCTCGCCGAAGTCCGTCTTGAAGCAGTCGACGCCCTGCGCGAGCAGCGCCTCCAGCTTGCCCGCGTACCAGTCGCGGGCCGCCGGACTGGTGAAGTCGACCAAGGCCATGCCCGGTTGCCACAGGTCCCACTGCCAGACGCTGCCGTCCGGCCGGCGCAGCAGATGCCCGAGCGCCTTGCCCTCGGCGAAGAGCGGTGAGCGCTGCGCGATGTACGGGTTGATCCAGACGCAGATGTGCAGCCCGCGGTCCTTCAGCCGGGCGAGCATGCCCTCCGGGTCGGGGAAGACCCGGGGATCCCACTGGAAGTCGCACCAGTTGAACTCGCGCATCCAGAAACAGTCGAAGTGGAAGACGGAGAGCGGGAGTTCACGCTCCCGCATGCCCTCGATGAAGGACGTCACCGTCTCCTCGTCGTACGAGGTGGTGAACGACGTTGACAGCCACAGCCCGAACGACCACGCGGGCGGGAGAGCCGGGCGGCCGGTGAGGGCGGAGTACTTGCGGAGGATGTCCTTGGGGGTGGGGCCGTAGATGACGTAGTACGTCAACTGCTGGCTCTCCACACTGAATTGGACCCGCGACACGGCCTCCGAGCCGACCTCGAAGGAGACCCGGCCGGGGTGGTCGACGAAGACGCCGTAGCCCGCGTCGGTCAGATAGAACGGGACGTTCTTGTAGGCCTGTTCGGTGGCGGTGCCGCCGTCGGCGTTCCACATGTCGACGACCTGGCCGTTCTTGACGAGCGGGCCGAAGCGTTCGCCGAGTCCGTAGACGGATGTGCCGACTCCCAGGCCGAGTTGCTCGCGGAGGTAGTGGGCGCCGGTCGCGTCCCGCATGATGCCCATGCCCTTGGGGCCGCTGCCGGTGAGGACCCGGCCGTGGGCGAGGAAGTCGACGTGCCAGGGCCCGGTGCGCGCCACCTGGACCGACAGCGCACCGGAGGTGAGGGTCGCGCGCTCGTCGTCGTAGGACGTATGGACCGCGAAGTCCTCGGTCCGCACGTCGAATTGGGGGCCGCGCGGCTGCTCGCCCTCGAAGTGGGTGAAGGTGACGCCGATGACGTCGGGCATCGGGGCGTGGGCGCTGATCGTCACGACCGGTCCCTTCAGCAGGTCGCCGCGGTGGCGGATGGGGACGGTCGGCGCGTGGATCTCCAACGCGCCGTCCGGGGCGGTGACATCGAGGACTTCGACCGGGTGGGCGGCGGTGACGCCCTCGCGCAGCAGCCAGTAGCCGTCGGTGAACTTCACGTGGGGGGTCCCCTTACTACTTGACGGCACCCACGGCGATACCGCGCGTGAGGGTCCGCTGGAAGACGAGGAAGAAGACGATGGCGGGCAACACACCCAGCAGAGCAGCCGCGTTGGTCATCGTGGCGTCCATCAGACGCTGGCCCTGGAGGACACCGAGGGCCACCGACACGGTCTGGTTGTCGTTGGAGATCAGCATGACCAGGGGGAGCAGGAACTCGTTCCAGGTCCAGATGAAGAAGAAGACCAGCAGGACACCGATCGTGGGGCGGCTGACCGGGACCACGATCCGCCACAGCACCTGCCACTTGTTGGCGCCGTCGATCCGGGCCGCCTCGATGATCTCGCGGGGGAACTGGCCGAGCACGGACGAGAGGAGATACGTGCCGAACGCCGCCTGGATCACCGTGAAGACGATGACGACGCTCAACCTGGTGTCGTACAGGCCGACTTGCTTGCTCAGGTAGTAGATCGGGTAGACCAGCGCCTCCTGCGGCAGCATGTTGGCGAGCACGAAGAAGGCCAGGACCCACGTGCGGCCCCGGATACGGCCGATGCCGATCGCGTACGCGTTGAGGACCGAGAGCACGGCGGCGAGGACGGCCACCGAGCCGCTGATCAGAACGGAGTTGAAGAGTTTCTGGCCGTAGTCGACGCGCTGCCAGAAGTCCTTGAGACCGTCGAGGTAGAGGCCCTTGGGGAGGCTGAGGGGGCCGTGTTCGGAGTACTCGGCCGGTGACTTCACGGCGTTGATCAGGACGATCAGGAACGGGACGACCATGAAGAGGGCCGCGATACAGAGGGCGATGAGCACCGGGTAGCGGCGCAGGGCGGTCGTCATGCGCGGTCACCTTCCTCCGCGCGGGTCTGGAGTTTCAGGAAGGCGAGGGAGAGCACCAGGATGATCACGGTCAACACCGTGGAGATCGCGGCGCCGTAGCCGACCTGGGTCTTCTCGAAGAACGTGGTGAAGGAGAAGTAGGAGGGTACGTCGGTCGCGCCGCCCGGGCCGCCCTTCGTGAGGACGTACACCGCGCCGAACACCTTGAGCGCGGCGATCGTGCACCAGGTGAGGACGACGTAGATCTCGGGGCGGATCTGCGGCAGCGTGATGTGCCAGAAACGGCGCCACCAGCCGGCGCCGTCCAGCTCGGCGGCCTCGTAGAGCTGGGGGTCGACGCGTTGCAGCCCGGCCATGAACACCACGAGCGGGAAGCCGAGTTGGACCCAGACCATGACGCCCATGACGCTGTAGAGCGCGATGTCCGGGTCGCCCAGCCAGTCCTGCTGCCAGGAGCCCAACCCCACTGCTTTCAGCAGGGTGTTGAGGGTGCCGTTGTCGGGGGCGAGGATCCAGCTCCAGACGATGCCGGCGACGGCGATCGGGAGCACCTGCGGGAGATAGAAGCAGGCGCGGAGGATTGCGGCGATACGGCTGCCGAAGTGTTTGCCGATGTAGTCGAACAGGGCGGCGGCCAGGACGAGTCCGACGATCGTCGGTACGGCGGCCATCGCCACGACCATGAACAGGCTGTGCCGGAAGGACGCCCAGAACTCCGAATCGTCCAGCAGGTCACGGTAGTTGGCGAGGCCGGTCCACTTGGGGTCGCCGATGCCCTGCCAACTCGTGAAACTCACGGCCGTGTTCATCAGGAACGGGACGACGATCACTGCGAGTGCGGCGAGGGCGCCGGGGAGCAGGAACAGGGCGTACGAGTTTCGGGGGCGAGGGCTGCGCGGGCCGGTGGTGTGGTGCGTGTTGCCGGCCCGCGCGCCCTTCTCGACGGTGACCGTCATGTCGACGGAACGCCCTTGTCGTACGCCTTCTGCAGGTTGCTGAGATAGGCGTCCGGTTTCTCGCTGCTGGTGATCAGCTTCTGGGTCTCGGAGACGAGGACGTCGTAGAAGCCGGGGACCGGCCAGTCCGGGTAGAAGGCGAGGCCGTCGCGGGCCGTGAGGGTGTTGAAGTTGGCGATCAGTTCCTTGGACTTGGGGTCGGTGATCGCGGAGGTGTCGGCCGCGACCGGGATGCCGCCCTTGTTGCCCATCAGGTTCTGGATCTTCTTCGACAGGGTGATGTCGATGAAGTCGTAGGCGAGTTGCTTGTTCTTGGCGCCCTTGGGGACGACCCAGATGTTGCCGCCGGAGCCGAGGGTGAGGTTCGAGCCGGGCCACAGGGTCGTGCCCCAGTCGAACTTGGCCTCCGTCTGGAAGCGGCCGTACCACCAGCTGCCGGAGAACAGGATCGGCGCCTTGCCCTGGATCCAGGAGACACCGGCGTCCTCGGCCTTGGTCGAACTGGAGGTCTTGGCGATGTAGCCCTTCTTCACCCAGTCGGCGAAGGTGGTCGCCGCGTAGGTCCAGGCGGGGTCGTGGAAGTCCGTCTTGCCCTTGTACAGCTCGTACTTGTCGACCCAGGCGCGGTCGGCCTTCGAGAGCGCGAGCTGGTAGAGGTACTGCTGGGCCGGGTACTCGGCGCCCGCGTTGGCGAGCGGGGTGACGCCCTTCGCCACGAACTGGTCCATGACGGCGGTGAGTTCGTCGAACGTCTTCGGCTCGGCGATCTTGTACTTCTTGAAGAGGTCCTTGTTGTAGTAGACCATCGTGTACTCGCCGTAGTCGGTGACGCCGTACCACTTGCCGGAGCCCATCACTCCGTTGGTGTCGTACAGGTCGGTCGTGCCGACGCTCGCGGGGATCTTCTTGTCCCAGCCGCGTTTTGTCGCCTCGGCGGTGAGGTCGGTGAGCAGCCCCTGCTTGGACAGCAGGCCGGCGGTCGCGTTGCCCTTGTTGTACTCCATGACATCCGGCGCGTCCGAGGAGTTGAGGACCATCGGGGCCGTCTTCTGGATCTGCTCGAAGCCCTTCTCCTCGAACTTCACCTTCACGCCCGGATGCTGGGCCTCGAACTCCTTGATGGCCTCGTTCCAGGCCACGCCCATCGCACTGTCGGGGCCCTCGTAGTGCCAGAGCTTCAGGGTCTTGCCGTCTGAGCTACCGCTGTCCGAGTTGCCGCAGGACGTGAGGAGCAGGGCTCCTGCCACGATCACCGCAGCCGTCATCGTTCGCCTTCGGGTCGTCAACATCCAGGGCCTCCGGGGGAGTCGGATGGGTGTCGAAGCGCTTCGATGGAGGAACGTATGTAGGCGGTGGTGATGCGTCAATGGGGTAGGCAGAGATTGGCGCAAGCGGTTCGATTGGTTGTGGGTTGGGTGCGGGCCGGTGGGGGCTGGGCGCGCAGTTCCCCGCGCCCCTCAAGACCTTGCCCTGCCCTGGATTCCAAGGAGCAGGGCGCTTGTTGCTGACGCAACCGGCAGCCAGAATGCCGTCGTTGGTGAGGTGTGGTCCGTTGTCCAACCCGCTGCGGCCGAACCGCACGCGATTCCCATCAACAAGCCCGTCACCGCCAGGCTCATGCCCTCGTTCAACCGGCCTTCCGGTGTGCGGTGTTGGAGGAGAGTCATCGCGGTGACCATCGTCGGGGCCGTTGCCATGCCTGCCAGCAGCAAGGCTGCCGCCAACGCGGGGAGCGAGTCCAGTGTGCTTGCTGCCAGCAGCGGCAGGGTCATCAGGGCGCTCATCGCCAACAGGCACCACCGCAGCCGGAGTTCCGGCGCCCCCGCCGGTCTCAGCCTCCCGTACAGCAGGCCCGCCGCGCACGAGCCGGCTGCCTGAAGGGCCAACACCGCACCGCCCACCGCACGGTGACCCGTCGCGTTCGCGTACGCGAGCGTGGCGACCTCCATCGAACCGAACACCGCGCCCGTCGCCACGAATCCGGCGAGGAGGGGAGGGATGCCGGGCACGCGCAAGGGCGGACCGCCCCGTGAGGTCGGGCTCGGTGGTGGCTCCGTCGAACGCTGTGCCGTGAAGATCAGCATCCCGGACATCAGCAGCACCGCCCCGGCCAGCGTCCCCGCCTCCGGGAAGAACGTGCCGCACAGGAACGCCGCCAGCGCCGGGCCCAGCATGAAGCACAGCTCGTCGGCCGCCTGCTCGAAGGAGTTCGCGGTGTGCAGGGCCTCGGTGTCGCCGTCGAGAAGGTGGGCCCAGCGGGCGCGGGACATGCCGCCCGTGTTGGGGGTCGTCGCGGTGGCCGCGTACGCGGCGAACAGGGTCCAGTCGGGGGCGCCGTAGCGCAAGCAGAGGAGGAGGGCGACAGAGCCGAGGACCGCAACCGCCGTTGCCGGTACGGCCGTTCGGGACTGGCCGTGGCGGTCGGTCAGGCGCGCGATCCATGGGCCGACGAGGGCTGTCGCCGCGAGGCCGGTAGCGGTGACGGCGCCGGCGAGGGCGTACGAGCCCCGTGAACCGGCGATCATCACGACCGCGCTCACGCTGAACATGCCCGCGGGGAGGCGGGCGATCAGGTTCCCGGCGGTGAAGGCGCGGGTGCCGGGGAGGGAGAAGAGGCGGCGGTACATGTCTCCCACCGTCACCTCCGGACGATCAAGGGGTCCAACACCTGTTCCGCGCCGATTCACGCACCTGCGTTGTAAGTTCGCCGGATGCCCTGGACACCGGCCCACGTGGACCCCCGACTCCTCCGCGCCTTTCTCGCTGTCGCCGAGGAACTGCACTTCACCCGTGCCGCCACCCGGCTCTACGTCGCCCAGCAGGCGCTGAGTCGTGATGTGCGGCGGCTGGAGCGGGAGTTGGGGGCCGAGTTGTTCGTGCGGACCACCCGGCAGGTGACGTTGACGGCGGACGGTGCGCGGCTCGTTCCGTTTGCCCGGCAAGTGCTCGCCGCGCAGGATGAGTTGCTCGCCGCGTTCCGGCAGGCCCGGCCCCTGCTGGTGGACCTGAACTCGCCGGGTCTCGGGACCGGGCGCCGGGTGCTGCACCGGGCGCGTGAACTCGCCCCGGAACAGGAGCTGATGGCCCGCTATGAGAGCGGACTGACGGGAGCTGCGGGGGAGTTGTTGGCGGGGCGGCTCGACGTGTCGTTCGGGAGGTTCGCCGGGCTCGATCCGGTGTTGCGGGCCGGGCTCGGTCATCAACTCGTGCGGTACGAGCCGATGGCGGTCCTACTGCCCGAGGATCACCGGCTGGCGTCGCTCGCGGAGGTGCCGTTGGACGCGCTAAGGGGAGAGACCGTGTACGCGGGGGCCGGGAATCCGCGTACCCCGGAGTGGACGGATCTCGCGCGGCGGTTGTTCGACGGGCGTGACATCGAGGTTGCGGCGCCCGCACCGATGGCCGTAGGGGAAGAGGAATTCGAACGGGTGATGGGCCGGACGGGGAACCCGATTCTTGTCGTGGTGGACTTTCCGGCCATGCGTCGGACCGTGTTGCGGCCCCTGGTGAAGCCGGTGCCCTTGTCCCCCGTGTCGCTCGTGTGGCGAAAGGGGCTGGTGCACCCGGGATTCGACGCGCTTCGACGGGCCGCGGTGGAGATCGGTGGTGCCGAGGGGTGGTTGAGTCGGCCCGGTGATGGGTGGGTTCCGGCCATGGACGTGGACATGCTAAAGACGTAGAAATTACGCATCCTGGCACATGCGGAGTCCAGTTACGCTACGTTCAGGCCTGAGCACGGTGTGATACAGGGGGCGCGGGAGCCGGTGGGGGATCGGCTCGACGGCGTGTGCTCGGGGTCGTTTATGCCCTCGGAACAGTCCTTGGGGGGATGTACGTGCGCGTGGAAAAGTGGCGAGAAGAAGCCCAACCGGAATGGCCCCAGGCTGCATCCGCGACCAGAGACGTACCGGTCGTAGGCGGAGAGGCACAGGCGTTTCCGGAGACCGGAGTGGCCCGAGCGGGCGGTGGGTCGGAGATCCTTGAGGGCGGTCGGCACGGCCGCCGCAGCGGTCATGGCAGTCATGCCGCCGGGAGTGTACGGACCGAGCCGTCCCAGTCGTCCGGACCGCCGGGGTCGTCCTGGCCCGTCGTGCCCAAGGGGGTACGCAAGGGGCCGGCAGGGCCGCTCACAGGTTCGCCCGTCGGCCCGCCCATTGGTTCGCCCGTCGGCCCGTCCACCGGTTCGTCCGTCGGGCCTTCCGGTGCCCTGGCCGACCCCTGGGGCGCGCCCGCGGCGAACGACCCCGACGAGGTGACCGTCCAACTCGACGGCCCCGCCGAGGAGTTGGGAAGCGATCCAGGTGCGAAGGGCGCCGGTCAGGACGGATCCGACGGGCCCGTCTTCGTCGACGAGTCCGGCCGCCGCAGCCGTAGGTACCGCCGGATCGGCATGGCCGTCGGCATCGCCTGCGCGGTCTACGCCGTCGTCATCGTCGCCACACTGCTGTCCGGCAGCTCCGACGCGCCGTGGCTCCCGATGCCGGGGCAGAAGGACGACCCGCCCGCGAGCAAGGTCGACACCTCGCCGCTGCCCGCCGAGTCGGGCCGCCCGTCCGGCGGCGGCGGCAGCGTGGCGCCGGGGAACATTCCGACGGTGAGTGACGGTACGACACCGTCGCCGGGCGCCGGCGCCGGCGCGAACGGCGCGTCCAAGGCGCCCGTCAGCAAGGCGACCACCTCCGCGTCCGCCAAGCCGTCCGCGAGCAAGAGCGCGTCGGCGCCGGCCGGCGGGACCGTGAGCAATCCCGTCGTACAGCCCTCGCATCCGCAGGAGACTCCGTCGTCCGGCCCGAGCACACCGACGGGCAGTACGAGCGCCCCGGCCTCGCCGACGCCGAGCCCGACCGCGACCGCGGGCACCGGCACGGTCGCCGACGGCCCGAGCAGCCCGTCGCCCGTGGCACAGGGGCCGGCCGCGCCCGCCGAACCGGCACCCGCACCGGAACCGTCCAAGACCCCGGAGCACATCGTCTGATGGCATCGCACAACCGCCGCCCCGCCGCCACGAACACGGCCCCGGGCGGCCGTCACGGAGGCATGCCCAAAGCCGCCCGCGGCTCCCGGCGCCGCCGCCTGTCCATGCGGTTCCTGCTGCCGATGCTGCTTCTCGTCGCGATGCTGGCGATGCTGATGCTGCGCGGCTATGTGCACAGCGAGATCCTCGCCGACCACCGCATCCGCCCCGAGGCGGCGACGAACAAGGTGCCGGAGAAGATCCTCGACGGCGGCCCGGTCATCGACACCCGCAGCGGCCGTACGACGAGTCTGGACGTGCCGGACCGCGACATCGTCCTGACCTTCGACGACGGCCCCGACCCGACCTGGACCCCCAAGGTCCTGGACGTGCTGAAGAAGCATCACGCGCACGGCGTCTTCTTCGTCACCGGCACCATGACCTCGCGCTACCCGGACCTGGTCAAACGCATCGTGGACGAGGGCAACGAGGTCGGCGTGCACACCTTCAGCCACCCCGACCTTTCCTTCCAGTCCAAGAAGCGCATCGACTGGGAGCTGTCGCAGACCCAGCTCGCGATCACCGGCGCGGCCGGCATCCGGACGTCGCTGTTCCGGCCGCCGTACTCGTCCTCCGCCGACGCGATGGACAACCTGTCCTGGCCGGTGACCGAGTACATCGGCACCCGCGGCTATATCACCGCCGTCAACAACACGGACAGCGAGGACTGGCAGAAGCCCGGCGTCGCGAAGATCATCAGCAACGCCACCCCGCGCGCCGGCAAGGGCGCGATCGTCCTCATGCACGACTCGGGCGGCGATCGCCACCAGACCGTGCAGGCGCTCGACAAGTTCCTGCCGGAGATGCAGGCCAAGGGCTACAAGTTCGACAACCTCACCGAGGCGCTCGGAGCGCCCAGCGCGCTCACCCCGGTGACCGGCCTGAACCTGTGGAAGGGCAAGGCGTGGATCTTCCTGGTCCAGGCCTCGGACAGCATCACCGACATCCTGGTGGTCGGCCTGGCGATCACCGGGTCCCTGGTCATCGCCCGCTTCGCGCTGATGCTCCTGCTCTCCGTGCTCCACGCCCGCCGGGTGCGCCGTAAGAACTTCGCCTGGGGCCCGCAGGTCACCGAACCGGTCACGGTCCTCGTGCCGGCGTACAACGAGGCCAAGTGCATTGAGAACACGGTCCGTTCACTGATGGCGAGCGAGCATCCCGTCGAGGTGATCGTCGTCGACGACGGCTCGGCGGACGGCACGGCGAGAATCGTCGAGGCGATGGACATCCCGAACGTCCGGGTCGTACGCCAGGTCAACGCGGGCAAACCAGCCGCCCTCAACCGCGGCCTGGCGAACGCCAGTCACGACCTCATCGTCATGATGGACGGCGACACGGTCTTCGAACCGGCCACCGTACGGGAGTTGGTGCAGCCCTTCGGCGACCCGCGCGTCGGCGCGGTGGCGGGCAACGCCAAGGTCGGCAACCGGGACTCCCTCATCGGCGCCTGGCAGCACATCGAGTACGTGATGGGCTTCAACCTCGACCGCCGGATGTACGACGTCCTGCGCTGCATGCCGACGATCCCGGGCGCCGTGGGGGCCTTCAGGAGAAGCGCGCTGGAGCGGGTCGGCGGCATGAGCGACGACACGCTCGCCGAGGACACCGACATCACGATGGCGATGCACAGGGACGGTTGGCGGGTGGTGTACGCAGAGAAGGCCCGCGCCTGGACCGAGGCACCCGAGACGGTCCAACAGCTCTGGTCCCAGCGCTACCGGTGGTCGTACGGCACGATGCAGGCGATCTGGAAGCACAGGCGCGCCGTCCTGGACCGCGGCCCGTCCGGCCGCTTCGGCAGGGTCGGCCTGCCCCTGGTCGCCCTCTTCATGGTCGTCGCCCCCATCCTGGCCCCGCTGATCGACGTGTTCCTGCTCTACGGCCTGGTGTTCGGCCCGACGGAGAAGACGTTCCTGGCCTGGCTCGGCGTCCTCGCCATCCAGGCGGTCTGCGCGGCGTACGCCTTCCGCCTGGACCGCGAACGCATGACCCACCTGGTCTCGCTGCCCCTGCAACAGATCCTCTACCGCCAACTCATGTACGTCGTACTGCTCCAGTCCTGGATCACCGCACTCACCGGAGGCCGCCTGCGCTGGCAGAAGCTGCGGCGCACGGGGGTCGTGGAGGCGCCCGGCGGTCCGGTACCGACCCAGCGCAGCGGCGGCCGCAGTGGCAGTGACGATCGGAGGACTGTGGCATGACGCACGGATACACGACGGGGACGGGCACGACCCCGGACCCCGAGTCGACACCGGCTTACGGGATTCCCCAACAGCGGCAGCAGGAACGGGAGTTGGCGCCGGGGTCGGCGAAGACCGCCAAGCCGGGCGGCGGCGGCCGGGACCGCTACCTCGACCTCCTCCGCTCGATCGCGCTGGTCCGGGTCGTCGTCTACCACCTCTTCGGCTGGGCCTGGCTGTCGGTCCTGTTCCCTTCCATGGGCGTGATGTTCGCGCTGGCGGGTTCCCTGATGGCCCGCTCGCTGAACCGCCCCGCGCTGGGCGTGATCAAGGGCCGGCTACGACGACTGCTGCCCCCGCTCTGGGCGTTCAGCGCGGTGGTGCTGGTGCTGATGTTCGCGATGGGCTGGAATCCGCTCAAGGACCCTGATCTGGGCGGCACTTGGTGGGGTGCGGCGAAGGTGTTCGACTACCTCGTGCCGTTCGGCGCACCGCCGTACCCCGAGCATCTGGGCTCCGAATCGGGCCTGTTGGAGAGCACGTGGGCGGACCAGGCGGCGGGCCCGCTCTGGTATCTGCGGGCGTATCTGTGGTTCGTGATCGCGTCACCGCTGCTGCTGTGGGCGTTCCGCAGGGTCCCGTGGGCCACGCTGCTGGCGCCCTTGCTGCTGACGGCGGTCGTAGGCACAGGCCTTGTGACGATCCCGGGTGAGACGGGCAACGCGGTCTCCGACTTCGCGGTGTACGGCGGCTGTTGGGTCCTGGGCTTCGCGCACCACGAGGGGAAGCTGAAGGAGGTTCCCCGCTATCTCGCGGTGTCGGCCGCGACCGTCATCATGGGCTTCGGCCTGTGGTGGGCGTCAGGTCATCTGGGCCCGGACGGCTGGGACTTGAACGACATCCCGCTGGCGCAGGCGACCTGGTCCTTCGGGATCGTGGTGATCCTGCTCCAATACGCCCCGTCCTGGCAGGAGTTGCCGGGCCGCCTGGCCCGCTTCGACAAGCTCGTGACCCTCTCCAACAACCGCGCGGTCACGATCTACCTGTGGCACAACCTCCTCATCATGGCCACGGTCCCGATCATCGACCAGCTGTACAACCTGCCGTTCATGGAGAGCGACGCGGCGACTTCGTTGCTCGACAGGGCGGACACGTTCCTGATGTTCGTGCTGATCTGGCCGCTCATCGCGGTGGCGATCCTGGCGTTCGGGTGGATCGAGGACATTGCCGCGAAGCGGGGGCCGAGGTTGTGGCCCAACGGGGTCAGTGGTGGGAAGAAGAATCGGCGGCGGGGGGCTTGAGGGCGTCGATCAGGTGTCGTAGGCCGGTGGGTGTGGTGGTGAGGATGGTGTGGGGGGTGTCGCTTTCGCGGAGGCGGACGGTGCCTGTGGGGTCGGCGGACACGTAGACGCGGTTGGAGGCGTCCGGGCTGTAAGTGGACTTCTGCCAGGGGTGGTTGGGCACGGGCGAGCTCCTCATTGGGGAGACTTGAGGGTGCGGATGAGGTGCCGTAGGCGTTCAGCTGTAGTGGTCAGGATGACGTCGGGGGCATCGCTTTCGCGGAGGTGGATCGTGTCGGGGGTCGTGGCGGCGATGTTGACGCAGTTGGACGCGTCGCCGCTGTAAGTGGACTTCTGCCATTGGTGCGTGGTCATACCGTGTGCCCCTCAAAGTTCGTGCGTGATGCGGTGGATCAGGTCGCGGGACGCCTCAGGAGCGAGGGCGTTCGCCCCCATGTGATCCACGACCGACCGGTACTTGTTCAACTGGGCCTCGCCGTCCAGGAATTGGCAGCCGTGGTGAGTGTCCAACTGCACGGTGTCGAGTTGAGGTACTGCTCCCGCCACGTAATCGATGCCCTGGCCGGTGCCGTGGAAGCTCTCCGTGTCGAAGGGGACGACCCGGACAGTGACATGAGCCAGTTCGCTCATGCCGATGAGGTGCTTGAGTTGCGCGGCGGCGACGGCCCGGCCGCCGTACCCCATTCTGAGCGCTGCCTCGTGAATGGTCGCCGTGTAGGGCGTCGGATCGTCCCGATGGAGGATGCCCTGCCGCTTGATGCGATGGGTGAGGCGGTGCTCGATCTCGTACTGCTGCAGCGGCGGGAAAACGCCGCGGAAGAGCGCGCGGGCGTGGTCGGTGGTCTGGAGCAGAGCCGGGATGTGGATCACCAAGGCCACGCGCAACTCAGCCGCGTAGTGCTCCAGTTCAGCCAGGTCGATCAAGCTGGCGGGTAGGTGTTCCCGGTACTCGTCCCACCACCCGCGCATGCGCCCGCCGGTCATCTCTGCCAGCGCCTCGACCAACGCAGGATCCGCGCAGCTGTAGGCACGGGCGAACGTGCGCACCCGGTCGGCACTGACGGCGTACCGGCCCGCCTCGATGCTGCTGATCTGTGCCTGCTTGACGCCGAGTTGCCCCGCGGCCGCGCTGGACGTCAGTCCCGCGTGCTCCCGCAGTTTGCGCAGCTCTGTACCCAGGCGCTGCTGGCGCAAGGTCGGGATGGTGCTCGGCGGCACGAGATCCTCTCTCGTTTTGGCGTCCCGTGGGTCACCCACAGGAGGGAATTGTGAACTCTATTGGCCAACTGATGTTAAATCTTACATCGACGCCGCTATGGTGATTCCCGTACCGCCCAACTGCCCCCGCCCATAAGCCGGAAGCGCACCGCACCCACGGCACTGCCACCGCCCGGCGCGGCCGTTGAGCGAATCCGAGTCCATCACCCCCTCCCGGAGTCAGCCATGGTCACCGTATCCCCGCCCGCCACCTGGGTGTACGCCCTTCGACTACCGCACGACCCCCGAGCCGCACGCGTCGCACGTATGACCGTACGGGCCGCCCTCGACGGGCACGGGATGTCCGAAGTCCTGGACGTGGTCGAGCTGTTGACGTCCGAACTCGTCACCAATGCCTACCGGCACACGCACGGCCCCGCCTCGCTCCGTCTCACCGCCCTCGGAGGCGGGCGGCTACGGGTCGGTGTTTGGGACTCGAACCCCCACATCCCCGCCCCCTTCGACATGCGGGCCGGCGAACAACTCCCGCCCGCCGCAACCGATGCCGACAGCGGACGCGGTCTTCACCTCATCCAGGCGTACGCCACTTCCTGGGGCGGCTGGCCGATCGGTGACGGCGGGCTGTTGGACCGTGGAGCCGGAAAGCTGCTGTGGTTCGAGATCGGTGGGGCACGCTCCGGGTGAGCCACTGTCACAGGCATCCGTCATGCTCTGCGTATGGATGAGAACGGCTTCTGGCAGCTCATCGGCGACTGCACCCCGTCCGGCCCCGACCCCGATGCCGAACAGCTGGCCACCGCGTTGACGGACTGTCTGGCCGCAGGGCCGGCGGCGACGGTCATCGGGTTTGCCGAACAGCTTTCGTGGGTGCTGTACCGGCTGGATCGCAAGGAGTACGGGCACGGGCTGTCGGGCGACAGCTTCCTCTACACCCGCGCCGCCGTCGTGGCCGTCGGCCGTGAAGCCTACGAAGCCACACTTCGCGATCCCCGCCTTTTCGCTCCGTATGTCGAAGACCTCGTCTGGGCGGAGAGCCTGCTCTACGTGCCGGACAAGGCGTACGGCCGTATCACGGGCGAGGAGTGGGATCGCTGCACCCGCTACTCCTACGAGTCCTACTCGAACACCGAGGGATGGGCCGCCGCCTAGCGTTCCCACCTCACCGCGCCCACCTCCCGCTCGTGAGAGCAACGTTCCCTTCCGGTCACTCACAGCCACAGCGTGGAAATCCGCCGTCCCTACCTTCGGGATGCAGCCCTTGGAAGACAAACCGCTCGTTACCCCGTAGTGGACCGTGGAGGCGTCATGACAGCCACTGGCAAGTGGATCGAGCACTGGGATCCGGAGGACGAGACCTTCTGGCGGGAGACCGGAGAGAAGGTCGCCCGTCGCAATCTCCTGTTCTCCGTGCTCTCCGAGCACATCGGCTTCTCGATCTGGACCCTGTGGTCCGTGCTGGTGCTCTTCATGGGCCCGGAGTACGGGCTGACCCCGGCCGACAAGTTCCTGCTGACCTCGATGGTCACGCTCGTCGGCGCGGTCGTCCGGGTGCCGTACACCTTCGCGGTCGCCATATTCGGCGGGCGGAACTGGACGATCGTCTCCGCGAGCCTCCTCCTCATCCCCACCATCGCCGCGTTCGTGGTGATGAAGCCGGGGACCTCCTTCGACACCTTCCTCTGGATCGGCCTGCTGGCCGGCATCGGCGGCGGCAACTTCGCCTCCTCCATGACCAACATCAACGCCTTCTTCCCGTTGAAGAAGAAGGGGTGGGCTCTCGGGCTCAACGCCGGGGGCGGCAACATCGGCGTCCCGGTCATCCAGCTCATCGCCCTCGCGATCATCGGGGCCAGTGGCGGGCCGCGCGTGCTGCTCGGGATCTACATCCCGCTGATCCTGATCGCCGCCGCCCTCGCCGCCCTCTTCATGGACAACCTCACCTCCGTGAAGAACGACACCGGCGCCGCCAAGGAAGCCGCGCGGGACTGGCACACCTGGATCATGGCGTTCCTGTACATCGGCACGTTCGGGTCGTTCATCGGATACGCCTTCGCCTTCGGGCAGGTCCTTCAGGTCCAGTTCGGCCGTACGCCGCTGCAGGCCGCGTACCTCACCTTCATCGGTCCGCTGCTCGGCTCGCTGATCCGCCCCGTCGGCGGCTGGCTCGCCGACCGTTACGGCGGCGCGAAGATCACCCTGTGGAACTTCGTCGCCATGGCCGCCGCCACCGCGATCCTGGTCGTCGCCAGCATGCAGAAGTCGCTGCCGCTGTTCGTCACCGTCTTCATCGTCCTGTTCGTGCTCAGCGGGCTCGGCAACGGGTCGACGTACAAGATGATCCCCGGCATCTTCCAGACCAAGGCCCTCGCGAAGGGGCTGGAGGGGGAGGAGGCGGCCGCCTACGGGCGTCGGCTCTCCGGCGCCTCCATGGGGCTCATCGGGGCCGTCGGCGCACTCGGCGGCGTCGGCATCAACCTCGCCTTCCGGCAGTCCTTCCTCTCCTACGGCTCCGGCACCGGCGCGTTCGTCGCCTTCCTCGCCTTCTACGGCCTCTGCTTCGCGGTCACCTGGGCCGTATACCTTCGCCGCCCGACCGCACAGGCGCAGGCCAAAGCTTCCGCATCGGAGGCGAAGCCGCAGCTCAGCTATGCCGAGGTGTGACGTAACACCGCTGACATGAAGTCGAACCGAGCCTGTCACGCACCGTTGACAGGCTCGTTCGGCATGTAGGCACCGCAGCGCCATCCCCTGCACGACCGCAGGTACGACTACATGCACGACTACGTTCGGGACGAGAGCCATGTACGAACCACCGCAGCGACCGGAGAGCGCGCCCCACGGCCCCCTCTCCGGGTTCACCGTGGGCGTCACCGCCGCACGCCGCGCCGACGAGCTGGGGGTTCTGCTCCAGCGGCGCGGCGCGGTGGTCGTGCACGCGCCCGCGCTGCGCATCGTGCCCCTCGCCGACGACAGTGAACTGCTCGCCGCCACCAAGGAGTTGATCGACCAGGCGCCCGATGTCGTGGTGGCCACCACCGCGATCGGATTCCGGGGGTGGGTCGAGGCCGCCGACGGGTGGGGGCTCGGCGAGGCCCTCCTCGACCGGCTGCGCGGGGTGGAACTGCTCGCCCGTGGACCCAAGGTCAAAGGGGCGGTACGGGCCGCCGGTCTCACCGAGGAGTGGTCACCGTCCTCCGAGTCCATGGCCGAGGTGCTCGACCGGCTCCTGGAGGAAGGCGTCGACGGCCGCCGGGTCGCCGTACAGCTGCACGGTGAGCCGCTGCCCGGGTTCGTGGAGTCGTTGCGGGCCGGGGGAGCGGACGTCGTGCTGGTTCCCGTGTACCGGTGGATGCCGCCCGAGGACATCGCCCCGGTGGACCGGCTGCTGGACGCGGCGGTCTCGCGCGGCCTGGACGCGCTGACCTTCACCAGCGCGCCGGCCGCCGCGTCGCTCCTCTCCCGCGCCGAGACCCGCGGCCTGCTGCCCGAACTCCTCGCCGCCCTGCACCACGACGTCCTCCCGGCCTGCGTCGGCCCCGTCACCGCGCTCCCGCTCCAGAACCACGGCATCACCACGGTCCAGCCCGAACGCTTCCGCCTCGGCCCGCTCGTCCAGCTCCTCTGCCAGGAACTCCCGGCCCGCGCCCGCACCCTGCCCGTCGCGGGCCACCGGGTGGAGATCCGCGGCCACGCGGTCCTGGTCGACGGCGAGCTACGGCCGGTTCCGCCGGCCGGTATGTCCCTCCTCCGTGCCCTGTCCCGCCGACCCGGCTGGGTCGTCGCCCGCGCGGAACTCCTCCGGGCCCTCCCCGGCGCCGGGCGCGACGAGCACGCCGTGGAAACGGCGATGGCCCGTCTCCGTACGGCACTCGGCGCACCGAAGCTGATCCAGACGGTGGTGAAACGGGGGTACCGGCTGGCGCTGGATCCGGCGGCGGATGCGAAGTACTCCGACGGTTGAGCGGGTGTTGGTGCGGGGTGTTTCTGCGGGCGTCCCTGGGGGCTCCGCCCCCAGACCCCCATCGGCCCTGAAGGGGCCTCGTCCTCAAACGCCGGACGGGCTGGATTTTGCCGGCCCGCGCTGGTAGCCCCCGTACAACACCAACCCCCGCCCCAAACACCCCACCGCCACCGTCGACAGCACCGCCCGCACCACGTTCCACCCCACCCACGCGTCCTCGAACCGCTCCCGCGCCACCCCCACATCCGCCGTACGCGCGAGGTCGTCGTTCAGCGGGATGTTGAAGGCGACCGTGACGAGGAAAGCAAGCGCGTACGCCGCCAGGCCCGCCCACACCCACCCCCGGTACGGCCGCCCGCGTGCCTGCCACGCCGACACCGCGGACAGCACCACTGCGCCCAGGAAACTCAGGAAGAACACCGGGTTCTGGATCACGTCGTTGATGTTCCGCATCACCTCGACGAACACCCGGTCGTCGCTGCGTGCCAGCCCTGGCATCACCGCGCAGGCGAAGACGTAGAAGGCCCCGGCGATCAGCCCCGTCGCGACCGTGGCCGCACCCAGTACCCAACCCGTCGCAGTCCCGGCATTCCTGGAAGTCCTGTTCTCTGTCATGCCTCCAGTCAACGGACCCGCCCCCGCCCCCGACATCGCCGAGACGCGCACGCGCATACGCGGTCGTCCACGCGCGCTCCCCATGCGCGCTCGGTACGAGGGGTTCCGGCCGCGCGGGCGGGCAGGCACTGTAGAGGCAACGGTTTCCCGACCGGGGTAATCCCTAGGCGGTGACAGGCACATGGCACTGGGTACGACCATGGCCCCGTACGAGCTGCGCTTCGACGCCGGGCGGATCTGCCTGGATCTGCTCGCGACCACGCATCCCGAGGAACGGCTCGACGCGCCGGAGCAGTTGCGCGCGTGGATCGTCCGTTCCGGGCTCGTGCCGGCGGCCACCGAGCTGGCGCACGTCGACGCGGCCTGGCTCGTCGGCTTCCGTGAACTGCGGGGACGGATCGGACAGTTGGTGCGCAGCAGGCCGTCGGCGGAGGGCGGGTCCTACGACCTCGCGCTCGCCCACCTCAACGACCGCGCCCGCGCCGCGCCCCCGGCACCCCGTGCCGTACAGGCCGAAGACGGGGTGCTGGTGCGGGAGTTGGCCGGTCCGCCGGGGTGTGAGGCGTTGCTCGCGGTGATCGCCAGGGATGCTGTCGAGCTGCTCACCGATCCGGTCGCGCGGGCCTCGTTGCGGGAGTGCGAAGGGGACAACTGCCCCATCGTGTACCTGGACACGTCACGGGGGCGCAGGAGGCGCTGGTGCTCCAGTGAGGTCTGCGGGAATCGGGAAAGAGTGGCCCGGCATCGTCGGCGCGCGGCACTCGCCCGCGCCTGAGAATCCCATATGCGGCTTCTGTGAGGTGACGCACCGTCAATTGGCGAAGTGACTTTGACAACAGTGCGTTTCACTCAGCCGCCGCACGGGCAGCCCGCGTGATCTTGCTGATGTGGTGGAAATGTAAAGATCGTACGGCTGGAATGTGCACTCATGTCCCGGTCGTCACGTCACTTCGAAGAAAACTGTCGCCTCACGTTGAACACCCGCCCGCCCTCTCGCGTACCTCTCCATGAGCGACCGACCGGGGCAACCCCCGGACACCGGAGGTGGGCGTGCGCAAGGATTCCGTCGTGGCCAATGAACAAGCGCCGAGGGCCCGACATCGCATGTCCCAGTCCTCGGAACCTGATGAGGAGCTGATGCGTGCCCTGTACCGAGAGCACGCCGGACCCTTGCTCGCCTATGTGCTGCGGCTCGTCGCCGGTGACCGGCAACGTGCCGAGGACGTGGTGCAGGAGACGCTCATCCGGGCCTGGAAGAACGCCGGCCAGCTCAACCGGGCGACCGGATCGGTACGACCCTGGCTGGTGACGGTCGCACGGCGCATCGTCATCGACGGTCACCGCAGCCGGCAGGCCCGGCCGCAGGAGGTGGACCCGTCGCCGCTGGAGGTCATCCCCGCGGAGGACGAGATCGACAAGGCGTTGTGGCTGATGACACTGTCGGACGCGCTGGACGACCTGACCCCGGCCCACCGGGAGGTGCTCGTCGAGACGTACTTCAAGGGGCGTACCGTCAATGAGGCGGCCGAGACGCTTGGCATCCCCAGTGGCACGGTGCGCTCAAGGGTGTTCTACGCCCTTCGATCGATGAAGCTTGCTCTGGAGGAGCGGGGGGTGACGGCATGAGCATTTACGGGGGATACGGAACGGGTAGTCCTGGTTCCATGCAGGGATCTCAGGGCTCGAACGAACACGAGACCGTCGGCGCCTACGCCCTCGGGATTCTCGACGACGCCGAAGCAACCGCTTTCGAGGCACACCTCGCCACGTGCGAGTGGTGCGCCCAGCAGCTCGACGAGCTGGCCGGGATGGAACCGATGCTCGCGGCGCTCGCGGACCTGCCGGGCTCCGGCACCCCCGCGATCGGCGAGTCCCTGTCGGCCAAGCCGAGCCCGCGGCTGGTGGAGCGGCTGGTCGACGACGTAGGTGAACGCCGGGCCATGAAGCGCCGGCGCAGCTTCTACATGATCGCCGCGGCGGCCGCCCTGATCATCGCGGGACCGCTGGCCGTCATCGCGGCCAACGGCGGCGACAGCTCCGGTCAGAAGGGCACCGTGGCCGCGGCGACCGCCAAGGACACCTTCGAAACTCTGTCCGACAAGGTCTCCGCCACGGACAAGACCACCAAGGTCTCCGCGACCGTGGCGATGACCAAGAAGGACTGGGGCACCCTCGGGGTCGTCGAGCTGAGCAACGTCAAGGGCCCGCTGAAGTGCTCCCTGATCGCGGTCGGCAAGAACGGCGAACGCGAGACCATGAGCTCCTGGTCGGTCCCGGCCTGGGGTTACGGCATCGCGAACGCCACGAAGGCCGAGGCCAAGGCGCCGCTCTACGCCCAGGGCGGAGCGGCCCTCACGCCGAACGAGATCGACCACTTCGAGGTCATGACCTTCGACGGCAAGAAGCTCGTGGAAGTGGACGCCTAGCAGCTGGTCCACTGTGTTCGACGGGGTCCGGAACGCGCCTGGCGCGCACCGGGCCCCGCGTCTTTGTCAGGTTCCGCCGGGCGGGCCCCTCGCCTCGGCGGCCTCCCTTCGCGTACGGTTGACGGCTGCCCAGCACGTCAGAAGGGGGCCCGGTGGCCGCACAGGCTCAACAGGAGACCGCGCTCGATGCGGTGTCCGACAAATCCGCCCAGGATTCGCTACGGGACCGGGAGATCAGCGGCGAACAGGCACACCTGGACCGGGTGTACCGGCGCCTTGAGGAGAAGATCCGCGAGGCCGAGTTCCTCATGAACGACGCCGCCAAACGCGGCCAGGTCGGCACACCCGGCGCGCTCGCCGAACGCGACGCGCAGGTGTTCCGCGCCGGTATCCACCTCAACCGGCTCAACAACGAGTTCGAGGACTTCCTCTTCGGCAGGATCGACCTGCTGCTCGGCAAGGACGGCCAGAAGGGGCCCGACGGCGCCTACACCGCCGTCGAACCCGCCGACGGCTCCGTGCGCGACGACAACACGGCCGACATCGCCGAGACCCTGCACATCGGCCGCATCGGAGTCCTCGACACCGAGTACGCCCCCCTGGTCATCGACTGGCGGGCGCCCGCCGCCGCCCCGTTCTACCGCTCGACCCCGGTCGAGCCCGGACGGGTCGTACGGCGCCGCGTAATCCGCTCCAAGGGCCGCCGGGTCCTCGGTGTCGAGGACGACCTGATGCGCCCCGAGCTGACCGCCTTCCTCGACGGCGACAAGCTGGCCGTCATCGGCGACGGCGCCCTGATGGCCGCGCTCGGCCAGGCCCGCAGCCACACCATGCGCGACATCGTGGCGTCCATCCAGGCCGAACAGGACCTGGTGATCCGCGCCCCCGCCGCCTCGGTGACCTACGTCGAGGGCGGCCCGGGGACGGGAAAGACGGCCGTCGCCCTGCACCGCGCCGCCTACCTCCTCTACCAGGACCGGCGCCGCTACGCGGGCGGCATCCTCATCGTCTCGCCCACCCCGCTGCTGGTCGCGTACACCGAGGGCGTCCTGCCGTCCCTCGGCGAGGAGGGCCAGGTCGCCATCCGGGCCATCGGCTCCCTCGTCGACGGCGCCGAGGCCACCCTGTACGACTCCCCGGCCGTGGCCCGCACCAAGGGCTCGTACCGCATGCTCCGCGTCCTGCGGAAGGCCGCGCGCGGCGCCCTCGAAGCGAACGAGTCACCGGCCCGCCTGCGGGTCGTCGCCTTCGGCCGACGGCTCGAACTGGAGGCCGCCGACCTGGAGCGCGTCCGGCAGAACGCCCTCAGCGGTACGGCCCCGGTCAACATGCTGCGCCCGCGCGCCCGCAAGCTCCTCCTGGACGCCCTGTGGGAGCGCTCCGGCTCCGCGAGCCGGCACACCGACCCCGAACTCGCCGCCGAACTGCGCTCGTCCTTCGACGAGGACGTCGCGAGCGAGGACGAGTTCATCGCGTTCCTCGACGCCTGGTGGCCCGAACTCACCCCGCGCGCCGTCCTGGAGGCCATGTCCGACGAGCGCAAGCTCGGCCGCTGGGCCCGCCGCATCCTCAACCCCGGCGAGGTCCGCAGAACCGCCCGCGCCCTGAAGCGGGACGGACTCTCCGTCCACGACGTGGCGATCCTCGACGAACTCCAGGCGATCCTCGGCACCCCGGCCCGCCCCCGCAAGCGGCGCGACCTGGACCCGCTGGACCAGCTCACCGGCCTCGAAGAGCTGATGCCCGTACGCGAGGAGACACAGCGCGAACGGGCCGAACGGCTCGCCCAGGAGCGCGTCGAGTACGCGCACGTCATCGTGGACGAGGCCCAGGACCTCACCCCGATGCAGTGGCGCATGGTCGGCCGCCGCGGCAGGCACGCCACCTGGACGGTCGTCGGCGACCCGGCCCAGTCCTCCTGGTCCGACCCCGACGAGGCCGCCGAGGCCCGCGACGAGGCCCTCGGCTCCCGCCCCCGCCGCCGCTTCACCCTCACCGTCAACTACCGCAACCCGGCCGAGATCGCCGAACTGGCGGCCAAGGTCCTGGCCCTCGCGATGCCCGGCTCCGAGTCCCCGTCCGCGGTCCGCTCGACCGGAGTGAAGCCCCGCTTCGCCGTCGTACGGAATTCACTGGCCGAGTCCGTCCGCGCGGAGGCCGCCCGGCTGCTCGACCAGGTCGACGGCACGGTCGGCGTGGTCGTCGCCATGAACCGCCGTGAGGAGGCCCGCCGTTGGCTCGCCGGCCTCGGCGACCGGGTCGTCGCCCTCGGCAGCCTGGAGGCCAAGGGGTTGGAGTACGACGCGACGGTCGTCGTATCGCCGGCGGAGATCGCCGACGAGTCGCCCGCCGGCCTCCGCGTCCTCTACGTCGCCCTCACCCGCGCGACCCAGCAGCTCACGGTCGTCTCCGCCGAACGGGACGAGCCCGACGCGAACGGGGTGCCGGATCTCCTGCGGGACTGATTCTGTGAACCTGCGGGATGGGAATGGCCTTACGGGATCCGTTTGTTAGCCTGGGTGTGACACCGGCCCGATCCAAGCCCCCGGGCCCAACCTTCGTCGCTCAGAGCGACCACTTGCCGCGAGGCGAGCATGGCGGGTCGGTGTCATTGCTTGTCAGAGAGGCCTCCGTCACGGAAAAGGTGACGGGGGCCTCTTTTTCTCGCGAACAAAACGTTCGCAATCAGGGGCGGCTAACGCCTACCAGGCAGTAGGTGCGACCATCGGAGCGCGTACTCAGCTCAACGGTGAAAGCAGAGGAAGTCGGCCATGGCTACGGCGCCCAGCGTCTCCTACTCGATCACGGTCCGTCTGGAGGTGCCCGCCAGCGGAACGGCGGTCTCCCAGATCACCACGGCCGTGGAGTCCCACGGAGGCTCGGTGACCGGCCTCGACGTGACCGCCTCCGGCCACGAGAAGCTCCGCATCGACGTCACCATCGCGGCGTCCTCCACCGCCCACGCCGACGAGATCGTCCAGCAGCTGCGCGGCATCGAGGGCGTCACCCTCGGCAAGGTCTCCGACCGTACGTTCCTCATGCACCTCGGCGGCAAGATCGAGATGCAGTCCAAGCACCCGATCCGCAACCGCGACGACCTCTCCATGATCTACACCCCGGGCGTCGCCCGCGTGTGCATGGCGATCGCGGAGAACCCCGAGGACGCGCGCCGCCTCACCATCAAGCGCAACTCCGTCGCGGTCGTCACCGACGGCTCGGCCGTCCTCGGCCTCGGCAACATCGGCCCCAAGGCCGCGCTGCCCGTCATGGAGGGCAAGGCCGCCCTGTTCAAGCGGTTCGCCGGCATCGACGCGTGGCCGCTGTGCCTCGACACCCAGGACACCGACGAGATCGTCGCGATCGTCAAGGCCATCGCCCCGGGCTTCGCCGGCATCAACCTGGAGGACATCTCCGCGCCGCGCTGCTTCGAGATCGAGGCCCGGCTGCGCGAAGCCCTCGACATCCCCGTCTTCCACGACGACCAGCACGGCACCGCGATCGTCGTCCTCGCCGCGCTGACCAACGCCCTGCGGGTGGCCGGCAAGGGCATCGGTGACATCCGGGTCGTCATGTCCGGCGCGGGCGCGGCCGGTACGGCCATCCTCAAGCTGCTGCTCGCCGCCGGCGTCAAGAACGCGGTCGTCGCCGACATCCACGGTGTCGTGCACGCCGACCGCGAGGACCTGGTCGACGCCAAGCCCGACTCGCCGCTGCGCTGGATCGCCGACAACACCAACCCCGAAGGCCTCACCGGCACCCTGAAGGAGGCCGTGCGCGGCGCCGACGTCTTCGTGGGCGTCTCCGCCCCGAACGTCCTCGACGGCGACGACGTGGCCGCGATGGCCGACGGCGCCATCGTGTTCGCGCTCGCGAACCCGGACCCCGAGGTCGACCCGACGATCGCCCGTCAGACGGCGGCCGTTGTGGCCACGGGCCGCTCGGACTTCCCGAACCAGATCAACAACGTGCTGGTCTTCCCGGGTGTCTTCCGCGGTCTGCTGGACGCGCAGTCCCGCACCGTCAACACGGAGATGATGCTCGCCGCCGCGACCGCACTCGCGAACGTCGTGTCCGAGGACGAGCTGAACGCGAACTACATCATCCCCAGCGTCTTCAACGACAAGGTCGCCGGAGCGGTGGCCGGCGCGGTGCGCGAGGCCGCGAAGGCGGCGGGAGCGACGGCACCCTCCGCGTCGTAGGACAGCGACCGGCGCGTGTGTGCGGGGGCTGTGAGGATCGCCACGGCCGCCCGTACATCGGCGCGTCGCGGAACCCGGGGCCTTCGGCGGCCGTTTATCGTGGCGGCCAGGCTTCGGGCCCCTCCAGGCCCGGCCCTCGCTGCCGGGAGCCGACGGAGCGTCACCACACTGATGCAGTGGCGCTCTTCGTGTGACTCCCACGGGTGTTCTCGCGACTCCTACGGGTGCCGGATTGGCTTTCCCGCCGCAGGTAGGGGCAGGATGCGTCTTCGGGCGCGAGGGTCTGGACGACGGACCCGGGTCCGGGGACTCACCGGGGTCCCTGGCAGCATCGGCTTCACCGTGCCCGATATGCGGCTCCGCCGCGTGGCACGCCTCAAACGGCAAGAAGAACACGGGAGTAACAACATGAACCGCAGTGAGCTGGTGGCCGCGCTGGCCGACCGTGCCGAGGTGACCCGCAAGGACGCCGACGCCGTTCTGGCCGCGTTCGCCGAGACCGTCGGCGAGATCGTCTCCAAGGGCGACGAGAAGGTCACCATCCCCGGCTTCCTGACCTTCGAGCGCACCCACCGTGCCGCTCGCACCGCGCGCAACCCGCAGACCGGCGACCCCATCAACATCCCCGCCGGTTACAGCGTCAAGGTGTCCGCGGGCTCGAAGCTCAAGGAAGCCGCCAAGGGCAAGTAGGCCTTCGCGTACGCGACGGGATTGCGTACGAGGCTCAAGTAACGCGAATGGGGCGGCCACCCGGTCAGGGTGGCCGCCCCATCGTCGTACGTACGACCGCTGTTATCCGAGCGCCTTGCCCGGCAGTTCCACCTTCGCGCCCAGCTCGACCAACTTCTCCATGAAGTTCTCGTAGCCGCGGTTGATGAGGTCGATGCCGTGGACGCGGGACGTGCCCTGGGCCGCCAGGGCCGCGATGAGGTACGAGAAGCCGCCGCGGAGGTCGGGGATGACCAGGTCGGCGCCCTGGAGGCGGGTCGGGCCCGAGACGACCGCCGAGTGGAGGAAGTTGCGCTGGCCGAAGCGGCAGTGCGAACCGCCGAGGCACTCACGGTAGAGCTGGATGTGCGCGCCCATCTGGTTGAGCGCGGAGGTGAAGCCGAGGCGGGACTCGTAGACCGTCTCGTGGACGATGGAGAGGCCGGTCGCCTGCGTCAGCGCGACGACCAGCGGCTGCTGCCAGTCCGTCTGGAAGCCCGGGTGCACGTCCGTTTCGAGCGCGATGGACTTCAACTGCCCGCCGGGGTGCCAGAAGCGGATGCCCTCGTCGTCGATCGCGAAGGCACCGCCCACCTTCCGGTAGGTGTTGAGGAACGTCATCATCGAGCGCTGCTGCGCGCCCCGGACGTAGATGTTGCCTTCGGTCGCCAGCGCCGCGGACGCCCAGGAGGCGGCCTCCAGGCGGTCCGGGAGGGCCGCGTGGGTGTAGCCGCCGAGCGAGTCCACACCGGTGATGCGGATCGTGCGGTCGGTGTCCATGGCGATGATCGCGCCCATCTTCTGCAGTACGCAGATGAGGTCCTCGATCTCCGGTTCCACGGCCGCGTTGGCGAGTTCGGTGACGCCCTCCGCCAGCACCGCGGTCAGCAGCACCTGCTCGGTGGCGCCCACGGACGGGTACGGCAGCTGGATCTTCGTGCCGCGCAGCCGCTGCGGGGCCTCCAGGTACTGGCCGTCCGCCCGCTTCTCGATCTTCGCGCCGAACTGCCGCAGCACCTCGAAGTGGAAGTCGATCGGCCGGCCGCCGATGTCACAGCCGCCGAGCCCCGGGATGAACGCGTGCCCGAGCCGGTGCAGCAGCGGACCGCAGAACAGGATCGGGATGCGCGAAGAGCCCGCGTGGGCATCGATGTCGGCGACGTTGGCGCTCTCGACGTGCGACGGATCGAGCACCAGCTCGCCCGGCTCCTCACCCGGACGGACCGTCACCCCGTGCAGTTGCAGCAGTCCGCGTACGACCCGAACGTCTCGGATGTCCGGTACGTTGCGCAGTCGACTTGGCTCACTGCCCAGCAGGGCGGCGACCATGGCCTTGGGTACGAGGTTCTTCGCACCGCGGACACGGATCTCGCCCTCCAGCGGGGTTCCGCCGTGGACAAGCAGTACGTCGTCTGAGCCGTTGACGGTCATGAATCTCGCGTTCCGTGGAGTTGGGCAGGGGCCGAAGACGTAAGCGTAGTGGCCGCCCACCCCCCTTCAGAAAGCCCAAGGACCACCCAGCTACGTCATAGCTGTGTCACAACACGAACCGCTCTCAATCGGGCACATGGGGTCACCGGGCAGGGGTGTGCGCGGAGGACGCTTCGGTGCGCCCTGAGCTGCATTCACTCAGGTACCCGCATTGCCTCCCCCATCACGGGGAAGATGCGGGATCATGTCTGGCATGACCGAGGTGTCCTCGCTCACAGGGCGGTTGCTCGTGGCAACACCCGCCCTGGCGGACCCGAACTTCGACCGCGCGGTGGTGCTCCTTCTCGACCACGACGAGGAGGGCTCCCTCGGTGTCGTCCTCAACCGGCCGACTCCTGTGGACGTCGGCGACATCCTGGAGGGCTGGGCGGATCTCGCCGGCGAACCGGGAGTCGTCTTCCAGGGCGGCCCGGTCCAGCTGGACTCGGCCCTGGGCGTCGCCGTCATCCCGGGTGGCGCGTCGTCCGCCGAGCGCGCCCCGCTCGGCTGGCGGCGGGTGCACGGCGCGATCGGCCTCGTCGACCTGGAGGCCCCGCCGGAACTGCTCGCCTCGGCGCTCGGCTCACTGAGAATCTTCGCCGGGTACGCCGGCTGGGGTCCCGGTCAGCTGGAGGACGAACTCGTGGACGGCGCCTGGTACGTCGTCGAGTCGGAGCCCGGTGACGTCTCCTCGCCGTCCCCGGAGCGGCTCTGGCGCGAGGTGCTGCGCCGCCAGCGCAGCGAGCTGGCGATGGTGGCGACGTATCCGGACGACCCTTCCCTGAACTGATCGACCCTTGGCGGAACTGATGCCCGAGAGCTTCAGTACCCTTGGCACTATGAGCACTCTTGAGCCCGAGCGCGGGACTGGTACGGGGACCCTCGTAGAGCCGACGCCCCAGGTGTCGCACGGCGACGGGGACCATGAGCGCTTCGCCCATTACGTCCAGAAGGACAAGATCATGGCGAGCGCCCTGGACGGCACTCCTGTGGTGGCGTTGTGCGGGAAGGTCTGGGTGCCGGGCCGCGACCCGAAGAAGTACCCGGTGTGTCCCATGTGCAAGGAGATCTACGAGTCCATGGGCTCGGGCGGGGACGGCGACAAGGGCAAGGGCGGCGACAAGTAGCCGTTCGGCCGGTCTGACTTTCTGAGGCCCCCAGGGCACGCTTCGGCGTGCTCTGGGGGCCTTTCGCGTGTCACGAAGTGGTTGAGACCTCTTGTGGCTTCGTTCATCTACTCCTTAATCTCCGTGGTGTTGTGCAGAGCGAAACGCCCATTGCATATGTTGCAACGCACGCCCGGATTCCCGGAGGAACGCTCCATGAAGCTCGCCCCCAGATTCGCCGTACTCCTGGCCGCCGCCGTCGTGGCCGGCTGCGCGCCCCAGACCTCCGACAACTCGTCCTCGGAAAAGGACGATCAGAGCGGCACCCTGCGGGTGTGGCTCTTCCAGGAGGTCGGCAACGACCCGAAGGCGAAGGTCGTCGACTCCGTGGTCACCGCCTTCGAGAAGGCCCACAAGGGCACCAAGGTCGACGTCGAGTACATCCCGATCGACACCCGCGCCCAGCGCGTCAAGGCCGCCTTCAACGACCCGAAGTCCGCGCCCGACGTCATGGAGTACGGCAACACCGACACGGCCGGTTACGTCCACGACGGCGGACTCCTCGACGTCACCAAGGAGTTCGGCGCCTGGAGCGAGGCCAAGGACACCGACCCCACCGCGAAGCAGTCCGTCACGGTCGACGGCAAGCAGTACGGCTCCCCGTTCTACGTCGGCGTCCGCGCCCTCTACTACCGCACCGACGTCTTCAAGGACCTCGGCCTCCAACCCCCCAAGACCATGGCCGAGTTGGCCTCCACCGCCCGGAAGATCCACAAGGCGAAGTCCGACCTCTACGGCCTGGTCGTCGGCGGCGCCTACACCTACGGTGCGATGCCCTTCGTGTGGGCCAACGGCGGCGAACTCGCCACGGCCGAGGGCGGTTCGTACACCTCCGGGATCGACAGCGCCGCCGCCCAGAAGGGCATCAAGGCCTACACCTCGCTCTTCACCAGCGACAACTGTCCCGCCGCCAAGTGCGCGGTCATGGGCGGCAACGACACGATCACCGCGTTCGCGGCCGGCAAGGCGGGCATGGCGATCGGCGGCGACTTCAGCCACAGCGCGGTCGAGGCGGGCAAGGTGAAGGGCAAGTACGCGGTCGTCCCGCTGCCGGGTGTCGCGTCCGGCTCGGTCGCCCCCGCGTTCGCCGGCGGCAACAACGTCGGTGTCCTGAAGAGCACTTCGCACCGCACGCTCGCGGTGGACCTCATGGAACAGCTCACCTCGAAGGCGACGCAGGCCTCGATGTTCGACGCGATGGGCTTCCTGCCGACGTTCACGGACGTCCGCGACGCCGCTGCCGCGAAGGTGCCGTTCGAGAAGCCCTTCGTGCAGACCCTGGCCGCCGGCACCAAGTTCGTTCCCGCGTCGCCGGGTTGGTCCGAGATCGACTCCTCGCTGGTGCTGCCGACGATGCTCCAGGAGGTCATCAGCGGCAAGAAGAGCGTGGCGGCGGCTTCGAAGGACGCGGCGAAGAAGATGAACTCCGCGTTTCGCTCTGCGGGTTGAGCCGTGGCGCCTAATAGCTCGTTGACTGCGGATCGTTCGCGGGTGCGGGTTCGTCGTGGCCGGTCGCGCAGTTCCCCGCGCCCCTTGGGGGGTTGGACTACCCCTTGGATTTATCTTGCCCCGGCTCTTGTCGTCCTTGGCGGGTTGCTCGTCTACCCCATCTACCAACTCGGGCTGATCTCGTTCTTCCAGTACACGCAGGCCCAGGTGAGCGGTGGCGAGCCGACCACCTTCAAGGGGTTCGGGAACTACGCGGAGTTGTTCTCCGACAGCCAGTTCTGGCAGGTGCTGCTGTCGACCGTGCTGTTCGCCGGGGCGTGCGTCGTGTCGACCCTCGCGGTCGGGTGTGCGCTCGCGGTGTTGCTCACGCGCGTGCGTGCCCTGCCCCGACTCGTGCTGATGCTGGCCGCGTTGGGTGCGTGGGCGACCCCGGCGGTGACCGGGTCGACGGTCTGGCTGCTGCTCTTCGACCCGGACTTCGGGCCGGTGAACCGGATCCTGGGCCTCGGTGACCACTCCTGGACGTACGGACGCCTCAGCGCGTTCTTCCTCGTCCTGCTCGAAGTGGTGTGGTGCTCCTTCCCGTTCGTGATGGTGACGGTCTACGCCGGCATCCGCGCCGTACCCTCCGAGGTCCTGGAGGCCGCCGCTCTGGACGGCGCCTCGCAGTGGCGCATCTGGCGGTCGATCCTCACGCCGATGCTCCGGCCGATCCTGACCGTCGTCACCATCCAGTCGGTCATCTGGGACTTCAAGGTCTTCACCCAGATCTACGTCATGACCAACGGCGGCGGCATCGCGGGCCAGAACCTCGTCCTCAACGTGTACGCCTACCAACAGGCGTTCGCGTCCTCGAAATACAGCCTCGGCTCGGCGATCGGCGTCGTCATGCTGCTGATGCTGCTCGCCGTCACGCTGATCTATCTGCGCCTGCTCCGCAGGCAGGGGGAGGAGTTGTGAGTACGCTCCGCGGTTTTGTACGACGGCCCTGGCGGCTCGCGGCCGAGGCCTCGGCGCTGCTGATCGCGGTCGTGGTCGCGTTCCCCCTCTATTGGATGGTGCTCAGCGCCTTCAAACCGGCCGGGGAAATCGAGTCGAGCGAGCCCCGGCCATGGACGCTCGCGCCCTCCCTGGACTCCTTCCGACGGGTCTTCGGGCAGCAGGAATTCGGCCGTTACTTCGTCAACAGCCTTGCCGTGGCGGGCACCGTGGTGATCGTCTCGGCACTGATCGCCTTTCTCGCCGCGACCGCCGTGACCCGATTCCGGTTCCGCTTCCGGACCACCCTCCTGATCATGTTCCTGGTGGCCCAGATGGTGCCCGTGGAAGCGCTGACGATCCCCCTGTTCTTCACCATGCGGGGGCTCGGCCTGCTGAACACCCTGGGGTCCCTGATCCTGCCCCAGATCGCGTTCTCGCTGCCGTTCGCGATCTGGATGCTGCGGGGGTTCGTGAAAGCCGTACCGGACGCGCTGGAGGAGGCCGCGTACATCGACGGAGCGAGCCGGACAAGATTCCTGTGGCAGATCCTTTTCCCGCTCGTCTTCCCGGGGCTGGTCGCCACGAGCGTGTTTTCCTTCATCTCGGCCTGGAACGACTTCCTCTTCGCCAAGTCGTTCATCATCAGCGACACTTCCCAGTCGACCCTGCCGATGGCCCTCCTTGTCTTCTACAAGCCGGACGACCCGGACTGGGGCGGGGTCATGGCGGCCTCCACTGTGATGACGATTCCGGTGCTGGTGTTCTTCGTACTCGTACAGCGACGTCTGGTCTCGGGGCTGGGCGGAGCGGTTAAGGACTGACGTGACTGAACTGATTCCTCAGCCCCGCGGTGTTGTCGCCGGTTCCGGCGAGGTGCGGTTGACGGCGCGTTCCCGGTTCTACGCCGGCACCGGCACGGAGGGCGTCGGCAACTGGCTGCGCGCCACCCTCCAGCAGGCCACCGGTCTGCCGCTGCGCGAGGGGCAGGAACTCGACGACGCCTGCGACGACGGCATCGGGCTCCAGCTCGACCGCGCGCTCGGCCCCGAGGAGTACCGCCTCGTCAGCGACTCGAACGGGGTCTTCATCGAGGGCGGCAGCCCGGCCGGTGTCTTTTGGGGCGCTCAGACACTGCGTCAACTGCTCGGCCCCGACGCGTATCGCAGAGCCCCGCTCGACCGGGACCGGACCTGGGCCGTGCCGTACGTCACGATCCAGGACTCCCCCCGCTTCCGCTGGCGCGGCCTGATGCTCGACGTCGCCCGGCACTTCATGCCCAAGGAAGGCGTCCTGCGCTACCTGGACTTGATGGCGGCGCACAAACTCAACGTCTTCCACTTCCACTTGACGGACGACCAGGGCTGGCGCGTACAGATCAAGCGGTACCCGAAGCTGACCGAGATCGGCTCCTGGCGGGCCCGCACGAAATTCGGCCACCGTGCCTCACCCCTGTGGGACGACAAGCCCCACGGCGGCTACTACACCCAGGACGACATCCGCGAGATCGTCGCCTACGCCGCCGAGCGGCATATCACCGTGGTCCCGGAAATCGACGTACCGGGACACTCGCAGGCCGCGATCGCCGCGTATCCGGAACTCGGCAACACGGACGTCATCGACACCAACTCCCTCTCGGTCTGGGACACCTGGGGCATCAACCCGAACGTACTCGCCCCCACTGACAACACCCTGCGCTTCTACGAGGGGGTGTTCGAGGAACTCCTCGACCTGTTCCCCTCGGAGTTCATTCACGTCGGCGGCGACGAATGCCCCAAGGACCAGTGGAAGCAGTCACCGGCCGCGCAGGCCCGCATCGAGGAACTCGGGCTCGCGGACGAGGACGAGTTGCAGTCGTGGTTCATCCGACACTTCGACAAGTGGCTCTCCGCGCGCGGGAGAAGGCTCGTCGGCTGGGACGAGATCCTGGAGGGCGGTCTCGCGGACGGGGCCGTCGTGTCGTCCTGGCGCGGCTACGAGGGCGGGATCACCGCCGCCCGCGCGGGCCACGACGTCGTCATGTGCCCTGAACAACACGTGTACTTGGACTGGCGCCAGGACGGCGGCGAGGACGAGCCGGTGCCGATCGCCCATGTGCGCACCCTGGAGGACGTCTACCGCTTCGAGCCCGTTCCCGCGCAGCTCACCGAGGCCGAGGCCCGCCATGTGCTGGGCGCGCAGGCCAACGTGTGGACCGAGGTGATGGAGGATCACGCGCGCGTGGACTACCAGACGTTCCCCAGGCTGGCCGCGTTCGCCGAGGTCGCCTGGAGCACCCTTCCGGCGCCCGGGGAACGGGACTTCGCCGACTTCGAGCGCCGGATGACCGCCCACTATCCGCGACTCGACGCCCTGGGTGTCGCCTACCGCCCGCCCACCGGACCCCTGCCGTGGCAGCGCCGCCCCGGAGTGCTCGGACGACCCAAGGACGGCCCGCCCCCGAACGCCTAGAACACAGAAGGGAAAAAGCCCCCAGGTGTCACCGTTGAGTGGCAATCCGCGCGTACCGGTGATGCCGTACCAAAACGGACCATCTCGCTGATGAGACGGGCGAATGCCTCCTAGCGGACCCCCGCGTTCGGGTCTTGCGAAGATGTGCCAGAGTTGCCACGTCCGCCCTGTCAGCACGTACCGTACGGCAGCAACAGGTGGGACCAGGTGGGGCAGCGGGAAGGGGCAGCCGGTTTGACCACGCACGCACCGCAGGCGGGGCAGTCCGTCACGCTGCCCACAACGCTGGACGAGGCCGTGGCGGCGCTCACGGCCCTGCCCACGGCCGTTCCCGTGGCCGGCGGCACCGACCTCATGGCGGCCGTCAACTCGGGCCAGCTGAGGCCCAGCGCGCTGGTCGGTCTCGGGCGGATCAGCGAGATCCGCGGCTGGCAGTACCAGGACGGCCACGCGCTGCTCGGCGCGGGCCTCACCCACGCCCGCATGGGCCGCCCCGACTTCGCCGCCCTCATCCCGGCGCTCGCGGCCTCCGCGCGTGCCGCGGGCCCGCCGCAGATCCGCAACGCGGGCACCCTGGGCGGCAACATCGCCTCGGCCGCGCCCACCGGGGACGCGCTGCCCGTACTGGCCGCCCTGGAGGCGACGCTGATCATCGCGGGCCCGGGCGGAGCCCGCCGGGAGATCCCGGTGTCGCACCTCCTGGCCGGCGTCGAGATGCTGCGCGGCGGCGAACTCATCGGCTTCGTGCGCGTGCCCCTGCTGCACGCCCCGCAGGTCTTCCTGAAGGCGACCGGCCGGACCGGACCCGGACGCTCGGTCGCGTCCGTCGCGGTCGTCCTCGACCCCGCCAGGCGCGGCGTCAGGTGCGCCGTCGGGGCCATAGCGCCGATGCCGCTCAGACCCCTGGACGCCGAGCAGTGGGTCGCCCGGCTGATCGACTGGGACAACGGCCGCGCGATCGTCCCCGAGGCGCTGACCGCCTTCGGGGAGTACGTCGCCGCGGCCTGCATCCCCGACCCGGCCCCGGCCGAGGACGGCTCCGTGGAACAGCTTCCGCCCGCGGTACTGCACCTGCGGCGCACCGTCGCCGCACTTGCCCGACGAGCACTCGGGAGGGCGCTGTCGTGACCGACGACCAGCACGGAGAGGGCACCCCCCAGGGCGGCGGACGCTGGGACCCGCTGCCCCAGGGCGACTACGACGACGGTGCCACGGCCTTCGTGAAACTCCCCGAAGGGGGCATCGACGCCCTCCTCGCCGCCCCGGGCCACGGCTATGTGCCGCCGCCGATAGCGGCCGGCCCCGCCCAGGGCGGCGACCCGTCGGGCACCGGCTCCTGGGCCGTGCCCGCCGAGGGCGTCCAGTGGCCCGACCCGAACGCCGTACCGCAGCAGGGGACGGCCGGGGGCGAGCAGTTCGCGTACCACCCCGGGGCCACCGGCCAGTGGACCTTCCAGGACACCAACGCCCCGGCCCCGGGCACCGCGCCCGGCCACGACGTGACCGGGGAGTGGTCGATTCCCGTCGCCGGGGGCGATCTCCCGGACGAATCGGGCGAGTTCACCACCTCCGCCCTGGTCGAGCAGTGGGGCGGCACCCCGCCCGCCACCCTGCCCGGCGGCGCGCCCGCGCCCTGGGCGACGGACGGCGCGGGCCAGAACTGGGCACAACAGGCATCCGGTACGGGCGTCACCGAGCGGCCCGACGCGCACCCGGCAGAGCACACCGACGGCCGCGGCGCGGCCTACCCGGCGCCGGGCACCGACGGGCGGGGCACGGCCTACCCCGCGAGCGGCACCGACGGCCGGGGCACGGCCTACCCCGCGAGCGGCACCGACGGCCGGGGCACCGCGTACCCGGCGACGGACACGGACGGGCGCGGTGTGGCCCACCCGGCCGACCGGTCCGGGGAACACCCCGCAGCCGAGGCGACCCACCGGCCGTACGAGGAACCCCAGGGCGCCGACCCGTACGCCCACGCCCGCACCGAGGCCGCCACCGACCCCTACGGGGACGCGCGCGGCGACCGCCACGACGACACCGCCGCCGAACTGGACGCGCCCGACGCGCAGTCGGCGGACGCGGACGGCCCGGCGGGCGGCGATGCCGAAGGGGCCGAGGGGGCCGCTGAGAGGCCCGCTGAGCCGTCCGCGGCGACCGACGCGCCCGACGGTGCCGAAGCCGCCCCGGAGGCCGCTGAGGCGCCCGTGACGGCCCCGGACGCCGACGCGCCGGACGAGGACGCCGAGCCCGCCCCGAAGATCCCCGGCGAGGAACACCCGCTCGCCTCCTACGTGTTGCGCGTCAACGGCGCCGACCGGCCCGTCACCGACGCCTGGATCGGCGAGTCGCTGCTCTACGTGCTCCGCGAACGCCTCGGCCTCGCGGGCGCCAAGGACGGCTGCTCCCAGGGCGAGTGCGGCGCCTGCAACGTCCAGGTCGACGGACGGCTCGTCGCCTCCTGCCTGGTGCCCGCCGTCACCGCCGCCGGCTCCGAGGTCCGTACGGTCGAGGGCCTCGCCGTCGAGGGGCAGCCCTCGGACGTGCAGCGGGCGCTCGCCAAGTGCGGGGCCGTGCAGTGCGGTTTCTGCGTGCCCGGCATGGCGATGACCGTGCACGACCTCCTGGAGGGCAACCCCGCGCCCACCGAACTGGAGGCGCGCCAGGCCCTGTGCGGCAACCTGTGCCGCTGCTCCGGCTACCGGGGTGTCCTGGACGCCGTACAGGAAGTCGTCGCCGAACGGGAGGCGCACGCCGCTGCCGCCGAACCTGAGTCGGACGGCGACGAGGCGCGTATTCCCCACCAGGCGGGTCCCGGGGGCGGTGGGGTCCACCAGTCGGCGTTCGAGTCCCCGCGCACACAGGACCAGGCGTACGGCCAGGACGGAGGTCAGGCGTGAGCAACGAAGCCGCCACCGCGACCACGGAGGCCGCGCCCGCCCCGGAGCATCCGGGCCACGGCCTGGGCGCCTCGCTCCCGGCCGCCGACGCCCGCGCCAAGACCGAGGGCACCTTCCCGTACGCGGCCGACCTGTGGGCCGAGGGCCTCCTGTGGGCCGCCGTCCTGCGCTCACCGCACCCGCACGCGCGCATCGTGTCCGTCGACACGTCCCACGCGCGCGACATGCCGGGTGTACGGGCCGTCATCACCCACGAGGACGTGCCCGGCAGGGACCGCTACGGCCGGGGCACCGCCGACCGCCCGGTGTTCGCCTCCGAAGTGGTGCGCCACCACGGGGAGCCCATCGCCGCCGTCGCCGCCGACCACCCGGACACCGCGCGGATGGCCGCCGCCGCCATCATGGTCGAGTACGAAGTACTCGACCCGGTCACCGACCCCGAGCAGGCCTTCGAGGCCGCACCGCTGCACCCCGACGGCAACCTGATCCGCCACATCCCGCTGCGCCACGGCGACCCCGACGCGGCCGGCGACATCGTCGTCGAGGGCCTGTACCGCATCGGCCGCCAGGACCCCGCCCCCATCGGCGCCGAGGCCGGCCTCGCCGTGCCCCGCCCCGACGGCGGCGTCGAGCTGTACATCGCCTCCACGGACCCGCACGCCGACCGCGACACGGCCGCCGCCTGCTACGGCCTGGAGCCCGACCGCGTGAAGGTCGTCGTCACCGGCGTCCCCGGGGCCACCGCCGACCGCGAGGACCAGGGCTTCCAACTCCCGCTCGGACTGCTCGCGTTGAAGACCGGCTGCCCGGTCAAACTCACCGCCACGCGCGAGGAGTCCTTCCTCGGCCACACCCACCGCCACCCCACGCTGCTGCGCTACCGCCACCACGCCGACGAGGACGGCCGCCTGGTCAAGGTCGAGGCCCAGGTGCTGCTCGACGCGGGCGCCTACGCCGACACCTCCTCGGAGGCCCTGGCAGCCGCCGTCTCCTTCGCCTGCGGCCCCTACGTCGTCCCGAACGCCTTCATCGAGGGCTGGGCCGTCCGCACCAACAACCCGCCCTCCGGGCACGTGCGCGGCGAGGGCGCCATGCAGGTCTGCGCCGCCTACGAGGCGCAGATGGACAAGCTCGCCAAGAAGCTCGCCATGGACCCGGCGGAGCTGCGTCTGCGCAACGCCATGGCCACCGGTGACGTCCTCCCGACCGGCCAGACGGTGACCTGCCCGGCACCCGTCGCCGAACTCCTCCAGGCCGTACGGGACTTCCCGCTGCCGCAGCTTCCCAAGGACACCCCCGAGGACGAGTGGCTGCTGCCCGGCGGCCCCGAGGGCGCGGGCGAACCGGGCGCGGTGCGCCGGGGCGTCGGCTACGGCCTGGGCATGGTGCACATGCTCGGCGCGGAGGGCGCGGACGAGGTCTCCACGGCCACCGTGAAGGTCCACGACGGCATCGCGACGGTCCTGTGCGCGGCGGTAGAGACCGGCCAGGGCTTCACCACGCTCGCCCGCCAGATCGTCCAGGAGACCCTGGGCATCGACGAGGTGCACGTAGCCCCCGTAGACACCGATCAGCCTCCGGCCGGCCCCGGCTGCCGAGGCCGCCACACCTGGGTCTCGGGCGGCGCGGTCGAACGGGCCGCGAAAATGGTCCGCACCCAACTGCTCCAGCCCCTGGCGCACAAGTTCGGCATGTCCACCGAACTCCTCCAGATCACCGACGGCAAGATCACCTCCTACGACGGCGTCCTCTCGACGACCGTCACGGAGGCCCTGGACGGCAAGGAACTGTGGGCCACCGCCCAGTGCCGCCCGCACCCGACCGAGCCCCTGGACGAGGCGGGCCAGGGCGACGCCTTCGTGGGCCTCGCGTTCTGCGCGATCCGCGCGGTGGTCGACGTCGACATCGAACTGGGCTCGGTGAGGGTCGTCGAACTGGCCCTGGCCCAGGACGTCGGCCGCATCCTGAACCCGACCCAACTCGTCGCCCGCATCGAGGGCGGGGTGACTCAGGGCGTGGGCATCGCGTTGACGGAAAACCTGCGCACCGCGCGCGGGTTGATCCGTCACCCCGACCTCACCGGCTACGCCCTGCCCACCGCCCTGGACACCCCCGACATCAAGATCGTGAAACTCGTCGAGGAACGTGACGTGGTCGCTCCCTTCGGGGCGAAGGCGGTCAGCGCGGTACCGGTGGTCACCTCCCCGGCGGCCATCGCCTCCGCCGTACGCGCCGCGACCGGCCGCCCCGTGAACCGCCTGCCGATCCGCCCCCAGGCGGCGGTCGTGACGAACGGGCAGTACGGGCAGTAGGCGGGTGCCTGAAGGGGTGTTCGAGGGTGTCGTCCTCATCACCGGCGTGATGGCCGCTGGCAAGTCGACGGTCGCGCAGGCGCTGGCCGAGAGGTTGCCGAGGGCGGCGCACGTCCGCGGTGATGTGTTCCGGCGGATGATCGTGTCGGGCCGCGAGGAGTACGTTCCCGGCGCGGGCGGCGAGGGGGAGTCCCAACTCCGCCTGCGCTACCGGCTGGCGGCGGCGACGGCGGACGCGTACGCGGAGGCCGGGTTCACGGCGGTCGTCCAGGACGTGGTGCTGGGCGCGGAGTTGACGGCGTACGTCGGCCTGATCCGCACCCGCCCGCTGCACGTGATCGTCCTCGCACCGGCCCCGGCGACCGTGAGGGCACGGGAGGCCGGCCGGGCGAAGACCGGATACGGCGCGTGGACGGTCGAGGAGTTGGACGGCGCGCTGCGGACGCACACCCCGCGCATCGGCCTCTGGCTGGACAACTCCGGGCTGACGGTGGGGGAGACGGTGGACGCGATCATCGCGGGACGGGAACGTTCACGGGTGGTCTGAGCGTCTGATGGGGTGAGGACGTTTCGGACGTTCCGCGTCCGTCCACGCCCTGCGCGGCGTCTCCACTCCGGGCTCACCGCGTTTTCGCTGGTCAGGGCCATTGTCAGTGGTGCCGCGTAGTGTTCTGGGCAGTGGGGACGACAGCGGAGCACCGGTGCCGCACGGGGAAGATTCACGCACGGGGGAACCATGCACGGGGGAACGATGAGCAGGACCGACGCCGGTTCTACGGCGACCACGATCACGTTGACCGAGGACGACCTCGATCCGTACGTCACGCACGCGTCCACGCGCCGCTGGCTGACGGGCCCCGGACTGCCGGGTGACAGCGGCCTGTTGACGTTCGAGGAGCTGCGCAGGGAGGGCCTGCGGACGGTCGCGGACTCGCTGGGCGACCCCGACCCGCTGGCGGCGGAGCTGCGGGACCAGCTGGTGATAGGCGCGCTCTGGGGACCCGACGGTGGCGAGGCGGAGTCGATCCTGCTGGACGGCGAGACGGGCGAGATCGCCACGACGCACTTCTTCCACGACCGCCCGGACCTGATGGAGACCGGCCCACTGGCCCCGTCGGTCGAAACGCTGGCCCGCTTCACCACGACCACCGACGAACTGACCTCCCTGCGCGGCCAGTTCGCGTCCTACGAGGGCCGCCACGGCGCGCAGACGGCGGCGGAGGCGTCACGCCACCTGCTCTCGATCTTCGAGTCGGAGACGGACGGCGAGGTGCCCCCGTTCTGGAAGGCGGCGGCCCTGATCCGCCCACTGGCCCTGGTCGCGGGCCCCGGCACGGCATCGGGGCTGACCCTCGACATCCCGGCCCGCCTGCTGGACCAGGAGTTCGGTCAGGGCACGGTGGCCCGCTTCGAGGAGGTCGACTTCCCCGCCACACTCACCCACGAACCGACCCGCCGCTTCCTGCGCGAGACGGGCCTGCCCGAGGACGCGCTCCTCTTCCAACTGGACACGGACGTCCCGCTCCCGACCCTGTCCGAGTTCTACGAGGACGAGCCCGCCGACGAACTCCCGGCCCGCGCCGACGAGTTGATCCGCCTCGGCCATCTCGTCGAGGACAACAGCCTGGTGGTGGACGGCGCCACGGGCGAGATCCTGACCTGGAGCGAGCCGGAGGCGACGCTGGCCCCTCTCAACACGGACGTCTCGACCCTCGCCTTCACCCTCTGGCTGCTCCACCGCGAGAGAGCGATCGACGCGAACCTCTCGGGCGAGCTGACGGCAGAGGCGTACGACCAGTTGGCCACGACGATGCTCCAGACCCTGTCGACGGTGGACCCGACGGGCCGGGGGACCGGGGCGCCAGGCCGACGCCACCCGCACTACTGGACGGAGGCGTTCCAGGACGAGGCGGGCGGGGTGCTCTGACGCAGACACGGACGTGGACGCGGTCGGCGGCGAAACTCGTTCGCGCGGAAGCGAGGTGAGCCGCTACCTTCCCTCCGCCTGACCGCAACGCGGCGAGGGGGAACGGGACATGGACACCGAGCACACACGGACCGACCGACTGGGCGTACTGCTGGAGCAGTTCGACAAGGCCCGGGAGATGGCCCAGGTACGACTGACTGGGCTGGGCGACGAGGAGTACCTCTGGGAGCCGGCACCCGACTGCTGGTCCCTCCGCCGCCGGAGCGAGGCGGTGACACCGAGGGCGTTCGGCCCGGGGGAGTGGGTGCTCGACCTGGGCGCGCCGGACATCCCGGCAAGCGAGTACGCCGAGGTTACCCGCCAGGCCGCCGACGGCATGACCATCGCCAAGATCGCCGACGACTGGAGCGTGAGCGTCGAACGGGTCGAACAGGTCCTCGCCCACAAAGGCGAGCCGGAACCGGACTCGACACCCATCACGACGATCGCGTGGCGCCTGGGCCACCTGCACTTCCAGTTCGCGGGCGCGTGGGAGTGGACGTTCGGTGAACGACGCCGGGACCCCAAGCAGATGATCGACTTCAGCCCCTCCGCGTCCCTGTCCCTGGACGGTTTCTGGCCGGTGATCGACCGCTGGCGAACAGCCGTGGCCACGGTCACGGAGGATCAGTTGGACGTGGTCGGCTTCTCCCAATACCCGTACGGCTCCGACCCCGACGACCCGTACATCTCCGTCGTGGCGGGAGCCAACCTGGAATTCATCCACCACATGGCGGAGATCGCACTGCTGCGGGACCTGTGGCGGGCGAGGCCGTGAGGTGAGTCAGCTACCGGGCTGAGCGCTCCAAGCGCGCTGGAGAGCCACCTGCACACCCTCCCCGAGAACCAAAGCGACTTACCTAGGGCCGTTCTGATGGGGAGCCCCACCAGGGAGAGAGTTCGTCTGACCTGAGAGTTGCCAGGTCAGAGACTGTATAAGAGGCCGTGGCGGGAATCGAACCCGCGTAACTCGCTTTGCAGGCGAGTCCCTGAACCACTCGGGCACACGGCCGTGGTTGGTGAGTTGACCGTATGAGGGGAGGGTGGGGGCGGACAAGAGGGCCGGTCGTGTCGCAACGGGACTGCCATACCGCGTTCATGAATGGGGGAGCGAGGTGGCAGCGGTCGTACGACCAAGGTCTCAGCGGTGGACCGTCTTTCGACAGGGGTCAAGTCGGTGGATGAGCCTTACGCTGGCCCGCATGACCGTCCTCGAACCGCGTGACGCCGATGTCACGGATGCTGCCTCCGACCTGGTCGACGAGTGTCGGGGCGGGGTGCTGGGGCGGTCGTATCGGGCGCTCAGTGTGGGGATCGTGTCCGTCGTGCTGCTGATCGCCTTCGAGGCGACCGCCGTGGGGACGGCCCTGCCCGTCGCGGCTCGGGAGCTGGACGGGGTGGGGCTGTACGCGTTCGCGTTCTCCGGGTACTTCACGACCAGTCTGTTCGGGATGGTGTCCGCCGGGCAGTGGTCGGACCGGCGGGGGCCGCTCGGGCCGTTGACCGCCGGGATCGGGGCGTTCGCGGCCGGGTTGCTGGTCGCGGGGACCGCCCAGGTCATGTGGGTGTTCATTCTGGGGCGGGCCGTGCAGGGGCTGGGCGGTGGGCTGGTCATTGTGGCTCTGTACGTCGTCATCGGGCGGGCGTATCCGGAGCGGTTGCGGCCCGCCATCGTGGCCGCGTTCGCCGCGAGTTGGGTGGTGCCGTCCGTCGTCGGGCCGCTCGCCGCCGGCGCGGTGACCGAACAGCTGGGCTGGCGTTGGGTGTTCATCGGGATTCCGGTGCTCGTCGTCTTTCCGCTCGCGCTCGCCCTGCCCCAGATACGGCGGCGGGCTGCCGGGCCCGTGTCCGAGGGCGGTCAGCGGCCGCCCGGTTCGCCCCGCTCCTTCGACCGGCGTCGTATCCGGCTCGCTCTCGGGATCTCCCTCGGTGCCGGGCTCTTTCAGTACGCCGCCCAGGATCTGCGGTGGTTCTCGCTGGTCCCCGCTGCCGCGGGCGTCGCGCTGCTCGTGCCGGCCGTGCTCGGGCTGTTGCCGCGCGGTACGTACCGGGCGGCGCGGGGGCTGCCGTCGGTCGTGTTGTTGCGTGGGTTGGGTGCCGGGGCGTTCATCTCGGCCGAGTCCTTCGTGCCGTTGATGCTGGTGACCCAGCGGGGGCTGTCGCCGACGCTGGCCGGGTTCTCGCTCGCGGCGGGCGGCGGGACGTGGGCGCTCGGGTCGTGGGTGCAGGCGCGGGCGCGGGTCGAGCCGTACCGGGAGCGGCTGATGACGTTCGGGATGGTGCTGGTGGCCGGTGCCATCGCCGCGGCTCCGAGCGTCCTGATCCATACGGTTCCCGTGTGGATCGTGGCCGTCGCGTGGGGGTTCGGGTGTTTCGGGATGGGGCTGGTGATGTCCTCCACCAGCGTGCTGCTGCTCCAGCTCTCCGCGCCGGAGGAGGCGGGCACCAACTCGGCCGCGCTGCAGATCTCCGACGGGCTGTCCAATGTCGTGCTGCTGTCCGTCGGCGGGGCCGCGTTCGGTGCGCTCGGCGGGGGCACGGTCGGGCATGTGGTCGGTTCGGCGGGCACGGGGGCCTCCCATCCGGCTGCCTTCGCCGCCGTGTTTCTGCCGATGGCTGGGGTGGCGTTGGTGGGGGCCTGGGTGACCACGCGGGTGCGGGCCGCATCACGGGTGGTACCACTTTGACCCCACTCGGTGGTACTGTTTTGGTATGGCTATGAACCTGCGTCTTCGTGACGACCAGACGGAAGCCCTGAAGGTGCGCGCCGAGGAGGAGGGGGTCAGCATGCACGCCATACTGCTGCGGGCCGTGGACGACTACCTGGCCAGGACGGCTCACGAGGCGTTGGTCCGTAGGGCCGCCAAGGAGCAGACCGCCAAGTGGGCCGAGCTGCTGGAGCGGCTCAAGTGACGTTCGTCTACCTCTCGGCCGAGGACGTTCTGGCCATCGCCGAGCAGGCCGTTGACGATCAGACGGTTGTCGTGCGTGACGTGGGCCTGTTGGAGTCGGCCGTGCACCGCCCCTCGGCCTCGATGTTCGGGCAGGAGGCCTATACCGACCTGTTCGACAAGGCGGCGGCGTTGCTGCAGTCGCTGGCCATCAACCACCCGTTCCTCGACGGGAACAAACGCACGGCATGGGTGTCCTGTGTCGTCTTCCTCGCCATGAACGAGGTCCAGTTGCGGCCGGACATCGACGCTGCTGAGCGCCTGGTCATCGCTGTGGCAACGGGCACTATGGACGAGGTCAAGGCGATCGGGGAAGCGCTGCGGGCCCTGGCTGAACAACCGATGTGACCTCAGTCCCATCCCCACCCGCCCCGGCGTCGTCCGCACGTTGACAGCGCCGGCCCGCCGGTAAGGTGGCCCGGTTGTCATACGTAGCCGAGCCGCCCTACCAACCAAACGGAGACCGTGACTACCACCGCCGCCTCCTCCGCCAACACCCACCACCTCTCCCCGGCCTTCCCCGGCCGCGCCCCCTGGGGCACCGCCAGCAAGCTGCGCGCCTGGCAGCAGGGGGCGATGGAGAGGTATGTCCAGGAGCAGCCACGGGACTTTCTCGCGGTCGCGACCCCGGGTGCCGGTAAGACGACCTTCGCGCTCACCCTCGCCTCCTGGCTGCTGCACCACCATGTCGTGCAGCAGGTGACCGTGGTCGCGCCGACCGAGCATCTGAAGAAGCAGTGGGCGGAAGCCGCCGCGCGGATAGGGATCAAGCTCGACCCGGAGTACAGCGCCGGGCCGCTCGGCAAGGACTACGACGGGGTCGCCGTCACCTATGCCGGTGTCGGCGTACGGCCGATGCTGCACCGCAATCGCGTCGAGCAGCGCAAGACCCTCGTCATCCTCGACGAGATCCACCACGCCGGTGACTCCAAGTCGTGGGGCGAGGCGTGCCTGGAGGCGTTCGAGCCGGCCACGCGGCGGCTCGCGCTGACCGGTACGCCGTTCCGGTCGGACACCAATCCCATTCCCTTCGTGACGTACGAGGAAGGGAACGACGGGATCCGGCGGTCCTCCGCCGACTACACCTACGGCTACGGCAACGCGCTCGCCGACCACGTCGTCCGGCCGGTCATCTTCCTCTCCTACAGCGGCAACATGCGGTGGCGGACCAAGGCCGGCGACGAGATCGCCGCCCGGCTCGGCGAACCCATGACCAAGGACGCGATCAGCCAGGCCTGGCGTACGGCGCTGGATCCGCGCGGCGAGTGGATGCCGAGCGTGCTGCGCGCCGCCGACCAGCGGCTGACCGAGGTCAGGAAGGGCATCCCGGACGCCGGCGCCCTCGTCATCGCCTCCGACCAGGACTCCGCGCGCGCCTACGCCAAGCTGATCCGCGAGATCACCGGCTCCAAGGCGACCGTCGTACTGTCGGACGACACCGGTGCCTCCAAGCGCATCGACGACTTCGCGGCGAGCAACGACCGGTGGATGGTCGCCGTACGCATGGTGTCGGAAGGTGTCGACGTGCCTCGGCTCGCCGTCGGGGTCTACGCCACCACCATCTCCACGCCCCTCTTCTTCGCCCAGGCCGTCGGACGTTTCGTGCGGTCCCGGCGGCGCGGCGAGACCGCCTCCGTCTTCCTCCCGACCGTCCCCGACCTCCTCACCTTCGCCAACGAGATGGAGGTCGAGCGCGACCACGCCCTCGACAAGCCCAAGAAGGAGGGCGAGGAGGACCCGTACGCCGAGTCCGAGAAGGAGATGGACGAGGCGAACAAGGAGCAGGACGAGGACACCGGCGAGCAGGAGCAGTTCGCCTTCGAGGCGCTGGAGTCCGAGGCCGTCTTCGACCGGGTGCTCTACGACGGCGCCGAGTTCGGCATGCAGGCGCACCCCGGGAGCGAGGAGGAGCAGGACTACCTCGGTATCCCGGGGCTCCTCGAACCCGACCAGGTGCAGATGCTGCTCCAGAAGCGGCAGGCCCGGCAGATCGCGCACAGCCGCAGGAAGCCGGACTCCGAGGCCGACCTCCTCGAACTGCCCGCCGAGCGACGGCCCGTCGTCTCCCACAAGGAGATGATGGAGCTGCGGAAACAGCTCAACACCATGGTCTCCGCGTATGTCCACCAGACCGGCAAACCGCACGGCGTCATCCACACCGAGCTGCGCCGCACCTGCGGCGGCCCGCCGAGCGCCGAGGCCACGGCGGGGCAGCTGCGGCAGCGCATCGCGAAGGTCCAGGAGTGGGCCACGCGTATGCGCTGACCCGCCCCTCCCACCCCGCACATCTGTACGGAAGCTGTGCGCGGGCGATCCGCAGGTCAGGACATATCGCCATGAACCGAACCGGTCCGTACCAGGTGGTGCCCGGATTCTGGACGGAGGCTTCCGCTCAGCGAACCCCCTTCGCTAGTGTCCCGCTACGCACACGCCCCGTGGCAGCGCCGCCGCGGAGCGCAGCCGTGAAGCGACTGGGGCCCGGACACGCCGGGCCGCCTCGCCGATCGGCGGCCTCTGAAGCGCGTCACTGACGGGACTCGGTGACGCATCCGCCGCGAGGGGGCCGCCGACCTCACCACTTAAGGAGTGGGCGTCGTGACCGCGGAGACCTCTCAGACGCTCGACCGGGGACTGCGCGTCCTCAAATTGCTGGCCGACACCGACCACGGGCTGACCGTCACCGAACTGTCCAACAAACTGGGCGTCAACCGGACCGTCGTGTACCGGTTGCTGGCCACCCTGGAACAGCACGCTCTCGTACGACGTGATCTGGGCGGCCGGGCCCGGGTCGGGCTCGGGGTGCTGCGGCTCGGCCGCCAGGTGCACCCCCTCGTACGGGAGGCGGCGCTGCCCGCGCTGCGGTCGCTGGCCGAGGACATCGGGGCGACCGCTCATCTCACCCTGGTCGACGGGGCCGACGCCCTCGCCGTCGCGGTGGTCGAGCCGACCTGGACCGACTACCACGTGGCCTACCGGGCCGGCTTCCGCCATCCCCTGGACAAGGGAGCCGCGGGTCGCGCGATCCTCGCCGCCCGGCACCAGGGGGCCGACGAGCCCGGATACACGCTGACGCACGGGGAGTTGGAGGCGGGCGCGAGCGGTGCCGCGGCTCCGCTGCTCGGGGTCACGGGGGTCGAGGGCAGCGTCGGCGTGGTGATGCTGGCCGACGCCGTGCCCGAGCGGGTGGGGCCGCGGGTCGTGGACGCGGCGCGTGAGGTGGCCGAAGCTCTGCGCTGAGCGTTCATGACGATCGGGTGACCGGCGCACGGCCGAAAGTGACCGTCGCGTTAGATTGATCCCGTGCTCCTCTCTCGCCTCACGCGCCCCTGGGCCGTAGCCGTCTGTGCCCTGCCCGTCGTGGCGCTGCTCGCCACGGCGGGTTTCGCGCCGCTGCCGTTCTCGCTGGCGCAGCCCGGTCTCACCGCGAACGTGCTCGGCGAGAACAAGGGCACCCCGGTGATCACCATCTCCGATGCGCCGGTGCGTACGACGAGCGGCCAGTTGCGCATGACGACGATCGAGGCGACCGGGCCCGATCAGAATGTCTCGCTCAGCGATGTGATCGACAGCTGGTTCCGCACCGACCGTGCGGTCATGCCCCGTGACTCGGTCTACCCGAGCGGCAACAGCGTCAAGGAGATCGAGCAGCACAACAGCCAGCAGATGCAGGAGTCGCAGGACGACGCGACCACGGCCGCGCTGAACTACCTGAACCTCAGCGACAAGAAGGTGAAGGTCACGCTCACGCTCGCCGACGTGGGCGGCCCCAGCGCGGGTCTGCTGTTCACCCTGGGGATCATCGACAAGCTGAAGGGCGACGGCAACGGCGGCGACCTCACGGGCGGTCGCACCATCGCCGGTACGGGGACGATCGGCACCGACGGCGCGGTCGGCGCGGTCGGGGGAGTGGCCCTCAAGACCCAGGCCGCGCGCCGCGACGGAGCGACGGTGTTCCTGGTGCCGAAGGCCGAGTGCGCGGACGCCAAGTCCGAACTGCCCAAGGGACTACGGCTGGTTGCGGTGACCACGCTGAAGGGTGCGGTCAGTGCGCTGGAGGCGTTGGAGACGGGGAAGGGTTCCGTGCCGGGCTGTTAGGCGACGGCCGGCTTCGGGTTGTTCGGCGTGGCGGCGAGCCGCAGACCCAGTTCTACGAGGGTCCAGCCGAGGCGGGTGCGGAGTTCCCGCGGGGGCTTGGCGGCGAGGGCGAGGTGGTGGGCGTCGGCCTGGGTGCGGAGGTCGGCGATGTGCTGCTGCGCGAGTTGGGCGTGCGGATGCATGGCTGTGCCTCTCAGCCCGTCTTGATGGGGAACAGGTGGGTGTGGACGCGCACTTGCTCGGATTCGGGGGCGTTCTGGTCGGGGGCGCGGCCCCGGTAGTCGTCGATCAGGGCGTGCATCCTGCCGATGAGTTCGGTGGCCAGCTCGGGTGTGAGCCGTAGCGTCATGTCGCTCATGTCGGAGGAGTGGGACCAGGCCTGGGGCCACTGGCCGCGGGTGCCGAGCCAGGCCGCCAGCTCGCGGCCGTGCCGTGCGGCGGCCTCCTGTATGAACACCTCCGCCAGTCCCCGGACCTCGGAACTCGCGTCCTCGAAGTCCGCGCTGTCGTAGCGGATGCTCTCGTCCACCGCCTGCCACCAGCGTTCCCGGCCCTTGCCGCGCTCGGGAGCGTCCTCGACGAAGCCGTGTTCGGCGAGCTGGCGCAGGTGGTAGCTCGTCGCGCCGCTGGACTCGCCCAGCCGCTCGGCCAGTTGGGACGCGGTCGCCGGACCGTGCCGCCGCAGTGCGTCCAGCAGCTGCATCCTCAGCGGATGGGCCAGACCGCGCAACGAGCGGGCGTCGAGGCGGCGTTGTTTCCGTTCTTCGTGCTCCTGCATGACTACAAAGATAGCCTTGCAAAGAACGCGTTGCAACCTCTTCTTTGCAACTCTGTCTCCGTAAGTCCCCGCCCCCCAGCGCTACTTCACCAACCCCTCCGCCTTCATCCAGTCCAACGCCACCTGATGCGGATCCTCCCCGTCGACATCCACCCTCGCGTTCAACGCCTGCGCCACCGTGTTGTTCAGCTTCTTCGTGACCGGGGCGAGGACCTCCGCGATCGCCGGCCACTTCTTCAGGGCCTTGGTGTTGATCTCGGGCGCCGCGTTGTAGTTGGGGAAGAACTTCTTGTCGTCGGCCATCACCGCGAGGTTCATCGACTTGATGCGGCCGTCGGTGGTGAAGACCTCGCCGTACGTACAACTCCCCTTCTTCACCTGGGTGTAGATGATCCCGGTGTCCATCTGGGTGATGTTCTTCGCCGGGATGCTCATGCCGTACGCCTTCTGCATGCCGGGCAGTCCGTCCGCGCGGTTGGCGAACTCGCTCTCCACGCACACCGTCACCGCGCCCGGGTCCTTCTTCGCCAGCGCGGCCACGTCCGACAGCGTCTTCGTGCCGTACTTCTTGAAGTTGGCCTGGTTCATGGCGAGCGCGTACGTGTTGTTGAGGGCGGAGGGAGGCAGCCAGGTCAGGCCGTTCTTCAGGTCCGCGTCCCGTACCGCCTGCCACTGTTTCATCGGGTCGGTGATCGGCTTGCTGTTGCCGAGATACGTGATCCACGCGGTGCCGGTGTACTCGTACATCCCGTCCGCGTCACCGGACTTGACGGCCTCCCGCGCTCCGATCGAACCCTGGATGCCGGTCCGGTCGAGGACGTCCGCGCCGGCCGCCTCGAAGGCGATGCCCATCATCGCGCCGAGGATCAGCTGCTCGGTGAACTCCTTCGACGTGACGGTGAGATGGGCGCCCTTGAGGGGCTCGCCCTTGCCGACCGTCCCGGGGCTGACGTCGTCGACCATGGGGGAGCCGCTGGTCAGTCCGCAGCCGGAGACGACGACGAGCGCGCCGACCGTCACCAGACCCAGACAGGTGCGTTTCATGTGCCCGCCTCCAATCCCCTTGGCCGCAGCAGCAGTTCGGCCAGGGAGGCCAGCCAGTCCACCAGCAGGGCGAGACTGACCGTGAGGATCGAGCCGAGGACCAGGACGGGCATCCGTTGCGTGGTGATACCGGTGGTGATCAGGACACCCAGGCCGCCGCCTCCGCCGAAGGTCGCCAGGGTCGCCGTGCCGACGTTCAGGACGAGGGCCGTTCGGACGCCGGCCAGGATGAGGGGGACCGCGAGGGGCAGCTCCACCCGTCTCAGGACGCCGAGTTGGGACATGCCGATACCCCGGGCCGCCTCCAGCAAAGTCGGGTCGTTGGCCTTCAGGCCGGCGATGGTGTTGGACAGGACCGGGAGGACGGCGTAGGCGATGATGCCGATCAGGGCCGCCTTCTCGCCGGTGCCCAGCCAGATCACCAGCAGGGCCAACAGGCCGATCGCCGGGGTCGCCTGGCCCATGTTGGCGAAGGTCATCGCGATCGGGGCGGCCTTCCGGAAGGCTCTGCGGGTCAGCAGGATGCCCAGCGGGATCGCGATGATCAGCACGAAGAACGTGGAGATCACGGTGAGTTGGACATGCTGCCAAAGGGCCTTGCTCACCTGCCCGTTGGACAGCGCGTTCTCCGAGATGGCGTCCAGGTGCGCCTGGTCGAACCACAGCCAGGTCGCCAGCAGGACCGCCACCAGGAACGCGGGCAGGATCGTCAGCTTCTGCCAAGTGATGCGGCGTTTCGGGGGAGTCGGGGGCGCCGGGGCCGCCGTCTCCTCCTCTGCTTCTTCCAGTTCGGGAGTGGTGCTCACGCCTTCTCCTCCCCTCCGGCGCCCTCCTGCTCGGCGTGCGTCTGGAGGGCCCGGGCCTCCTCCAGCTCGTGCTGCGCCTCCATCGCCTCCAGCCGGTCGGCCTCCAGGAGTTCGTGCACGGAGTTCATCAGCGTCTCCATGTCGACGACACCGATGTACTCACCGCGCCGCCCGGTGACCGCGACCCGCCCCGCGTTGTCCGTCAGCACGGCCTCCAGCGCGTCCCGGAGCGTCGCGTCCCGCGTCACCGTGTCGCTGACCAGCGTGCCCGCCCGGGCCAGTGAGCCCTTGGCGCGCATCATGTCGCCGCGCCGCAGCCACTTGTAGGGCCGGCCGCGCTTGTCGAGCAGCAGGATCTCGTTGGTGCCGCTGTCCCGGAGCTTGTTGAAGATGGTCTGGAGCGGGTCGTCGACCGTCACCGTCGGATAGTCGGTGATCTCCACGTCCCGTACGCGGGTGAGGTTGAGCCGTTTCAGGGCCGCTCCGGCGCCGACGAACCCGGACACGAAGTCGTCCGCCGGGTTGGTGAGGATCGCCTCCGGGGTGTCGAACTGCGCGATGTGCGAGCGTTCGCGCAGCACCGCGATCCGGTCGCCCAGTTTGATGGCCTCGTCGAAGTCGTGGGTGACGAAGACGATCGTCTTGTGCAGTTCGTGCTGAAGCCTGATCAACTCGTCCTGGAGATGGTCACGGGTGATCGGATCGACCGCGCCGAACGGTTCGTCCATCAGCAGCACCGGCGGATCCGCCGCCAACGCCCTTGCCACGCCCACGCGTTGCTGCTGTCCGCCGGAGAGCTGGCGCGGGTAACGGCCCTGGAACTCACCCGCGTCGAGACCGACCAGGTCGAGCATCTCCTCCACCCGGTCCCTGATCCGGGACTTCGACCAGCCGATCATCCTCGGGACGAGTGCGATGTTCTGGGCGACCGTCATGTGCGGGAAGAGCCCGCTGGACTGGATCGCGTAGCCGACCTTGCGGCGCAGCTTCACCGGGTCGATGTCGGTGACGTCCTCGCCGTTGATGCGGATCCGGCCGCCGGTCGGCTCGATCAGCCGGTTGATCATCTTGAGCGTGGTGGACTTGCCGCAGCCGGAGGGCCCGACGAAGACGACCAGCTCGCCCGCCTTGATCTCCATGTTGACGCTGTCGACCGCGGGCTGCGGGCTACCGGCATACCTCTTGGTCAGGTTCTCCAGCTCGATGGAGGCACCGGACGTGGTCGTGGACGGCTCAGGCACGGATCCCCCTGGGAATGGTCAGCCGTCCCAGCAGGACGTACGCGGCGTCGAACAGCAGCGCCAGGACGATGATCCCGAGCGTGCCCGCGAGCACCTGGTTGAGGGCGTTCTTGCTGCCGAGGGAGGCGAGGCCGCGGAAGATCTCGTTGCCGAGGCCGGGCCCGGAGGCGTAGGCCGCGATGGCCGCGATGCCCATCAGCATCTGGGTGGAGACCCGGATACCGGTGAGGATCGGCGGCCAGGCCAGCGGCAGTTCGACCCGCGCGAGCCGCGTCAGCCGGGACATCCCGATGCCCTTCGCCGCGTCCACCAGGGACGGGTCGACCCCGCGCAGCCCCACGATCGCGTTCCGCACGATCGGCAGCAGGCCGTACAGGGTCAGCGCGATCACCGTGGGCGGGACGCCGAGCCCCACGATCGGAATGAGCAGACCGATCATGGCGAGCGAGGGAATGGTCAGAATGGTCGAGGTGGCGGTGGTGGCCAGATTGCCCGCCCACTCGCTCCTGTACGTCACGACCCCGATCACCACGCCGATCAGCGTGGCCACGACCATGCACTGGAAGACCGCGCTGGCGTGTTGGTAGGCGTCGGTGAGCAGCTGCTGGTGCCGGTTGCCCACGTACTCCCAGAAGCTCACATGCCCACACCCCTACGTCGGCCAGGTCGTCCCTTCCGGGTCCGCCGCCGCCTGTTTCACCAGCGGGATGATCCGCAGTGGAACGGGGTTCTCCATCACGATCGCGGTGGCGGCCCGGACAATGCCATCAAAACCGACAACCCGGTCGATGACCCGCTGGAGATCGGCGTTCGAGCGGGCCACCAGCCGGCACAGCATGTCCCCGCTGCCGGTGGTGGTGTGCAGTTCGAGGACCTCCGGGACGGTCGCCAAGTGCGCCCGCACGTCCGTGCCTTGTCCCTGCCGGATCTCCAGCGTCGCGAACGCCGTGACCGGATAGCCGAGCGCCGCCGGATCGACCTGCGGCCCGAACCCGCGGATGACTCCATTCGACTGAAGCCGGTCCAGCCGCGCCTGCGCCGTCCCCCGGGCGACCCCCAGCCGCCGGGACATCTCCAGCACCCCGATGCGCGGCTCCTCGGCCAGCAGCGCGATGATCCGGCCGTCGAGCTGATCGATCCCCATGCCGGCGCCTCCCACGATGGTCATCATGTACAGAAAGTCCGCCGAAACGGTCGTAACACTGAACAAGCTGCCCAGCAGAAACGCAAACTATTGCGCACCTTGCCGGTGAGGGGGAGCCTGCGCTCATGACCCAGACCACTCACCACACTCCCGACACCGCCCGGCAGGCCGACCCCTTCCCGGTCAAGGGAATGGACGCGGTCGTCTTCGCCGTGGGCAACGCCAAGCAGGCGGCGCACTACTACTCCACGGCCTTCGGCATGACCCTGGCCGCCTACTCCGGACCGGAGAACGGCAGCCGCGAGACCGCCTCGTACGTCCTCACCAACGGCTCCGCCCGCTTCGTCTTCACCTCCGTGATCAAGCCCGCCACCCCCTGGGGCGAGTTCCTCACCCGCCATGTGGCCGAGCACGGCGACGGCGTCGTCGACCTCGCCATCGAGGTCCCGGACGCGCGCGCCGCGCACGCCTACGCCGTCGGGCACGGCGCCCGCTCGCTCGCCGAGCCGTACGAGCTGAAGGACGAGCACGGGACGGTCGTCCTGGCCGCGATCGCGACCTACGGCGAGACCCGCCACACGCTGGTCGAGCGCGTCGACTACGACGGCCCGTACCTCCCCGGCTTCGCCCCCGCCGACCCACTCGTCGAGGCGCCCGCCCACCGTACGTTCCAGGCCATCGACCACTGTGTCGGCAACGTCGAACTGGGCCACATGAACGAGTGGGTCGGCTTCTACAACAAGGTCATGGGCTTCACGAACATGAAGGAGTTCGTGGGCGACGACATCGCGACCGAGTACAGCGCGCTGATGTCGAAGGTCGTGGCCGACGGCACCCTGAAGGTCAAGTTCCCGATCAACGAACCGGCCGTCGCCAAGAAGAAGTCCCAGATCGACGAGTATCTGGAGTTCTACGGCGGCGCGGGCGTCCAGCACATCGCGCTCAACACCAACGACATCGTGCGGACGGTACGGACGATGCGCGCGGCCGGGGTCAAGTTCCTCGACACCCCCGACTCGTACTACGACACCCTCGGCGAGTGGGTCGGCGACACCCGCGTCCCCGTCGAGACCCTGCGCGAGCTGAAGATCCTCGCCGACCGCGACGAGGACGGGTACCTTCTCCAGATCTTCACCAAGCCGGTCCAGGACCGTCCTACGGTGTTCTTCGAACTCATCGAGCGGCACGGCTCGATGGGCTTCGGGAAGGGCAACTTCAAGGCCCTGTTCGAGGCGATCGAGCGGGAGCAGGAAAAGCGGGGCAACCTGTAACTCACGGGTCCCGCGAGGGACTTGGGAGGACCGTGGCCGACGCGCCCATCGACCTGACCGCACCGGCGGTGCGCTGGCTGTGGAACAAGGGCACCCTGCACGAACCCACGGTCCTCCAGTCGTTCGCCCTGGACGAGGTCCACCAGCGCCTGTACGTCCTCCAGTTGAGACAGGGCGGCGCCGAGGCGGGCAACCTCTGCCTCAACCAGCTCGACTACAAAGGCACTTCGCTCGGCCACATGCACCTCCAGGGCTTCGGGCACGGCGTCAGCATGGGCGTGCAGAACACCCCCGAGGGGGACGTCTGGATCTGGACCGAGGCCGCCGCGAAGGCCGGTTCGGGTGGCGCCTACGGCCAGGCCGTCACCCGCTTCCACTTCGCGAACGGCGCGGTCCGTACCGCCGCCGACGTGGCGATCCGCAAGCCGATCGCGAACTCCACGAACAACCAGCCCACGGTCTGCATGTCCTCGAACCGCATCGCCATCCGCTACCGCATCGCCAACAAACCCCGTTACCGCATATGGGACTTGGGCGCCTTCGTGGCCCGCGACTACGCCACACCGCTCGCCGACATCGCCCAGACCGGCGCCCACCCGGACCCGGCGATCCCGTTCCAGGGCTACGCCCTCGACGGCGACCACCTCTACCAACTCGCGGGCACCGCCTACGACTCCACCACCAACCCGCCCGCGAAACACGGCAACACCTACGTCTCCTGCCTCGACATCCGCACCGGCGAACTCCTCCAGCAGTCCCGCACGGAGGCCGGCTACACCCTCACCTACCGCGAACCGGAGGGCCTCGCCGTCCGCACGAAACCCGGCACCCGCCTGTGCGTGGGCTTCGCGTCCGGGGAGGCCGGGGCACGACGCTTCTCCCTCTGCCACAAGCCGTAGGCGAGGCCCCCGACCTCAAGACCTCAACCCGTCTTCTCCTGCGGCTCCTTGTCCTGCGGTTCCTTGTCCGTAGGCAGGGGCTCGGCCGGTGGCTCGCCCAGCGCGGCCAGCGCGGCCTGCGCCTGCGGCACCCGCAGCGGCGAGAAGTACGGGTTGATCTGCAACGCCTCCTGGAGATGCCGGCGCCCGGACGCGGGCTTGTCCAACCCCTGCTCGATCATGCCCCGGTGGAACGCGTACAGCGCGTCCCGCACCCCGCCCCCGTGCACCTTGTCCGTCGCCGTCGACGCGAACTTCAGCGCCTCCGCGTCCTGTCCGGCCCGATGCAGCGCCCACCCCAGCGCGTCCGCCACCGCGATCCCCGGCTGCCTGGCCCACTCGCCCCGCAGCCGCCGTACGGCATCCCGCGCGTCCCCGTGGTCCGATTCGAACACGCCGAGCACCAGCTCGTCGTCGACGCCGCCCGCGGTGTCCCGGGTCACCAGGGTCCGCAGGGTGTCGTACTGCACGCGGGCCGCCTGGGTGAGGCCCAGCGACTCGTACAACTCGCCCAGTTCCAGGGCGTATTGAGGGGTCGGCTGCTTGGCGAGGGCGACCTGGTAGGCGTTCAGGGCCTCCGAGGTGCGGCCCAGTGCCGCCAGTGCCCGGCCCTCACCGGCGAGCGCCTCCCGCTGGTCGGGATCGATCCGTACGGCCGCCTCGAAGTGCCGTAGCGCCACCTCCCGGTCCCCGCGTTCCCAGGCCAGCTCCCCGGCCCGCTGCCACCAGGCCGCCTGTTCGGCGGGCGCGGTCGCCCTGGCCGCCGCGTCGGCGAGCTGGGCGGCGGCGTCCTCGCGCCAGCCCCGGTCGCGGTAGACGTCGGCGGCGCGCGCCATCACGGCGGGTCCGGAGTGCAGTTCCTGGAGCTTTTCGAGGGTCCGCCGGGTCGCCTTGTAGTCGCCGAGGCCGGTGTACGCGTCGATCAGCAGCGGATACGTCGTCCAGCGCTTCGGCGCCAGTTTCACCGCGGCCTCGCCCCAGGTCTTGGCCGCCCGGAAGTCCCGCCGTTCGTTGGCGAGCGCCGCCAGGCCGTCCATCGCCACGGCGCTCGCGTCGTTGCCCTTCGCGCGGACCTTCAGCGAGGTGTGGAGGGCGTCGTCGGCCTTCGGGTAGTACAGGGCGTCTCCGGTCCGCCGTCCCTGCTCCACGTAGGCCACTCCGAGCACCGCCCACGAGCGCGCGTCCCGTGGATTGGCCCGCACCCGGGCCTCGCGGTCGCCGATCAGCGCGGCGAGGTCGGGCAGCGCGGCCGGTACCCCCGCGGTGACCGCGGTCAGCGCCTGCGTCTTGGGGCCCGGAGCGGGCGGCGGCACCCGGCGCGGTTCCTCGGGCAGCAGCCACAGCAGGCCGCCGACCATGGCACACCCGGCGACCGAGGCGATCAGCACCCGCCGCAGAACGGGGGAGCGGCGCTTGCGAGGCTCCGCCACCAGGGACGTACCCGGGCTCCGCTGTTCGTTCTCCATGGCGCTCACTCTGCGTCAGTACGACGACCACACCCTGGCAGCCGAAGCCGCGCGTGGACGGGGTTCACACCGATGGCCGCGAGTGCGACGCTGTGATCATGAGCCGTATCGAAGCGCCTCGCGACCACGACACCGGATCCCTTCTCGACCGCCTGCTGACCGGGCTGCCCGCCGAGGCCGTCCTCACCGACCCGGACGTCACGGTCTCGTACGCCAACGACATGGCGAGCTTCTGCCCGTCCGGCACCCCGGCCGTCGTCGTGCTGCCGCGCACGGTCGAACACGTCCAGCACGTGATGCGCGTCGCCACCGAACTGCGCGTCCCGGTCGTCCCGCAGGGCGCCCGCACCGGCCTGTCGGGCGCGGCGAACGCCTCCGAGGGCTGCATCGTGCTGTCCCTCGTCAAGATGGACCGCATCCTGGAGATCAGCCCGGTCGACCGCATCGCGGTCGTCGAGCCGGGCGTCATCAACGCGACCCTCTCCCGCGCGGTCAACGAACACGGCCTGTACTACCCGCCCGACCCCTCCAGCTGGGAGATGTGCACCATCGGCGGCAACATCGGCACCGCCTCGGGCGGGCTGTGCTGCGTGAAGTACGGGGTGACGGCCGAGTACGTCCTCGGCCTGGACGTCGTCCTCGCCGACGGACGGCTGATGAGCACGGGCCGTCGTACGGCCAAGGGGGTCGCCGGGTACGACCTGACCCGTCTGTTCGTCGGCTCGGAGGGCTCACTCGGGATCGTGGTCAAGGCGGTCCTGGCGCTGAAGCCGCAGCCGCCCCAACAGCTGGTCCTGGCGGCCGAGTTCGGGTCCGCGGCCGCCGCGTGCGACGCCGTGTGCCGGATCATGGAGGGCGGGCACGTGCCGTCCCTCCTCGAACTGATGGACCGTACGACCGTCAAGGCCGTGAACGACCTCGCGCACATGGGACTGCCGGAGAGCACCGAGGCGCTGCTCCTCGCCGCCTTCGACACGCTCGACCCCGCCGCCGACCTGGCCGCCGTAGGAGCCCTCTGCGAGGCCGCCGGAGCCACCCAGGTGGTGCCCGCCGAGGACGCGGCCGAGTCCGAACTCCTGCTCCAGGCGCGGCGGTTGTCGCTCACCGCGCTCGAAGCGGTCAAGGGCACGACGATGATCGACGACGTGTGCGTGCCCCGGTCGCGGCTCGGCGAGATGCTCGAAGGGGTGGAACGGGTCGGTGAGAAGTACCAGTTGACGATCGGCGTCTGCGCGCACGCGGGCGACGGCAACACCCACCCCACCGTCTGCTTCGACGCGCAGGACCCCGACGAGTCCCGGCGGGCCCGCGAGTCCTTCGACGAGATCATGGCCCTCGGCCTGGAGCTCGGCGGCACCATCACCGGCGAACACGGCGTCGGCGTCCTGAAGAAGGAGTGGCTGGCCCGCGAGATCGGGCCGGTGGGCGTGGAGATGCAGCGGGCGGTCAAGGCGACCTTCGACCCGCTGGGGATCCTCAACCCCGGCAAACTCTTCTGACCCCGTTCCTCGCTACGGCTCACTCCCCGTCCCGCGACTCGTCCGACGGCCACGGGTCGCGCAGCCACAGGTCGTCGGCCGGGGTCGGTGCGAGCAGCTCGGCCAGGCCGTCGTCGATGCCGAGCTGCTCCGCCTCAGAGCCCGGGGGCACCACCCGCAGGGTCCGCTCCAGCCACGCCGACACCTGGGCCGCCGGGGCCTCCAGGAGGGCGTCCCCGTCGGGTGAACTCAGCGCCATCAGGACGACGCTGCGCCCCTCCACCTTCGTCGGCCACACCCGCACGTCCCCGTGCCCGCACGGCCGGAACACCCCCTCGACGAGCAGTTCGCGGGCGAACGTCCAGTGCACGGGGTGCTCGGAGGTGATGTGGAAGGAGATGTGGACGGCGTACGGGTCGTCGGTGCGGTAGCTGAGCCGGGCCGGAACGGGAATGCTCCGTTCCGGCGACAGGATCAGCCTCAGCTCCAACTCCCGCTCTACGACTGTGTGCATGACGTGTGTCCTCTCGTGCTCGCGGGTCCCGCGGTGGGCCCGTACGAGTGGAGAGGGCGTGCGGCCGTAAGCATTACGCGACTTCGGGAAACTTTTTTTTGCGCGAGGCTTCGCGAAGGCGTCACGGGGCTTCGGGGCGTGTGGACTCCGTGCACGAGCTTGCCCGGAAAGGGGTGGGTCCGACCGGACGGGCAGTGGCGGTCGCACGGGTCTGATAGATGTGGACACCCCCATTTGACCTCCGAGCAGATACGGGACGACGGACATGAGCGCCCCAACCCCGGCACCCGGTGACGACAGGCCCCGCGAGGGGTACTACCCGGACCCGTCCATTCCTGGATACGTCCGGTACTGGAACGGCGCGGCCTGGGTGCCCGGCACCAGCCGCCCGGCGCCGTCGGACGGGCTGGCGCCCGGCGCGGGCCCGTCCGTCGAGGAGACCGGCCCGCACTTCTTCGACGAGGACCCCGAACCGGCGTCGGCCTGGGGCGCGGACCGCGCCCACCAGAGCGGTTTCGGCGGCGCCCGGGACCACCACGTCTCCTGGGGCACCCCGGACCCGAGGGTCCCCGCCCAACCGGACGAACCGTCCACCCCCGGCACCTTCGTCTTCAACCGCCAGACCCCGGCCCCGGACCTCCCCGACGAGGGCACGACGACTTTCCGCCGCCAGGGCCCGCGCACCCCGCAACAGGGCGGGGCGCCGGGGGCGCAGGGCGGGGGCACGGGGGCCGCGGGCGGCGCGTCGGCGGGGGCAGGGGCTCCGGGCGACTTCGGCGCGCGGGGCTCCGCCGGGACCGGCTCGGGGGCGGGTGGGTTCGGCGCACAGAGGCCGGGCGGCTCCGGATCGGGAGCCGGCGCGGCGGCAGGCGGTTTCGGCCCGCAGGGCTCGGCCGGTTCGGGCGCGGGGGCCTTCGGCGCACCGGGCTCCGCCTCGGCCGGGGACGACGGTGCCCGGGGCTCTGCTGGCTCCGCCGCCGGGGGGTACGGCCCGCAGGGTTCGGCGGGGGCCGGCCCGGGTGCCGGTGGGTTCGGTGCGCAGGGTTCGGGCGGCTCCGGATCGGCAGCTGGTGGGTCCGGCGCACAGGGCTCGGCGGGCTCCGGCCCGCAGGGATCAGGTGGCTCTGATGCGGGCGCCGGAGGCTACAGATCGCAGGGGCCGGCCGGTTCGGCCGGCGGAGGCTACGGGCCCGTCGGGACCGGCTCCGCCGACGGGGACTACGGCGCCCGGGGCTCCGCCGGGACCGGTTCCGGCCCAGGCGGTTTCGGTGCGGCGCCCGCCTCCGATGGGCGGCGACCCGGCGGAAATCCGCCCGCGACCGGTGGGCAGGGGCCCGGCGGCAGTTCGCCCGCCGCGGGCCAGGGACCGGGCGGAAATCCGCCGGTCACCGATCCCTCCGGCCCCGGCTTCGGTGCCGGAAAGGCAGCCGCCGCGCGTGCCGCCGCGGCCCAGGCCGGCCGGGCAGGCACCGGCACGGGAACGCCCGTATCCCAGGCGCAAGAGGGCTGGGCAGACTCCGCTGCGGGGGCGCCCGCGGCCCAGGGCCAGGCTCAAGCCCAGGCCGGCCGGCCAGGCACCGGTACCGAGGCGCCCGCCGCCCCCGGCGTTCCCCAGCAGTCCGGCCCGGTGCAGTCCCAGGCGGGCTCCGGAGGCACGCCCATGGCCTCCGGTGCCGGTGGTGGGCAGCCCTCCTGGGCGCAGCAGGTGCACCGGCTGGCGGGGGACGAGGACGGGCCCGTGGCGCCCTGGAAGCCGCCCGTGGACGACGTGTTCCAGGCGGCGGCCCGGCGGCAGGCGGCGGCCCGCCCCGCGGGGCTCGGCAAGCGGCTGGTGGCCCGGCTCGTCGACACCCTCGTGCTCGGCGCGGTCACCGCGGCCGCGGCCGTACCGCTCGGCACCAAGGCCGTCGACCACATCAACGAGAAGATCGACGCGGCCAAGCTCTCCGGCCGCGCCGAGACGGTCTGGCTGCTGGACGGCACCACGTCCGCCTACCTCGGCATCGTCCTCGCCGTACTCCTCCTCTTCGGCGTCCTCTACGAGGCGCTGCCCACCGCCAAGTGGGGCCGCACCCTCGGCAAGAAGCTCTGCGGTCTTGAGGTGCGCGGCATCGAGAGCCACGAGCCGCCCGGCGTCGGCGGGGCGTTGCGCCGCTGGCTGGTCTACAGCGTCCCGGGTGTGCTCGGCATCGGGATCGTCGGCGTCGTCTGGTGCCTCTTCGACCGGCCCTGGCGCCAGTGCTGGCACGACAAGGCCGCACATACGTTCGTAGCGGGATAGCGCGGTACGGCATCCGGGGTACCAGAATCCGTACCCCGGACGGCCGCTCGCCGGATGCGGAGCCGTGGTGTTCGCGGTCGACTCGGGCCATGAGTACCGAACCGCCTCCGGGCTCCGGCGGGCAGCCGCCGGAAGACGACCCGTTCAGGAAGCAGCCCCCTCCTGGCCAGGGATCGGGCTCACCGTACGACCCGCCGTCGTACGGCGGTCAGCCGCCGCCCTTCGGCAGCGAACCGCCACCCTACGGCGGCGGCTCCTACCCCACCGACCCCCTCGCCGGCATGCCCCCGCTCGCCGACAGCGGCCGGCGCACGCTCGCCCGGATCATCGACATGATCCTCGTCGGCATCGTCGTCTGGCTGCTCACCTGGGCCTTCGGCGTGCACGAGTACAAAATCAACTCCGACCACGTGTCGTACGCCAAGTCGCTCGGACAGTCCCTCACCGCGGCCGTGCTGTACATGGGCTACGACACCGTGATGCTCGCCAAGTCGGGCCAGACGCTGGGCAAGAAGTGGCTGGGCCTGCGGGTGGCCAACCTCGACAACGGGTCGACGCCCTCCGTGCAGACGAACCTGATCCGCGCGGCGGTGCTGTGGATCCCGTTCGCGTTCTGCTGCGCCTGCATCTGGACGGCGATCAGCGGCGGTTGGAGCTTCTTCGACAAGCCGTACAAGCAGGGCCTGCACGACAAGGCGGCCAAGACCGTGGTGGTCAGCACGCGTTGAGGCGGCCGGGTACAACACCCGGGCGTACACAAGCGATCGGCGGGTCCGTCGTCAACGGACCCGCCGATTCGCGTGGTTGAGCCTGTGCTTGAGCTTGTGCCTGCCCTTGGGGCTGTGCTTGTTCTAGGGAGTGCTCCGCTCCCGTACCGGCTCCGCCGACGAGACGGCGGCGGCGGACACGGTCTCCCGCCGCACCGGCACGCGCCTGCGCTGCGGAACGACCGCCGGGGCGGGCGCGGTGGTGGCCGCCGTGCGGGCCGGGGCCGGGGCCGTGGCACGGGGCTTGGGCTGTGGCACCGTCAGGGAGACGAGCAGCCCGAGGGCGAGCGCCGCGAAGGCGACGACCGCGATCCCCAGACCCGAACTCGTCTGTGACAGCAGCAGCATGGCGAGCGTCGAGAAGATCACGGTGAACGAACCGTAGGCGAGCTGTGCGGCGGTCGGACGAGGCATGGCAATCGAGTCCTCGTTAGGCGATGGAGGGGAGCTGTGAAAGGGGGGTGCGACAAGGATGTCGGCCTGGCTTTCCGCCGGGTTCCGGGCGATCCGCCAATCGACTCTATTCGCCTGCATGCCCGAGCGGAACGTGCAGTAAGCATGACCTAACACACAGCTCCGGAGCATGGGGGGCGCACGGAGTCATACCGTCCACCAAGTGGACGGATGCACGCGCCCGTTGAGCGATGCACAAGTTGCCTGTGCGTGTCCGTAAAGCGGACCCCGGCTTCGCATAGTGCACTTGTCCTGCTCAAGTCAAGGTCTGTCTTTTCTCGTAAACCTCTAGTCAAATAACGTCACTTGACTATCACGCGTACACCGCGCGCGGACCTTCCATGACTTCCAGGACCCCCCCTTCCGCGCGGTCGGGTACGCAGGGGAGGACATCAAGTGACCAGCAGACCCTGGACGTTCAGAGCGGCCGCGATCGGTGTCGCCCTCGCGGCGGCCACCGCCACGTTCTCGACGTTCGCCGTGGCGGAGGCCAACACCTCGGCCGAGTCCGCCGCCGTGGACCGGCACGACCCCGCGCCGGTCGCGCAGAAGGAGCACGACCTCGACGGCCCGCTGAGCAAGACGCAGGACGCCCAGCGCCAGGAGGCCCTCAACGAGGTCATAGCCGGCAAGGCGTCCGTCAAGGACCGCAACGGCTCGAAGGTCGTCCAGCTCAAGAGCAAGGGCGGCAAGAGCAAGTACGTCGAACTGAGCCGGGAGAAGACCGACAAGATCTTCACGATCCTGGTCGAGTTCGGCGACCAGGTCGACACCCGCTACGGCGGCACCGTGGGCCCGCTGCACAACCAGATAGCCGCGCCGGACCGCACGAAGGACAACTCCACGGCCTGGCAGGCGGATTACAACCAGGCGCACTTCCAGGACCTGTACTTCGGCACCGGCAAGAACACCGAGTCGCTCAAGAAGTACTACGAGAAGCAGTCCTCGGGCCGCTACTCGGTCGACGGCGAGGTCACCGACTGGGTCAAGGTCCCCTACAACGAGGCCCGTTACGGCTCCAACAAGGCCTCCACCGGCGCCTGGTACGCGGTGCAGGACGGCGTCAACGCCTGGGTCGCCCAGCGCGAGGCCGCCGGCGACACGGCCGCCGAGATCAAGACGGAGCTGGCCCAGTTCGACCAGTGGGACCGCTACGACTACGACGGCGACGGCAACTTCAACGAGCCCGACGGCTACATCGACCACTTCCAGATCGTGCACGCCGGCGAGGACGAGTCCGCCGGCGGCGGCGCGCAGGGCGAGGACGCGATCTGGGCCCACCGCTGGTACGCCTTCGGCACCGACGCCGGCTCCACCGGGCCGGACACCAACAAGCTCGGCGGCACCCAGGTCGGCGACACCGGCGTCTGGGTCGGCGACTACACCATCCAGCCGGAGAACGGCGGACTCGGCGTCTACGCCCACGAGTACGGCCACGACCTCGGCCTGCCCGACGAGTACGACACCGCGGGCGGCGAGAACTCCACCGGCTTCTGGACGCTGATGTCGTCCGGCTCCTGGCTCGGCACGGGCAAGGAGGCCATCGGCGACCTGCCCGGCGACATGAACGCCTGGGACAAGCTCCAACTGGGCTGGCTGGACTACGACGTGGCCAAGGCCGGCGTCAAGTCCAAGCACACGCTGGGCGTCGCGGAGTACAACACCAAGAACGCGCAGGCACTGGTGGTGCAGTTGCCCGAGAAGGCGGTCACCACCGAGGTGGTCACCCCGGCGCAGGGCACCACGCAGTGGTGGAGCGGCAGCGGCAACAGCCTGAGCAACACCCTTTCCCGCACAGTGGACTTGACCGGCAAGTCGTCGGCCGCGCTCACGCTGGACGGCTGGTACGACGCCGAGCAGGACTACGACTACCTCTACACCGAGGTGTCGAAGGACGGCGGCGCGACCTGGACCCCGATCGACGGCACCCTGGCCGACGGCTCCGCCATCCCGCGTGACGGCAGCGGCAACCCCGCCCTCACCGGCACGGCCGCCGCGTACCAGAAGCTGACGTACCCGCTGGACGCCTACGCGGGCCAGAAGATCGACGTGCGCTTCCGCTACCAGACGGACAGCGGCGTGGCCCAGAAGGGCTTCGCGGCCGACGAGATCACGGTGACCGCCGACGGCGCCACCCTCTTCTCCGACAACGCCGAGTCCGCGGACGCGGCCTGGACGGCGAAGGGCTTCTCGCGCATCGGCTCGTCCTTCACGGACGACTACGCGCAGTACTACATCGCCGAGAACCGTCAATACGTGTCGTACGACAAGGTGTTGAAGGTCGGCCCGTACAACTTCGGCTTCTCGACGACCCGTCCGGACTGGGTGGAGCACTACGCCTACCAGAACGGCCTGTTGATCTGGAAGTGGGACACCTCGCAGGCGGACGACAACACCAGTGAGCACGCCGGTGAGGGTCTGATCCTGCCGATCGACTCCCACCCGACGCAGCTGAAGTGGACCGACGGCACGCTGATGCGCAACCGCATCCAGGCCTACGACTCGCCGTTCAGCCTGTACCGCACGGACTCGGTCACGCTGCACAAGGCCGACGTCGCCACCAAGATCAAGTCGCAGCCGGGCGTCCCCGTCTTCGACGACGGCAAGTCGACCTACTACGACACGTCGAACCCGACGGCCGGTGTCAAGATCACTGACACCAACACCCGGATCAAGATCGTCAAGGAGCCGCTGAACGGCTCGACGGTCACGCTCCAGGTCGGCCCCTCGGCGAAGTAGTCGGTAAAACCGCAGGTCAGAAGCGTATCGGCGGCGACCCCCTGGCGGGTCGCCGCCGATACGTGTTTAGGTGCGTCCTGTGCCCGTCTTATTGACACCGACATCTACACCGACATCGACACCGACTCGCACGGGGGTGTGACCGCATTGTCCGCAGGAGGTTTCTGCAAGCTGCCCACAGGCAGCGTGGTGGTGGCGTTGAACCTGCCAAGACCCACCGCCCAGGGCGACGGCTGCGTACGCGTGCTCGTCCACGCCCGCAACCGCGCCCGGGCCCTGACCCGGCTCCGCAACCTCGGCATGCGGGCGGTCTACCTGCGCGGCAACGCGGAACCACCGACCCCGGACGAGATCACCGCGGTCCTGCACCACCCCGACGGCCTGATATGGCGCACGGCCCCTGACAACGCTGTCGCGGTCCCCGGCGCGGAGCTGCCGCACGAGCTGTGGCACCCGATCAGGGCACTGCTGCGGAGGCCTCCGGCGGCTGCGTGAGGGGTTGTGCGTTGGCTGCGGGCCCGGTGGGGGCCGAGCGCGCAGTTCCCCGCGCCCCTAAAAGCGACTGTGCTGGTCCGACGTTTAGGGGCGCGGGGAACTGCGCGACCAGCCCCCACCGGCTTGCAGCCGAAGAACGACTCAGACGACCGGTTTCCCAGTCAACTCAACGCCGGCCGCACGAAGCTCCTCCAACGCCCGGTCGGTGGTCTCCTTCGCCACCCCGGCCGTCAGATCAAGCAACACCTGCGTACGAAACCCCTCCCGCACCGAGTCCAACGCGGTCGCCTTCACGCAGTGGTCGGTAGCGATCCCGACGACATCCACCTCGTCGATCTCCCGCGCCCGCAACCAGTCCCCGAGCCCGACCCCGTTCTCGTCCCGCCCCTCGAACCCGCTGTACGCCGCCGCGTACGCCCCCTTGTCGAAGACGGCGTCGATCGCGCCGGAGGCGACCGCGGGCGCGAAGTTCGGATGGAACCCGACCCCCTCCGTGCCCGCGACGCAGTGCGCGGGCCAGGAGTGGGCGTAGTCGGGGTTGTCGGCGAAGTGGCCGCCGGGTGCGATGTGGTGGTCGCGGGTGGCCACGACATGCCGGTAGCCGGCGGGCGCCTGCCCGATCAGCTCGGTCACGGCGGCGGCCACGTCGGCACCACCGGCCACCGCGAGACTGCCCCCCTCGCAGAAGTCGTTCTGCACGTCAACGACGATCAAGGCGCGGCGCATGGTGGTGTCCTTCGCGGAGAGTGAGATTCGAGCCTAGAGACTTCGGCGCCACCGCGGGAGGGCGCACTCCTGATTTTCGTACTGGTCTTAACTCGCGAGACGTAAGTGGCGGAACTTGAGTGGCGGGTCTTAACTACCCGAGCGCAGTTGGACGTACTCCGTGGGAATGACGGCTTCCCCGCGAGACAGCTGGGTCGCCGACAGGGGCAGGTTGGCCCGCGCCGCCGCATGCCGGTCCCGTACGACGTCCAGCGGTTCGCGGGCCACGACCTCGCCGCCCTTGACCAGCTCGACGAGCAGCTGCCGTTCGGCCAGTTCGGCGGGGACCGGCCCCGTGCCGATCACCTCGGCCTCGGCGATCCCGTCGCCGTCCAGCCGCCGCGCGGCCCACTTGCGCCCGCCGATGGACGTCTTGCCGCCGCTGGACTTCTTCGCGACCGGTACCAGCGGCGCCTTCGGGTCGGCGGACTCGGCGCGGGCGACCAGCTTGTAGACCATGGAGCAGGTCGGGTGCCCGGAGCCGGTCACCAGCTGGGTGCCGACGCCGTACGCGTCCACGGGCGCCGCGGCCAGTGAGGCGATGGCGTACTCGTCGAGGTCGGAGGTCACGATGATCTTCGTGTTGACGGCGCCCAGCTCGTCCAGCTGCTGCCGCACCCGGTGCGCGACGAGCAGCAGGTCGCCGGAGTCGATGCGGACGGCGCCCAGTTCGGGCCCGGCGACCTCGACCGCCGTACGGACCGCCTCGGTGACGTCGTACGTGTCGACGAGCAGGGTGGTGTTGCGGCCGAGCGAGTCCACCTGGGCCTGGAACGCGTCGCGTTCGTTGTCGTGGAGCAGCGTGAAGGCGTGGGCCGAGGTGCCGACCGTCGGGATGCCGTAGCGGAAACCGGCCGCGAGGTCGGACGTGGTGGCGAAACCGCCGACGTAGGCGGCGCGGGAGGCGGCTACGGCGGCTAGTTCGTGGGTGCGGCGGGCGCCCATCTCGATCAGCGGGCGGTCCCCGGCGGCGGAGGCCATGCGGGAGGCGGCTGCGGCGATCGCGGAGTCGTGGTTGAGGATGGAGAGGATCACGGTCTCCAGCAGCACGCACTCGGCGAAGGAGCCCTCGACGCGGATGATCGGCGAGCCGGGGAAGTAGACCTCGCCCTCCGGGTAGCCCCAGACGTCACCGCTGAAGCGGTAGGAGGCGAGCCATTCGAGGGTCTCCTCGTTGACGACGTTCCGCTCGCGCAGGAAGCCGAGGACGTCCGCGTCGAAGCGGAAGTTCTCCACCGCGTCCAGGACGCGTCCGGTGCCCGCGACGACGCCGTAGCGGCGGCCCTCGGGCAGCCTCCGGGTGAAGCACTCGAAGACCGAACGCCGGTCGGCCGTACCCGCTTTGAGGGCGGCCTGCAGCATCGTCAGCTCGTAGTGGTCGGTGAAGAGCGCCGTCGAGGGAACGTCCACCGGCAGCCCAAGGTCCGCTACGTCCACTGAACTCTCCTGGTCGTGATTTTCCGGGTCCCCCGAGGTCCGCCGGGGGTCCGGGGGTTGTCCCCCGGTGTGTGCCGCATGGCAACGGATGGTACTCCCATCTCGTCACTCTGACGATTTATGGGGTCCATTTGTGCGGGCACCCCCTTCTGGTGGCAGCATGGGCGCTGTGACGTCACCCGCACCCCTGGAGATCGAACGCACCGAGTCGGCGGAGGAGGTCTTCGCCGTACCCGAGCCGGACGTCCCCTGGGTCACGATCGTGCACAACGACCCGGTCAACCTCATGAGCTACGTGACGTACGTCTTCCAGACGTACTTCGGCTACTCCAAGGACAAGGCCACCAAACTCATGATGGACGTCCACCACAAGGGCCGCGCGGTCGTCTCCAGCGGCAGCCGCGAGGAGATGGAACGCGACGTGCAGGCCATGCACGGCTACGGTCTGTGGGCCACCCTCCAGCAGGACCGGAAGTAGCGACTCAGCCCGATGCCAGGACACTTCGAACCGCTGCGCGGCGGCGGTGCCGCCGTCGCCCTCGACGACGTCGAGATCTCCATCATCCGGTCACTGGCCGTCCAGCTCCTGGAGCTGATCGGCCCGGGCCCGGGCGAGGACGCCCCCGACGACCCCCTCGCCGAACTCTTCGCCGAGGGCCCGAGCGAACCGCCCTCCGACCCCGTGCTGCGGCGCCTGTTCCCGGACGCGTACACCGACCCGGAGCAGGCCCCCGACTCCCCGCAGGACGCGGAGGAACGGATGGCGCACTCCGCCGAGTTCCGCCGCTTCACCGAGAACGACCTCCGCGCCGGCAAGCGCGAGAACGCCCTCGCGGTGATCCGCACCCTCGACTCGCTCACCCCCGGCGGCGACGGCGGCGCGGTCCTCAAACTGACCGCCGACGAGTCCCGCCAGTGGCTCGGCTCCCTCAACGACCTCCGCCTGGCGATCGGTTCACGCCTCGACATCATCGACGAGGACGACACCGACGACCTCTACCGCCTCCCGGACGAGGACCCCCGCAAACCGATGGTCATGGCGTACCTGTGGCTGGGCGGCCTCCAGGAAACCTTGGTCACGACCCTGCTCCGCTGACCGGCTACAGCGCCCCATAGGGGCGCGGGACGCCATCGATATGCGGCTCCGCCGCGTGGGCGCGACCAGCCACGATGGCGCCGCAGCGACCCGACGACCCCCACCGCCCCTTTCGGCCACCCCGTCCGCGCGCGTCCGCATCCGTTCGCTCAGCGGCCCCGGCGAAGACGATCGCGGCTCGCCGGCGCCCCATAGGGGCGCGAGGGACTGCGCGATCAGCCACCACGCCGCCGCAGCGACCCGACGACCCCCACCCCGCCACTCCCAGCGAAGCGCTCCGTTCGCTCAGCGGACCCTCAAATCCAAATAACGATCACATCACCGCGACGGCCAGGAATGCTGGCCGTCGCTCCTTTTTGTCCGCTTCTTCCTGTGGTGTGTGCCACAAGTGTCCCCGTCGATCACGATTGCGACCGTGATAAATCTTCACGACCGCCCGGCGGACGCCACCCATGTCCCGCCGGGTTCGCCATGCGGCCGACGGATCTCGGCCGGGCAGCTCCAGTCCATGGGGGGATTCGGAGAAAGGCGCACCACAACATGACCTCCGCTCAGGTCGAGACGGACAAGACCCCCGAGGAGGGGTACGAGCGCGGGCTCGGCAGCCGTCAGGTCCAGATGATCGCGATCGGCGGCGCCGTCGGCGTCGGGCTGTTCCTGGGAGCCGGGGCGAACATCGCCAAGGCCGGACCCAGCCTCATCTTCATGTACGCCCTGGCCGGCGTGATCATCTTCTTCATCATGCGGGCCCTGGGTGAACTGCTCCTGTACCGCCCGGTCTCGGGCTCCTTCGCGGAGTACTCCCGCGAGTTCCTCGGCCCGTTCTTCGGCTACTTCACCGCCTGGACGTACTGGCTGATGTGGGTGGTCACCGGCATGGCCGAACTCACGGCCGCCGCCATCTACGTCAACTACTGGTTCCCCGCCGTCTCCCAGTGGGTGACCGCGCTCGCCTTCCTGGTGATCCTCTTCGTGGCCAACCTGATCTCCGTGAAGCTCTTCGGCGAGATCGAGTTCTGGTTCTCGATGGTCAAGGTCACCGCCCTGATCGGCATGATCGTGATCGGCCTCGGCGTGCTCACCTTCGGCTTCAGCAGCGCCGGCGACACCGCGTCCGTCGCCAACCTCTGGCAGTTCGACGGCTTCTTCCCCAAGGGCATCGGCTCCTCCCTGATGACCCTCCAGGGCGTGATGTTCGCCTACCTCGCCGTCGAGCTGGTCGGCGTCACCGCGGGCGAGTCCGAGAACCCGGAGAAGACCCTCCCCAAGGCGATCAACACCCTCCCGTGGCGCATCGCCCTCTTCTACGTCGGCGCCCTCACCGTCATCCTCTGCGTCGTGAAGTGGACCGAATTCGCCCCGGGCGTCAGCCCGTTCGTCGAGGCGTTCGCGAAGATCGGCATCCCGGCGGGCGCGGGCATCGTCAACTTCGTGGTCCTCACCGCCGCCCTGTCCTCCTGCAACTCGGGCATGTACTCCACGGGCCGCATGCTCCGCACCCTGGCCGACAACGGCGAGGCCCCGAAGGTCTTCAGCAAGCTGTCCGCGTCCAAGACCCCGGCGACCGGTATCACGATCTCCGTCGCCTTCATGGGCATCGGCGTGGTCCTCAACTACGTCGTCCCGGAGAAGGCCTTCGGCTACGTCACCTCGGTGGCCACCGCCGCCGGCATCTGGACCTGGCTGATGATCCTGATCAGCCACGTCCTCTACCGCCGCGCGGTCGACGCGGGCCGCCTCCCGGCCTCGCCCTTCCCGGCCCCGGGCGGCGCGAAGTTCTCGTACGTCGCCATCGCGTTCCTGCTCTTCGTCACGGGCCTGATCGCCTACGACCCCGACTCCCGCGTCTGCCTCTACGTCATGGCGGGCTGGACCCTCGCCCTGATCGGCGGCTGGATCGCCCTCAAGGTCCGCAACCCGCAGGTCACCGAGCGCCGCGAGCCGCAGTTCGAGAAGATCGGCTGACCGGACGGTCCCGGCATATGGGCGGCCTCGTACCACCACTCGGTACAAGGTCGCCCTTCTGCTTATCCTGACGACCATGTCGACCCTGACCATCACCCAGGCCCTCTTCGACCAGATCGTCTCCCACGCGCGCGCGGACCACCCCGACGAGGCGTGCGGAGTCGTCGCGGGCCCGGCGGGCACGGACCGCCCCGAGCGGTTCATCCCGATGCTGAACGCGGCCCGCTCGCCCACGTTCTACGAGTTCGACTCGCAGGACCTGCTGAAGCTCTACCGCGAGATGGACGACCGCGACGAGGAGCCGGTGATCATCTACCACTCCCACACCGCGACCGAGGCCTACCCCTCCCGCACCGACCTCTCCTACGCCAACGAGCCCGGCGCCCACTACGTCCTCGTCTCCACCGCCGACACCGACGACGCCGGCCCCTTCCAGTTCCGCTCCTACCGGATCGTGGAGGGCGAGATCACGGAGGAGGACGTCAAGGTCGTCGAGGCGTACTGAGAGGCATACTGACCGCGTACGCAACAGCCCAACTCGCCGTATCGGAGATGGTGTTGACGCAGCGGTCGAACGCGCGGCGCCCCACGCTGGAGGATGTCGCCCGCTGGTCGGGGGTCTCCAAGTCCACGGTGTCGCGGGTGGTCAACGGTGAGCCCAAGGTGAGTCCGGAGGTCGCGGTCCGGGTCCGGGAGGCGATCTCCGCGCTGGGCTACGTGCCCAACCAGGCGGGCCGGCAGCTGGTCACCCGGCGCACCGGCGCCGTCGCGGTCGTCGCCGCCCAGCCCGAGGACCGGCTCTTCCTCGACCCGTTCTTCGACTGTCTGCTGCGCGGCATCCGCTCCGAACTCGCCCGGCACGGCGCCCAGGCCGTCCTGCTGTTCGTCGACGAACCCGACGACTACGCGCGCGTGGCCGACTATCTCGGCGGCGGCCATGTCGACGGCGCGATCCTGTTCTCGCTGCGCCCCGGCGACCGGATGCCCGAGATGGTCGACCGGCTCGCCCTGCCCGCCGTCTTCGGCGGCCGTCCCCTCCTGTGCGACGGCGACCCCGTGCGCGGCCAGGCCTACGTCGACGGTGACAACCGCGGCGGCGCCCGCCAGGCCGTCCGGCACCTGCTGGCGCTGGGCCGCGAGCGCATCGCCACCGTCACCGGCCCCTACGACCAGGAGAACTCCGCCGCGGAACGGCTCGCCGGCTACCGGGACGTCCTCCCGGACACCGCGCCCCACCTGGTCGAACGCGCCGACTACACCCGGCAGGGCGGCGCCGACGCGATGGCCGCGCTGCTGGAGCGCCACCCCGACCTGGACGCCGTCTTCGTCGCCTCCGACCTCATGGCCTCCGGCGCCCTCCAGACCCTGCGCGAACGCGGGCGCCGGGTCCCCGAGGACGTGGCCGTGGTCGGCTTCGACGACCTCGTCTCCATCTCCGAGTCGACCGATCCGCCGCTGACCACCGTCCACCAGGACGTCGCCGAGATGGGCCGGCTGCTGGCCCGGCTGCTGTTCGACCGCACCGAACCGCACCCGGGCGAGGACCTGCCGTCGGCGATCGTGCCCACCCGGCTGGTGGTACGGCAGTCCGCCTGAGCTGCCCCGTCTCACCCCCCGACCGAATTTCGTCCGAAATGTGAGATCACATACCGAAGCCCGGACGGGGAATCGATACGATGAGCCCATGGTTCTTCTCGACGTGAGCGACAAGGCGCCGGGCACGCTGCTCGTGGCGCGGCTGCACGTCGACCTGTGCAGGCTTGACAGCGCCATCTGTTGACCCCGCGCAGTCGCCGTACGGCCATGCGCCGTGGGCGCTCATGCCCGTGCCGCGCGCCCACCGAGACCAGACCCCTTCCGCTTCCGACAGGAGCCCCTTGCCATGGCCATCGAGGTCCGCATCCCCACCATCCTCCGCACCTACACCGGCGGCGAGAAGGCCGTCGAGGGTGCCGGTGAGAACCTCGCCGCGCTCTTCGCCGACCTCGAAACCCGGCACGCGGGCATCCAGGCCCGGATCGTCGACGGCGGCGAACTGCGCCGCTTCGTCAACGTCTATCTGAACGACGAGGACGTCCGCTTCCTCGACGGCATCAACACCAAGCTGACCGACGGCGACAGCGTCACGATCCTGCCGGCCGTGGCCGGCGGCATGGCCTGATCGTCGATGCGTTACGACTCCCCGCTGGCCGCGGTGGGCAACACCCCTCTGGTGCGCCTGCCGCGGCTCTCGCCGTCCACCGACGTCCGCATCTGGGCCAAGCTGGAGGACCGCAACCCGACCGGCTCGGTCAAGGACCGCCCGGCCCTGCACATGATCGAACAGGCGGAGAAGGACGGCCGCCTCACCCCCGGCTGCACCATCCTGGAGCCGACCTCCGGCAACACCGGCATCTCCCTGGCCATGGCGGCGAAGCTCAAGGGCTACCGCATGGTCTGCGTGATGCCCGAGAACACCTCGCAGGAACGCCGTGACCTGCTCGGCATGTGGGGCGCCGAGATCATCCCCAGCCCCGCGGCCGGCGGCTCCAACACCGCCGTACGCGTGGCGAAGGAACTGTCCGCGGAACACCCCGACTGGGTCATGCTCTACCAGTACGGCAACCCGGACAACGCGGGCGCCCACTACGCCACGACGGGCCCGGAGATCCTCACCGACCTCCCCTCCATCACTCACTTCGTCGCGGGCCTGGGCACGACCGGCACCCTCATGGGCGTCGGCCGCTACCTCCGCGAGCACAAGCCGGACGTCAAGATCGTCGCCGCGGAGCCGCGCTACGACGACCTCGTCTACGGCCTCCGCAACCTCGACGAGGGCTTCGTCCCCGAGCTGTACGACGCCTCCGTCCTCACCACCCGCTTCTCGGTCGGCTCCGCCGACGCGGTCACCCGCACCCGCGAACTCCTCCAGCAGGAGGGCATCTTCGCGGGCGTCTCCACCGGCGCGGCCCTGCACGCGGCGATCGGCGTGGGCAAGAAGGCCGTAGCGGCGGGGGAGACGGCAGACATCGCGTTCGTGGTCGCGGACGGCGGCTGGAAGTACCTGTCGACGGGCGTGTACACGGCGGCGACGACGGAGGAAGCGATCAAGACCCTCCAGGGTCAACTCTGGGCCTGATCCGAGCGCCCCGGGCGGTCACTCCCCGGGGCCCCGGGAGATGACCGTCTCGCGGGCCCAGTCGTCCTTGATCCTCGCGTCGTCGACGCGGTCGAGCACCGCGAAGCCGTAGAGCGGACCGCCATCCGCACCTGGCCCGGGTCGTACGGCTCGGTCGCCGGGCGCGTGGCCGGATCCAGCTCCGCATAGCGCTCCCGCGCCCCCCGGAGCACCGCTTCCCCCTTGCCGGTGACGACGGGCAGCTGTCGCGGCACGGCCGGGCCGGCCCGCACCCAGGCCTGGTCGAGCAGCCTTGCCTCCGTCGATTTCACAAGGTGCGAGGAGTTCGGCGCCCGCAGCTCCCACAAGTACTCGCCCTCGCTCCGGCCGGGGGAGAAGGCGGGGTTGCCTACCTGCAACGGTCGCGTCGCGTCCCACAGTTCGCGCTCGAACTCGTCGGCGTCCGAGGGCGGTGCGTCACGGGAGATCCAGCGCCCCTGCCCGGGGGTGCCACCGGTCCGACGACGGCGCCGCGTACCTTGTCGTCGAGCAACCGGTGTCCGACTCCTTGGGCGCCGCCCCAATTGCCATGGATCCAGGGGTCGTTGCGCTCGTCAGTGGCTACCGGGCGAGGTGCCGAACCTGGTCCCACAGGACCGGGTCCGCGACCCCCACCCGCCGCCGGAAATCGGCCACCGGCACGGACCGCAGCTCGGCGGTCTCCAGATAGCTCGCCCGCCCCTGCGCGTCGCCCACCGCGCCCGGGGGCAGTGCGATCACCCCGCCGCGCTCGTCGTGGTACTTGCTGGTGATCTTCGCGACCGTCGCGGTCCGCCCGCGCACCGCGAGCACCAGACACGGCCGGTCCTTCGCCGCCCCCGGCTGATCCTCGTAGGGGACGTTGGCCCACCAGATCTCGGCGGGCCGCGGCCGGTCCCCCCGCACCGACCGGGACGGCCGGCGCCCGCGCCCCCACCCGTCGACCAGCGTGGCGACCAGCGCCAGCAACATCACCGCCGCGAGCGCGAGCCACCAGAACCTGTCCATGGGACGACGTTACCGGCGCGCAATCCCCGCCGCGCGCCCCTCGCACACCCCACACGCCCCGGTTCCAGCCGAACCGGTGACACCACAGGTGAGTTCCCCCACAACAGCCCTTGGCGGAGGAGCGACCGGCCCTTTTGCGCCTTACGCTCGACGGACCGCACGACCCCCGTCCCCCAACTCCAGAAGTTACCGCCAGCGGAGGTTTCTGCTTTATGAAGCTCACCGTCGTCGGCTGCTCGGGGTCGTTCCCGTCCGCGGAATCGGCCTGTTCGAGCTACCTCGTAGAGGCCGACGGCTTCCGGCTGCTCCTCGACATGGGCAACGGCGCCCTTGGCGAGCTGCAGCGCCACTGCGGTCTCTACGACCTCGACGCGATCTTCCTCAGCCATCTGCACGCCGACCACTGCATCGACATGTGCGCGTACTTCGTCGCGCGCTACTACCGCCACGACGGCGGCCGTTGCGACCCCATCCCGGTCTACGGCCCCGAGGGCACCGAGCACCGCCTCACCACGGCCTACGCCGACACCCCCACCGCCTCCTCGATGAGCGAGGTCTTCGACTTCCACACGGTGAAGCCCTCCACGTTCGACGTCGGCCCCTTCACCGTGCACACCGAGCGGGTCCGCCACCCCGTCGAGGCCTACGCCATCCGCGTCGAGCACGGCGGCCGGTCCCTCACCTACTCCGGTGACACGGGCGTCAGCGAGTCCCTGGACGAACTCGCCCGGGACACCGACCTGTTCCTGTGCGAGGCCGCGTTCACCCACGGCAAGGAGAACATCCCCGACCTCCACCTCAACGGCCGCGAGGCGGGCGAGACGGCGACCAGGGCGGGAGCCCGGCGCCTGGTCCTGACCCACATCCCCCCGTGGACCGACCCCCAGGCCAACCTGGCCGACGCCCGCGAGGTCTTCGCCGGCCCGGTGGAACTGGCGGCGCCGAGGGCGTCGTACGACATCTGACCGCGCGTCCGTGAAGGCCCCCGCAGCCCGCCCTTCTCCCGGCTGCCGGGGGCCTTCGGCATTCCGCCCCGCGGCCCGATGCCCGGGCCCTCGTTCCGCTCAGCGCAGCAGGCTGCCGCCGTCCACCGTCAGGACCTGGCCGGTCAGCGCCTCGGCGGCGTCGCCCGCCAGGAAGCCCACGGTCGCGGCGACGTCGTCGGGGACGAGGGGGCGGGGGAGTGCCTGGGTGGCCAGGGCCGCTTCGAAGGCCTCGTCCGGCTGGTAGGCGGTCGCCGGGGTGCGGGTGAGCCCGGGGGCGACGGACGTCACGGCGATCCCGTCCTTGCCGAGCGCGGCGGCCAGGGTGCGCCCGAACGCGGTGAGCGCCCCCTTGCTGGTGATGTAGCCGAGCAGGTCGGGGGTCGGCGGCCGCCACACGGTGTCGGAGGTGATGAGCACGATCCGGCCGAATCCGCGCTCCCGCATCCCGGGTACGAAGGCCTGGGCCAGCAGCAGGACCGACTCGACGTTGACGGCCTGGATCCGCCGCCAGTCGGCGAGGCCGGCGGTCTCCCACTCCAGCGGATCGGCCGCGGCGGCCGAGTGCACGAGCACGTCGACCCGGCCGTACCGCTCCAGGATCTCGGCGGCGGCCCGCCGTACGTCCGCCTCCGAGGCGAGATCGCACACGACGTCACCGGTCCGGTCCAGGACGACGACCCGGTGTCCGAGCCGGGCGAGTTCACGGGCGATCGCACCGCCGATCGCGCCGGCTCCGCCGGTCACCACCGCGACCCGTGCCGTCGGGACATCAGCCATGGTTCTCATCTCCTGCGTCAGAGCGTCGAGGTGTTGAAGGTTACTCATTGCTCGGGCAAGCAAATTGTGCGCCGGTCGACGGCTGCACGGCAAGTCGATGCTGCGGCACGCACGCCTCCGTGAGCCGAACTGCTTGCCTGGGCAACTAAACAAGCCTACTGTTGCTCACGCAAGCAATTACAAGCCTCGTGCGCCTGACCCACACCAGGAAAGAGACTGTGATGAAAGCGATTCAGCAGTACGACTTCGGTGGTCCCGAGGTGCTCACCGTGACCGACATCCCCGAACCCGAGCCGCGCGCCGGACGGGTCCGGGTCCGGGTGACGGGGACCTCCGTGAACCCGGCCGACCTCGCGGCCCGCGCCGGCTGGCTGCGCCAGGTGCTGCCCGACCTGGCACCGCCGTTCATCCTCGGCGCGGACCTCGCGGGCACGGTCGTCGACGGCGACGGGCCGTTCGCCCCCGGCACCCGGGTCGCCGGGCTCGCGCCCTGGTTCGTGAACCAGGAGGGCACCTACGCGGAGGTCGTCTCCATCGACCCCGCCCATCTCGCGGAGATCCCGGACGGCGTCGACGACATCACCGCCGCGGCCGTTCCGATCACCGCCGAGACCGCCTGGCAGTCCCTCGACCTGGGCGGACTCGAAGCCGGGCAGACCGTCCTGGTCACCGGGGCGAGCGGCGCCATCGGGATGTGGGCGGTCCAGCACGCGGCCGGCCGCGGCGCCAAGGTCGTCGCCGTCGCGTCGAACGGTGACGAGAAGTACGTCGAGGGCCTCGGCGCCGACATCGTCCTCGGCCGGGCGGGCGACGCCGGTGAACTCGCCGCCGCGGTACGGAAGTCGGTGCCCGGCGGCGTCGACCTCGTCGTGGACCCCGCCGGTATCGGCGGCGACCTGATCCACGCGGTGCGCGACGGCGGTGTCTTCGTCGTCATCGCGGTCGTGCCCGCCCCCGAGGCGGAGCGCGGTGTCGACGTACGCCGGGTCAGCGCGCAGTCCGACGGCGTGCTGCTCGCCCAGATCCTCGCCGACCTCGCCGACGGGAAGAAGAAGGCCCGCGTCGGCCTGACCCTGCCGCTGACCGAGGCGGCGGAGGCGCACCGGAAGAGCGAGGAGAGGTCGGTGCGCGGGAAGATCGTCCTCACGGTGTGAGTGGGCGGGCGACTTACGACGATGCCCGGCCCGGAGTGGACTCCGGGCCGGGCATCGGGTGTTGGTACGGGCTCACGCCGTGGTGAGGTCCTCGATCTCCTCCTCGGGCTCACGGCCCGGGGTGGGGAGGTTCCACCTGATGATCGCGAAGCGGAAGACCGTGTAGTAGATCGCCGCGAAGACCAGGCCGATCGGGATGATCAGCCAGGGCTTGGTGGCCAGGTTCCAGTTGAGGAAGTAGTCGATCGCACCGGCCGAGAAGCTGAAGCCGTGGTGCACGCCCAGGCCCCAGGTGACCGCCATCGAGAGGGCGGTCAGCACCGCGTGGATGGCGTACAGGACCGGCGCGATGAACATGAACGAGAACTCGATCGGCTCGGTGATGCCGGTGACGAACGAGGTCAGCGCGAGCGACAGCATCATGCCGCCGACGACCTTGCGGCGCTCGGGGCGGGCGCAGTGCGTGATCGCCAGCGCGGCGGCCGGGAGGGCGAACATCATGATCGGGAAGAAGCCCGTCATGAACTGGCCGGCGGTCGGGTCGCCGTGGAAGAAGCGCGGCAGGTCGCCGTGCCAGACGGCACCGGAGGAGTCCTTGTAGGTGCCGATCTCCTGCCAGGCCACGGTGTTGACGAACTGGTGCATGCCCACCGGAAGCAGCGCGCGGTTGATCGCGCCGAAGATGGCCGCGCCGACGGCGCCCAGGCCGGTCATCCACTGGCCGAAGTCGGTGATGACGTTGCCGATGGGCTCCCAGACCAGACCGAAGAAGACGCCTACGGCGGTGCCGATGAAGGCCATCAGGATCGGCACCAGGCGACGGCCGTTGAAGAAGCCGAGCCAGTCGGGGAGCTTGGTGCGGTGGAACCGCTGCCAGGTGACCGCGGCTATCAGACCCATGATGATGCCGCCGAGCACCTTGGGGTCGTTGTAGGTCGCGGCGACGTCGACGCCCTTGGTGACCTTCGCGTCGGTGATCGGGAACGCGGTCAGCACGTTCTTGTAGACGAGGAAGCCGACCAGGGCCGCCAACGCCGTGGAGCCGTCCGACTTCTTGGCGAAGCCGATGGCGATGCCCACGCAGAACAGCAGCGGCAGGTTGCTGAAGACGGCGTCGCCCGCGGTGGCGAACACGGAGGCGACCTTGTCCCAGCCGAGGCCGTCCTTGCCGAACACGTCGGGCTGTCCGAGCCGGAGCAGGATGCCCGCCGCCGGCAGTACGGCGATCGGCAGCTGCAGGCTGCGACCGACCTTCTGCAGGCCCTGGAACAGGCCGGATCCCCACTTTTTCGCGGGAACCGCCGATGCGGTGGCGGTGGTCATAACGTCCTCCATCGGGTGGCGTGGTCTACACCACTCAGTGGTGTAGACCTGTTGTAGCACGATGAAGGCGAGATAAGGAACCCGCGATTTTCGCTACGGAATCGCTACGGGGAGTGCCGGGACGGTGCCGGTGGAGTGCCGGCGGAAGCGGCCCCCGTGATGCGAACGAGCCGCCCGGGGTTCCCATTTCGGTTCGCGAAAGCCATGTGATCTTCATCCTCCCGCGTTCGGTGCACAGGCCCTTGAAAGGCTCCGTGCGCCGATGGTTGTCTAGACCTGTCGCCGGGTGAAACGGCGTCAAACGACCAATAGGGGAGAAGAATTATGAGCCTTGCCAATCTTCGCGAAATGGGTGTTTCCCTCCTCGGGGACGAAGAGGCCGCCCAGGTCGTCGGCGGGACCATGTCCAAGGCGCAGTGCCAGGTCCTCTACAACGAGATCACCACCGGCGCGATCTCCGTGTTCGGCAGCGCCGACGTCTCGAACTACATCGCCCTCTACCGCAGCCAGTGCAAGGGCAAGGGCCCGAAGCTCTAGGACACCGCCTGGACCCCGACCGACCTGCGCGGAGAGACATCGGTATGAAGTGGCAGCGTTACCACGCCCACCAGGAGGGGGAGACCGACTGCGGACCGGCCTGCGTCCGCATCCTCCTCAAGCGGCACGGCATCCTGGTCGACACCGCCACCCTGCGCGAGTCCGTGGGACTCGGCGAATCCGGTGCCTCTCTGCTCAGGCTGCGGGACGTGCTCGCCGGATACGGCGTGGACTCCCTGCTCCTGCGGCCCACGGCCGACGAGGTCCTCGCGGTGCTCGGCAGCGCGGGGCCCTCGATCGCCGTACTGCACGACGAGGGCATCCGGCACTTCGTCGTCGTCCACGAGGTGCGCCCCGACGGGACGTTGCTCATCAGCGACCCCGCCCGCTACCGGCCCGCGCCGCTCATGCTCGACGAACTCCTCGGGCGGTTCGGCGGCCAACTGCTGGTGACGGACGTCCCGTCGGGCCGCGGAGTGGGCCTGCGCCACCTGCTGAACGACGTCCGCTCCCAGAGCCTGCTCTGGAGGATCGCGAGGCAGCACCGCGCGCGACTCCTGGCCGCCGCACTGCTGACCGCCGCCAGCACCTTCCTGCTGATCGCCGCGTCGACCTTCTTCTTCCGGGTCGCCATCGACACCTACCTGCCACGCGGAGACGTCGGCGGCCTCACCGTCGCGGCCGCGACCGCCGTCCTCGTCATCCTCGGCGGCGCACTCCTGCAGTACGTCCGCGGCCGTGTCGTCATCACCCTCGGCAGGTCCCTGCAACGCGACCTCACCCGTGCCTACACCCGCAAACTGATGCGCCTGCCGCTCTCCTTCTACGCCACCCGCCGCACCGGAGACCTGGTCAGCCGCTTCGGAGACGTCCAGGCCATCCAGGCACTGCTGGCCACCCTGACCGTCGGAGCCGCGATCGACCTGTGCATGGTCCTCTTCTCCGGCGCCTACCTGGCCTACGGCGCCCCCCTGCTGTTCCTGTTCCTCCTGCTGTCGGCCGCCGTCGACGTCTCCACCTCCTGGGCGCTCTACCCCGCGGTCCGCGAACAGGCCGAGGAGGCACTGCAACGCGACTCCTCCCTCAAGGCCGAGGCCTACAACCTGCTGCGCGGCCACCTCGACCTCGCCGCGCACGGCAAGCGCGGCTACGCCACCCGGCGCCTCGACCACGCCCTGGACCGGCTGGTCACCACCGAGGTCGGACTGGGCCGGCTCGACAACCTCAGCGGCGCGGTCAAGACCGCCAACCAGGGCGCCTTCGTCATCGGCGTCGCCTGGCTCGGCACCCTCCAGGTCAACGAAGGCTCCCTGGCGATGGGCCAGTTGATGGCCTTCCTCACGGTCTCCGGCTACTTCCTCGGCTCGGCCGAGAACCTCGCGCTCCTCCAGGTGCGGGTCCAGCGCGCCAGTGCCGCGCTCGGCCGCTACCGCGACATCATGTCCCAGCGCGAGGACCCACACGCGGAGCCCGAACACTCCGACGCCTCACACCTCGACACCGAACACCCCGACGCCCAACACCACGACACCACGAGCGAGACCTCCGCCGCGCCCCAACTCCGCGTCGACAGGCTCTCGTTCGGCTACTCCGACACCCGCGCACCCGTCCTCCACGACCTCACCTTCACCCTGCCCGCACAGGGCCGCACCCTGGTGCGCGGCCCCAACGGCGCCGGCAAGAGCACCCTGCTCAAGGTGCTGGCCGGACTCCACCCCGGCTACACCGGCAGCGTCACCGTCGACGGCACCGAAGTGCGGGACCTGGACGAGGCACGACGCGCACGACACGTCCTGTACGTCTCCGAGGAACCACTGCTCGTCGCCGCCACCGTCCGGGAGAACCTGACCCTCGGCGCACCGCACCCGCAGGAGGCCGTCGAACGCGCCTGCCGTATCGCCTGCTTCGACGACGTCGTGAACCAACTCGCCGACGGATACGACGAGTTCCTCAAGGAGGACGGCGGGCGGCTCTCCCGCGGACAGACCCAGCGCCTCGCGGTGGCCCGCGCCGTTCTGCACGCCCCCGGCATCTACCTCTTCGACGAGACCTTCAGCGGAATCGACGAGGACACCTTCCGGCGCGTCTGGAAGAACCTGCGCGACACCCCCGGCACCAAGCTGCTCGTCTCCCACCGGGACGTCCCCGAGGGCGACTTCGACACCACCGTCACCGTCGGCGGCTGACGGCACCGAACGATGCGGAAACCCATGACCACCCTCACTCCCGCCGCGAGCGTCATCACCGCGGTCGTCCTCACCCGCGACGAGGAAGCCGGCATCGCGGCCACCGTCGGCGCCCTCGCCCCCGCCGCGGACCGACTGCTCCTCATCGACGCAGGCTCCACCGACGACACCGTCACCACCGCACGCGCCGCCGCCGCTGCCGCCGCACTTCCGTTCCGCGCGGTGCACCGGCCCTGGCGCGACGACTTCGCCGCCCAGCGCAATCACGCCTTCGCCGAAGTGACCGAGGGATGGCTGCTGTTCGTCGACGCCGACGAACATCTCAGGGCCGGCCACGCGGCACTCCTGCGGCAGGCCGTGCACGAGGCCGACCGGACACCGGCCGCCCGCGACCTCGTCCTCTCCCCGCGCATCGTCGACGCGGAGAACGGCGACAGCTACGACCGCACCCGGCGGATCCTGCGCGCCGACACCCGGCTGCGCTTCCGCGGCCGTATCCACGAACAGCCCTTCCACCCCGACGGCAGCGCCCCCGAGTCCACCGGCCTGGACGCGGAACTCGTCCACCACGGCTACCTCCCGGAGGTCGTCGCCGCCCGCGGCAAACGAGCGCGGGACGGAGCGCTCATCGCCCGCTGCCGCCAGGAGGAACCGGCCAACCCCACCTGGGTCTTCTACGCGGGCCGGGAGATCCTGGCCGCCCGCGTCACCGACCGGGCAGCGGTGACGCGGGCCTACGCCGATCTCCGGGACGCCGTCGCCCGGTACGCCGAGGAGGGGCTCACGGACTACGAGCGACAGCGCGAGCAGGAGGCGTACGGACTGCTCGCCGAACTCGCGCTCAGAACCGGCGACCGCACCCGGATCGACGAGTGCCTGACCCTCCTGCGCCGGGCCGGCCGAACCGGCGAAGCGGCCTACTACGGAACCCTCGTCGAGAGCGGACTCCTCCTGGCCCGCCTCTCCGCCCTGGTCGACGGCCTCGACGAGGCGGCACGCTCGGCCGGACCGGTACGGCCCGGACTGGCCGGCAGCCACGCCGAACTGCGCGCCCTGCTCACCCTCGCGTGCGGACGGTACGACGAGGTCCCCGACGCCTACCGCACCGCGGTGAGCTGCGGGGCGGGAGACCAGGTGCGCGAAGCGTTCGCGGGCCTGCGCGCCCTCCTGGACGACGCCGCCACGGCGGACACCGGGCCTCGCTGACCTCAGGCCTTCGTGACGTCCTCGTGCTCGTCCTCCGGCTCCCGCCCCGGAGTCTTCAGATCGAACTTGGTGATCGCGAACCGGAAGACGACGTAGTACACCGCCGCGAAGCACAGCCCGATCGGAATGATCGCCCACGGTCTCGTCGCCAGATTCCAGTTGATCGCGTAGTCGATCAGCCCCGCCGAGAAGCTGAACCCGTCGTGCACCCCGAGCCCCCAGGTCACCGCCATCGACACACCCGTCAACACCGCGTGGACGGCGTAGAGGAGGGGCGCGATGAACAGGAACGAGTACTCGATGGGCTCGGTGATACCGGTCACGAAGGAGGTGAGCGCGACCGACAGCATCAGCCCGCCCACCTCTTTACGGCGACTCGGCTTCGCGCAGTGTGCGATCGCGAGCGCCGCCGCCGGCAGCGCGAACATCATGATCGGGAAGAAGCCCGAGGTGAACTGCCCCGCGTTCGGGTCACCCGCCAGGAACATGTTGATGTCACCGTGCACCACCGACCCGTCCGGCTTGGTGTAACTCCCGAACTGGAACCAGATGGGCACGTTCAGGAACTGATGCAGCCCCACGACCAGCAGCGCCCGGTTGGCCAGACCGAACACCCCGGAACCCAGCGCACCCCGGGCGCTCAGCCAGTCGCTGAAGTGCTCCAGAGCCGTGCCGATCGGCGGCCAGATCCACAGCGCCACCGCCGCGACCGCGATCGCCACGAACGACATGATGATCGGCACCAGCCGCCGCCCGTTGAAGAAGCCCAGCCAGTCCACCAGCTTCGTACGGTGGTACCGCGCCCAGAAGAACGCCGTCAGCAGCCCCAGCACGATCCCGCCGAACACCCCGGGATTCTGGTACGTGAACGCCGCGACCGAGTTGTCCGCGGCCTGGCACCCGATCCCGGGCACCACGGTCGTCCCGCCCGTGCAGTCCTTGGGGAACTGACGCAACACGTTGTAGTACACGAGGAAACCGACAACCCCGGCCAGCGCCGTCGACCCGTCCGACTTCTTCGCCATCCCGATCGCGACACCCACACAGAACAGCATCGGCAATCCGAGCTGCCCGTCCAGCAGCGCGCCGCCCGCACCCGCCATCACCTTCGAGACATTGGTCCACCCCAGCCCGTCGGCCCCGAACACGTCCGGCTGCCCGAGCCGGTTGAGGATGCCGGCGGCCGGCAGTACGGCGATGGGGAGTTGGAGACTGCGGCCCATCTTCTGCAACCCCTGGAACGCCTTGTTCCAGGAGACGCGCCCGGGACCGGCGGCGGCACTGTCGGCACTCATGGACGCCCCTCGGTAATGTGGTGTAGACCAGTTGGCGACGTGATCGTCACCATCATTCGGCACGCACGACATGACCGCTCGCGAAGCTGGGCCAACTGTGGGTTACTGCGACAAAGCGGTTCGGATCAGGGAGAGAACACCATGGCCACCAAGGCTGAGAAGATCGTTGCCGGGCTGGGCGGCATCGACAACATCGAAGAGGTCGAGGGCTGCATCACCCGCCTGCGCACCGAGGTCAAGGACCCGAGCTTGGTCGACGAAGCCGCCCTCAAGGCCGCCGGCGCCCACGGCGTCGTCAAGATGGGCACCGCCATCCAGGTCGTCATCGGCACCGACGCCGACCCGATCGCGGCGGACATCGAAGACCTGATGTAAGTCCCGCAAGCGCACCTCCGAGGGGCTCTTCCCGATCCGGGAGGGGCCCCTTCCGCGTCTACCACTAGGCTCTTCGCCATGTCTCGAATCGACGGCCGAACCCCCGAACAGCTCCGCCCCGTCACCATCGAACGCGGCTGGAGCAAGCACGCCGAGGGCTCCGTCCTCGTCTCCTTCGGCGACACCAAGGTCTTCTGCACCGCCTCCGTCACCGAAGGCGTCCCCCGCTGGCGCAAGGGCAGCGGCGAGGGCTGGGTCACCGCGGAGTACTCCATGCTGCCCCGCGCCACCAACACCCGCGGCGACCGCGAATCCGTCCGCGGCAAGATCGGCGGACGCACCCACGAGATCAGCCGCCTCATCGGCCGCTCGCTGCGCGCCGTCATCGACTACAAGGCCCTCGGCGAGAACACCATCGTCCTCGACTGCGACGTCCTCCAGGCCGACGGCGGCACCCGTACGGCCGCCATCACCGGCGCGTACGTCGCGCTCGCGGACGCCGTCACCTGGGCCCAGGGCAAGAAGCTGATCAAGGCCGGCCGCCAGCCGCTCACCGGCACGGTCTCGGCGGTCTCGGTCGGCATCGTCGGCGGAGTCCCGCTCCTGGACCTCTGCTACGAGGAGGACGTCCGCGCCGAGACCGACATGAACGTCGTCTGCACCGGCGACGGCCGCTTCGTCGAGGTCCAGGGCACCGCCGAGGCCGAGCCCTTCGCGCGCGACGAACTCAACGCCCTCCTCGACCTCGCGGTCGCCGGCTGCGGCGAGCTGACCGCCGTACAGCGCAAAGCACTTGAGGCCGCGCTGGAGAAGTAAGAGGCTGGGCGGGGCAAGTAAAGGACGTACAAAGCGAGGCGGGCCGCGGGGGCAACCCGGCGGCCCGCCCCCGCGTCCCTACGCATACGGAACGGAAACGGGGAGTGGCCACAGAAGCCCACCCCCCACGGGGAGGAAACCGAACCATGGCCGCCGCAAGCCGACGCAGTCGTCGACGCCGTATCGCCACAGCCGCCACCCTCGCGGTGATCGGCCTGACCGCCGGACTCGCCACCGGCTGCGACGCCGTCGACAAGGCCATCGACTGCGTCCAGACCGCCGACACCATCGCCGACAGCGTCACCGGCCTCCAACAGGCGGTGGAGAACGCGGCCAACGACCCCACCCAGACCGACCAGTCCCTCAACTCCATCGAGAAGGACCTCGACAAGATCGGCGACAAGACCGACAACGCCGACGTCAACAAGGCGGTGGACAGCCTGGAGAAGGCCGTCGACAACGTCCGCACGGCGGTCAAGAACGGCGACAACACGCCGGACATCAGCCCGGTGACGGACGCGGCGGGCGAACTGACGAAGGTCTGCACGTCGTAGACGTCTCATAGGCGGGCGGCGGGGGTTGGGATACTGAACGCCATGACACGCCTGATCCTCGCCACCCGCAACGCCGGGAAAATCACCGAACTCAGGACGATCCTCGCCGACGCGGGACTGCTCCATGAACTGATCGGCGCCGAGTCCTACCCCGACATCCCCGACGTCAAGGAAACAGGCGTCACCTTCGCCGAGAACGCGCTCCTGAAGGCCCACGCCCTGGCCCAGGCAACGGGCCTCCCCGCGGTAGCCGACGACTCCGGCCTCTGCGTGGACGTCCTGAACGGCGCCCCCGGCATCTTCTCCGCCCGCTGGGCCGGCCGCCACGGCGACGACAAGGCCAACCTGAACCTGCTGCTGGCCCAGCTCTCGGACATCGCGGAAGAACACCGGGGCGCCCACTTCGCCTGCGCGGCAGCCCTCGCGCTACCGGACGGCACGGAACGGGTGGTCGAGGGTCGGCTGAGGGGCGTGCTACGCCACACTCCGACCGGCACGAACGGCTTCGGCTACGACCCGATCCTCCAGCCGGACGGGGACACGCGAACCTGCGCGGAACTCACGGCGGAGGAGAAGAACGCGATCTCTCATCGGGGGAAGGCGTTTCGGGGGTTGGTGCCGGTGGTGCGGGAGTTGTTGGGCTGACGTACGGGAGGGGCCGCCCAATAGGACGGCCCCTCTATACGTGCGGCCTGAGGGATTCGAACCCTCACGGGATTTCTCCCATCGCGCCCTAAACGCGAGGCGTCTGCCGTTCCGCCAAGGCCGCCCATATCGGTCATTGCGCTCGACCGGTAGGCCCAGTGTACGGGGAGATCAGGTCACCCGGCGAGGGGTATCGACCCTTTCCGGCGGCACCACGTTTCCGTCAGTGCATGGCAGTTGGGGCACAGGTATCGCAGATTCTCGCGACGGTTGTCGCGCCAGTCCCCGTTGACATGGTCGATCTGCAAAGTGATCGGCTGCCCCAGCCACTCCCCTTTGTTACCACAGGTCTCACATGCGTAGGGTGCTCCGATCTCGCTCAGTGCACGGTGGAGCTGCGTCCTGTTGGCTCGCCCGGCGTGATGGGGGAGCACAACGAGAACGCGGTGGGCGGTGGGTGCAGGCGCGGGACGTTCCGGCCGCCCCCATGCCTTGCGTGTGAAGTGGCTGGTGTCGAGACCGAGTCGAGCCGCCGCCCGCCGGACCCGCCGGTGATTGGTGTCGTTGACGTCCAGATCGAGACCGCGCATCACATCGGCGTAGCTGGTGGAGTGTTGTACGAGCTCACGGAGTCTGCCCTCGGGAATCGGTACGCGTCGGTGCGAGAAGTGTTCCGTGTCGATGTGCCGGGCGCGCAGCATGCGGTGCAGGGTCGCGCGTGAACGGCTGTCGTCAGGTACGCCCAGGGCGCGAGCCACGCCGCGGACACTGGTCGCCGTTTCGGCAGCCGCTTTGAGTTCTTCAGCGGTGAAGGGCAGGTCCAGGTCGGGCCGGTCTATGCCGGGGAAGTGACTGATGTCGATGCCGGCTGAGTGAATGCGGCGACGAATGTGCGACAACGTTCCCGTCGCCGGGGTGGCGCCAAGTTTCAGCGCTACTTCGCGCAGCGACGAGGACGAGGCGGCGGCTTCGGCGATGGCCGAGTCCGGGTATTTGCGCCATGGGCTGCGCTTGGCGAAGTGGCTCGTGTCGATCCCGTGCCCCGCCACCTTCTCCTGCAGCACACGCCGTTGCCCTCCGCTCGCCTTGAGTCCGAGCCGCCGCATCAGGTCAGTCCAGTTGCGGGCCTCGGCGACGACCAGTGCGAGCTGTTCCTTGCCGTACACGCACATCCCCCTCTCCGTTGTCGACCACGCGTTCGCGGTCTCGAACGGAGTAACGAGAGGCTTATCGGACAGTCACGCCTGAAACGTAAAGCGGTTGGTAGACTGTGGGTCGCTGAAGCCTTCCAGGAACGGACCCTTGTCCACCCGGGAGGCTTTTTTCATGACCAGGACCTCATCCACGACAGTGGACATACGACCCGCCACCCCCGCCGACCGCCCCGCCATCGAGCGGCTCTGGCTGATGTTCCGGCACGACCTGTCCGAGTTCGACACCGCGGCGGAGCCCCAACTGCCCAACCCCGACGGCTCGTTCCGCAGCGAGCGGGTGGACGCGGCGTTCGGTGGGGGTGGGGAGGACTGGGCGCCGTATCTCTTCCTCAGGGGGGAGCGGCCCGTCGGGTTCGCGTTCGTGCGGGGGCTCAGTGGGCCCACTCGGGTGCTCAACAGCTTCTTCGTGGTGCGGGGAGTCCGGCGCGGCGGGGTGGGGCTGCGGGCCGTCCGGGAGGTTGTCGCGCGGCACCCGGGCGACTGGGAGATCGCGTTTCAGGACGCCAATCCGGGGGCCGTGGCGTTCTGGCGGCGGGTTGCCGAGGACCTCGCCCCGGGGGAGTGGACCGAGGAGCGCAGGCCGGTGCCGGGGCGGGCCGACCTGCCTCCCGATGTGTGGATCTCGTTCGGGTACGAAGAGGTACTGGAGGTCTAGATGCCCAGGTCCTTGATGATCTTCGCCACGTGGCCCGTCGCGCGGACGTTGTACAGCGCGTGTTCCACCTTGCCGGACTCGTCCACGATGATCGTGGAGCGGATCACGCCCATGTAGGTCTTGCCGTAGTTCTTCTTCTCGCCGAAGGCCGCGTAGGCGTCGAGGACCTGCTTGTCGGGGTCTGCGAGGAGGGTGACCTTGAGGTTCTCCTTCTCGCGGAACTTGGCGAGCTTCTCCGGCTTGTCGGGGGAGATGCCGATGACGTCGTACCCGGCGCCGGCCAGCACTTCCAGGTTGTCCGTGAAGTCGCAGGCCTGCTTGGTGCAGCCGGGCGTCAGGGCGGCCGGGTAGAAGTAGACGATGACCTTGCGGCCCTTGTGGTCGGCGAGGGACACCTCGTTGCCGTCGGCGTCGGGGAGCGTGAAGGCGGGGGCAACGTCCCCGGGCTGGAGTCGTTCACTCATCGCGCTAGCGTAACCGGGGGTGCTGACAGTGCACTCCGCGCGAGAGCTGACAGACTGTCCGGCACAAGTACCAGCAGACTTCGGAGGCCGTACGGTGGCGGACACGTCGAACACGCCGGACACCAGAACCCCGGCGCAGATCGAGGCGGACATCAAGCGTCGCCGCGATGTCCTGGCCGACACGCTCGACGAGATCGGGGTGCGGGTGCACCCGAAGACCATCGTGGGCGACGCGAAGGCGAAGGTCGCGTCCAGCATCGATCACACCCTCGGGAAGGCGTACGTCGGCGTCAACCGGGTCGTGAGTGACGTCAAGGGGCAGTTCGTGGACGACGAGGGCGCGCCGAGGGTGGAGCGGATCGTTCCGGTCGCTCTCGTCGCCGTCGGGGTCGTGGGCCTGCTCGTCCTGGGGTCCCGGCGCGGCAGGGGCCGTAAGGGCTGAGGTGGCAAGGGTCGTAGCGGCTGATTTCGCGGGGCACCCGGCGGCGTACCGACGGGTCGGAGACAGGTAGGTTCGTGGGTGTGAGCGCCAAGAGAGACGAGCAGAGCACCCAGCACGACAAGCTGCCCATCCGGATGCTGCACGACCGTGTGCTCGTGCGGCAGGACAAGAGCGAGGGCGAGCGGCGTTCGGGCGGCGGGATCCTGATTCCGGCGACGGCCGCGGTCGGGCGGCGGCTGGCCTGGGCCGATGTCGTCGCGGTGGGTCAGAACGTACGGACCGTCGAGCCCGGCGACCGGGTCCTCTACGACCCCGAGGACCGCGCCGAGGTCGAGGTGCGCGGGATCGCCTACGTCCTCATGCGCGAGCGCGACCTGCACGCGGTCGCCGCCGACCGGTTCGAGGGGTCCGAGGATTCGACCGGGCTGTATCTGTAGGGACAAGGCCTGAGGGGCTGGTGACCATGGTCACCAGCCCCTCAGGGCTTTGAAGGAGCCGCTCACTCCTTCTTGCGTGCCGTGCTCTGCGGCCCCGCCGTCGTCCCTCCGGTGGTCGTGCCGTCGGTGGTGCCGTCGGTTGTGGTTCCCGTGGTGCCGCCGGTCGTCGTCGTGCCGTCGGTGGTCGTGCCCGTGGTGCCGCTGGTCGTGGTCGTACCGCCGTCCGTGGTGGTTCCCGTCGTGCCGCCGGTTGTCGTGGTGCCGCCGTCGGTAGTGGTCGTGCCTCCGGTGGTGCCGCCGTCGGTCGTTCCGCCGTCGGTGGTGCCGCCCTGGGTCTGGCCCTGGTCGGTCTGGCCGCCGGTGGTGGTCGTGCCGCCGTTGTCCTGGCCGTCGGTCGTGGACGGCTGGGAGGGCTGGATGCTCGGGGGTGCGACCGTCTCGGCGCCGTCCTGGAGCTGGAGGTCGAAGTCGCTCGCCTCGGTGCCCTTCAGAGCCGTCTTGGTGAACTGGGCCCAGATCTCGGCGGGCGCCCCGCCGCCGTTGACGCGGGGGAGGCCCATCGCGCCGTAGAGGGGCTCGTGGGCGGCGGTGGTCGGGTTCTGGCCCATGACGGAGACGACGGTGGCGAGGTCGGGGGTGTAGCCCGCGAACCAGGCCGCCGTGTCCTTCTCGGCCGTGCCGGTCTTGCCGGCGGCCGGGCGGTCGGCGCCCTGTGCGGCGGTGGCGGTGCCGTTGTCGACGACGCTCTCCAGGACGTTGGTCGTGGTGTCGGCGGACTCGCGGCTCACCGCGCGGGTGGTCTTCTGCGCGGGCAGCTTGACCTGGTCGGTGCCGTCCTTGGTGATCTTCGAGATCATCGTGTACGTGTGCCGCTGGCCGTGGTTGGCGAGGGTGGCGTAGGCCTCCGCCATGTCGAGGACGCTCGCGGTGGAGGGGCCGAGCGCGATGGACGGGGTGGCGGTGAGGTCGGGGGTGTCGGCGGGGATGCCGAGGTCGATCGCGGTCTGCTTGATCTTGGCGGGGCCGACGTCCACGGCCATCTGCGCGTACACCGAGTTGACGGACTTGTCGGTGGCGGTACGGACGGTGATGTCGCCGTAGGAGACGCCGTCCTCGTTCTCGGGTGCGTAGGAGCCGCCGCTCCAGCCTTCCACGGGGCGTTTGTCGGTGCCGTCGTAGTAGGTGTTGGGGGTGATGGTCTGGCCGTCCTGGGTCTGCGAGCCGTTCTGGATCGCGGAGGCGAGGACGAACGGCTTGAAGGTGGAGCCGACTTGGAAGTCGCCGCGGGTGGCGCCGTTCGTGTACTGCTTGACGTAGTCGATGCCGCCGTACATCGCGACGATGTTGCCGGTCTTGGGGTCGACCGAAGCGCCGCCCGCGCGCACGTAGTTGTCGACCTTGCGGCTCTTCTTGTCGAGCTTGGACATGAGTTGGTCGTTGACGGCCTTCACGAAGGCGTCCTGCTTGCTCTTCTGGAGCGTGGTGGTGATGCGGTAGCCGCCGGCTTCGAGAGTGTCCGCGTCGATGATCTTGTTGGTGGCGAGGTAGTCCTTGATCGCGGTGACGATGTAACCCCGCTGCCCGGACATGCTCGTTGACGCCGTGGCCTCCTTCGGCATCGGGAACTTCATGCCGGTGCGCGCGGACTGGGTGAGCCAGCCCTTCTTGACCATGCCGTCGAGGACGTAGTTCCAACGGGCCACCGCCGCGGCCTTGTTCTCCGGGTGCGCCACGACGTCGTACTCGCTCGGCGCGTTCAGCAGCGCGGCGAGATAGGCGCCACGGCCGGCGTCGAGGTCGACGGCGTCCTTGCCGTAGTAGGCCTGGGCGGCGGCCTGGATGCCGTAGGCGTTGCGGCCGAAGTAGCTGGTGTTGAGGTAGCCCTCCAGGATCTGGGACTTGGACTCCTCGCGGTCCAGCTTGATCGAGATGAAGAACTCCTTCACCTTTCGGGTGACGGTCTGTTCCTGGCCCAGGTAGTAGTTCTTGACGTACTGCTGGGTGATCGTGGAGCCGGACTGGGTGCCCTTGCCGGTGGCGGTGTTCCACGCGGCGCGGACCATCGCCTTGGGGTCGACGGCGGACTCGGAGAAGAAGTCCCGGTCCTCGGCGGCCAGTACGGCGTGCTGGGCGTTGGCGGAGACCTGGTCGAGTCCGACGTTCTCGCGGTTGACCTCGCCGTCGCGGGCGAGTTGGGTGCCGTCCGCGTAGAGGTACACGTTGGACTGCTTGGTGGCGAGCGCGTTGGCGGGCGGGATCTTGACCAGCGAGTAGCCGAGGTAGAACGCGCCGATCAGCAGCGCCACCAGCACGACGATCCCGCCGAGCGTCATCCGCCAGGTCGGGATGATCCGCCGCCATCCGGTGCGCTTGGGCCGCTTCGGCTTCTTGCCCCCAGGGGCCTCGGGTGCGGCAGCCGCTTCCGGCTCTCTCGGTGCCCAGCCCTGCTCGGGCTGTCGCGGCTGCGGCTGGTCGCTCATGTCGTGCACGGACTCCTGTTTCGCGTCGTACGGTCCCGTACGGCCCCGCATGTTCCCATACGGTCGCGTATGTTCCTGTACGGCCTTGTGCGCTTCTGCGCCCCCAGACGAAGACTCTCGCACCATGCGTTCCGTTCCCGCCCATCGGCACGCACTTGCCCGGAAAATGCGTGGCGTGCGTCACCACCTGCGGACTAGGCTCCTGCGCTTCGGTGTCAAGAGGCGTGGGAGGTTGATTTCCGGTGGGTGCTGGGCGGTTGTACGCGGCCGTCGCGGCGGGGGGTTTCAGGCGGTACGCGACGTATCGGGCGGCGACGCTCGCCGGGGTGTTCACCAACACCGTCTTCGGCGTGGTCCTCGTGTACACATACCTGGCGCTGTGGGACGAGCGCCCGCATCTCGGGGGCTACGACCAGGCGCAGGCGGTGACCTATGTGTGGCTGGGGCAGTGTCTGTACGCGACGCTGGCGATCCAGGGCGGCGGGTTCGAGAAGGACCTGATGGAGCGCATCCGTACGGGTGACATCGCCGTCGACCTGTACCGGCCGGCCGATCTCCAACTGTGGTGGCTGGCAAGCGACTTCGGGCGGGCCATGTTCCAGATGCTGGGGCGCGGGGTGATCCCGTTCGCCGTCGGCGCGCTGTTCTTCAAGATGGCGCTGCCCACGGACGTCGGCTCCTGGGCGGCCCTGCTGGTGGCGCTGCTCCTGGCGGTGCTCGTCAGTTTCGGCATCCGCTATCTGGCCGCGCTGAGTACGTTCTGGCTGCTGGACGGCACCGGCGTCAACCAGGCCATGATGATCCTGGGGATCTTCTGCTCGGGCATGGTGCTCCCGCTGAACGCCTTCCCGGGCGCGCTCGGCGAGGTCGTACGGGCGCTGCCGTGGGCGGCGCAGATCCAGATGCCGGCGGACGTGCTGATGGGGAAGACCGACCCGCTGTCCGCGTACGCCTTCCAGGCGGCCTGGGCGGTGGCGCTGCTCGCGACGGGGCGGCTGTTGCAGTCGGCGGCTACGCGGAGGGTGGTGGTGCAGGGTGGTTGAGACCGTCCGACTGCGGGACGAAACCGGGGAGTTGCCCCGCTGGCGCGAGGGGCTGCGCGCCTACCGGCTGATCGCCGGGATGTGGATCCGGTCGAGCATGACCTACCGCGCCTCCTTCGTCATCACGGTCGTCGGCAACCTGCTGGTGACCGGTCTGGACTTCGCCACGATCCTGCTGATGTTCTCGCGGGTCGACTCGCTGGGCGGCTGGTCGCTGCCCGAAGTCGCCTTCCTGTACGGCCTGTCGGCGACCGCGTTCGGGATCTCCGACCTGGTCCTCGGCTCGATGGACGTGCTCGGCACCCGCATCCGCGACGGCTCCTTCGACACGCTCCTGGTGCGTCCCGCGCCGGTGCTGGCGCAGATCGGCGCGGACCATTTCGCGCTGCGCCGGCTGGGCCGGATCACCCAGGGCAGCCTGGTGCTGGGCTACGCGCTGTTCGCCGTCGACGTCAACTGGACTGTCGGGAAGCTGCTGTTGGTGCCGGTGATGCTGGTCTGCGGGGCGATGATCTTCGGGGCGCTGTTCGTGGCGGGCGCGGCCTTCCAGATCGTGGCGCAGGACGCGGCCGAGGTGCAGAACGCGTTCACGTACGGCGGCAACACCCTGCTGTCGTATCCGCCGGTGGTGTTCGGCAAGGACTTCGTGCGGGGCGTGACCTTCATGCTGCCGCTCGCCTTCGTCAACTGGGTGCCCGCCTCCTATGTGTTGGGGCGGCCGTACCCGCTGGATCTGCCGCCGGGCGCGGAGTTCGCCTCGCCGCTGGTGGCGTTCGTCTGCTGCGCGCTGGCCGGGCTGGCCTGGCGGGCGGGGCTCAAGTCGTACCGAAGCACGGGAAGTTGAGGACTGTGGACGAGCACTTCATTCAACTCGACCGCGTCGAGAAGGTCTTCGACGTGCGCAAGAAGACCGGGTTCATGAAACGGGAGCGGCGCCAGGTGCGGGCCGTCGACTCGATCTCCTTCGCCGTGGCGCGCGGCGAGATGGTCGGCTACATCGGGCCGAACGGCGCCGGGAAGTCGACCACCATCAAGATGCTGACCGGCATCCTCACCCCGTCCGGGGGTCGGCTGCGGGTGGCCGGCATCGACCCCTCCCGTGAGCGCACCCGGCTCGCGCATCGCATCGGCGTGGTGTTCGGCCAGCGGACCACACTCTGGTGGGACCTTCCGCTGATCGACTCGTACAAGCTGATGCACCGCATGTACCGCATCCCGGACGCCCGTTACGCCGAGAACCTCGCCCGCTGCGTCGAACTCCTCGAACTGGGCGCCCTGTTGGACGTCCCCGTGCGGCAGCTCTCGCTCGGCCAGCGGATGCGCGGCGACATCGCGGCGGCCCTGCTGCACGACCCCGAGGTGCTCTACCTCGACGAGCCGACCATCGGCCTCGACGTCATCTCCAAGGCCAAAGTGCGGGAGTTCCTAAGGGAGTTGAACTCCGACCGGGGCACCACGGTCCTGCTCACCACCCATGACCTCCAGGACATCGAGCAGCTGTGCTCGCGCGTGATGGTCATCGACCACGGCCGGCTCATGTACGACGGTCCGCTCACCGGGCTGCACGAGGCGGGGGAGAGCGAGCGGACCCTTGTGGTGGACCTGGAGCGGGAGTTGCCGCCGATCGAGGTGCCGGACGCGCGGACGGTGAAGGTGGAGGGCCCGCGGCAGTGGCTGACGTTCCCGGCCTCTGCGTCGGCGGCCCCGCTGGTGGCGCGGATCGCGGCGGAGTACCCGATGGTGGACCTGTCGGTGCGGGAACCGGACATCGAGGCGGTCATCGCCAAGATGTACGCGGAACAGGCGGAGAAGGCGGTCTCGTAGTCCGTCGTAGTCCCTCGTAGCCCTCCGTCGACCGGTCTCGTAGGCTGCCCTGTATGACCGACGACGCAGTCCCGGAGCTCCGCGCATCCGACGCCGACCGTGAGCGAGTCGCCGAGGTCCTGCGCGACGCCGTCGCCGAGGGCCGGCTCGACATGGAGGAGTTCGAGGAGCGTCTTGAGGCGACGTACAAGGCGCGGACGTACGCCGAACTGACCCCCATCACGGCCGACCTGCCGGCCCCCGGGGTCGCCCCGCCGCCGGTGAACATGGTCAAGGAGCCGGTGGAGAGCGGGAGTTGGGCCTCACGGATCGTCGGCGGCGAAGGGTCCTCGACCGGTGCCGTGGCCATCATGTCCGGATTCCAGCGCAAGGGACGCTGGACGGTCCCCAAGCGCTTCACCACCTTCTCCTTCTGGGGCGGCGGCGAGATCGACCTGCGCGAGGCGAACTTCGCGGACCGCGAGGTCGAGATCAACTGCATCGCGATCATGGGTGGCGCGCAGATCACCGTGCCGCCGGGCATCGAGGTCGTCGTGCGCGGCATCGGCATCATGGGCGCCTTCGACCACAGCCAGGAGGGCGTGCCGGGCGAGCCCGGCGCCCCGCGCGTGATCATCAAGGGCTTCGCCTTCTGGGGCGGGGTCGGTGTGGAACGCAAGCTGCCGCGGGCCGAGCGCCAGCGGCTCAAGGAGGAGCGGCGCCGGCAGAAGCTGGAGGGCGGTTCGTCGACGAAGGAGCTCTACGGCTCCCACCGCGACGCCCTGTCCGGCGGTCTGCACGACGCCCACCGCGAGGCCATGGAGGAGCACCGCGAGGCGATGCGCCGCCGGCACGAGGAACGGCGCGAACGGCACGAGGAGCGCCGCGAGCGGCACCGGGAGCGGCGGGAGCGCAGGCACCGCGACTGGGACTGACGGGGGCTGATGGGGACTGGTCCGCCGGTTCACAACCGGGCGGGGACCGCGCCCTTGAGGCCGGCCAGGTCGATGGTGTCGGCCATCCTGCGGTAGCCCCGGTCGCCGGGGTGGAGATGATCGCCCGAGTCGTACTCGGAGGCGTACCGGCGCGGGTCGTACGGGTCGCGCAGCGCCTTGTCGAAGTCGACGACGGCGTCGTACACCGTGCCGCTCCTGATCTCCGCGTTGACCCGCTGCCGTACGGCGTTCCGGGCCGACGTGTACCGGGGGTAGCCGCCGAAGGGCATCAGGGTCGCGCCGACGACCTTGACGCCGTGGGCGTGGGCCTGGCGGACCAGGGCGCGCAGCCCGGCCAGGATCGCGTCGGAGCCGGCGTCGTGCAGGGTGTCGTTGACGCCGAGGTCGACGATGACGACCTTGACGTTCGGGCGGTCGAGCACATCACGGGCGAAGCGGGTCAGGCCGTCCTGGTTCTCGGCGGGCCGGCCGGCCTCGCCGGCGAGTATCTGGTTGCCGCTGATGCCCTCGTTGACGACGCTGTAGCGCGGCACGTCCTTGCGTCCGTCCGCCACGGCCGCGCTCAGCCGCCGCGAAAGGGCGTCCGGCCAGCGGCGGTTGGCGCTCCGGGTCGAGGTGGACCCGTCGGTTATCGAGTCGCCGAACGCGACGACCGTGCCGGTCGCGTCGCGACTCAGCACGTCCAGCGCGGTCAAGTAGCGCCACACCGGGGTCCGTTGGGTGTACGGCGCGCCGCTCGGGTTCTCGACACGGTCACCGTCGGCCAGGTACGAGGTCTGCCGGGCGTACGGGTGGAAGGTGACCGGGCCGGAACCGGCGGGGGCGTAGGTGGTGACCAACACGTCGGCGCCCTGCGGGACTTGGAGGCGTACGGCGTCGCTCAGGGCCTGCTGCCCGGCCGGGACGGTGACGGAGGTGGCGCCGCCGAAGGTCAGCCGGCGCATGGTGCCGGGGGCCGCGGCGGAGCTGTTGTGGCCGGCCGCGAGGGCGATCGAGGCGTGGGTGAGAGTCAGCGGGGAGCGGCCGTAGAGGTTGGAGAGGGTGATCCGGGCGCTCGTCCCGGCGGCGCTCGTGTGGACGATGTTGCGCACCGAGCGGCCCGCCATGCCCGCCGCCCCGGTGCCGGGCTCGCCGCCCACCGGGGCGGCCGACCAGGCGCCGACCCAGGTGCCGGTCGAGGCGGGGGCGGCGGAGTGGGCCCCGGCGGAGTTCGTCCCGTCGCCGCGGGTTCCGTCACCGGCGGAGACACCGACGTAGATGCCGACGGAAAGGACCACGATCAGGGTGATGATCGCGGACAGCAGGGCACGCTGCTTCGTGGGGGACACCTCCACACCCCTGTCACGACGCTTGGTCACGCGGTGCGGTCTCCTCGGGTGAGTGGCAGGGCCCTGCCATTCTGCACTTTCGGGTGACGTCGGGAACTCCTGTTCTGTCCCGGGAGTCGGTCAGGAAGGGACAATATGCACGGTACCGGCGAACGGGTGGAGCGGATGGAGCGGGTGGAACGTACAGAAGCGGGCACCGAGAGTCACGGTTCCCGCCGCACGATGACCACGTTCAGCGCGGCCGACGAGGAGAAGCAGCGCGGCGTACGCCGGATGAAGCTGACGGCGCTGGCCCTGCTGCTCTTCGTGGCCGTCGTGTACGTCCTGGCCAAGTGGGCGTCGCACTCGGGCGCGGGCCCCTGGGCGGGCTATGTCGCCGCGGCGGCCGAGGCCGGCATGGTCGGCGCGATGGCCGACTGGTTCGCGGTCACCGCCCTCTTCCGCCACCCGCTCGGCCTGCCCATCCCGCACACCGCGATCATCCCCACCAAGAAGGACCAACTGGGCGTCTCCCTGGGCGAGTTCGTCGGCGAGAACTTCCTCTCCGAGGAGGTCGTACGACAGCGGCTGCGCGCCGTCGGCATCGGCAGCAGACTCGGCGCCTGGCTGGCCGTACCGGACCACGCCGACCGGGTGACGGCGGAACTGTCGGCCGCCCTCCGCGGAGCCCTCACGGTGCTCCGGGACTCCGACGTCCAGGCGGTCGTCGGCGAGGCGATCACCCGCCGTGCCGACGCCCAGGAGATCGCGCCCGGCATCGGAAAGATGCTGGAGAAGATCGTCGCCGACGGCGGCCACAAGCGGGCCGTCGACCTGATCGTCACCCGCGCGCACGACTGGCTCGTCCTGCACGACGAGCAGGTCATGGACGCCGTCGAGGGCGGAGCGCCCGGCTGGACCCCGAGATTCGTCGACAAGCGGATCGGCGAGCGCGTCTACAAGGAGCTGCTCCGCTTCGTCACCGAGATGCGCGACATGCCCTCCCACCCGGCCCGCGGCGCCCTGGACCGCTTCCTCGGTGACTTCGCCGCCGACCTCCAGTCCGACACGGACACCCGCGCCCGGGTGGAGCGCCTCAAGGGCGAGGTCCTCGGCCGCGGCGAGGTCCAGGACCTGATCGCCAGCGCCTGGACGTCCGTACGCTCGATGATCGTGTCGGCCGCCGAGGACGAACGCAGTGAGCTACGGCTGCGGGTGCGGGCCTCCCTGCTGTCGCTCGGCGCGCGGATGGCGGTCGAGCCGAAGCTCCAGGCAAAGGTCGACGGCTGGCTGGAGGGCGCGGCGGTGTACGTCGTCACCACCTACCGCAAGGAGATCACCTCCCTGATCACGGACACGGTGGCGAGCTGGGACGCGGAGCACACGACCCGCAAGATCGAGGCGAACATCGGCCGCGACCTGCAGTTCATCCGGATCAACGGCACGGTGGTGGGGTCGTTGGCGGGACTGCTGATCTATACGGTGTCGCGGCTGGTGGGGGTGTAGGAGCCGGAGACCCCTGCCATGGCCGGATCCGAGGTCGCCGAACGCGAGTTCGCCGGATCTGAGTACGCGTACTCTGTTGCGCCGCCGCCGCACCGGGGAACCCTCGTACGTATGACCGAGAAGCTGCTGAGCCCCCTGCGGACGTGCCCCTGGCCGGAACGCTGGCTGACCCGCACCCTCGGCGCCGCCCTCGCGTCGGCGGCGTACTTCGTCTGCGTCGCCTGGACGGGGGCGTCCGTTCCCGGCGTGCTGGTCCTCGCGGTGCTCCTGCTGCTCCTGGCGGGCTACTTCGGCCGCCGCGACGAGCCGGCCTGGCCGGTCCTGCTGGTGGCGGTGCCCCCGGCCGGCCTGATGTACGTCACCCACCCGCGGAGCTACACCAACTGGCCCGACGAGGCCGAATGGCCCCAGCAGTGGGCGTTCGCGGCGCTCGTGATCGGCGCGGGCGTACTGGTGGCATCGTCGGTGGGCCGACGTTTCCGCCCGTGCGACGAGGACTCCACGGAGGGCGTGCTGTCGGCCCACGGCTGCTGAACTGCCGTAGCGGACACGCTGCTTGGTGACAACGGGGCAGGGTCACGCCTGCCGGTCGGCGACCGCGACCCCGGCCCGCTGCCGCCAGTGGGAACGCTCGGGACCTTGGCCATGATGTGCCTCTCCAGTAGCGGAAAACCCTATTCGCGCGGCAGGCATAACCTGTCAAATGCATAAGTGAATTCTCTGAATTCACGCCGCGTTTCTATGAAACCTGAAACTTATTTTATCCACGTGACGATCCATTGAGATTTCGGTAAGAGCGCCGATAATGTTGTCAACAATCGCGCGAACGGCCGGTCGGCGCTCCGCTGACGAGCGGAATCCCTGGAATTTCTGGAATCGAAGGAGTCGTTCGTGAGCAGAGACAGAACCCGTCTGGTACGCACCAGACGGACCTGGCGCGGAATAGCCGGAGCCGTCACGGCAATCGTGCTGGTCGGCGGCGGTTTCGCCGTGGCGAATGCCTCGACGGACACCGGAACCACGAAATCGGCGGCAGGCGTCAAGCGCCCGGTCGACAAGAAGGCCACCGGCACCGCGGCCGTGGTCAGCGCGGCCAACGAGTTCCTGAACACGCTGGACGCCGACCAGCAGGCCGCCACCCTGCTCGACCTCACGCAGGCCAACGCCACCGCGTGGTCGAACCTCCCGTGCGGCTCGACCTGCCGCCCCGGCATCCAGCTCGGTTCCCTGACGGACACTCAACTCGCCGCCGCCATGAAGGTGTTGAAGCTCGCCACCGGCACCGGCAAGAACACCGGGTACGACCAGATCACCCAGATCATCAAGGCCGACGACGTGCTCAACTCGGCCCAGAGCACCAGCTCCGCGGGCCCGGCACCGTCGGACACCGCGTCGAGCACGGCCTCCGCGGACCCGTCCGCGACGGCGGCCCCCACCTCGACGGTCACCGACGCGCCGACCGACGTCCCGACCGGCACCCCGCCCTCCGGCGGCACCGGCGGCGGCGCGTTCGGCTACGGCAGCGGCGTCTACTTCCTCGCCTTCCTCGGCACCCCCTCCGCGACCGGTACCTGGCAACTGCACTTCGGCGGCCACCACTTGGCCCTCAACCTCACCTACAAGAACGGCAAGGTGGCAGGCGCCAGCCCGTTCTTCGTCGGCGTGGAGCCCACCACCTGGACCGACGACGACGGCACCACGTACTCACCGCTCGCGACCATGCGCGACGGCCTCCTCGCCCTCACCGGCAGCCTCAGCACGGAGCAACTGGCCACCGCCAAACTCTCCGCGTCCTTCAGCGACGTACTCCTCGGTCCGGGCCAGGACGGCCAGTTCCCGGAGACGAAGGAGGGCATCAAGGTCAGCACGCTCTCCCCGAAGCAGAAGCAGCTCGTCCTCAAGGCCATCCACCCCTGGATCGCCAACGTGGACGACGCCACCGCGAAGAAGCTCATGAAGACGTACGAGCACGAGCTGAACCAGACCTACGTCGCCTACTCCGGCACCACCGCCCTCGACACCCAGGGCGACTACGTGCGCATCGACGGCCCCGGCGTCTGGGTCGAGTTCGTCTGCCAGAACGGTGTCGTGTACCGGGACCAGATCCACTACCACACCGTGTACCGCGACCACACCCGCGACTACGGCAGCGAGTTCACCTTCTCATGACCCGACCGCGAACTTGGCTGACCACAGCGCTACTTCGCCTGGTGGCCGGGATCGCGATCGCGGTACCGGCGACGCTCCTCCTCGGAGCGTCGCCGGCCGCCGCGCACCCGATGCCGCACTCGGTGGTCCAGCTCGACGTGTACAAGGACTCCGTTACCGCCCAACTGGCCCTGCCGGTGGGCGACTTCGCGACGGCAAGCGGCATCGACCTCACCACCGTCAAGTCGACGGCCCTCCCCGCCAGGTCGACGGCGATCCGGACGTACCTCGCCGCCCACATCCACCCGGCCACCCTCAAGGGCGAGGCATGGCAGGTCACCATCGGCGCCCTGAGCCTCAGCCGCACCGAGCAGACCTCCACCGGCCCCTACCGCGAGCTGGTCGCGAAGGCGGTACTCACCCCGCCCGCCGGCGCCGACGTACGGCACTTCACCTTCGACTACGACGTGATCGTGCACCAAGTAGTCACCCACATAACACTCGTGACCGTACGTCAGGACTGGGCGGCCGGCCGCGTCACCGGCGACGGCGCCACCCAGGTGGGCACGATCCGCCTCGACGTCCGCCACATGAAGGTCCCGCCGCTGACGGTAGACCTGGGCAAGGGCAGCGCGTGGCGAGGCTTCGTGGCCATGCTCCAACTCGGCGCCAACCACATCCTCACCGGCACCGACCACCTCCTGTTCCTGCTCATCCTGCTGCTGCCCGCACCGCTGTTGACGGCAGGCGGACGCTGGAACGGCGGCCTGGCAGGCCCCCGTACGGCACTCACGCGCATAGCCCGCATCACCCTCGCGTTCACCGTCGGCCACTCGGTCGCGCTGGCCGCCTCCGCCCTGACCCGTCTCCAGATCCCCGGCCGACCGGTCGAGGCATTCATTGCGGCGAGCATCCTCGTGGGCGCGGTCCACGCGATCCGCCCGCTGTTCCCCGGCAGGGAAGCCCTCGTGGCGGGCGTCTTCGGCCTCGGCCACGGCATGGCGTTCTCCTTCGTCCTCGCCGAAATGCACCTGTCCACAGCCCAGTTGGCAAGCAGCCTCCTCGCCTTCAACCTGGGCATCGAACTGGTCCAACTCCTCCTGGTCTGCCTGGCGTTGCCGTCGCTGCTGGTACTGGCGCGACTGCGGATACAGCCCACCCTGCGAGTGACCGGCGCGCTGATCACGGCCACGGCGGCCATCGGCTGGCTGGCGGACCGCCTCGGCCTGCCCAACCCGGTGGCGAGGGCGGCGGACAGCGCGGGATCGCATACGACGGGGATGCTGACGGTGCTCGCGGTGGCTGCCGTCGCAGCGGTGACGGCCTTCGGCTGGACGCTGATCGTCCGCCAACGCGAGCGCGGGCTACGGGAGTTGGAGACGGCGACGGAGCCCGCCATATAGACCGCATAGGGAGGAGCGGAGGTTCGGTCCGCTCGAAAAGTTTGCCGTCCCGGCATCTTTTCCCTTCCGGCAAGTCGGAGTACGGTCCGGGGCGTGACGGCGGAGACCGGCCTACGGGAGCGCAAGAAGGCGCGGACGCGCACCGCGTTGGCGAGCGCGGCGATGCGGCTGGCCTTGGAACGCGGGGTGGAGAACGTCACCGCCGACGCGATAGCCGAGGCCGCGGACGTGTCGCCGCGCACCTTCCGCAACTACTTCTCCGGCAAGGAGGAGGCGATCGTCGCCGAACTGGTCGACGGCATGGGCTACATCGCCGACGGACTGCGCAACCGCCCACCCGGCGAACCGCTGTGGGAGTCGCTGCGACACGCGCTGACGTTCTCGGTGTTCCTGCCGCCGGAGCAGTTGGAGCAACTGGCCGTCAAAGTACGGATGGTGATGGCCAGCCGGTCCCTGCTGGGCTCGCAGCTGGCGATCTTCGAACGGCTCGGCGAGCAGCTCACCGAGGTCATCGCCGAGCGCACCGGAACGGACGCGAGCCGCGATCTGTACCCGCGACTGACGGGTGTCGTAGCGGCGAACGCCCTGCGCCTGGCGGTCTTCATGTGGCTGGAGAGCGATGGCGAGTCGGACCTCGCCGAGCTGACGGCCGACGCGCTCGCACGACTGCGGGAGGGACTTCCCGAGCCGTAGAGACATCAACTCAAGGAGGTACCACAGATGAGTACGAGACAACGGCCGCCTGCCCGAAGTCGCCTGCGTTCGATGCTGGTTGTCGCGGCAAACGTCGGTCTGCTCTTAGGACTCTCAGGGATCCTGGCGCCAACTTCCCAGGCCGCGACCGCGGTTGGTGCGGCGACGGTCACCGGCCCGGTCACCGGCGGCAAGGGTGCCGTAGTACTGCAGGGCACGACCTTCGACCTCGCGAGCGTGGGATACACGCAGTCGGAGTTCTTCCTCTCCGGCACGGCCACCTCCTACACGCCGACCGCGCCGCTGGGCTCGGACGGCCGTTGGAGCGTGACGCCCGCGAGCACCGCGCCGTACACAACTAGGTTTGTCATGAACAGGCCATCCAACCCGGCCCGTTTCAACGGGACGGTCGTGGTCGAGTGGCTCAACGTCTCCGCCGGCCTGGACGTGGCCCCGGAGTGGATCTACACCCACAACGAACTGATCCGCGAGGGCTACGCCTGGATCGGCGTCTCCGCCCAGGCCGCCGGCGTGACCGCCACCAAGGCCGCCGACCCGGTCCGCTACGCGCCCCTGTCCCACCCCGGAGACAGCTACTCCTACGACATCTTCTCCCAGGCCGGACAGGCCGTACGGGACTCCGCGGCCACGATCCTCGGCGGCCTCCGCCCGCGCGCGGTGCTGGCCGAGGGCGAGTCCCAGTCGGCGTTCCGCCTCACGACGTACATCGACGCGGTCCAGCCCCTGGCGCACGCGTACGACGGATTCCTCGTCCACAGCAGGGCCGGATTCGCGGCAGCGCTCTCGCAGGCACCCCAGGCCGACGTACCCACTCCCGCGGTCGTCCAGTTCCGCACCGACACGACGGTGCCGGTGCTCACCGTGCAGACGGAGACCGACCTGATGCTCCTGGGCTATCTGACGGCCCGTCAACCGGACACCGCACGCCTGCGGTTCTGGGAGGTCGCCGGCACCGCGCACGCCGACGACTACGTCGCCAACGTCGGCGCCGCGGACACCGGTGACGGAACCGTCAGCGTGCGGGAGTTGGGGACCATGCTCGACCCGCCGACCGGCACCCCCGGCTTCTCCTGCGCCGCCCCGATCAACACCGGCCAGGCGCACTACGTCATGGACGCCGCCCAACACGCCCTGCGCAGCTGGGTCTTGACCGGAATCCCACCGGCCAAGACCTCGCCGCTGCAGGTGGCCACCAGTAGCGACGGCACACCGGCGTTCGTCCTGGACGCCAACGGCAACGCCACGGGCGGAGTCCGAACCCCCGCCGTGGACGCGCCGGTCGCCGCACTGTCGGGCCTGGGCCAGACGGGCTCGGCCCAGTTCTGCTTCCTCTTCGGTACGACAACTCCCCTGACCAGCACGAGACTTGCCGCCCTGTACCCCACGCACGCGGAGTTCGTGAGGCAGTGGGCGACCCGTACGGCGGCTGCGGTGGCGGCCGGAACGATCAGGCCGGCCGACGCGGCGGACCTCGTCGAGGCGGCGGTGAGGTCCGACATCGGGGGGTGAGGGGTGTGGGTTGGCCTACGAGGAGAGCCACTCCGTGGCGTTGAGGGCGAGGGCGGCGTTGGTGGCGCCGGTGTCGTTCCAGCCGTCGTAGAGCGTGTTGCCGGACTGCCCGGTGCCGTCGTCGACCGGCGAACTGTCGCCCCAGAAGGCCACCTTGCCGCTCCCGAAGGTGCTGGTCGCGAAGAAGGCGCCGGTGTTGCCGGAGTAACCGCTGCGGTACAGCAGCCCCTTGGCGGCGGAGTTGTCGGCGGGCTTGATCGTGGCGGTCGTACCGTTGGCGATCAGACTCTTGGTGACGGTGCCGAAGGAGCCGTGCAGCACGGGGTTGGTGCTGTCGCTGATGGCGGCAGGGTAGCCGGAACTGATGTTCAGCGAGTCGATGGAGAACCCGAACGGGTCAGTGGAGTCAACGCTGTTGTTGGTCATCAGGTCGTTGAGGATCTGGACCGCGTCGTACCCGTCGCTGTTCCGGTCGGACCCGGTGTGGTCGGAGATCATGAACAGCCCGCCACCGGCCTTCACGAAGTTCATGATGGCGGTCTTCTCCGCGGTCGTGAACTTGATGTTGGGCTCGGGGAGGACCAGCGTGTCGAAGTTCGAGAGGTCGTTCGCCGACGATCCCCCGTAAGTCAGCGCGCTGGTGGCGGTCTTGAGGCTGTAGTCGCCGGTCTTCTGCAACGCGATGCCCCACGACGACAGTGCCCCCGTCCAGTCCTTGTCGGAGGAGGGAGAGGAGTCCTGGGCGAGCGGATCGGGCTTGCTCGTGGAGATGATCCAGTCGGCGTTGCCGGCCTCCTCGGCATGCCCGTCGTCGAACAGCACGCGGTGCGTGGTGGCCGAGGTGGCCGCGACGGCGGGGGTGACGGCGGCGGCCTGGACGACGGCGCCGGTGGCGAGCAGACCGAGGACGGTGAGAGCGGTGGTGAGCCTACGACGTGACGTGAACTTGCCAAGACTGGGCATCCGGTGAACCTCCGTGAAGTGGGGGGATTCCATGAGTGGGGGGTGGAATGAAGTGGAGTGAACAGGGGGTGCGGGTGCTGCGGATGGCGCTGACTGTGCGGTGAACTGCCGTGAACTGCGGTGAACTGCGGTGAACTGCGGTGAATCTTCGCGCGTAGAACGGTAGTTGAGTGATCACCGATCAACACAAGGGAGGACGGTACACACGGGACCGGGACCGGCGGGAGGGTCTCCCGCCGGTTCACGTAGATCTCTTACTCGGGCGAGTCGAGCCGCTTACCGGACGTCGACGAAGTCGCCGGGCGCGGTCGCCGCGGCGGTGGTGGAGGTACCGGCGAAGACGTACCGGTAGTACCCGTCGACCGTGGCCTTGGTGGTGGTCTTCAGGACACCGGTGCTGTTGGTCTTGATCGTCTTGAGGGTGGTGTAGGTGCTGCTGCCCTTCTTGCGGAACTGCAGCTTCGCGGGCTGGGACACGTACCCCGCGTACTTGCCCGTCGCCCAGTTCGCGCGGGCGAGCTTGCCCGTGACGGTGATGGTCTTCCCCTTCTTGACCGGCTCGGGAGTGGCGTCGGCGGTCAGCGTGGACGCCTTCTTGATCGAGGCGGTGGCGACGTCGTCGTTGTAACTGGCGTTCGCGTACAGATCCCAGGCCCCCAGGAACAACTTCCAGGTCCCGGCCACGCCGTTGTCCTTCATGTCGGTCGCGGGATGGATATTGAAAACGGCCTTGCAGGTGTACGTCCCCTGGGTGGCCGTCTCCGTGCAGTCGGGGTCGTCGTCCGTCCCCAGCCCACCGGTGATCCCGTCCGTGGTCGAACTGTCCGTCCCCTGCCACAGAAAGGCCTCGGTGAGGGCGACGCCGCTCGGGTCCGTGGCGGTATACGTGACGGTGACGGACTTCGTACCGCTGGTACCGAGGACGATGTCCTTGCCGCCGTTGACGACAGCGTGCGAGAACTTGGTGTTGCCCAGGGAGTCTCTGGGCTGAACGGCCGCCGAGGCAAAGGACTTCAGCTCCGCCGAGGCCCCTCTACGCTCGGCCGCTTGAGCGGCAACCGGCAGCGCGAGCGCGGACAGAACGACAGCACCGGAGACAACGCCGGCCGCAACGCGTATACGCATGAAACCCCCACAGGAACCCGAGAGGCCCGCCCAAGTCTCGCCTTGGCCGGGCCAGTTGATCTCGGCATCATATGGACTCAGTTCGGAAATGGTGAAGATCTCTTGTGCAATAAGTGCGTAAGGGGACAGTGGGGATTGGGGAGTTGGTATCGACCTGAGGGGGGCCGGGCTGGGCGGGGTGCGGGGGCGGCACCCGTCTGGTCGTAGCTCGCCCACGACCCGCAGGTAGGCCTGTGTCTGACTGTCGGTCGAGCCGCTGCCTGCCGCAGTGCCCCTGGGTGTGCGGCGCGAGATTGGCAGATCAACAACTCCCGGTGACCGGTTGGTTCGTGACAGGATCTGCCGCCATGGAATTCTCCGAGGTGGTCCGTCGCAGGCGCATGATCCGTCACTACACCAACAAGCCGCTGACCCCGGAGGTGACTGAGCGCATCCTCGCCTCCGCGCTACGAGCCCCCTCGGCCGGCTTCTCCCAGGGCTGGGCGTTCCTCGCCCTGACCGAGCCCGCCGACCGTGCCCGCTTCTGGCCGTTCGTTCCCACCCGGGTTGAGAAGACCCCGACCATGCAGGACGCCCCGCTGGTCGTCGTACCACTGGCCCACAAGGCTGCCTACCTTGAGCGCTACGCCGAACCCGACAAGGGCTGGGAGGACCGTGCCGAGGCACGCTGGCCTGCGCCGTACTGGTACATCGACACGGGCATGGCCTCCCTGCTGATGCTCCTGACCGCGGTCGACGAAGGGCTGGGTGCTTGCTTCTTCGGCATCATGCCGGAGCATCTGCAGCCGTTCCGGGCGGAGTTCGGGGTTCCGGAGGAGTACGACCCGATCGGGGGGATCACGGTGGGGTACCGGGCTGAGGATGTTCCTGAGCAGGGGGCCCGAGTCGCGGAACGGCGGCGAGCCGCTGAGGACGTTATTCACCGGGGGCAGTGGGGGCGGCATGCCTGAGAGTGAATGGCCAGGTCGCTTCAGCGCCCTCCCATCTCTTCCTGCCCCAACTCGCCTATCAGGCAATGCCAGGCGCGGGCTCGGATCGCGAGGACAGGGCCACCAACGTCTTTGGAGTCCCGCACAAGCACCCCAGCCGGGGTGAAGGCTGCCTCTACGCACTCGGTGGCATTGGCGCCGCTGTACGACGACTTGAACCAGACGGGTTCGGACACAGGCTGCGGGCCGACAGACATTCACAGCTCCTTGCGGGCGCGATGGATCATCGTGGAGGAAGCTCCCATGTCCAACGCTTGTGCACGCAGATACTCGAACGCAAGTCTGTATCGGTTCAGTTCCTCGTCCTTCTCCAGGAAGAGGGAGCCCGTATGGAAGTCGACGTAGACCACGTCGAGGGTCAGCTCGGTGCCGCCGATGATGACGAAGCTGCCGAGCGCGGCGCCGTGGGCCCCTTGCGAGAAGGGCAGCACCTGAAGCGTGATGTGAGGCGACTCGTTGGCTTCCAGCAGCCGGTCGAGCTGCTCTCTCATGATCTGCGGCGATCCGACGACGCGGCGGATCACCGACTCATCGAGGATCGCCCAGAGCCGCGGGGGCTTCGGGCGGGTGAGAATCTCCTGCCGTTTCATGCGAATGTCGACCAGCCGCTCGATGTCGGTGGTCTCCAGGGGTACTTCGTTGGCCTTCTGTAGTGCGGTGCTGTAGGCGCGCGTCTGCAAGAGGCCGGGAACATAGACACAGGCGAAGTGATTCTCGTGCACTGCCTCGTCTTCGAGCGTGAGCAGCAGGTTCATGCTCTCCGGGATGGAGTCAGCGAACGAGTTCCACCAGCCCTGCTGCTTGGCGTCCTTCGCGAGCGCGACAACGGCCTTGCGCTCGGCCTCAGTTGCTCCGTACTCGCGGCACAGCGCATCAACGACGAGCCATTTCACGGGTCCTGCTTGGGTCTCATACCTGCTGACCGTCGCCTTGGATACGCCGACGAGTGCACCCGCTTCTTCCAGGGTCATTCCCCTGCGGGCGCGCAACTTGCGCATCATCGCGCCTAGTTGGCGGCGGCGGGTGGTGGTCCGTTCGGACATTCGGCTCCTTCGCCATGTGCCGGTGGTGGGCCCGGAGATCCCCATCAGGCTAGGCAGCAGGGGAGCGGACCCACCATCAGATTCACTCGATGGATTCTCGTGAGAAGTTACACAGTGAGAGTTCTCTGTGTCATGCTCGCTCGCAGACCGCTACGCAGTGCAGCCGTACGGACACGGCGGGAGCAGCACGAGCGTGGCTGGGAGGGAGGAGTAGCCATGCCTGGCTACGAAGTTGGTGAACCCCGACTCCGCTGTGTTCTGCCTTTCGAGGCGGCGCCGGCTGAAGTGCGACTGCTCCGGAGAGCCGCCGTCCGCCAGCTGAGCCGGTGGGGCATGCCTGTCGCTGCTGACGAAGCAGAACTGCTGGTCACTGAGCTGGCAACGAACGTCGTCAAGCATGTCGGCGAAGGCGCATCGGCGACCCTGATCCTTGAGTGGAGGGACGAACGGCTACGACTTGAGGTCCACGACAGGAGCAGTTCGGTGCCCTCGTTGAAGTCGGCGGGCTGCGACGACGAATGCGGCCGTGGCCTGCACCTGCTCGCGGCCCTGGCGATGGACTGGGGCACGGTTCTGACGGCAGCGGGCAAGGCGGTCTGGTGCGAGATCCCGTTCAACTCGGGGCGTTCGTGCCGACGCGTTGAGCGAGCTGTCGAGACACTGGAGGGCTATCGGGCGGGCGGTGAGAGTGCTGCTCTGCAGGGGAAGGGGCAGGGGATTGGCCTTGAGGAGTCGGCGATCGAGCTGATCGCTGACCTGCTTCACTGGTCCGCCGCGTGCGGCCATGATCCGGACGACTTCCTCGACCGTGCCCAGATGCACTACGAAGCAGAACTGGACGCAGCCTAGTGGGCGGCTGCCTAAAGGTTCTTCCGTATCTGCTCGCGAAGGGCAGTCGGCGTGCGCCAGGATTCTCCGGGACGGCTCCTGTGGCACATGCGGTGGCAATTGGCACACAGGCACGCGAGGTCGTCGAGCTTGGTCTCCCGTGTTCCGGAGATGTGGAGGGGAGTGACGTGGTGCACCTCAATGTAGCCCTCGCCCAGCGCTCCGTAGACGCGGCCGAAATCGAAATCGCATGCCTCGCACTGGAGCCGCCGACCGCGACGCAGTGTCTGCTTGAGCTTCAGCGCGCGGAGCTTCGGGTCTCGCTCACGAGCGAGTGCGCGACGGACGAGGAGCCTTCCCTCGATGGCCGTGGCGCCGGACTCGTCGACCTCGTCGGGCTGGGGAGGGATGAGCTGCAGTTCGCCCGAGCCCATGCCGACCTCAATGGCTTCCGCGGCCTGGAGCATCTCAGCTTCGCGGTCACAGAAGGCCTCGACCATGAGCTCGGTGCGCCGTCCGCCACGAGTGGCCTTGCCCGAGTACAGCTTGTGGTTCGTTGCGAAGTCCGAGGTCTTGCGGCTGACGCTGTCAGGCGACCTGAAGCCGGGAAGGGCGAGTGCTTCCGGACTGTGGATGGGCAGCGCGCGGAGGAGTTCCGACAGCTCCTGCACCTCACGATCGTTGGTCCGCAGTTCGCGCCAGCCGTTCTTCACGACGAGCGCACCGGCCAGCACAAGTTCGTCCTCAGTCCAGGGGGGCGTCTGCATGAGCAATATCGTACGAGCGTTCGGCGTGCCGGAGGGTGCGTTCAGCGAACCGCGGGGCGTGTTGCACACTTGGTGCCGTCTCGTTGTCAGTGGGGTCTGTCACCCTCAGTGATGGTGGATCGCAAGATGTGTCTGCCGCTGCACGACTGTAAGGAGGGGACATGACCCGCACGAACGAACCCAAGGGCTCCGTGGAGCAGGCCGACGAGCCCAATGAGCCCGAGTTCACCTCAATCGAGATCTGCGCTGGAGCGGGCGGACAAGCCATCGGGCTGCACCAGGCTGGTTTCGGCCACCTCGCCCTTGTGGAGATCGACCCGCATGCGGCTGCCACGCTGGAGAAGAACGTCGCATCTCACCCGAAGTGGGTCTGGGAGAAGGAGAACTGTGACGTCCTGCCTCCGACGGATGTGAACGACTTCAAGCAGGACAAGCACCTGGCCAAAAGCGCGGAGGTGCTTCATCGCCGCGGACTTGATCTCTTGGCGGGCGGCGTCCCATGCCCTCCGTTCTCGCATGCTGGCAAGCAACTCGGCAAGGACGACGAGCGTGACCTGTTTCCTCGGATGCTGGCCCTCGTCAAGGAGTTGAACCCTCGGGCCGTCATGATCGAGAACGTGCGCGGAATCATGGACCCTAAGTTCGACGACTACCGCGGCTTGATCCAGGCGAAGCTCCAGAGCGGCTGGTATCGGGGTGATGATGGCCAAATGGTCTGGGATGACGGGATGGGCTACACGGTAGGTGAGTGGGACATTCTGGAGGCTAGCGACTTCGGAGTCCCGCAGCTTCGCCCCCGCGCCATCCTGGTTGCCTTCCGCAATGACATCCTGAAGGACGTCAAATACGAGTGGCCTGCCGCAACTCACCAGGATCACGTCAGCGTCGCTGAGGCGCTGGAAGGTTCAATGCGCGCCCGCTACGAGCCGTATTTCACCGGCGCCCAGGCAGAAGTGGCTCGCAAGAAGTTCGACGACTGGCTCGATGCCGCGCAGAAGCGCCACAGGGTGCTTGCAGAGAAGGGCGGCGGCATCGCCCCCACCCTGGTCGGCGGATCCAAGAAGCACGGGGGAGCGGACCTTGGCCCCAGCCGTGCCAAGGCCGCGTGGGGTCAACTCGGGGTCGATGGCTTGGGAGTTGCCAATGATCCCGACACCTGCAGGGAGAAGGGCACCCAAAAGCGTGACCTCTTTGGCGAGAACGGGCCCATGCTCACGGTGCAGCAGGCTGCGATCATCCAGGGCTTCCCGCCTGAGTGGCAGTTCTCCGGTGGCAAGACGGCGCAGTACAGGCAGGTAGGCAATGCCTTCCCGCCTCCCGTGGCCAGGGCGGTTGGCAAATCGATCGCTGACGTCCTGCGAGCTGCCCGTGAGCGCGACGACAAGAAGGCGTGATCACTCCTTCTGCTTTGGCTTCGGAGTTGTTCGAGGGCGGCGCTTCGCGACCTCCGCAGCGATCCGGGCGGCACACTCTGCCGAAGCCTCGTGCTCCCAGAACCGGAGCACCGTCCACCCTGCCTCTTTGAGGTGCTGGTTGGTGTCACGGTCTCGGGCCATGTTCCGGGCGACTTTGTCTGACCAGTAGCCGGGATTCGTCTTCGGGGGAACGTAGTGCTCCGGGCAGCCATGCCAGTAACAGCCGTCGATGAAGACAGCGACCTTCGCCGGACGGAAGACCATGTCTGCCGTCCGACGAAGGTCGGGTAGCGGCCTGGCCGCTACCCGATAGCGAAGCCCTTGGGCGTGGACAAGCCGTCGGATCAGACGCTCAGGTGTGGTGTCCCGGCTGCGAATGGCCTGCATGTTCCGGCGGCGCGCTGCAGACGACGCCCATGAACCGCTTGGTGGCTCCCATGGCTCTCCGGACACTGAACGATTTCCTTATCTCGGCTACAGAATGGTGCCGCTGTTCTTAAGGTCTTTCACCAGGGCATCCAGGCCGTTCAGCCCGAGTGCACGTGCTCTGGACATCCCTTCCTGCTTCAGTGCAGCCAAGTCCGGCCATTGAGCCAGTGGTGAACTTCCAGCCGGGAGTTCGTTAACTGCCATCCAGGATCCGACCCAGTCAGGGCAGACGTGATAGGTGCGATCCTCGATACTCTCTCGCGCTACGCCCGCGGCGCGGGGGAATTCCGCAGTTGCCATGGCATAGGGGACATCGGGTCGGTAACGAGTGAGTGGCACCATCTGGGCGGCCTCTGTGCCGCGGTCGGAACGCCATGTCCACTTCGAGGACAGAGCCGCAACGAGCCGTCCCCCGCTGTCGATGATGAGAATGTCGCTCTTGCGGTCTCCCACGTCCCGGCGCATGTGCAGTCCTCGGATGTGAGTCAGAGGAACCTCATGCCGAACTTGCCAGCCTTCCGGAAGGCTGCACTGGAGGAAGTGGATCAGCAGATCACGGAAGAGGGTGCCTCTTGAGTTCCTGTCCAGTGCAACAGGCCTGTCGACGTTAACGTTTCGCTCAGTTACGGCCTGCATCCAGAGGGCCAGGACGGCGAGTTCGCCGGCGATGCGTCGTCGTTGTCTGTGGCCCGTGGCGGTGTCGGGCACTTTGTCGTCCAGCCGATGCGTGCGTACGGCAGGTGCCCAACGGACGGGTCCATGCGCGGAGCCGCCGTCAGTCAGGAAAGTTCCATCGGAGTCGTAAACGGAAAAGCCGGATTCTGTCAACCAGGCCGGATTCCATCCCAGTTCAAGACGTTCGCAGGCTGCTGCCAGATCCTCGTTCTTCTCTATCTCAATCTGAGCCTGGGAAGCGCAGTTTGACTCGTTCCAGCACAACCCCAAGAATACTGCGCTAAGCGCCGCAGGGTCTCCGAGATACTGTTCGACGAGCGCCTTCTTGGCAGGTTGGAGCGGCATGAACTTCTTTCAGTCTTCGACCGTGATGGGCAGTTCGATGGAATGCCGAGCTATGCAACTGCAGTGTGTGATGGCAAGTCTGGGGCTGTTTCCACTGGATCACCTTGCGTTGCGACAGTCCAGTCCCGGTCGGCCAGAGTTACCCGTGGCTGATCGCGATGATGTTCACGTACCTGGGCTACCCGCACGCTCACGAACTCTCCTTCGCGGGGTGACACGATACCGAGTTGCTCCGCTACGGCGCGGTGACTGTCGTAGTCACCCATGATGAGAATTCCTTCGGGCTGGAGTGCTGAACGAGAACCGCCATTACCCCGGACCCTCTTCATGTAGTCCTTCTGCTGAGCCACGGTGCGCACTACATTGCGTCCTATGCGGCGTTGCTGGGCACGCCGGAAGAGCTCGTTGAGGCGCTGCTGTCCGGACTTTGATGCAAAGACTGCATCGCGGTCTTGTGGACCCATGTGCAGCAAGACATTTTCCGGGAGTTCGGCGTCGCGCCAGAGCCAGAGGATTTTGTTGCGGTGTTCGGCTTTCACGGTGAGCTTGGCGTCGCGGTTGCTGCCTTGGTTCAGCCACTCGCCGCGTACGCGGAAGAAGCCTGCACTCCATCGGCTCGTGTAGTCATCTGCCCAGACGAGCAAGCAGAGATGCCCCATGGCCTCCGGAGGGATCATCCAACCACCGAATCGCTGGGAGTATTTGCAGTCGACCTCGATTCCGGCGATCTGGTAGTCCATGACCTCACCGTCCGCGAACCTGAACTCGCGTTGCAGGTTGATCTCGACCAGTGTCCCGGCGTGAGTCCGCTCGGTTTTGAGGAGGTCCGCCCAGTCGTAGCGCCCAGTGATCTCGCCGTTAAGGAGCTGATCGATAGTGTCCCGTAGGACCGTGGCGAACCGTTCTCCGAATGGATCTTGGGCCGCCAATTCGGCATGAACGACACGGAGTTCAGAATCATGCTTCAGCTCTTCAACTAACGCGAGATTCTTTCCAGCGTTGAAATCGATAGGCAGCAAGAGATCTCCCTTGAAGCGAACTAACTTCAGTATTGGGTATGTTGAGGAAACCCAGTATCTGCGGGGAGCTGGGTTTGAAATGGCGGCTCGTTCACGCGTCAGGCTTTGCCTTCAAGCACATCAGCTCGATGTCGTTCAACGGCAGGCCTGCGTTTTCACTGGCCCTCGCCGTGACACTCCCCATATCCCCGCCCCGACCCACACCAACAAGAAGCCCCCCGCTGCGGCGGCCAAACCACAGCCCGCCCCCGCGACGCCAGCGTCGTCGCATACTGCGGCAGCAAGTCAACGTCCCCCGGCGAAGCCCCCTCCGACGCCGCGAACGCCTCATAAGAAGGCACCGTCCCCGTCACGATCCCGAGGTTCGGCGTGCCGCTCGCCGCCAGCTCCCTCAGCGACGCCTCTATCGTCGCCAGGTGCTCCTCATGGGACGGGTACTCCTCGGCCAGTGAGGCATACGCCCCCACCAGTTCCGCCAACTCGCCCTCCGGCCAGTGCAGTACGGCCACCGGGAACGGGCGGGACAGCGCCTCCCGGAACGCACCCAGTTCCGCTCGTAGCCGCGAGATCTCGGCCTCAAGTTCCGCCGGGTTGTCCGAGCCCAGCGACCACACCCTCTTCGGGTCGTGCAGCTCGTCCAAGGAGACGGACGACGAGTGCAAGGAATCCGCCAGCGTGTCCCACTCGTCGTGGGACGCGCCCAGCATCCGCCGTACCCGGTGGCGGCCGAACAGCAACGGGTGGGTGGAGTACGGGGGTTCAGGGACGTCGGTCAGCAACAACGTCACGCCCTCCGTGAACGTCTCCTGCGCCGCCTCCAGCTCGTCGTGGGACTCCAGGGACTCCGCGACGATCACCCAGGGCGCGGGATCGCGCGGGGACGCTGCCCGGACGCCGTCGATGATCGCCCTGGCCTCGGCCTCGTGGCCGTACTCCCAGAGGTTCGAGGCCTTGAGGGCTCGTACCAGGTGGGGGGTCTCCAGGTCGTCCGGCGACGACAGCAGGCGGTCGTAGAGCGTGGTGGCGGCGGGGCGGTCGCCGGCCAGTTCCAGGTGGGCCGCGGCCTGGAGGAGCAGGGCCTCGGCGTCCTCGGGGTAGCGGGCGGCCGTCCGCTCCAGGCGGGCCGCTTCGGCGGAGTGGTCGACGTTCTCGGCGGGCGTGTCGGGGCGCATGAACGACACGGTACTGCCGATGCCGGCGCAGATGGAGGCAAGGGGAGAGATATCCGCAGGTCGGCCAGTGAGCGAGACGTGGGACAGGTGAGGGACAGGTGTGAGACGGACGTGGGGAGGCCGGGCCACCGGGAACGCCGGGTGGCTCCCGGGCTTCCAGCAGGTTTACGACCGCTGCGCCACCGTGTCCTCTGTCGGCGCCGTGGCCCCTGCTGCCCCTGCCGCCCTCGCCGCCCAAGCCGCCCACCCCATGACCCCCACCCCCACCCCCACAACCCCCGCCCCCACGAACAACGGCCCCGTATACCCCCACCCCGCACTGATCACCAGGCCCCCCAGCCACGCCCCCACCGCGTTCCCCACGTTCGACGCGGAGACGTTCGCGCTGGCGGCCAGGGGTACGCCGCCCGCCGCGTCCGTCACCCGCGTGATCATCCCCGGGACCGTCGCGAACCCGAACACGCCCAACAAGAAGACCAGGATCACCGACGCCGGGCGGCTGCTCGCCAGCAGGCCGAAGGCCGTCAGCGTCGCCGCCAACCCGATCAGCGAGACGATCAGCGTCACGTCCCTGTTGTGGTCCGCGCCCCGGCCGCCCGCGATATTGCCTACGACCAAGCCCGTGCCGTAGACCACCAGGAGCCAGGCGACATCCGTCGTCGAGAATCCCGTGACCTCGGTGAACGTGTACGCGAGGTAGCTGAACGCGCCGAACATGCCGCCGTAGCCGAGGGCTGTGGCCGTCAGGGTCAGCCATACCTGGGTCGAGCGGAAGGATCGGAGTTGGGCCCTCAGGCCGCCTGCCCCTCCGCTCACCCGTCCCGCCCAGCCCGGTACCAGCACCGCGATCGCCGCCAGTGCCACCGCCCCCGTCGCCGTGATCGCCCAGAACGTCGCCCGCCAGCCCCACCGTTCGCCGACGAGGGCGCCGAAGGGGACGCCGAGTACGTTCGCCACCGTCAGGCCGGCGAACATCATCGCGACCGCCCGCGACGCCCGTTCGGGTGGGACCAGGCGGCGGGCGACGAGGGAGCCGATGCCGAAGAACGTGCCGTGGCAGAGGGCGGCCACCACGCGGCCCAGGAGCATGGTCGGGTAGTTCGGGGCGATCGCGCAGAGCAGGTTGCCTGCGACGAACAGGGCCACCAGACCGACCAGGACAGGTTTGCGCGGTAGTCCTGCCGTCGCCGCCGTCACCCCTATCGCGCCCACCGCTACCGTCAGCGCGTAGCCGGAGATCAGCCAACCCGCCGCGGCCGTCGACACGTTCAGACTGCGGCTGACCTGCGGCAGCAGCCCGGCGATCACGAACTCGGTCAGACCGATTCCGAAACCGCCGAGCGCCAGCGCCAGTAGGCCCAACTGCCCACCGCCGTACCGGAGTTCGGGTTGTGCGGTCAGATCACCACCCCGTCGATCTGCAAGGTCTGCACCGCCCCGGCCGCGAACGTCGCGCTCACCGTCTTGCCGCTGAGGTAGGTGTCCGAGTGGGAGGTGTACAAGTCGCCTCCGCCGCCCGTCACCGTGTTCCAGCGGGGGACCAGGCCGCTCGTACCGCCCGCCACCGTCGTGAACTTGGAGAGGTCGAAGGTCAAAGTCGTCGACGACGAGCCTGTGTTCGCCGCCACTATCACCAACCGCTTCGCCGACGCGTCGTAGCCCGCCGCCGCGTAGCTCACGCCCGTGTCCAGGATCGTCATGCCGGGGCGGATGTGGCGGCTGAACTGGGCCATCACGTAGTACTTCGTCTGCACCGCGCCGGCCGTGAGCGTGCTCTGGTCGTACGCGATCATCGCCCAGCCGGACGACGGGTCCATGACCTGCCAGTACGTCCATGCCGTGGGATGCAGCCAGCGGAAGTCGTAGAGCAGGTTGCTCGCCATCGTCAGGCCTGTGGAGTCGCTGTCGCCCGTCTCGGAGTTCCAGAGAGCCTTGCCCGACGTTGTCACCACGTCCGTGTAGAGCAGGTCTCTACGGCCGCCCGAGCCCTGGTAGCCGTGGACGTTGACGCGGTTCACGTACCCCTTCGTCGTCGAGCTGAAGGCGCTCCACGTCGTCCGTGCCAGGTCGTAACTCGTCTCGTCGGACGCCGAGATCTTCGTGCCTGTCAGGCCGCGGCTGTCCAACTCGCTTCTGACATACGGCAGTACGGCCGCCTGGACCGTCGAGTCCATGTGGCAGCCCTCCTGTGTGCCGGTCGCCGTCCACCAGCTCGACGAGGGCTCGTTGAAGGCCTCGACCGTCGCGAAGTTCACTCCCCAGTTGTTCTTCGCGTAGAGGGCGACGGACGCGAGGTGGGAGGCGTGCTGGCGGTAGTTCCAGGTCTGGAGGTTGTTGCCGCCGCCCGAGGCGCCCGACGGGTTGTGGTTCGAACACATCCACCACATGGGGGAGTTGGCGAAGAGCTCGGTGGTCGCCCCTCGTGCCGTCGCCTTCACCAGCATCGCGCGCTGGGTCGCGTCCGCCGTCCACTTCCATGCCGAGGACGTGGGGTCCTCGTTGTTCCAGTCCTGCCAGTAGCCCTCGATCTGCTTGAACGCGGGGATGTTGGCGGAGGCGACCATCGACTCGCCGTTCACCGTGTTCCAGCTGCACGCGCCGAGGTTGTAGCGGGCGATGTTCAGGCCCAGGCCGGGGAGCGAAGTGCCGTTGTACGTCGTCGACTTGGTGGTGAAGAAGATGTCGGCGAAGTCGTCCCGGGCGCCGAAGACGTTCGCCCACCAGGCGAGCGAGGTGCCCCAGCCCTCCCAAGTGCCGTACTTCGTCGCCGGGTTGACCGCGATCGTCGCGTCGGCGCGTGCGGTACCGGTCGCCAGGGCGGTGCCGAGGAGGCCACCGCCCGCCGCGGCCAGCAGGGTTCTGCGTCGGATCATTTCTTCTCCCGATTCGCTCAACCGCCGGTCGTCCTACCGGCGTCGGCCATCCCCCCGGCTCGTGCCACCAGGAAGCATCGGGTGTGGTGCGTGGGGTTGTCGAGGGTTGTGACACCCCTTTCTAAAACCCGTGTACGAAGGATCGAACGGGCGCCTCCGCCGACAGCAGGAGCCCAACAGGAGCCCAACAGGAGTCCAACAGGAGTCATGGGTCTGGTGAGTTGGAGAACCCGCCCTTATCGTGCCGCCCATGCGGGTCCCCGTCGTGCAGCAGCACAGCCGTCGACGCCGTGCGCTGCGCCGACGCGCCCTGTGGACCGGCGGCGAGTTGCTCGTCACCGCCGGGGTCGTCCTGCTCCTTCTCGTCGTCCAGCAGTTGTGGTGGACCAACCGGGAGGCCCGCCGGGGCGCGGAGCATCAAGTGCAGGCGCTGGAACGGCAATGGGCGACGGAGGCAGGTCCGGGGTCGGGGTCGGGGGCGGGGGACGGATCGACGTCGGCCGGCACGGATGCCGCCGACGGCAGTTCTTCGGACCGGACCACCGGCACCACCACCGGATCCGGATCGTCCGCGACCACCCCTCGCCGCTCCCAGGCCTACGCCGTCCTCACCATCCCCCGCCTCCACCTCCGCGTCCCGATCGCCGAAGGCGTCAGCAAGCGGAATGTGCTCAACAAGGGGTACGTCGGCCATTACCCCGGCACCCAACAGCCGGGCCAGGAAGGGAACTTCGCGCTCGCCGGGCATCGCAACACCCACGGCGAACCCTTCCGGTATCTCCCGAGACTGCGGCTCAAGGACACCGTCCAGGTCGAGACCGGCACGGCCGTCTACACCTACACGGTCGACAAGATCCTGCCGCAGACCTCCGCCGCCGACTCCGGCGTCATCCGGCCGATCCCGCGCTCGACCGTCAAGCCGTCCTACGGCTACAGCACGCCCGGCCACTACATCACCCTCACCACCTGCACCCCGGAGTTCACGTCCCGGTACCGCATGGCGGTGTGGGGCACGCTCACGTCCACGCGACCGCGCACGTGACACTGGGGGCCGTGAACCCGATCCCGGTCAGTCGGCAAGTACAGGGTGAACGCCGTCCCTTTCCTCCGACGACACGGACCGTCCATGACCGATTCCGATGCACTGTGCCGTTCCTCTCCAAGCGGTGACCCAAGCAGTGACACACGCAGCGACCCAAGCAGTGGCCCAAGCAGTGACCCAAGAAGCGACCCAAGAAGCGACCCAAGAAGCGACCCCGGACCGGCGGACGCCGTGCTCGTCGCCGCCTCGCTCGACGAACCCGAGCGTTTCGCCGTGCTGTTCGACCGGCACGCGCCCACCATCCACCAGTACGTCGCCCGGCGCCTCGGCCGGGACGCGGCCGACGACGTCACCGCCGAGACCTTTCTGACGGCCTTCCGGATCAGGGCCCGTTACGACAGCGGGCGGGCCGGTGTCCGCCCCTGGCTGCACGGCATCGCGGCCAAGCTGATCAGCCGGCACCGCCGTGAGGAGGTCAGGGCGCTGAAGCTGCTGGCCCGTACCGGTCACGATCCGGTGGCCGAGACCTGGACCGACTCCGCCGACGACCGGGTCACCGCGCAGGCCGCCTCCCGGCCGCTGGCCAAGGCGCTGGCCGCGCTCTCGGAGGGGGACCGGCACGCGCTGCTGCTGTTCGCCTGGGCCGACTTCACCTACCAGGAGATCGCCGAGGCCCTCGACATCCCCGTCGGCACCGTCCGCTCCCGGCTCAACCGGGCCCGCCGGAAACTCCGCGCGACGACGGCGCCGTACAGCCCGTTCGACGGGCCCGGCGAAGCCGCCCGACCGCTCGAAGCCCTCGCACCGCACGCACCGCACGCACCGGAAGGTGATCCCGCATGAACGAGCCCGCCGACGCACGTGCCCTGCGTGTCGACATCCCCCTGCGCGCGGACGTGCCGCTGCCCGACAGCGACCGTCTCGCGCCCCAACGGGCCCTGCTCACCGAGGCGTTCCGGCAGGAGGCGGCCGGCGCCGAACGGCCCGCCCCGGTCTCGCTGCCCCGCCGCAGGTTCGTCCTGATGACCGCCGCGGCGGCCACGGGGCTCGTCGTGACGGGCGGGCTCGTGGCGACCCTCTCCGACGACGACGCCGCGGGTACCGCCCGCGCCACCACCACTACCCCCGCCGGCCGCCGGCTGCTCTCCGCGCAGGCCTCCGCCGACACCCTCGAACTGGCCGCCGCCACCGTGGAGAAGCTCGGCGCGACCGAGCCCGGTCCGAAGCAGTGGGTCTACGAGAAGACCACGTCCTTCGACGAGGGGACGCCCCGGAGCGCGGAGCACTGGACCCGCTGGGACGGCACGGGCGCCGCCCAACTGCCCGGAGTCCCGGGCGTGGGGGACACGTCGGACTTCGACCCGAACAAGGTCCAGGTCCGGTACTTCCCCAACCAGGAGGAGAAGTGGAAGAAGGAGGGCTACGACGACCGGTCCCAGCGCCAGTTCTACCGCTTCCTGGCGACACTCCCGAGCGATCCCGACCGCATGATGGCCGCCATCCGCAAGGAGCACGCGCTCGGTGACATCAAGGGGGAGACCACGGCGCAGCGCGACTGGCGGGAGATCGACGTCCTCTACCGTTCCGTGCTGATCCCGCCGAACGCGCAGGCGGGCCTGTTCCGGGCGCTCGCGAAGATCCCGGGTGCCCGGGTGGAGAAGGGGATCGAGGACCCCATCGGGCGGGCGGCGATCGGGGTGACCGTGACGTACGCCAAGGCCACCGGCTCGGGCTGGCAGGGCAAGCAGGAGCTGTTCTTCGACCCGGAGACGTACGTGTACCTGGGGGAGTCCAGGCACGCCGCGCCGGTCGAGATCCCCGAGTGGGCCAAGGATGCTCAGGGCCCGTACGCCTCGGCCTCGCCCGCGCCCGGCACGGATCCCGACGTGATGATCACGGCCCGGGCCGCGTGGGGCGTCGTGGACAAGCCGGGGGAGCGGCCCTGATGAGCCACGCACCCTCGGCGGGGGCTCACACCCGCTCCCGCAACCCGACCACACTCCCCGCCGCCAGTACCGCGAGTCCCGCCGACACCACCATCGCGATGTCCGCGCCGCGCGCGAGACCGCTGCCCGCCGATGTGGCGATCGCGATCGTCAGCGCGACGCCCGCGCACGAGCCGATGTAGCGGAAGGTCTGCTGGGCGCCGGAGCCCATCGCGGCCCGGGCGGCCGGTACGGATTCCACGGACAGCAGCGGCAGCGCGGCGTTCAGCAGGCCGCTGCCCACCCCGGCGATCACCAGGCCCGGCAGCAACCGGGTCCAGGAACCGGAGTCGAGCGCGCCGAGCATGGTCAGGACGCCGGCCGCGTGGAGCAGGAATCCCAGGGCGAGTTGGTGCCGGGAGGAGACGCGGCCGGCGAGACGGCGGGCCTGGAGGGCGACCGTGAAGGACAGGCCGGACCAGAGGAGGAACAGCCAGGCCGTGTCGATCGCCGACAGCCCCAGCGTCTGTTGCAACAGCGCCGGCAGGAAGCTGAACAGGCCGATCACCGCGAAGCCCGTGAACAGTCCGCCCGCCGAGGAGGCCAGGAAGGGGCGGTGGCGCAGCAGGCTCAGGTCGATCATCGGGGTCGTACCCCGGCGTTCGACGAGGGCGAAGACGCCGACGAGCAGTACGGCCGCCAGCAAGAGCAGGCCCACCGGGGCGCGCAGCCAGCCGTCGCGGCCGAGGGTGAGTGCGGCCACGAGGGCGACCAGGGCCAGGCCGAAGGTGACGGCTCCGGCCAGGTCGGGGCGGCCGCCTCGGGGCGCGCGGGACTCGGAGAGGGTACGGACGCCCAGCGCGGCCACGATCAGGGCGGCGGCGCCGAGGGCGACGTAGGCGAGGCGCCAGTCGGGCAGTGCGCCCGTCACCAGGGGGCCGACCGCTATGCCGCCGCTGACGAACGCGCCCCACACGCCGGTCGCGTGCAGCCGGCCGCGCGGGGTCGGGAAGGCGTGCACGATCAGGCCCAGGCTGCTGGCGAGCAGTGCCGCGCTGGAGGCGCCCTGGGCGATGCGGGTCAGGGTGAACAGCAGGGTCGAGGAGGTGAGTGCGGAGAGCGCGGTGGTGATGCCGAGCGCGAAGGTGCCGGCGAGGAAGATGCGGCGGCGGCCGTAGTCGTCGGCGAGGCTGCCGGCGACCAGGAGCAGCGCGGCGAGGCCGAGCGGGGTGCCGTTCAGCAGCCAGGCCTGGGCGGAGAGCGGGGTGTGCAGGGCGGCGGCGATGTCGGGGAGCGTGACCATCGGCGCGGTGTACGTCATGAGCGCTACGGCGGTGGCCGCGCTGGTCAGGGCGAGGGTGGCGCGGGGGCGGGGCGGGCCGGCCTCGGTGACCTCGGGCTTTTCGGAAACCGGAGCGGAAACCCGGGAGAGGGTTCGTTCACTGAACCTAGTCATGAGGAGTACCGTAGCACTGTGGGTTCGTTCATTGAACCTTGAGTCGGAAAATGGCTAAGGTGGTCGGCATGGCACTGGGCAAGGACTACGCGACGCAGGAGTGCTCGATCGCCCGGGCACTGGAGGTGGTCGGCGAGCGCTGGACGCTGCTCGTCATCCGCGACGCCCTCTACGGCGTCCGGCGCTACAACGACTTCCTCGCCCACCTCGGCATCCCGCGCGCGGTTCTCGCCGCCCGCCTCCAGGCGCTCACCGCCGAGGGCATCCTCGAAAAACGCCGCTATCAGGAGTCGCCCCCGCGCGACGAGTACGTCCCCACGGACCGCGCGCTCGCCCTCTGGCCGACGGTGCGCTCGCTCGGCCGCTGGGGCCGCGAGCAGTTCGACGAACCCCAGCTGCGCTACTTCCGGCACGCCGACTGCGGCACCGAACTCGGCCTGTACGGCGAGTGCCCGCGCTGCGCGGTCATCGTCCCCGTCCCCGACGTCCTCGTGGACCCGGGCCCCGGCCTCGACCCGAACCCGACGGACCACATCAGCCGCGCCCTCCTCAAGCCGCGCCGACTGCTCCAGCCGTTCGAGTCCGACCCGACAGCGGGGCGGTAGGGGGCGGTGTTCACGGTCCAGTCCGTGAACCGGGTATTGCGGACTGGACCTTGAGATCGGAGGATCGACCAGTCATCCGATGGCTGCACCCATCGGTCGACGGTCCGCGCGATCGATGGAGATGGTGAAGATGAAGCTGCTGCGAGTCGGTACTGCGGGGGCGGAGCGGCCCGCGCTGCTCGACGCCGAGGGGGTCCTGCGGGACCTGTCCGGCATCGTCCCGGACATCGACGGACCGCTGCTCGCCGACAGTGCCGCGCTCGGCCGGATCCGGGCGGCGGCCGACGCGGGGGCGCTGCCCGTGCTGGACGCCGACGGGCTGCGGGTCGGGCCGCCGCTGGCGCGGATCGGCAAGGTCGTGTGCATCGGGCTGAACTACCACGACCACGCCCGCGAGACCGGCGCCGAGCCGCCCGCCGAGCCGGTCGTCTTCTTCAAGGCGGCGGACACGGTCGTCGGGCCCTACGACACCGTGCTCGTCCCGCGCAAGTCGGTGAAGACCGACTGGGAGGTCGAACTCGCCGTCGTCATCGGCCGTACCGCCCGCTACCTGGACTCCCACGAGGAGGCGCTCGCGCATGTCGCGGGGTACGCGGTCGCGCACGACGTGTCCGAGCGGGAGTTCCAGATCGAGCGGGGCGGGACCTGGGACAAGGGGAAGAACTGCGAGACGTTCAACCCGTTGGGCCCGTGGCTGGTGACGGCGGACGAGGTGGCGGATCCGCAGGCGCTCTCGCTGAAGTTGTGGGTCAACGGTGAGCTGAAGCAGGACGGGACGACCGCCGAGCAGATCTTCCCGGTCGCCGAAGTGGTGCGGTACGTCAGCCAGTTCATGACCTTGTACCCCGGGGATGTCATCAACACCGGTACGCCGGCGGGGGTCGCGCTGGGGCAGCCGGAGCCGAAGCCGTTCCTGCGGGCCGGGGATGTGGTGGAGCTGGAGATCTCGGGCCTGGGCAGGCAGCGGCAGGAGTTCAAGGACGCCTAGGCGTCCTCACTCACGCCAGTAGAGAAGCCAGCCTGCGCCAGGCCTCACGCGGGAGGGACTCGCGTGAGGCTCCGTCGACCACCTGGAGCGCCACGTGGTCCGCGCCCGCGTCGAGGAAGGCGTCGATCCTGGCCCGGACCGACGCCTCGTCGCCCCACGCGAACACCGCGTCGACCAGGCGGTCGCTGCCGCCGTCCGTGATGTCGTCCTCGGCGAAGCCGTTGCGCAGGAAGTTGCCGGTGTAGTTCGGGAGCGCGAGGTAGGGGGCGAGGGCCTCGCGGGCCAGGGTGCGGGCGCGGGTCGGGTCCGTCTCCAGGACCACCTTCAACTCCGGGGCCAGCAGCGGGGTTTCGCCCAGGATCTCGCGGGAGAGTGCCGTGTGCTCCGGGGTGACCAGGTAGGGGATCGAGCCGGCCGCGTGGTCCCGGGCCAGTTCGATCGTCCTCGGGCCGAGCGCGGCGAGGAGACGGCGGTCGGCGGGTACGCCTGCCGTGTCCAGGGCGTCCAGATAGGTGACCATGGCCGAGTACGGGCGGCGGTACTCGGCCGTGTTCTTGGCGTGGGCCACCCCGAGGCCGAGCAGGAAGCGGCCGGGGTGGGCCGCCTCCAGCTCCGCGAAGCTCGCCGCGCTCTCGGCCGCCGGGTACTGCCAGATGCTCTGGATGCTCGTCCCGAAGACGATCCGTGACGTCGCCTCGATGAGCGGTACGGCGTTGCGGGCGGCGCTGCTGCCGCCCAACCAGACCGCGCCGTAACCGAGTTGCTCCAGCTCGGCCGCGGCCTCCGCCAACTCGCCCTGCCGGGACGGCTCTTCGGAACGCAGCCCCACGCTCCAGATGCCGTACCGGCCGACCGTTTCCTTCAGGGTGCTGCTCATCGGTTTCCGTTCCCTTCGGTGTCGGACGTGTCGGAGAGTCCCAACCGGAGGGAGCCACCGGTTCATTCCGTCACTCGCCCAGGAACTGCTCCAGCGCCGCCACCACGAACCGGTGGTCCTGCAGTTGCGGGAGGCCGCTCACCGTCACCGTGCCGATGACGCCCACGCCCTCGACCCTGATCGGGAACGAGCCGCCGTGGGCCGCGTACTCATCGGGGTCGAGGCGGGAGGAGTCCTCGAAGGTGCTGCCCTTGGCGCGGAAGCGGGTGCCGACCAGGTAGGAGGCGGCGCCGAAGCGCTCGACCACCCTGCGCTTGCGGTCGATCCACGCGTCGTTGTCGGGGGTCGAGCCCGGCAGGGCCGCGTGGAAGAGCTGCTGGCCGGCGCGGCGGATGTCGATGGCGACCGGGGCCTGGCTCTCCTGGGCGAGTTCCACGAGGAGGGAGCCGAGCCGCCAGGCGTCGTCGTGGGTGAAGTGCTGGAACACCAACCGGCGTTCCTGCGCTTCGAGTTCCTCGACCGTCGGGGTGATCTCGGGGGCGATCCGCTGGGTGATCGCGGGCTTGTGCTGGGTCACAGGGTCACCGTCACTCCGTCGCGGGCGCTGCGGCGCGCGGCTTCCAGTACGTCGAGGGCGGCAGCCGCCTCCAGGGCGGTCACCGGGTTGGGGGCGCCGTCGCGGAGGGCGGCGGCGACGGCCGCGTAGTACGCGGGGTAGTCACCGGGGAGGGTGGGTTCGGGGCGGCCACCGCCGGTGAGGGGGGATTCGCCCGAGCCGACACGGCCGTAGAGCGACTCGGGCTCCTGGCCCCAGCCGTCCGTCGCGCCAGGGCGCCTGCCGTCCCGCAGGTCCGCCTCCTGGGGGTCGAGGCCGTACTTGACGTAGCCCGCCTTGGAGCCCAGCACGCGGAAGCGCGGGCCGAGTTGGGCGGTGGTCGCGGAGACGTAGAGGTGTGAGCGGACGCCGTTCGCGTGGGTCAGCGCGATGAACGTGTCGTCGTCCGTCTCCGCGCCCGGCCTGCGGATGTCCGACTCCGCGTACACGGAGGTCACGGGTCCGAAGAGCGTGAGTGCCTGGTCGACGACGTGGCTGCCGAGGTCGTAGAGGAGACCTCCGATCTCTGCCGGGTCGCCGGACTCGCGCCAGCCGCCCTTGGGCTGCGGGCGCCAGCGCTCGAAACGGGACTCGAAGCGCCATACGTCGCCCAGCTCGCCCTCGGCCAGGAGCTTGCGGAGGGTCAGGAAGTCGTTGTCCCAGCGGCGGTTCTGGAAGACGGAGAGGAGGAGGCCGTGCTGCTCGGCGAGGGCTGCGAGTTCGCGGGCCTCGGCTGCCGTGCCGGCGATCGGCTTGTCCACGACGACCGGCAGGCCGGCCTTCAGGGCCGCCGTCGCGAGCGCCACGTGCGTCTTGTTCGGCGACGCGATGACGATGAGGTCCAACTCGGCGGCGCGGTCCAGGAGTTCGTCCGGGGACGCGGCGATGCGGACGTCGGGGAACTCGGCGCGGGCCTGGTCCTGCCGCTCCGGGTTCGAGGTGACGACCGTGTCCAGGGCGAGGCCCTCGGTGGCGGCGATCAGCGGGGCGTGGAAGACGGAGCCCGCGAGGCCGTAGCCGACGAGGCCGACGCGGAGGGGTGTGCGAGTGGTGCGTCCAGTCATGCCCTCCACTTTCGCAACGCTGTTGCCAAAGTGCAAGTGGTGGGGAGAATGGGGGAGTGAACAGTGCGCGGAGCGGGAGTGGAACCGGGTCGACGGGCGGACCGGGTGCGGTGGGTGCGAATCTGCTCGCCGTGCGCAGTCACAACACCGCGCTGGTGCTCGACCTGCTGCGGACCGCCGGTCCGGACGGGATCAGCCGTCTCGAACTCGCCGACAGCACCGGGCTCACCCCCCAGGCCGTCAGCAAGATCACGGCCCGGCTGCGGGAGCCCGGCCTTGTCACGGAGGCCGGGCGCCGGGCCTCCACCGGTGGCAAACCGCGCACGGTGCTGCGCCTGGTCCCGGAGGCCGGCCACGCGGTCGGTGTGCACCTGGACCGGGACGAACTGCGGGTCGTCCTCGTCGATCTCACCGGGACGGTGGTCGGGGAGCGCGGCGCTCCGCTGGATCTGGGGGCGGGTGCCGCGGTGGTCGTGGAGGGGGTGGCCCGGGAGGTCGAGGCGCTGGTGAGGGAGGCGGGGGACGGCGGCCCCGCGCGCCTCGCGTCCGCCCCGCCCGCGCGCCTCGGGCCTGCCGCGCTCGCCGCCCGCGGTCACCTGCTCGGCGTCGGCGTGGCCCTGCCCGGTCCTCTCGATCACCTCCACGGTGTGCTGCATCGCGTCACCGGATTCCCCGAGTGGGACGGGTTTCCGCTGCGGGACGCGCTCGGGGCGCGGCTCGGGGCGCCGGTCGTCGTCGACAAGGACACGAACGCCGCCGCGCTCGGGCTGGCCGTCGCCGGGGAGGGCGGGGCCTTCGCCTATCTGCATCTCGGTACGGGGCTCGGCGCCGGGCTGGTGATCGGCGGGGGTGTGCACCGGGGGGCGCGGACCGGGGCCGGGGAGTTCGGGCACCAGGTCATCCAGCTGGACGGGCCGCCCTGCGACTGCGGGAACCGGGGCTGTATCGAGGTCCTGTGCCTGGCCGCCGTAGCGCGCGGCGATGTGACCGAGGCGGCGCGGGTGCTGGGCGCGGGGGCCGCGAACCTCGTGGGACTGCTCGACATCGACCTCGTGCTGCTGGGCGGCCGTACCGTAGCCGCCGACCCGGAGCCCTTCGTGCGCGGAGTCGCCGCCGTCCTCGATGAGCGCGCCCGGCGCGAGGGCGCGGGCGAGGCCGCCGTACCGGTGCGGGTCGCCTCCGGCGGGGCGCGGGGTGTCGCGGAGGGGGCGGCGCAGCTGCTGCTCGGACCGTTGTTCGGGCGGGCGGACGGGTAGGCCCTCCGGCTGTCCGGCGGGGGAGGTGCTCTGAAAAAGTGTGTCACTTTCCCCGCGAACTGTGACACTTTCTCGGGACAGGGGTCCCGCCGCGCCCGATCGAGGCACAAATCCGCGCCCGTTCGAGGCACACCGACGGCCGCGTCACCCTCCATCGGCCCCCGTCTCCGGCACGCTCATGTGCTTATGCGACTGCCCCTGAGACCGCGCACCCCACTGCGCACACCCCTGTCCCTCTGCCTCGCCGCAGCCGCCCCCCTCCTCGTCACCGCCCCACCGGCCCACGCGGCCGACACCACCCCCGGCTGCGCCGCCACCGGCGCCCGCGCCTTCCCCCTCACCACCCGCATCCACGACGGCCCCGACACCTACGAGGCCGGCGGCGGCTACGGCACCTGGTACCTCGACCTCACCAACACCACCGCCCGCCGCTGCACCGCGATCCACCCGGTCGTCGTCCTCGTCGACCAGCGGCGCGCCCTGAAGCCCGCCCAGCCCAGACTCGACTTCTACGACGGCACCGGCCCGCGCCCGCACCCCGTCCGCTTCGCCCCGACCGACGAGGCCGAACTCGTCGGCGCCTTCGACGACGGCTTCCCGGGCTTCACCGTCGACCCCGGCAAGACCCTCACCGTCAAGGTGCGCCTCGCGCTCACCCCGGACACCGGACCGAACGAGATCACCGCCAACGCGGCCGTCGTACAACGCCATGCCGACGATGGCGACTGGATCGGCCAGTCGAACGACTACCGCTTCGACGTCGAAGCGGCAGCCCCGGGAGTCGGCACACCCACCGCCCCCACTGCGCCCCCCGCCACGACCCCACCCGCCGAGGACCTCTCCTTCACCGACGAACTGGCCCGCACCGGAATCGGCACCGCCCACCTCGTCCTCGCCGCCACCTCCGTCCTCCTCGTCACCACCGGCGCCCTGCTGCTGGCCCGGAGGCGCCGATAAACGCGGAACGCCGTTTCTGCGACCATCTCCGCGTGGACTACCCGAACGACCAGGCCCCCGGCGCCCCCGTGCGCGACGACCACGGCGACGTGCACCCCGCCGACGCGGTGATCCTGTGCACGGGCGCCTGGCTCGGCGGACTCGTCCGCTAACTCGCCGGACCCCAACTCCCCGTCCGCCGCGTCCGGTTGCAGATGATGCAGACCGACCCGCTCGGCGAACCCCTCCCCACCTCGGTCGCCGACGCGGACAGCTTCCGCTACTACCCCGCCTACCGCGGCCCCGCCCTCGACCAACTCAACGACAGGCAACCGCAGTTGCCCACCGCGGCCGCGCACGCCATGCAACTCCTCATGGTGCAGCGCGCGGACGGCGGACTGACCATCGGCGACACCCACGAGTACGAGCACCCCTTCGCCTTCGACACCGTCGAGGACCCCTACGACCACCTCGCCGAGGTCGTCGAGTCACTGCTGGGCCGCCCCCTCCCGAAGATCCGCCGCCGCTGGGCCGGCGTGTACGCCCAGTGCACCGACCCCGCCCGGGTCGTCCACCGCCAACAGGTGCGCGACGGCGTGTGGTTGGTCACCGGCCCCGGCGGACGCGGCATGCCCTGCTCCCCGGCGATCGCCGAGACCACCGCGAACGAACTGAATTGGTGAGCGACCGATGAACCAGCACATCCGCCTCGTCGTCCTGGACATGGCCGGCACCACCGTCGCCGACGACGGCCTCGTCGAGCAGGCCTTCACCGCCGCCGCCCGGCACCTGGGCGCGGAACCCGCCACGATGCTGGACCACGTCCGCGCCACCATGGGCGAGTCCAAGATCTCCGTCTTCCGCCACCTGTTCGGCGACGAAGCGAAGGCCCAACAGGCCAACAGGGCCTTCGAGTCGGCCTACGCCGACCTCGTCCACGACGGCCGGGTCACCTACCTCCCCGGCGCCCGCGAGACCATCGAGACCCTCAAGTCCCAAGGCCGCACAGTGGTGTTGACGACCGGCTTCGCCCGCCCCACCCAGGACGCGATCCTGGCCGCCCTCGGCTGGCAGGACCTCGCGCATCTCATCCTGTGCCCCGCCGACGCCGGGGGCCGGGGACGCCCGTACCCGGACATGGTCCTCACCGCGTTCCTGCGGACGGCCGCCGCGGACGCCGTAGGACAGATGGCGGTGGTCGGCGACACCTCGTACGACATGCTCAGCGGCGTCCGCGCCGGGGCGGGTGTGGTCGCCGGTGTGCTCACGGGGGCACACCGGCGGGACGCGCTGAGCGGCGCGGGCGCGACCCACGTCCTCGGCTCGGTCGCCGAACTGCCCGCGCTGCTCGCGGAGTTGACGCCTCAGCCTCAGCCTCAGACCAGGTCGACGATGTCCGCGATGGAGTCCACGACCCGCGTCGGGCGGTAGGGGTAACGGTCGAGGTCGGCCCTGGTCGTCAGACCGGTCAGCACCAGGAAGGTCGTCATCCCGGCCTCAAGACCGGCCAGCACATCGGTGTCCATCCGGTCGCCGATCATGGCGCTGGTCTCCGAGTGCGCGCCGATGGTGTTCAGCGCGCTGCGCATCATCAGGGGGTTCGGCTTGCCGACGAAGTAAGGCTCCTTGCCGGTGGCCTTGGTGATCAGCGCGGCCACCGAGCCGGTCGCGGGGAGCGCGCCCTCGGGGGAGGGGCCGGTGTTGTCGGGGTTGGTGGCGATGAACCGGGCCCCGTCGTTGATCAGCCGGATCGCCTTGGTCAGCGCCTCGAAGGAGTAGGTCCGGGTCTCGCCCAGGATCACGAAGTCGGGGTCCGAGTCGGTCAGCACATAACCGGCGTCGTGCAGCGCCGTCGTCAGGCCGGCCTCGCCGATGACGTAGGCGGTGCCGCCGGGGTGCTGGTTGTCCAGGAAGGCGGCGGTGGCCAGGGCCGAGGTCCAGATGTTCTCCACCGGCACTTCGAGCCCGATCCGGTTCAGCCGGGCGTGCAGGTCACGCGCGGTGTAGATCGAGTTGTTGGTGAGGACCAGGAACGGACGCCCGGTCTCCCGCAGCTTCTTGATGAACGCGTCGGCGCCCGGAACCGGGACGCCCTCGTGCATCAACACCCCGTCCATGTCGGTGAGCCACGATTCGATGGGCTTGCGCTCTGTCATGGTGACCATGCTATGCACTCCGGATGTCACCTCCCCCATACGGAGCAATCGGGCCCCGCCAGGGATGCGCGACCGGGTGACCAGGAGGAGTCTCCAGTTATCTGGAGGTTCACGATGGGCTCACTGAAGGTCACTCTCTGTGCGGGCGCGGCGGTCCTCGCGGCGCTCACCCCGACGGCGCACGCGGCGGACGGAGGCACGGTCTCGGTGACCCCCGCGTCCCCCGCCCCCGGCGCCGACGTGGCGCTCAAGATCAGCGGCTGCTCCGGTACGACGGGCTCGGCGGCGTCGGACGCGTTCGTCGCCGACGCGAAACTCGTCGGCACGGCCGGCACCCTCGCCGGCGAGACCCGGGTCCGCTCCTCGCTGGAACCGGGCAGCTACGACGTGAAGATCACCTGCGGCAGCGTGACGGTGAAGGGCGCGATCAAGGTCGTAGGAAATGAATCAGGATCCCCCTCCTCCCAGCCCCCCGCCTCACCCGTCGCCCCTGTCCACGCGGGCGGTGGCGGCACCGCGCATCTCGCCGCCGCGGACGCCCGCGCGGCCGGTCCCGGCACCGTGCACGCGGTGGTCGGGCTGCTGCTGGCCGGTGCCGCCGCGACGGCCGTGGCGCTGCGCAGCGTCCGCCGGAGTCGTAGGCCCAGCCGGACGGACTGACCGGCCATGTTCGATCACGACCGGCCCGCCGAGCACGAGCACTCCACCGGCACCGGACGGCTGCTGACCGGCGTGGCCTGGGCCGTGCTGCTGCTCGGGCTGTGGCTGTGGGGCCAGGACCTGACCGACATACGGCAGGGCATATCCGCGCCGACCACCGGCGACGTGGCCGCGGTCGGACGGCCACCCGAGGCCGAACTGCCGCCCGCCGCGAAGCCGTTGGGCAACGCGCTGCCGCAGCGCATCGACATCCCCGACCTCGCCGTACAGGCACCGGTCGTGAACCGCGGCCTCGACGCGCAGGGCGCGATCGACCCACCGCCGTTCGACCAGGCGGGCGTGGTCGGCTGGTACGAGAACGGAGTTCGGCCGGGGGCCGCCGGCACCGCGCTGATGGTCGGGCACGTCGACACCGAGACCCGGCCCGCCGTCTTCTACAAGCTCAGCACGCTGCGCCCGGGCCGCACCATCCGCGTCGTCCGCGACGACGGCAAGGTCGCCGACTTCACCGTCGACGACGTACGCGTGCTGACCCGCGCCCACTTCGACGCCCAACAGGCCTACGGCACAAGGCAGTCGGGCCGCGCCGAGCTGCGCCTCATCACCTGCGGCGGCACCTTCGACCGCGCCGACCGCAGCTACACGGCGAACGTCATCGTGTCCGCGTACCTCACCGGAACCGGTTCCTGAACCGCACCTGGCCCGGCCGACGACCCGCTCCCCCCGAAGCCGCCGACCGGGCTGGTCCTCGACCGCGCGTGCCCGGGCTGCGGGAGTAACCCGGCGAACTGCGCGGGAGGCATGGGAAAACACCGCGGTGGAGGGTATGAACCGGCCGGGGACCGGGGCCGTTGGAGTCGACTGTAGAACGAATGAGCGCCCGGGCCTAGAGGGCGAATGACGCCATGTCCCGACGCGGTAGCTCCCTGTCATATGCACAGGTGATTCAGGGTTCTACGGAGCCCTCAACTCGGCGTCGTCCACGCCCCGTTCGATCACCGACCGCGCGACCCGGTCCAGCGGCAGCCGACGCCGCCGCGCGTACCGGCGCAACTCGACGAACGCCTCGTCGGTGCCGACCTGCCAGCGCTCCGCGAGCATCCCCTTGGCCTGCTCGATCCGCACCCGGCTCGACAGCGCCTCCTGCAACTGCCCGGCCAGAGACCGGTATTGGGCGTGCGCGCGTTGGTTCTGCAGCCCCAGCCCAGCCGCGTCGGCCAGGGCCTGCGCCACCACCAACTCCCAACGGCCGCCGTCCGGGCCGCCGTTGGGCAGCGTCGCCACGAACACATTGAGCGCGCCGAGCAGCGTGTCCCGCCGCCGCACCGGCACCGCGAAGGTCGCCACGATCCCGTGCCGCAGCGCCCGCTCGGTGAACTCCGGCCACCGGGCGGCGGCATGGGCCACCCCGATCGACACCGGAGCCACGGCACGCCCGGAGCCGTAACTCTCCAGACAGGGCCCGCCACCGTGCTGGGCCGCCAGCAGATCGAGCGCCACCGCCTCCCGATGACTGCTCCCGGCCAGCGACACCGCCTCCCCGCCGTCGATCAGCATCACCCCGGCCGTCCACGCGGACAGCAACTCCACGCAGTGGTCGGACAGTCGGCGCAGATAGTCACCGGTCTCGAAGGTCTCGGTCAGCGTGTCGGCCGCCTCCACCAGCGCCGCGGCGAGCCGCCCCTCCCCGTTCATCCGGTGCATGCCGGCCACCTTCCCCCTGTGCCCTAGGGCCGGGCGCCTACCCAACGCAGCCGTGCTGTAACAACCGGCCGACAACATCCCGGGCGTTCTCGTGGGCGGCACGCCACGTATGTCACGATTGAGCCTTGGATCGGTACAGCCAAGGGGGAGTTGGATGTACGGCAGCCAGGGGACCCCGGTCCCCTTCGGCACACGGGCGTCGGCGCTGGTCCTGGGGGCGGCACTGCTCCTCGCGGGCTGTTCCTCGGGGGGCGGGGACAAGAAACCAGACGCGGGAGCGAAGATCACCCAACAGCCCGGCGGCGCCGACCCGATCTGGGTCAACCCCGACACCAACGCGGCCCGGCAGCTCGCCGCCTACACCAAGGCGGGCAAGACCGGCGACGCCGCACAGATCCGGAAGATCGCCGAACAGCCGACCGGGGAGTGGATCGGCCCGGAGAACCCGAAGGCGGAGGCGCAGGGCTTCACCGAGGCCGCCGACAAGGCCGGCCGCACCGCGCTCCTCGTTCTCTACAACATCCCGCACCGCGACTGCGGCCAGTACTCCCAGGGCGGCGCGGGCGACGGCGACGCCTACCGCGCCTGGATCGACGCGGTGGCCCAGGGCATCGCCGACCGCTCCGCCACGGTCATCCTCGAACCCGACGCCCTGCTCCACCTCGTGGACGGCTGCACACCCGCCCAGTTCCAGGACGAGCGCTACGACCTCCTGAACTACGCCATCACCAAACTCAAGTCCCTCAAGCACACAAAGGTCTACCTCGACGCCGGAAACGCAGGCTGGGGCCACCCCGACGAGATCTACCAGCCCCTCCAACGAGCGGGCATCACCAAGGCCGACGGCTTCGCGGTGAACGTCTCCAACTTCTACTCCACGGAAGACTCCATCGCGTACGGCAAACAACTCTCGGCCAAGGTGGACGCCAAACACTTCGTCATCGACACCAGCCGAAACGGCAACGGACCGTATACGGCAGGAGACGAGGACGAGAACTGGTGCAACCCCCCGGGCAGGTCCCTCGGCGAAACCCCGACCACGAAGACGGCCGACCCGTTGGTGGACGCGTACCTCTGGATCAAACGCCCGGGTGAGTCGGACGGCGAGTGCAAGGGCGGCCCCAAGGCAGGCGAATGGTGGCCGACCTACGCCCTGAAACTGGCGCAAGCCTCAACCCCCTAAGGGGCGCGGGGAACTGCGCGCCCAGCCCCCACGCACCCGCACCCAACCGACAACCTTCTACGGCACCTTGACCCACACTGCCTTACTGGGCGTCCCCAGATCGTCATCCACAAACAGCATGTACCACCCCGACTGCACCAGATTCTTGTCCTTGGGCACAGTCACCGTGATCTTGTTCCCGGCCGTCTTGAAGTCCAGCGCAATGGACCGCTGATCCACATCCGTCACATGCGTGGACGCACTCGGCCGAATCAACCGCACCTTCTTGATCGAAGAAGCATGCTGCGAGGTGAACGTCCCCGACGCGCCCCGCGCAATGCTCTCCGGCCCCCCGGAAACATCCGGCCGTGAATCCCGGTACAGATACGGCGGCGTATAGATCTCGATCCGCTGCTCGAAAACCCCCGGCTTCGTGTTCGCCTTGTCCGCGTACAACGAGTTGGACCCGAAGAACATCACCCGCCCGTCCGGCAGCAGGATCGACCCGGAGTGGTAGTTCCGCCCCACCAGTGGATCGGCGACCTTCTCGAACGTGTTCGTGTCGGGGTGGTACAGCCGAGCCTGAAGGATGTTGGAGTCGCTCCGCCCCCGATAGTCCTCCGACCCGCCCGACACCAGCACGGTGTCGTCCGGCAGGATCGACGTCTGCGCGTACCGCGTGCCCTTCTCCAGCGAGGGCCCGTCCACGAACTTCGGATCGGCGTCCTTCAGATCGACCAGCCGCGTCTTGTTGGTCGACAGCTTCGACTCACCGACACCGCCGCCCCCGATCACCATGTACTTCTCGTCCTGCGCGGGAGCGAGCAGCACGGTCGCCGAGGTCTCCATCATGTTCGGATCGCTCAGCCCGGGAATCTTCGTGAACTGATTCGTGCCGACATCCCAAATGCCGGGATCGCGCCCCACGTTGTCCGGCCCGTACCCCGCGTTGGACCCCGAGTAGAACAGCTTCCCGTTCTCCATCAGGAACAGCGCCGGATACGTCGGGAACTGCCGCTTCGTCTTCGTGTACGTCCACGTCTTCGTCGCCGGATCGAAGATCTCGTTCTTCCCCGGCACCAACTGCCCGATGTCGTCGAGCCCGGAGACACTGAGCACCTTGCCGTCCGACAGCGTCGTCAGGGTCGGATACCAGCGTGCCTCGTTCATCGGATCGACCTTGATGTACTTCTCGGCGACCGGATCGAACTCGTACGCGTTCTTGATTCCCTCGAAGTCCCGCTTGTCGAGCCCGAACTTGTTCCCGATGCCGTACGTGTTGCGTTCGTCGGCGCCGGTCAGCCCCTGGATGCGGTAGTTGTCCTGGGTGCCGGTCTCGTACTGCGTGCCCTCCTTGGGTGCCTCGACGACGACCCGGGCGTAACCGGGGTTGTTCCGCAGGAACTTGCCGGTCTTCTTGTCGAACACCTTGATCGCGCGCGGGACGATGACGGAGTCCGTGGAGCGGAAGGACTTGCCGTTCGCCTTGCCGGTGAACCTGGTCCCCTGGGGCAGGGTCATCGGCTTGTCGGGGTTCTCGTTGTAGAGAATCATCACGCCCCCGGCCTTTTTCACATCCCCCTTCAGCTTCTCGTACTTCTGGGTGCCGCCCGCGATCAGCAGGTTGCCGTTGGCGAGTTGGGTGTGCCCGGTGCAGAACAGGTCGGCCGGAGTGGGCACTTTCTTGATGGTGCCCTTGACCGGATCCCAGATCCGGGTGTCGAACTTCTTCGCGTTGAAGTTGTCCTGGTTGTTGCCCGACCCGGCGATGAGCAGCACCTTGCCGGTGCGCAACAGCGCCGCGTGAATGGTGTCCTGCCGGTACTTCTTCGGGAACTGGATGATGTCCCAGTGCCCGTTGTCGGCTTTGTACTCGGGCTTGTTGATGACGTACTGGTGGTATCTCTCGGTGCCGAATCTGTACAGCCAGGGCCCGTTCATCCCGGCCAGGGCGATGACGACCACCGTGCTGATCGCGAGTCGACGGGCACGGCGCCGGCCGGCTTCCTTCATTCCTTACGTCCCCCTGTCGCACCGAGCGCGATCTGCAGGGTCTGCTCGCTGTTGCCCGCCGCCGCCCAACTGGGCTTCTGCTGAGGGACGGTGGGGGTGGGGGCGACGGGAGGCTGCTTCTTCTCCTGGCGCAGCATGTACCGCCAGGCCAGGATCGGCGACGCGGTGATCAGCAGGGCGAACGTGGCCCAGGTGATCATCGCGGGGTGGGAGTGCCCGTTCTCGAACCCGGCCATCAGCGAGCCGCCGAAGATCAGGATGAAGAACCAGTGCACCCGGAACGTCCCGAACAGCGTGTCGGGGCTGGCCGAGTCACCCTTGGGCGTCACGACGAACTTGCTCTTCCTCCGAAGTACGGCGTCGAAGAGCGAGCGGGCGTAGATCGGCGCCGACAGCGCGGACATCACCATGCCGGCGACCCCGCCCGACCCCTCCGGTTCGTGCGGGGAGACGTTGTGCCGCCGGTTCCAGATGTACAGGCCGATCTGCAGCGCGGACGCGTTGCCGTAGAGCATCAGCCACATCGTCGGGTCGATGTTCACACCCGAGGCGCCCAGGCCCAGGAACAGCGCGCAACTCAGCGCCGCCAGTATCCAGTTGAGGGCCGACATCGGGTAGAAGATGATCATCATGGTGTAGTTGAAGAGCTTGCCCGGAGGCATCGAGAAGAAGCCCTTCCAGTACTGCTTCAGGATCGTCTCGTACGTGCCTCGCGACCACCGCAGCTGCTGCGTGAAGAAGTCCGTCCAGGCACTGGGCCCTTCACCGACCGCGAGGACGTCCGGCGTGTAGACCGACTTCCACTTCTTCCCGGTCGCCGGATTCTTGGCCCGATGCATTTCGAATCCCGTTGCCATGTCCTCGGTGATCGAGTCGTACAGCCCGCCGATCTGCTGAAGTGCCTTGATCCGTACGGCGTTCGACGTGCCGACGAACATCGGCGAGCCGTAGCGGTTGCCGGCCCGCTGGATCAGGGCGTGGAAGAGGAACTGCTGCGACTCGGCGGCCTTGGTGACCGGGGTGTCGTAATTGCCGTACACCTGGGGGCCGATGACGAAGCCGACGTCCGGGTCGCGGAAGAAGCCGAGCATCCGCTCCAGGTAGTTGGGCAGCGGGACGTGGTCGGTGTCGACGGAGGCGAAGTAGTCGTACTCGTCGCCGTGCGCCTCCAGCCAGGCGTTGTAGTTGCCGTGCTTGGTCTTCGCGCGGTTGGGTCCCTTGGGCCGGTTCCACTTCTCGACTCCCTTGCGGGAGAAGTGATGCACGCCGAGCCGCCCGCACACCGCCTTGACCTCGGGGTCGTCGCCCTCGTCGAGCAGCCACACGTGCAGCAGCCCCCGGTGGCGCAGCCGTACGGCCGCCTCCAAGGTCTTGGTGACCATCTCCAGGGGCTCCTTGCCGGGCACGAACGTCGTGATGAACGCGACTCTCGTGCCGGTCTGAGGCACCACCGGGATCGGGTCGCGGGCGACCAGCGTGGCGTGCGCGTTGGACAGCACGTTCATGCAGCGGAAGAACTCGATCAGACCGATCGCGACCAGCATCACGATGTCCAGCGCGGGCAGGAAGTCGTAGGCGGGATAGTCGCGTTGGGTCCAGTGCTTGGGCTGCAGCAGCCAGCCCAGCAGGACCAGGGACAGCAACGGCGCCGCGCCCAGCATGAGCGCGGCGCGGACGCGGTGCGTCTCCTGCGACAGCAGCGACCGGTACTGGACCTTGTACGGCCGGTCCGGGGCGGGCTGGGTGAGGGGTCCCGCAAGGCGGCTGTAGTGCTCGTAGTCGTATCTCGGAAGCGTCTTCCTGATCCGGCGGAAGCTGCCGGTCCGGTGTCCCGGGACTCTGAGTTCGGTGGTTTGTGACGGGTCGAAGCCCTGCCGGGCGCCCGTCGGCGTCGACGTCATGAGTCATCCCCCCACACGCGAGAACGCGCGTGTCTGTTTGTCGCGGCCGCCCGTCAGGGTCCCCCTCGACCCGCGACGGGCGTGTCAGTGGTGGCCACAGTCACCACACAGTCCACTCACAAAGACATGCGACTGCGACCGTCCGGTTGCGCGATGCCCCCTCCGACATCTGTTCCCCGGCGGGGCCCCTCCTCCCCGCGAAACCGCGCAACCGGTTCCTTACCCCCTCAACTGCCGTGTACCGACAGCATCTTCAAAACCAGGGTTCTACGGTGTTCATCTTGATCGCAAGACACGAAACGCGGTGTTTACCGGTCATACGCGTTCATTGGGGTGCGTGTGGGGATCGGGTGGAGTCGTTGTGGACAGCCTTGTGCGCACGTTGTCGAAGTGCTCCCTTATGGCTTGCTCGGCGCGCTTCGCGTCCCCGGACCGGACCGCGTCGAGGATCTCCCGGTGCTGGCGGCAGGTGACCTCGGGGTCCTGCGGGCCGGCTGCGAGATCGGCGCGGACGCGGTGGAAGGCGTCCCAGAAGGCCTCCAGGACCTCGCTCAGCAGCGCGTTGTCCAGCCCCCGGTAGAGAGTGGCGTGAAAGGCGCGGTCGGTGGCCGCGAGGCCGACCCCCTCGGCCGCCTCCCGCTCCATCCGCCCTACCAGCGCGTCGAGTTCGACGAGATCCCGCTCCGGCAGCCGCCCCGCGAGCCGGGCGACGAGCCCCGACTCGACCGCCTCCCGCAGTTCGAGCAGCTGGAGCAGGCTGTCCTCGCCCCGGTAGTGCCCGACGACGGTACGGAACGCGAGACCCTCGACCATCGGCGCGAGCGACATCGGGCCGACGTACGTCCCGAACCCGTGCCGGATCTCGACGATCCCCATCGCCTGGAGGGCCTTGAGCGCCTCGCGCACCGAGTTCCGGCTCGCGCCGAGGAACACCATCAGCTCGGGCTCGGTCGGCAGCGGCGCCCCCGAGGGCAGCCGACGGTCGAGGATGAGCTTCTTGATCCGCTCCTGAAGGTCACGGGCTGCCATGGCGAGAGGGTATCCGGCCAAACGGGGTGAGGCCCGTGTTCCGCCCATGCAAAAGGCCCCCCGCAGTGCGGAGGGCCTCGCTGTCTGTGCGCCGCCAGGGACTCGAACCCCGGACCCGCTGATTAAGAGTCAGCTGCTCTAACCAACTGAGCTAGCGGCGCCTGCTGACCTGCACAACTCTACCGGACGCCCGGGGGTGCTCCCGACCACCCCCTCAGCCCCTCGGCGGGCCCTTGTACATCATTCGGACCGTCAACATGCGAGTCCGGAAGACAGTTGAGAAACTGGCGGACGTGCACGAGCGCGGAATTTTCCACCTGGAGTGTGAGGGGCATCGCATGGAGACTCCGGTATTCGAGGAATTCGATCCCGCGAGCGATTGTGATTGCCCGGAATGCGTTCACCGGCGGCGCGCCCTGCCGCATTCCCCGACCGTCCGAACCGGCGGCCGGCCCACCGCCCAACGAGTCCTGGTGGTGGCCGCCGCCGCGTCCGCGACCCTAGCCGCCGGGCACGCCGTACCGGCCCTCGCCGCCCCCCACACCTCGCCCCGCTCCGGCGTCCCCGCAGGTGACACGGGTGACGAGCCCGCCACCCCGCAGGGCACCAAGGCCCCGCTGCACGGCCCGAGCGGAAAACCGGCGAAGCCGGCCGGTGTCCTCAAGGCGCCCGCGACCACCCGCGCGGAGATCATCAACCGGGCCAAGACCTGGATCACGGCCGAGGTGCCGTACAGCATGAACGAATACTGGTCCGACGGTTACCGGCAGGACTGCTCGGGGTTCGTCTCGATGGCCTGGGGGCTGCCGGGGAACGAATGGACCGGCAGCCTCGACCAGTACGGGACGCGTATTTCCAAGGAGGAACTGCAGCCCGGCGACATTCTGCTGTTCCACAATCCGGAGAATCCCGAGAAGGGCTCCCACGTCGTCATCTTCGGCGGCTGGACCGACTACACGCACACCTACTACATCGCCCTGGAGGAGACCCCCTCGCACGCCCGGCGCCAGTCCACGCCGTACGCGTACTGGAGCCACTCCGCCAACTACGTCCCCTACCGCTACAAGGGCCTGACGATGAGCGCGGCGGAGGTCAACCCGAAGCCCGCGGCGCCTTCGAAGCCCGCGGTGCCCCCGGTGACCCCGGCCGGTGCGGTCACGCCGAAGACGGCGTACCCGGGAGCGGCGTTTTTCGGTCCCGGCGCCAACAACAAGTACGTCACCCAGCTCGGCACGATGCTCGTCGCCCGGGGTGCCGGCGCCTACTACACCGCGGGTCCCGGCCCGGTCTGGTCGGACGCGGACCTGCTGGCCACCCACGCGTTCCAGAAGGCCCAGGGCTGGACCGGCGCGGACGCGGACGGCCTGCCGGGACCGCTGACCTGGGAACTGCTGATCACCGGCAAGGGCAGGAACATCGGCGGCGCGGTCGTCGGAGCGGCGGGCCCGCCCGCTGCCCCGGCCGCCTCGCACGGCGTCCCCGGCTACCCCGGCCGGGGCATGTTCCGCCCGGGCGCGACCAACAAGTACGTCACCGAACTCGGAAAGCAGCTGGTCAAGAAGGGCTTCGGCAGGTACTACACGACGGGCCCGGGACCGCGCTGGGGCGAACCGGACCGGCGCAACGTCGAGGCCTTCCAACGCGCCCAGGGCTGGCGCGGCGGCGCGGCGGACGGCTACCCGGGGCCGGAGACCTGGCGCCGCCTTTTCTCGTAAGTCCAAAAGACCCAAGAACTGTCATGGCGTATCTGGCGCGGAGGCTGGAGGCACGCATGAGTACGACGACCACTTCACAGACGCCCGAGAACGAGGAACCCGTGGGACCGCCCGAGGGGCAGACCCGACCCGCGCGGCTCATCCAGAACGAGTCGACCACCGAGATCCCCGTCCACCTGCTGTTCCGCGACGACCCCGACCCGGTGTCGCTGCCGCTCAGACCCGCCGTCGTAGGGCGCAGGCAGGGCACCGGCGAACAGCCGCGCTTCCGCCGTCCCCTCCCGGCCAAGCCGCGCCCGGCCCCGGAGGTCGACCCCGAACTGGTGGAGCGGCCTGCCCGGGTGCTGCCCGGCACGGCGGGTGTGCTCGCCGGTTCCTGCGGGCTCGCCGGCTGTCTCGCCGCCTCGTGGTGGGCGGGCGTCCTGCCCCCGCTCGCGGCCGACGCGCTACGGCTGCCGGTCCACGCCGGTGCCGGGCTCGGTCCCGCGCAGTGGGCCGCGTACGCCGGTGCGGGCGCGCTCGGGCTGTTCGGCTTCGGCGGTCTGGCCCGGGGCCGTACCGGAGGGGCCTGGGTGCTCGGCCTGTTCGGGCGGTACCGGGGGACCGTCCGGCGCACCGGGCTGATGTGGGTCAACCCGCTGCTGCTGCGCCGCCGGGTCGACGTACGGCTGCGGCACTGGCGCAGCGAGCCGATGCCGGCCGCCGACGCGAACGGGGTCGCGCTGCGGGTCGCCGTACTTGTGGTGTGGCGGGTGCGGGACACCGCGCGGGCCACGCTCGGGGTCGAGGACCACGAGACATATCTGCGCGAGTGCGTGGAGGCGGCACTGACCCGGGTGCCGGTGGAGCCGCCGGGCGGTGGCGCGAAGGGCGCGGCCGAGCCGGCCGTCGACGCGCTGACCCGGCTGGTCGCGGCGGACGCGGGGCCGGTCGGGATCGAGGTGTTCTCGGTGCAGCCGCTGCGCGTCGAGTACGCCCCGGAGGTGGCCGCGGCGATGACCCGGCGCCGTATCGCCACGCTGGACGCGCAGCAGCGGGCGACGATGCTCACCTCGGTGGTCGACTCGGTGGAGGACACCGTCACCCGGCTGACCATGCGCGGCCTGGTGGAGCTGGACGACTACGAACGCAAGGCGCTGGTCAAGGACTTGACGGTCGCCTTCTGTTCGGGACGCGGGGAAGCCGCGCCGTGAGTGGTATGGACACGGTCAAGTAAGGGCAATAATCTGGGACTTGGTCTAGACCTGCACGGCTCACGGAACTCCCCACACGTTCTCCAGGAGCGGCAGCATGCGCAAAAAGACCAAGTGGTACGCGGGCGTGCTCGGGCTCACCACGGCCGGGGCCATCGTGCTCTCGTCCGGGGCCGCGAGCAGCCACGGCTACACCGACCTCCCCATCAGCAGGCAGAAGCTCTGTGCCAACGGCACGGTGACGAACTGCGGTGACATCCAGTACGAGCCGCAGAGCGTCGAAGGCCCCAAGGGCTTCCCGGCCGCCGGTCCCGCCGACGGCCAGATCTGCAACGGCGGCATCAGCCGCTTCGCCCAACTCAGCGCGCCGAAGGCCCCGTCCGGCGCCGCCTGGCCGACGACAAAGGTGACGGGTGGTCAGTCGTACACCTTCCGCTGGCAGTTCACGGCCATGCACGCCACCACGGACTTCAAGTACTACGTCACCAAGGCGGGTTGGAACCAGAACCACAACCTGGCCCGCTCGGACCTCAACACCACGCCGTTCCTCACCGTCCCCTACAACGGCCAGCGCCCGCCGGCCACCCTCTCGCACAGCGGCACCCTCCCGTCCGGCCTGACCGGCCACCACGTGATCGTGGCGGTGTGGACGATCGCGGACACGGCAAACGCGTTCTACGCCTGCTCGGACGTCACTTTCTGAGCATTGCTTGAGACAGTCCGGTGTTCCCCGGGGGTAGGTTCCCTCCATCAAGCGGTACCTGACCTCGGGGGACACCATGGAAGCGCTGTTCTACGTCGTGCCTCTGCTCATGATCGCCTTCGCGTTGGCCGGCATGGTCGCCGTGGTCCGCCGTTCGCGGCGGGTCAGCAGCGCCTGGAACAGCGGGCTCACGGCCGAGGGCCGCTGTCTGCGGACGTACACGACGACCAGCGGCGGTGCCGGGGACACCATGGTGTCGACCTCGCTGCACCACGTCTACGAGTTCACGACCCGCGACGGCCGGACCGTCCGCTTCGAGGAGGCGAACGGGCCGGGGACCGTCCTGGAGGGCGACATCGTCACCGTCCACTACGCGGCCGACCACCCGGAGCGGGCCACGGCCCACGCTCCGGCCCGGGGGAAGCTCGCGGCGGAGATGGGCTGCGTGCTGGTGTTCCTCGGTGTGTTCATCGCCTTCTGCATCGGATTCATCGTGGTGACCCACGAGATGGCCAGGGCGGCGGACTTCTTCATGGGTTCATAGACTCCACATCTGACGGTACGTCAACTACCGTGCGCCCTCATGGAGTCCAGGAGGCGTACCGTCGCGGAACTCGTACAGGCACGGTGGGACGACCACCGCCCGGGACTGTGGTGCGAGGAGCGGGTGCTCACCCACCACGAGATGGCGGCCGGCGCCGCGGCCAGGGCGGCGCTCCTCACCGACCTCCTGCCACCCGGCACCGCACCCCATGTCGGAGTGCTGCTCGACAACACCCCCGAATATCCCCTGTGGTTGAGCGCGGCGGCCCTCGCGGGCGCGGCCGTCGCCGGCATCAACCCCACCCGCCGCGGCCCCGAACTGGCCCGCGACATCCTGCACACGGAATGCCGGATCCTGGTCACCGGGCGCGCACACCTTCCGTTGATCGGGAATCTCCAACTCCCCGATGTACAGCTTCTGGTGACGGACACTCAGGCCTACGACGACCTCCTCGCGCCGTACGCGAACACCAAACCGGACGCCTTCTCCCGGGCCACCCCCGACGACCGCGTCCTGCTCTACTTCACCTCCGGTTCCACCGGCGCCCCGAAGGCCGCGATCTGCACCCAGGGCCGCCTGGCCGCCGCCGGAGCCTCGTTGGTCGACAGCTTCGGGGTCCGCCCGGACGACGTGCACTACATCTGCATGCCGATGTTCCACGGCAACGCGGTGATCGCCGACTGGGCACCGGCACTGGCGGCCGGGGCGGGCGTGGCACTGCGCCGCCGCTTCTCGGCGTCCCGGTTCCTGGACGACGTACGGGCGTACGGGGCCACGTACTTCACCTATGTCGGCCGCGCGGTGCAGTACATCCTGGCCACGGAAGAACGCCCCGACGACCGGGACAACCCGCTGCGGATGGGCTTCGGCACCGAGGCCGGTGCGGTGGACGCGGCGGCGTTCGAGCGGCGGTTCGGGGTGCGGCTGGTGGAGGGGTACGGGTCCTCGGAGGGCGGGGCGGCGGTGCAGTGGTCGCCGGGAACACCGTCCGGGGCGGTCGGACGGGCGGCGCCCGGGCTCGCCGTACTCGATCCGCAGACGCGGGCGGAGTGCCCGCCCGCGGTCTTCGACGCGGCCGGGCGGCTGCTCAACGGGGAGGAGGCGATAGGGGAGTTGGTGAACCGCGCGCCCAACCCCTTCGAGGGCTACTGGCGCAACCCGGAGGCCGACGCGGAACGGCGCCGGGAGGGCTGGTACTGGACCGGCGACCTCTTCTACCGGGACACCGACGGCTACCTCTACTTCGCCGGCCGCACCGACGACCGCCTCCGCGTCGACAGCGAGAACCTGGCCGCCGCGATGATCGAGAACATCCTCGCCCGCTACGAGGGCGCCGACGCCGTGGCGGTGTACGCGGTACCGGACCCGGTGACCGGCGACCAGGTCATGGCCACGGTCGCCGGTCACTTCGACCCCCTCGCCTTCGCCGAATTCCTGCTCGCCCAGCCGGACTTGGGGACAAAGATGGCACCCCGCTTCGTACGGGTGGTACGGCGGATGCCGGTCACGGCGACCAACAAGATCCACCGCGCGGGGCTGCGGCGGGAGGGGATCCGGTGCGCCGATCCGGTGTGGTGGCGGCCACCGGGGGAGGGGGCCTATCGACGGCTGACTCCGGAGGATGCCGAAGGGCCCCTCGTCGGAACGAGAGGCCCTTCACCTGTGCGCCGCCAGGGACTCGAACCCCGGACCCGCTGATTAAGAGTCAGCTGCTCTAACCAACTGAGCTAGCGGCGCATGACTCACGCCTTCCGCTGGATCTGAGTCTCGCGGAGGGCGACGAGAAAATACTACCTGGTCCGGAGGGGTGCTCCGGACCAGGTCCGGGTCAGCTGCTAGATCGCGAGGGACAGCAGGACCGGACCCGCTTCGCGGTTCAGGGTGTCCGCCGCCTGGCGGAGGCGGTGGGCGTGTTCGACCGGGAGGGACAGGGCCAGGCAGCCCACCGAGGAGCCGGCCGTGATCGGGACGGCCGCGCAGACCGTGCCCACCGCGTACTCCTGGAGGTCGAGGTGGGGGACGGTCGGCGGCTGGGTCTCCAGGCGGGAGAGGAGCAGCTTGTCGCTGGTGATGGTGCGCGAGGTGAGGCGGGCCATCTTGTGGCGGGAGAGATGGTCGCGGCGGCCGTTGTGGTCGAGCTGGCCCAGGAGGCTCTTGCCGAGTGCGGTGGCGTGCGCGGAGAAGCGGAAGTCGACCCACTCGTTGACCGCCGGGGTGGTGGGTCCGGCCGCGTACTGGGTGATCGTGATCTCGCCGTCGACGTACCGGCTGACGTAGACCGCCGCGCCCAGGGAGTCGCGCAGCCGGTCCAGGGTTCGCTGGATCTGCGCGCGCACCGCATGGTCGCGGCCGGCCGCGGAGCCGAGCCGGCCCAGGGCCTCGCCGGTGACGTACGCGCCGTCGGTGAGCTGCTCGACGTAGCCCTCGCGGCGCAGGGTCCGCAGCAGTATGGTCAGGCGCTCGACGCCGAGGCCGGTGCGGCGGGCCAGTTCGGTGTCGGTGACGCCGGTGGTGTGTCCCGCGACGGTCTCCAGGATGCGCAGTGCGTCCTGTACCGAGTGGTAGGGAGCGGTCGGCTCGTGCATCAGCGCCACGGTGTTTCTCCCTGCGCTCGCTTTTTGGGCCGTGATACCGGACAGCGAATCCTCTCCACGATAGCTGTCAAACGGCCGATGTGGAGCGGCTGTTGGCGAGATTGTGGCCCTGCTCATGCCCTCCCAACTGGGACGCGGGACCATTGGCATATGCCTACGACATGCCACGTGGCGTAGACCTTGGGTGTTCGGTTGTTCACTTGGCGTAGTTGAACAAACGTCAAAGAATCGCGCCGAGAAATTCCCGGGTCCGCCGGTGTTCCGGATCGCCGAAGATCCGCTCCGGCGGGCCCGATTCGATGACCTTGCCCGCGTCGAACATCAGGACCTGGTCCGAGATGTCCCGGGCGAAATTCATCTCGTGGGTCACACAGAGCATGGTGATGTCCGTGGTGCGGGCGATGTCCCGGAGCACGTCGAGCACGCCCGCGACCAGCTCCGGGTCCAGCGCGGAGGTCACCTCGTCGAGCAGCAGCACCTGCGGGCGCATCGCCAGCGCCCGCGCGATCGCGACGCGCTGCTGCTGGCCGCCGGACAGCCGGGTCGGGCGGGCGCCGGCCTTGTCGGCGAGGCCGACCAGGTCCAGCAGCTCCAGTGCGCGCGCTTCCGCTTCGTCCTTGGGCATGCCCAGCACGGTGACCGGTGCCTCGGTGATGTTGCGCAGAACGGTCATGTTCGGGAACAGATTGAACTGCTGGAAGACCATCCCGATCTTCTTGCGGATCTCGCGGACCCGCTTCTCGGGCGCGGGGAAGAGCTGTTCCCCGTCGACGGTGATCGTCCCCTCGTCCGGCTTCGTCAGGGTCATCAGCAGCCGCAGGATCGTCGTCTTGCCCGATCCGGAGGGCCCGATGAGCGTGACGTGCTTGCCGGACTCGACGGAGAAGTCGAGGTCGTCGAGGACGGTGTTGGACCCGAAGCGCTTGGTGACGTGGTCGAGGCGGATCAGCTCGCTGCCGTCGACCGGCGGGTTGGCGTGGGCGTCGGGATCGTTCATGAGGGGCGTGTCAGCGGACAAGGCGTCGCTCCAGGGCTCGGATCAGCAGGGAGGCGGGATAGGAGATGAGGACGAAGGCCACCCCGATCACGGTGATGGGCTCGGTGAACTGGAAGTGCTGCTGGGAGAAGAGCCGGGCCTGTCCCAGCAGTTCCAGCACGGTGATCGCCATCAGGATCGGGGTGTCCTTGAGCATCGCGATCACGTAGTTGCCCAGCGCCGGGACCACGCGGCGGATCGCCTGCGGCAGGATCACGGCCGTCCAGGTCCGCCGCACCGGCAGGTTCAACGCGGTCGCGGCCTCCCACTGGCCGACGGGCACCGCCTCGATGCCGGCGCGGTAGACCTGCATCGTGTACGTCGAGTAGTGCAGTCCGATCGCGAGGACACCGGTGGTCAGCGCGGAGAAGGTCAGCCCCCACTCCGGCAGCACGTAGAAGAGGAAGAACAGCTGCACCAGGAGCGGGGTGTCCCGCACGAACTCGGTGACGATCCCAACGGGCCAGCGCACCCAGCGAGTTGGCGCCCGCATCAGCAGCGCCCACACCAGCCCGAGCCCGAACGAGATCAGCGACCCGAGGAGCAGGGCCTGAAGACTGACGGCCAGACCGTCCCAGAAGTACGGCATGAAGTCGCGTACGGCGTTCCAGTCCCAGTTCATGCGACCCGGCCTCCGACCCCTGTGGTCTGGGCGCGCTTCAGTTCACGCGCGGTCTTCTCGTTGCCGGGCGCCTTGCCGATCCCGGCCTTCAGCCGCTTCTCCAGGCCGCGCATCAGCCGGGTGAGCGTGAAGGCGATCACGAAGTAGATCAGCAGGATGTACGTGTAGATCTCCGCGCTCTGCTGCAGCGCGAGCCGCACCAGGTTGGCGCTGAAGGTGAGATCGCCCATGCCCATGACGGACACCAGGGCGGTGCCCTTGAGCAGTTCGATCAGCAGGTTGCAGAAGGGCGGGATCATCTCCGGCACCGCCTGCGGCAGCAGGATCAGCCGCATCCGCTGCCAGGGCGTGAAGCTCAGCGCGACCCCGCCCTCCTGCTGCGCCGGGTCGACCGCGCCGAGCGCGCCGCGCACGATCTCCGAGCCGTACGCGCCGTAGGTCAGCCCGAGTGCGAGGGTGCCCGCCCACAGCGGGACGAGCTGCCAGCCGAAGGCGACCGGCAGGACGAAGAACACCCAGAAGATCATGACGAGGGCGGAGGTGCCGCGGAACACCTCGGTGTAGAAACCGGCGAGGAAGCGGACGATCCACAGCCGGTGGGTGCGGGCGACGCCGACGACGAACGACACGGCCGTCGCCAACAGCGCGCTGAGGACGAGGAGTTGGACCGTGGTCCAGATCCCCTTGAGGACGAGTTCCCAGAGTCCTGAGGTCATGCGCCGCAGAGCTCCTTCGCGGTGAGGTCCGTCATCTCGGCCCTGGTGAACCCGAAGGGCCGCAGGATGCGGAACAGCTCCCCGCTCTTCTTGAGCCTGTGCAGCTCGACGTTGAAGGCGTCGCGCAGTTTCGTCTCGGTCGGCCGGAACGCGAACGCGCCCCCGTCGATCCGCGGTTTCCCGTCGACGAGCGGTGCGAAGGGCCGCGTCGACTCCGCCTTCGCCGACTTCTCCACGACCGCGCGGGTGGTGAGCGCCGTACCGGCGAAGACGTCGACTCGCCCCGCTTCTACGGCGTTCAGCCCGGCGACCTGGTCCGGCACGATCAGGATGTCGCCCTGCTTGTACCCGGCGTCGACGGCGTGCTGGATCTGCGCGTACCCGGTGCCGGTGGCGAACCTCGCCTTCTTCGCGACGACGTCCTTGTAGTCGTACAGCCCCTTCGGATTGCCCTTGCGGACGACGAAGGAGTCGAGCACCTGGTAGTCCGGGTCGGCGAAGATGACCTGCTCACAGCGTTCCGGGGTCACATACATCCCGGCGGCCACGACGTCGAACTGCTGCGAGTTCAGCCCCGGGATGAGCGAGCCGAACTCGGTGGGCACGGGCTGCACCCTGCCGACGCCGAGCCGCTTGAAGATTGCTTTCGCCAACTGCGGTGCCTCACCGGTCAGTCGGCCGTCCTTGTCGATGTACCCGAACGGGATCTCACCCGCTATGCCCAGCCGTACGACGCCCTGCGCCTTCAGCCGGTCGAGCAGATCGCCGCCGTTGCCGGTCGACGCGGTGGCCACGCGGCTGCAGCCGGCCGCGCCCAGCGCGCCGGCCGCCGCCACCCCGGCGAGCAGTGCCCGACGGGTGTGGCCCGGCGGGTGACCGGGTGTGTGTCTGTCGTTCCCATGTGGTGGAGCCATGGGCGCGCGGCTACCCGATCGCAAACGGGTTATGCGCCCCGGATTCCGAACAGCGCGTGCGCCGCCCGCAGCACCAGGTCGTCCCGGTGCCGGGCCGCCACGATCTGCATCCCGATCGGCAGCCCGTCCCCGTCGCTGCCCACGGGGACGGTGGCGGCGGGCTGCTGGGTCATGTTGAAGGGGTATGTGAACGGGGTCCAGCCGGTCCAGCGGCGGTGCCCGGAGCCCTTCGGGACCTCGACTCCCGCCTCGAACGCGGTGATGGGGAGGGTGGGCGTGACGAGGAGGTCGTAGCGCTCGTGGAACAGGCCCATGCGGCGGCCGAGTTCCGCGCGGACGTCCACTGCCGCCAGGTGGTCCAGCGCGGAGATGCCCGCCCCTGCGGCGCAGATCTCCCGCAGTCCGGGGTCGAGCAACTTCCGTTGCCGCGGGGCGAGTTTCTGGGTCCCGCGGGCCGCCCCGCTGAACCACAGGGTGTGGAAGGCGTCGACCGGGTCCGTGAGGTCGGGGTCGGTCTCCTCGACGTACGCGCCGAGTGCGGCCAGCCGCTCCACGCCCCGCCGTACCGCCGCCGCGACCGCCGGACGCACCGCGACCTGGCCGCCGAGGGAGGGGGAGTACGCGATCCGCAGGCGCTGTATGCCGTGCGCGAGCGCCTCCGTGAAGGATCCCGGCGGGCGGTCCAGGCACGACCAGTCGCGGGCGTCCGGGACGCCGATCACGTCCAGCAGCAGCGCCGCGTCCGCCGCGTCCCTGGTCATCGGGCCGACGTGCGACAGCGTGCCGAACGCGCTCGCCGGATACAGCGGCACCCTGCCGTACGTCGGCTTCAGTCCGAAGATCCCGCAGAAGGACGCGGGGATACGGACGCTGCCGCCGCCGTCCGTGCCCAGTGACAGCGGGCCCGCGCCGAGGGCAACGGCCGCCGCGCTGCCGCCACTTGAACCGCCGGCCGTGCGGGAGGGGTCGTGCGGGTTGCGGGTGACGCCCGACAGCGGGGAGTCCGTCACTCCCTTCCAGCCGAATTCCGGCGTCGTCGTCTTCCCGATGAACACGGCGCCGTGTTCGCGGAGCCGGGCCACCGAGGGCGCGTCCTCGTCCCAACTGCCCTGCTCCGCAACGGTCCTGGAGCCGCGCAGGGTCGGGGCGCCGCGCTGCAGCAGGATGTCCTTCACCGTGACCGGCACCCCGTCCACCAGCCCGGACGGCTCGCCGCGCCGCCAGCGCTCCGCCGACTCGGCCGCCCGCGCCAACGCGCCCTCCGCGTCCAGTCGTACGAACGCGTTCACGGCGGGCTGGATCTCCTCGGCCCGCTCCAGGGTCGCGCGGGTCGCCTCCACGGGGCTGAACTCCCCTCTGCGGTAGCCGTCCAGGAGTTCCACGGCGGTCAGCTCGGTGAGTTCGGTCGTCATCCGGCCCTCCAGAGTGGGGAGTTCAGTGACCCGGTACGTACCCGCGCTTCTTGTCGACCACGTTCCGCAGCGGCTTGCCGGCCGCCCAGCGCTCGTACAACTCCACGAACTGCGCGCCGAGTTCGTCCAGTCGGCCGACGGTGTCGCCGCTCATGTGGGGGGAGACGATCAGCCCCGGAACCTGCCACAACGGGCTGTCGGAGGTGAGGGGTTCGGTCTCGAAGACGTCCAGTGCGGCGCCCGCGATCCAGTGCTTGGTGAGCGCCTCCGCGAGCGCGTCCTCCACGACGAGCTGTCCGCGTCCCACGTTGATGAAACGGGCCGAGGGCTGCATACAGCCGAACCGGCGGGCGTCGAACATGCCCCGCGTCTCGTCGGTGAGCGGGGCCGCCGAGATCACCCAGTCGGCGCGGGCCATCAGGCGGTCGAGTTCGCCGGGGCCGTGGATCCCGGTGCGCGGGGTGCGGCCCACGAGTGCGGTCGTCACGCCAAGTGCCTTGAGAACGCGGACGATCGCCCGCCCGATCGGCCCGGAGCCCACCACGCAGGCCCGGGTCCCGGCCACCCGCTGTGCCTCGCGGTGCCGCCAGGTCCGCGCGCGCTGGAGGTCCAGTGTCCTCGGCAGGTCCTTGGCCATCGCGAGGACGAGGGCGGCGACGTACTCGGCGATCGGATCGTCGAAGATCCCGCGTGCGTTCGTCACCACCGTGTCGGAGTCGGCGAGTTCGGGGCACATCAGATGGTCCACGCCCGCGCTGGCGGTGTGCACCCAGCCCGGTCTCGGGCCCTCACCCGGCCAGGCAGAGCGCACCGCCCGGGAGGTGAAGTCCCACACCAACAGGACGTCGGCGGACGGCAGTTGCTCCGCGAGTGTCGACGCGTCGGCGTGCTGCACCCGCACGCGGCCGGTGAGCTTTCCGAGGCGGGGGAGCGGGTCGGCGTCCAGGACGAGAAGGGTGGGCAGGGCGGCGGGAGTTGCGGTCATGCGGAGCCGTTTCTCGCGGAGGACAACCGGGGCGCGGCTGTCTGACATGCGCGGATCGCCCACGCTCGCACTCGAACCCACCTTCGTCAACACGGACGCCCGTACGGACCGCCGTACGGGACTCGGGTGTTCAGTCGGTCGGCTTCAGCAGCGCGTTCAGCCGTTCAAGGAGGGCCAGCGCCTCGCCGGGGTCGGCGGTGGCGGCGGCGAGCGCCGGGGCGATCGGGGCCTCGCGGACCGCCGCCATGCGCGGGGACGGCTCGGGGCTGGTGTGCAGCAGGGTGCGGCGGCCGTCCGCCGGGTCGGGCTCGGTGACCAGCGCGTCGGCGGAGCGCAGCCGGGCCACGCAGTTGGAGACCTGGCTCTGTACGAGTCCGGTGCGCCGGGCGACCTCGGTGACCGTGGTGCCGGGGTGGTCCCTGATGTCGGCGGCGACGATCAGGACCGTACGCGTACTGGTGGGGTGGTCGCCGATGCCCTCGGCCGGGATGGCGGACTCCGCGATCTTCTGAAGGCGGACGCCCAGCAGGAACAGATCGTCGACGTTCATGACCACAGGTATATCAGAAAGAGATGCATCTCATCTTGATGCATCTAGATCTGATGTATATGTTTCTCGTCATGACACGGATGACACGGACGACAGGCACGACGACGACAGGCACGACGACGACAGGCACGACGACGACAGGCACGCCGAAGCTGCGCGGAAACCCCTGGGCCGTCCTGGCCACGCTCTCCCTCGGGTTCTTCATGACCCTCCTCGACATGACCATCGTCAACATCGCGATCCCCGACGTGATGCGCTCCCTGCACGCGGGCCTCGACCAGGTGATGTGGATGGTCAGCGGCTACACCCTCGTCCTCGCCGCCCTCCTGGTGACCTCGGCCCGGCTCGGTGACATGAAGGGCCAGCGCACCCTGTTCGCCGCCGGAACCGCCCTGTTCACCCTGGCCAGCGCGGCCTGCGGCCTGGCCGCCGGGCCTACGACGCTCATCGCGGCCCGGGTCGTACAAGGGCTCGGCGCGGCCCTGCTCACCCCGCAGACCATGGCGCTGATCGTCGCCACCTTCCCCGCCGCCCGGCGCGGTACCGCCCTCGGGATCTGGGGCTCGGTCGCCGGCGTGGCCACCCTCTCCGGCCCCACTCTCGGCGGCCTGATCGTCAGCACGGTCGGCTGGCGCTGGGTGTTCTTCGTCAACATCCCCGTCGGCCTGCTGGTCCTCGTGCTGACCTTCCGCTGGGTGCCCGACCTGCGCACCGGCCGCGCCCACCGCCTCGACCTCCCCGGCGTCCTGCTCTCCGGCACCGCGCTGACCGGGCTCACCTTCGCCCTGATGGAAGGCGACCGTTACTCCTGGAACCCCGGGATCTGGACCCTCGCCGCCTGCTCCCTGGCCCTCGGCGCCCTCTTCCTCCGTCATCAGGCCCGCCGCCAGGACGCCGAACCCCTCATCCCCTTCGCCCTGTTCACCGACCGCGGCTTCACCGTCATGACCACCTTGATGGGCGCGATCGGCGCCGCCCTGATCGGCGCGGTCCTCCCGCTGAGCCTCTTCCTCCAGCAGCAGCTCGGCCTCAGCGCGATCCACGCCGGCCTCGCCCTGGCCCCGTCCCCACTGGTCTCCCTGCTCGTCTCGCCGTACGCGGGCCGCCTCAGCGACCGGATCGGCGGCCGTCGCGTCCTGCTCGCCGGGCTCCTGTCCTTCGCCACCGGCCTCACCGCGGCCCTCCTCCTGGCGAACCCCGGCGCCCACGCCCTGACCCTCACCTTGCCCCTGATGCTCATGGGCCTCGGCACCGGCTGCATGATCGCCCCGCTGTCGACCGAGGCCATGCGGGGTGTCCCGCCCCACCTGGCCGGAGCGGCCTCGGGCGTCAACAACACGGTCCGGCAACTGGGTTCGGTCCTGGGGGCGGCGGCCACGGCGGCCCTGATGACGGTCGGTTCGTCACCCCTGGCCGGTCTCCATCTGGCGATGGCGCTCCCAGTGGTCCTGCTCGCGGTCGCGGCCGGAGTTCTCCTGGTGCCGCGCAGGGGGCACGCCCCGGGGAATAAAGCGGAGACAGCCTCCTGTTAGTCCGACCAGACACCGCACAGCTCACAACAGGAGGCACCCACCGTGGCGGCAGACGACGAGGTCCGGAGCGCGACCGACGAGATCCGGGGTACGGCGCGGGGCACCGCCCCCGTCCCCCTCTCCGTACTGGACCTGGTGACCGTGGGCGCCGGCCGCACCGCCACCGACGCGCTCCGTACCAGCGTGCGCATCGCGAAGCTCGCCGAGGCCCGCGGCTTCCACCGCTACTGGGTCGCCGAGCACCACTCGATGCCGGGTGTCGCCTCCTCCTCGCCCGCCGTGATCCTGGCCCACCTCGCCGCCCACACGGACCGCATCCGCCTCGGCTCGGGCGGTGTCATGCTCCCGAACCACGCCCCGCTCGTCATCGCGGAACAGTTCGGCACCCTGGAGGCGCTCGCCCCCAACCGCGTCGACCTCGGCCTCGGCCGCGCCCCCGGCACCGACGGCGCCACCGCCGCCGCCCTCCGCCGCACCGAGCGCCTCAACGAGGGCGCCGACGACTTCCCCGAGCAACTCGCCGAACTCACCCGCTTCCTGGACGACGACTTCCCGAGCGGCCACCCCTACGCCCGTATCCACGCGGTCCCCGGCCCGATCCAGGCCACCTCGCCCGGCGGCGTGCAGTCCCCGCACCGCCCCCCGATCTGGCTGCTCGGCTCCTCCGGCTTCAGCGCCCGGCTGGCCGGCATGCTCGGCCTGCCCTTCGCCTTCGCCCACCACTTCTCGGCGCAGAACACGGTCCCGGCCCTCGACCTCTACCGCGAGTCGTTCCGGCCGAGCGCGGTGCTGGACGCGCCGTACGCCCTGATCGGTGTCTCCGCCCTCGCCACCGACGACGAGAAGGAGGCCCGCCGCCAGGTGCTGGCCGCCGCCCTCAACATGGTCCGGCTGCGCACCGGCCGCCCGGGACTCGTGCCCACCCCTGAGGAGGCCGAGGCGTACGAATTCAGCCCCATGGAGCGGGAGTTCATCACCTCCTGGAACGCCAACGTCATCCACGGCACGGTCGACGAGGTCCGCTCCGGCCTCGACGACCTCCAGAAGCGCACGGGCGCCGACGAGTTGATGCTCACGTCCCACGCCCACAACGCCGACCTGCGGCTGCGCTCGTACGAACTGATCGCCGACGCCTACGAGTTGACGGTCGGTCAGGACGCCTGATTACAGGCCTTCGTGCCCAGCAACTCGGAGATACGATCCGGCGCCACCGGGCGGGAGTAGAGCCACCCCTGCCCGGTGTCGCAGCCGATCCTGCGCAGCCGGGACGCCTGTGACAAGGTCTCCACGCACTCGGCGGTCACCGACAGGCCCAGCCGGTGGGCGAGTTGGATCATCGCCTCGACGATGACCTCGTCGGCCGGGTTCGGCGGGACGCCCTCCCCCTCGTACTGGAAGCCCCGCACGAAGGAGCCGTCCAGCTTCAGGACGGAGACGGGCAGTCGGCTCAGGTACGCCAGGTTCGAGTAGCCCGTGCCGAAGTCGTCGATGGCGATGTGCACGCCCATGTCGCTCAGCGCCTGGAGGGCCTGGAGCGGTCGGCCCGCCGAGCCCATCACCGCCGACTCGGTCAGCTCCAACTGCAGCAGATGCGGGGCGAGTCCGGTCTCGGCCAGGACCTCCGCCACATCCGCGACCAGGTCCGAGTCCCACACCTGCCGTACGGCCACATTGACGCTCACGAAGATCGGCGGCTCGTCCGGGTGGTCGAGCTGCCAGCGGCGGGCCTGGCGGCAGGCGGTGACCAGGACCCAGCGGCCGAGCTGCACGATCGAGCCGTCCTCCTCGGCCAGTCCGATGAACCGATTCGGCGTCAGCATGCCGAACTGCGGGTGGTTCCAGCGCACCAACGCCTCGACCCCGCGCAGCCGTCCGTTCTCCATGCCCACCAACGGCTGGTACTCCAGGGTGAATTCACCCCGCTCGATCGCCGGACGGAGGGTGGAGGCCAGCGCCTGGCGGGTCATGCGGTGCGCGTTGCGCTCCGGATCGAACAGCGTCCAGCGGGACTTGCCGTCCGCCTTCGCCCAGTACAGCGTGGTGTCGGCGGCCTGCATCAGACCGGTGGCCGTCGTACCGGCCGCCTGCCGCTCCACCACGCCGATCGACGCCGACAGCGACAGCCGCTGCCCGGACAGGTTGAACGGCGCCTGCAGCGCCTTGAGCACCGACTCGGCGAGATCGGCCAGTTGGTCGGTGCCGGTCGAGTCCTCGACGAGCAGCGCGAACTCGTCCCCGCCCAGCCGGGCCACCAGCGGAGCGGTGGCCCGGGCAAGGCCCGCCTCGTCCGCGCACCGCGTCAGCCGCTCCGCCACGGCGGCCAGCAGCCGGTCGCCGACCCGGTGGCCGAGGGTGTCGTTGACCGCCTTGAAGCCGTCCAGGTCCAGATAGCACAGGCCGATCCGCCCGGTGCCGCCCTGCTCGTACGACTCCGCGTCCAGCGCGGCCGAGAGCCGCTCGAAGAACAGGGTGCGGTTGGGCAGCCGGGTCACCGGGTCGTGCATCTCCAAGTGCCGTAGCCGCGCCTGGAGTTCACGGCGGTCGCTGATGTCGGTGAGTGACAGCAGCACCCCGTGCTCGGCGGCCGGCAGCGGCGCCGCGGTCACCTGCACCCACAGGGAGTGCCCGTCGGGGTGCTTCACCCGGCGGGTGCGGCTCAACTTGGCCTGCCGGCCGCGCAGCACCTCGCGGTAGGCGTGCCAGGTGCGGGCGTCCGACCTCAGATCCACCAGATCGGCCGCGACCAGCCCGGCAAGGGCCGCACCGCCCTTGCCGAGCAGCGCGCCGAACGTGTCGTTGGCGCTCACCACCAGCCCGTCGCGGTCCACGACGGCCATGGCGAGGGGGGACGCGGAGAAGGCGGACCCGAGCCGACCGTCGGCGGGAAGACTCATACGAGGCGATGCCTCGCCCTTACTCTCTGTTACGGCCGGCCGGATGAGGTCTGCCGCGGGTGCCGGCCCTTCGGACGTTCCGCTCACCGCTCGCTCCCGCAGTGCACTCGATCTTCGGATGGGTCTCGTCGGGATGGCCGACCGGGTAGGGGGCCGCCGTGCCGTGTCCGTGCAGGAAAGTGTGCCGATCATAGAGGGTGGCCCCCGGCCCTTCCAGCCACTCTCCAGTGTCCCGGAACAACGGCCCGTTCCGGCAGATCGATTCCGCCCGCACCTGGACGGGTTCGCCAAATGGCCGACCACATGTGACGTTCCGTGAGTGTTTCCGGATGTCGGCCCGGGCGTGTCTCAGCCGTCCCAGGCGTCCCTCTCACTCATCTGGTGCAGATAAACGAGGCATACCCCAACAAACCATCACAGGCTGGGTGTCGGTGTCCCGCGAACCGCTCCCGGAGGTCCAACGTGCCGTGTCAGCTCCCCCTCAAGGGGCTCTCCCGTACGGCGCTCAAGGGGCTCGGCCAGTGGCGGACGCGCCCCCGGCTGCGCAGCACCGCGGCCGTGTTCACCACGATGTCCGCGCTCGCCGCGACCTCCATCATGTCCAGCCAGTCGGTCGCCGAGCCCTTCTCGTCCACCCCCTGTGCCCTCAAGCGCACCGACGCCCACCACTCCGAGGGCCTGGACACCTGGAACGCCGCCTACCCGCGCCCGGTCCGCCCGCTCGACGCGGTGATGATCTTCCTCTCGTTCCCCGACGCGACCCCGCGCACCACCCCCGCCGAACTGGCCGCCGACCACTTCCCGGCCACCACCCGCTTCTACGAACGCGCCTCCTACGGCAGATTCACGCTCCGCCCGCACCCACTGCGGACGTGGATCCGCATGCCGAAGCCGTCGACGTCGTACGCCATACAACGCGACTGGAACCCGGTGAACCGCGCCGCGTACCTCCGCGACGCACTCGCCGCCGCCGACCCCGAGGTCGACTTCTCCCGCTACGACGTCGTCTACTTCGTGGCCGATCCGGACGCGCCCGGGGTGGACTCGGACGCGACGAAGGTCGTCAACCTGGACACCCCGCTGCGGGCCGACGGCACGGACATCCGGCGGGTCGTCACGGTGTTCGAGAAGCACCCGCCGGACCGGCTCGTCCTCGCCCACGAGACGGGCCATGTCTTCGACCTGCCCGACCTCTACCACCGGCCGGTGGACGGCAAGGGCGACTGGGACACGTATGTCGGCGACTGGGATCTGATGGGCAGTCAATTCGGCCTGGCCCCCGACCTGTTCGCCTGGCACAAGTGGAAGCTGGGCTGGCTGGATCCGCGCCAGGTGGTGTGCGTACGAGGGGCCGGGCCGACCCGGCTGACCCTGGAACCGCTCGCCGCCGAGCCGCCGACGGCCGGCAACGCCGGATCGCCCGCGTTCGGACTCGGCCTCGGCGTCAAGCTGGCCGTGGTGCGCACCGGCACCGACAGCGCGCTGGCCTTCGAGGCCCGCAGCCCCGTCGGCAACGACAGCACGGCCTGCAAACAGGGCATCCTCGTCTACCGGGTACGCGACGGCGCGGCCTCCGGAAACGGCCCGATCGAGGTCGTCGACGCCCACCCCCGCACCGAGGCCTGCTGGGAGACCTCGGTCTACCCACCCCTCGCCGACGCCCCGGTCGCCCTCGGCGAGACCTTCACCGTGCCCGGCGACGACGTACGGGTGGCGGTGGAAGGGCGGACGGACTCGGGGGCGTGGACGGTGAGCATCACGCCGGGGGACAGCCCCTGAATGCCGGGTACGTCAAAGGGCCCCTCGCTCTCGCGAGGGGCCCTTCACAGGTGCGCCGCCAGGGACTCGAACCCCGGACCCGCTGATTAAGAGTCAGCTGCTCTAACCAACTGAGCTAGCGGCGCCTGCTGACGTCGTAGACCTTAGCATCCTGATCCCGGGGAGGAAAAATCGATATGCGCACGGTCGCGCGGGCGGCGCGCACGGCCGCCCAGAGCAGGATTTCCGCGCCGGGGAGCCAGGGCCGACGCGTGTCGGGAGCGACCAGCCAGCGAGAGTCGAACGGCGCCGGATCGGCCGCGCCGACCAGCGCCGGGACGGTCACCGCGTCGCCCTTGCCGTGGCACAGCAGCGGCGGGACGGACTCCGTACGGCCACGCTCCGCGGCATCCGTGCCCCACTCCTCCCAGCCCAGCAGCGAGGGCAGCCGCTGAGCCGTCCCGGGGGTGGCGAACAGGAGCATCCGGCCCCGGTACGTCGCGACCGGCCCGGAGCCGGGGCCCTCGTCCCATAAGCGGTCGACCATACGGCGGCCGAAGATCGCCGGAGCGGTCACCACGTCGAAGGCGGAGCCGCAGGGCAGGACGACCGGGGCGTCCGGCCGCTCCCGCCACAGGGCGAGCGTGCTCCGCGGATACGTTCCTGCCGAGGCGAGCCAGGCGGCACCGTCCGGGGTCACGTCCGAGATGTCGAAGCGGTCGGCGAAGGGGTCGTCCGGTGTGCGGCTCATGGCGAACAGATCTACCGGCCGTGAGCGCGCGCTCTCCGAGAGTTGTCCGAAATCGGGACAGGAGGGGGCGGGAGGGAGTATCTTGCCCGCCGGGCATATGCCAAGAGCGCTCTTGCCCGTGCTCTTGCCCCACAGGTCACACCGGGTCGACGGCCCCGCTGTCCCGCCCCTCGGTGCCGCGCAGCAGATCCCGCCCGAACTCGACCATCTTCTTCGCGTAGTCCTCGGTCCACCCGGCCCGCTCGGCGATGTCCGCCGGCGTCAGCCGGTCGAACCGGCGCGGGTCGGCGAGCTGAGCCGCCGCGATCGCCTGGAACTCCACCGCGCGGTCCGTCGCGGCGCGGAACGCGTGCGTCAGCTCCGTCGCCCGCGCCAGCAGCGCGCGGGGATCGTCCATCGACTCCAGGTCGAAGAAGTGCTCCGGATCCTCGGCCGCCTGCGCGGGCTCGAAGAGCAGGGGCGCGGGGCGTAGCCGCGATTCGTTGCGACGCGGCGTGTGCTCCGCCATGTCTTCTCCTCCTCGTACGTCATGGATGACCCGCCTCACGAGCCGGACCACCGTCCATTGTCTCCCGACCGCGCAAGAGGCCCCGGGCATACCACCGAGGCACGGGATCCGGCGCCTGAAAGGGGCTTCCCAGCCGTCAGGGTCTCCACACCACCCGGTGCTCCGCGAGATGCGCCAGCACGGCGTGGTTCGCCTCCCACCCGTCCGGGCTGTGTCCATTGGCCGCCTCCGGCGGCGTGCCGGACTCCGTCCGGCGGGCAGGCGTCCGGGCGCCCGCCGGCCCGGCGCCGGAACGCCGGTTCACGGTCTCCACACCACCCGGTGCTCCGCGAGATGCGCCAGCACGGCGTGGTTCGCCTCCCACCCGTCCGGGCTGTGTCCATTGGCCGCCTCCGGCGGCGTGCCGGACTCCGTCCGGCGGGCAGGCGTCCGGGCGCCCGCCGGCCCGGCGCCGGAACGCCGGTTCACGGTCTCCACACCACCCGGTGCTCCGCGAGATGCGCCAGCACCGCGTGATTCGCCTCCCACCCGTCCGGGAACTTCACCGTGACCCCCAGCTGCACCGGCTCCGTCGACGGGTGGTCGTCCAGGAGTTCGCTCACCCCGGCCCGGCAGACCACGATGCAGGCGTGCCGGTGGCGGGAGGCGAGGACGCACAGGCGGCCCGTCTCCAGGTGGAAGGCGGTGGCGTCGGGGCGGCCGGAGAGGGGATGGAGGACGACCGTGACGTCGAACTCCCGGCCCTGGAGCCGGTTCGCCGTGTCCACGGTGACGTCCGTGACGCCCAGTTCCGTCAGCGCCGCGCGGACCGCCGCCGCCTGGTCCCGGTGCGCGGTGCCGACCGCGATCCGGTCGGCGGTCAGGGGGGTGGGGTCGGGCGCGCGCTCCGACGTGGCCGCGCCGCCCCGGTCCAGCAGCCGTCGTACGACCGTCGCCACCGTGCGCACCGCCTCCGGGTCTGTGCGGGGGGTGTGGCGGGCCGGGAGTTCCAGCAGGCCCCAGCCCGACTGGGCGGCCTCGTCGATCACCCGGTCCGGGCCCGAACCGTCCGACGGGACACCGAAGTTGAGCCGCCGGTCGCCGTGGTCCGTGCCGCTGCGGAAACGGGTGTACGGGTAGAACGCGTTCGAGACCAGGGGTGCCGCCGAGGCCGGGAGGCGCCAGGACACCGGCAGGCGGTGCTGCGGCAGTTCGGGGTTGTGCGCGAGCAGGGTCGTCACCGCCGAGGCCGAGGGGTCGTACGACAGGCCCGCCCACTGCTCCGCGCCGACGATCGCGAACGGGTCCAACTGCCCCGGGTCGCCCACGAACAGCGCCCGCTCGAACAGCCCGGCCACGGCCAGCAACGAGTCCGAGCGCATCTGGTACGCCTCGTCGACGATCGCGTGCCGCCACGGCTCGTCCACCTTGACGTGCGCCCACTTGGCCGCCGTCGAGATGACCACCGGGAGCCCGGCAAGCTCACCCGCCTTCGCCGACTTCCGCACGTTCGGCAGCTCGTCCAGCGCCTTGTCGTACGGGTCCGCGTCACTGCTGTGGAGGCGGCCCACGGGCAGCTCGCCGTTCTGCTCGGCGAGCCGCACGACGAGGTCGTCGACCTGGGCGTTGGTCTGCGCGACCACCATCAACGGGCGCCCCGCGTCGGCCAGTTCGAGCGCCGCGCGGACGACGAGCGTGGACTTTCCGGCGCCGGGCGGGGAATCGACGACCACTCCGCGCGCCGTGCCGTGCAGGGTGTCGCGCAGGATCGCGTCGGTGGCCCGGCCGGCCTCGGCACCGGGGTCGAAAGCCGTGTGCGCGCTCACAGGACGTCCTCCTCGGTCACCGGGTCCGCCGACTCCTGTACGGCGATCTCCTCGCCGGGCGGGCCGCCGTGCGTCCACGGTGTGTCCTCCTGGTCGGGCAGTTTCGCCCCGCCCCGCTGCTCGTGCTCGAAGAGCGTGAAGCAGATCCGGTCGCCCTTCTCCGGCACGGAACCGACGTCCGGCTCCTTGCCCCGGCCCATCTTGTCGACGACCCGGAGGACGACGAGGGCGCCGTCCTCCTCGTGGCCCACGAACTCCGCCGACTGCGGCTTGCCGCCCAGCGACCGGAACACCTTCACCCGCTCTCCGAGATGCGGCCGGTCGTCCGTCCGCACGGTCACCAGCGGGCGCGGACGGGGACTCCTTCCCTCGCTGTACGCCATCACCACATCCGTGACCTCGCCCGCGAAGGCCTCCCCGGCGAGCCGCCGCCCGGCCATCATCAGCGGGTCGTCCAGGGCCTCCTGGGCGTCCAGCCGGGCCTGTTCGCGCTCGCGCGTGGCGAGCTTGTTGGCCGCGGTCACCGCGTCGTCGCGGCGCGGCTGCGGGGGCTCACCGGCGGTGATCCGGTCGCGGTGGCCCGTGAACGACCAGCGGTCGCGCGTCCACCGGTCGACGGTGTGCGCGCCCTCCGGCAACGCCCGCAGCAGGTCAAGCCCGCGCCACACCGCGTCCCAGGTGGGCCGGGTGCGGCTCTCGACGAGGCCCCTGATCTCCCGCTCGGCGGCGGTGAGTTCACCGAGCCGGTCGTCGGCCTCCAGGCCGTCCTCGGCGGCGGCGAGGGCCGTACGCGCGCGGTCGTAGCGCTCGATGGCCGGGGCGAGCAGCTTGTTGTCGAACGCCGGGTCCGTGGCCGGACCGGCCGGCGGGCACACCAACTGGCCCTGCGCGTCCCGCCGCAGCTCCGCTTCGAGCGCGGCCTCGGCACCGGAGACGCCGTCCGGCGGGTCGATCCAGGCGAGCAGCGCGCCCAGGTGCTGGTCCTCCAGGCTGGACTGACCGGTGGCCCAGTGCCGGCCGAGCACCTCGGTGAGCGCGAGCAGCAGCGCGGAGCCGGGCACCCGGGCCCGCTCCCCGTAGTGGGTCAGCCAGCGCCCGAGCAACGGCACGTGCGGGGGCGCGGGATGCGGGGTCTCCGGGTCCTGCTCGGCCGTACGGCGAAAGCGCATCGAGCGCCCGAGCAGCCGGACCAGCTCGATGCCCGGGCGGCTCGGCACGATCAACTGCGGGGCGTCCGCGCACAGTTCGACCTCGACCTTGACCCGCTTGCCGGTCTCCGGATCGGTCTCGTTGCGCTCGGCGGCCTCCACGTCCTCGGCGAACGTGTCGATGTACGGCAGGACCACGTCCGCGAGTTCGGCCAGGAACGTGAACCTGAGGTCACGGTCGCGCGGCTGCGGTACGACGAGGAGCCGCGGCGCGTCCCGGTCCGTGCCGACGAGCGCACCGAGGGGCGCGCCGGCCTCACCGGCGGTGGTGAGCGGCACGAGGACCAGCGGGTGCTCGGAGAGGTGCCGGTGGCGGACGGTCGCGGTGGGCTGGGCCCGGCCGGAACTCACGGCCTCCAGGCGGGCGAGGGTGGTGATCAGCGACATACGGCACCCTCCGGGGCAGGCGCCGACACGCCCGCCAGCGCCTCGGCCCGCAACTCGGCCGCTCTGCGCAGCGCCGCCACCGCCGGGTCGTCCGGGTCGCCGGACTCGCCGTGGGCCGCCGCCAGGACCTCGCCGATCGTGGTCAGGTCGCCCAACTCGGCACGCAGGGAACGCCCCAGAGCGGTGACCGCGCCGGACGCGCGGGAGCGGTCGCGGCAGTGGAAGGCCAGCTCACAGGCGGCCAGGCACTCGGGGGCGTAGGCCGCCGGGACCGACTCGACGGCGGCCGTGAGCTCGGCGGCCGGGCGGTCGGGGGCGAAACAGGTGCCCTCGGGGAGGGTGTCGGCGATGTCCTCGATGCGGGTGAGCCGGGCCAGTTGGCGTCCCGTGACCGCGCGCTGCTTGCGGACGTCGACGGCGGACGCGGTGGGCAGGTTGGAGAAGTCCTTCGGGCAGACGAGCAGCACGCGCGTGTGCACCCGGGGGACCGGAGAGAGGCGGGCGGCGACCTCCTCCAGGGCCAGCACGTACACCGCCGACTGGCGGGCCGCCGCGCCGACCTTCGCCGGGTCCGCCGAACCGTCCAGCATCGGGAAGGACTTGATCTCCACGACCGTCCAACTGCCGTCCGGGTGCACGACCACCGCGTCCGGCTCCAGGAACGCGGGGGAGCCCGCCACGTCCAGGGCGAGCATCGGGTGGTCCAGGAGAGTCCAGGCGGCGGCCTCGGTCGCCTCGCGCAGCGCCAGCGCCGTACGCGCCGCACGCCCCTCGGGGCCGACCGCCGACAGCTCGGGCACATGCGCGCGGGTCGGCGGTTCGGCGCCCGCGTCCAACTTCTCGTGCACCAGCCGCAGCAGCTCCGCGCCGCCGTCCGCCTTCACCCGGGCCTCGAACGCGTTGCCCCGCATGAAGGCGAACTGGGACTGCCCGAAGGCGGACGGCGAGCCGAGCGCGTCGGCCAGCACCGCCTTGTTCACCCCAGCGCCGTCCAGGATGGCCCGCCGCTCGCAGCCCGGGTTCGCGGCCAGGGCCGCCAGGGCGCGCGCGTCCAGCGCCTTGGCCGGGACGTCCGGGCCGCGCAGCTCAGCGAGCCGGTGCCGGAGCGCCGTCCCCCGCGTCCGTGGGAGAGGCACCCGGCTCGGCTCCGGTACCGAGCTGCGACTCGCGCTGCCGTGGAATTCGTTCACCCGGGGAAGTCTGGCATCCACCACTGACAATTGAGGTTTCTGTGCCGAGAGAGGCGCCCGGAGCGGCGTCACGGGAGCTGGCCGCGACGAGTGAGCCGCGCCCCGCGAACCGCGCCCTGATCCGGTCCGCGCCCTTCATGACCTGCGGCGCCAGCAGGAACCCGAGCCCCATCACGACCACACCCGCGACCGCGTCGAGGAGGTAGTGGTTCGCGGTGCCCATGACCACGATCGCCGTCAGCAGCGGATAGGCGACACCGAGGACCTTGGTGAGCCGCGTGCCGCCGTAACGCCACAGCATCACTCCGCACCACAGCGCCCAGCCGCAGTGCAGGCTCGGCATCGCCGCGTACTGGTTGGTCATCCCGCCCAGGCCGCGCGGCGCGCTCGCCTCGCCGCCCCACCAGCCGTACGAGCTGTACTTGGCCATCGTGTCGACGAAGCCGTAGTCCGGGGAGAGGAGCCGGGGCGGGCAGGTCGGGAGCAGGGTGAAGCCGATCAGGCCGATGAACGTGGATGTCATCAGCCAGGTACGGGCCGCCCGGTAGACCTGTGCACGTGACCGGAACAGCCAGATCAGGATCGCGGGCGTGACCAGATAGTGCAGCGACGCGTACCAGAAGTCGGCCGGGATGCCGAGCCAGGCCTCGCGCGTGAAGAGCCGGTTGAGCGGGTGCTCGGCGTTGATGTGCAGGAACTTCTCGATACGCAGGATCGCCAGCCCGTGGTCCACGGCGCTGGCCGTGTCGCCCCTGGCCAGCAGGCGGCCCGCCGAGTACGAGGCGTACACCATGAGGATCAGCGGCAGCTCGGTCCACCAGCGCAGCCGGCTTCGCCGGTCCGCCTCGATGCCTGGTGTCTCGGTCTGCGGCATCCGATCGCCCTCCCCCTTCTCTCCTGGTGCGGTGCCCGGTACTCCGGCTCGCCGGTGTTCGGTCGGGACACTTTACGGCGTATGCGGGCGCCCCGTTTCGGGTGCCCCGGACCTCAAAGACGCAGAGATCGCCCCCCGGGTTGCCCTTCTCCAGGGTGCGCGATGATGGAATGACCCGCCTCTGGTCATCTCCCGGAAAGGTCCCCCATGGCACCGCGCATCCTGCTGGCCCGGCACGGACAGACGGCATGGTCGCTGTCCGGGAAGCACACCGGCAGGACCGACGTCCCGCTCCTCGAAGAGGGCCGACGCGGCGCCAAGGTGCTCGGCGAGCGACTGCACCGTTCCCCGCTGGACGGCCTCCCCGGGGTGGAAGTCCGCACCAGTCCACTGGCACGCGCGCGTGAGACCTGCGAACTCGCCGGCTTCGGCGACCGCGCCACCGAGTGGGACACCCTCATGGAGTGGGACTACGGCGCCTACGAGGGCCTCACCCCGCAGGAGATAGCGGCCCTGCGCCCGGGCTGGCTGATCTGGCGCGACGGCGTCCCTGAAGGGGAGACCATCGCGGAAGTGACCGCCCGCGCGGACGAGGTCGTCTCCTGGGCCCGCGCCGAGGACCGCGACGTCCTGGTCTTCGCCCACGGCCACATCCTCCGCTCGATCGGCGCCCGCTGGCTGGGCCTCCCGATCGACTTCGCGTCCCGGATACGCCTCAACCCGACGTCGTTGTCGGTACTGGGCTGGGCATACGGCGAACCGGCGATAGAGAGCTGGAACGACCTAGGACATCTAGCCGCGTAAGAGCAGGCTTTTAGGGGCGCGGGGCTGTCTCGATTTGCGGCTCCGCCGCGTGGGCGCGCCCAGCCCCCACCGGCCGCAGGTAAAAAACTACGCAGCCGTCCGAGGCAGACTGGAGTGCCTCTCCAAAAACGTAGAAACCCCCGAAGCCCGCCGATGAGGCAACAACACCCGCGCAGTCCCCGCCAACATCGTCTGAATCCGCGACGACTGCACCAGGTCCAACAGATCAAGCACCCGCATCCCCGCGGTCGCCGCCTCGTCGGGCCGCCCCCCGCGCGCGAGATCGTCGGCCAGCTCCGCCGTGTACAGCGCGATGTTCCGCGTGAAGTGCGGATCCTGAAGCTGGGCGGCACGCCGAGCGTGCCGTGAAGCCCGCGGCCAGTCGCCCAGCGTCGACCAGCACTGCGCCTCAAGACCCTCCAGTTCGGCCTCTCCGTAGAAGCTCATCCACTCGGGGTCGGCGTCCGAGTGGCCCCGCTCGTAGAGGGCCTGCGCACGGGCCAGCGCCTGTTCGCAGCCCGTGCGGTCGGCGAGCCCCGCCCAGCCGCCCGCCTCGCGCAACGCGAGCAGGGACATGAGCCGGGCGGAGCCCACCGCGCGGGCGACGCGCTGCGCGGCCTGTGCGGCGCGTACCGCCTCGCGCGGGCGTCCGGCGTCCCGCGCGAGGAACGCCGTATTGCAGAAGGCGTGTGCCTCAAGGCCCGCGTCGCCGGTCATGCGGGCGGTGGCGAGGGCTTCCGCGTAGTGCGAGCGGGCGTCGTCGAAGCGGCCGGAGTCGTGGGCCAGCCAGCCCACCGAGATGGCGAGTTCACCGGCTCCGGAGTGCAGTCGCTCGGCGACGGACTGCCGGGTGGTGCCCGCGTCGAGCAGGGCGTAGGCGGCGCGCAGCGGGGCCGCCGCGCGCCGGTAGAGGCCGTCGGCGCCGTGCCGGTCGTCGAGCAGCCGGATTCTGCGGACGGCCTCTTCCAGGGCGCCCGCCTCGCTCGTACCGGGACGGCGGACGGAACGTTCCGCTGCCACGGCGTCCAGGGTGAGCCCCAGCGGGCCCAGCGTGCCGGCGGCCACCGTGACGGTGCCGCCCCTCATGAATGCGCGACGCAGCACGTCGCTCTCCTCGTGGTTCTCGTGGTTCTCGTGGTTCTCGTGCGTGTCGTACGGGTCCGGTGTGTCATACGGCTCGTACGCCCCCTGCGTCTCATCCGCCCCACCCGTCTCACCCGGGGTGCAGCCCGGGCTCGTGAGGTGTGCGGGGGGCGTGTCCTCGGCGGTTCGCGCCCCGCGTCCGCGCACGGACGAGCGGGGCGCGAAGCCGAGGTCGGCGAGCGTGCGGCCGGGGAACATGTGCAGGAACACCCGTTCGTACGCGTAGTTGGGGCAACGGATCTCACCGGCCTCGACGCGGCCGACGTAGCGCGCGTCGCAGCTGACCCGCTCGCCGATCTCGCGGGCGGATCGGCGTACGGCCGCGGCGAACTCCGCCGGTGAGCGCTGTCCGCGCAGCCGCCGGAAGGCGAGATTGGGTCTCGGTGGTTGGGGGAACTGGGGCAGGGGCACCGTTGACGACGCCATGGCCGGGTCCTCTCGTGCGAACCGTCGAACCATGCCGGATTCAGGGTGACTTGTGTGAGTGACGCCCTGTTTCCAGCGGGCAAGAACGTACCTGCTGTGCACGACCCGCCACGCAGGGTTTGGCTACAAACCGGATATCTCATCCGGGATCTGCCATGAACTGCCATCCTTTGCGGCGGACTTGTGCCGTAGCCGTTGACGCTTCGACGCGTTGAACTCCATGGATCCGGGAGCCACCCGACTCCCGACCCGCTCGTCCAAGGAGGGGTTCCGTGGTGGAGACCGGGATGGAGACCAGTCAGAGCGTCGATCCTCGAATGCCGAGCGCGGAGTGCAGTGCGCCGCCTTTCGCGGACTCCGCCTGCGATCTGGTGACCGTGCCGACGCGGCAGGGACTGGAGGCCGTCGACATCCTGCGGCGCGGCGCCGGCGACGGGGTCGGCCCCGTGCTGCACGACGACGGCGGCGACACCCTCGGCTTCCTGGTCCCGCCGGGCACGGCGGCGGCCTGGGACGTCCCGGGCAGCACCTGCACGGAGACCAACGGCCGGGGCCTGAGCCTCGCCCCCGACCCCGAACCCCCGGTCGAAGGCTCCGACTGGCTGCTGCCCCCCGGCGACGCCGACCTCGCGACCGACCCGGCGGTCCTGCGGGCCGCGCTGGACGAGGCGGCCCGGTTGATCGAGGCGGCGGACGGCTGTCGCTGAGCGACCAGCACTGAAGCCGGACGCGCCGGACCACCCCCGCCCCCCGATAATGGGCCAATGGGAAAGTCCAGGAACACCCGGCGAGGTGGTGCCGGCTCCGCCGAAGCCGTCGTCGAGGCCGTCGACGGCGGGCTCGCCGAGCTGATACCCGACCGGGACCGCGCACGGGCCTGGACCCTGCTGATCGACGGGGCACCGCAGTCCTACGTCGACCTCGACGACCCGGCGTATCTCTCCTTCGAGTACCAGCGTCGCCTCGGCCACGTCATCGACCTCACCGCCCCGGTAGGCAAGCCGATCCAGGCCGTGCACCTCGGCGGCGGCGCCCTCACGCTCGCCCGGTACGTCGCCGCCACCCGCCCCCGATCCACCCAGCAGGTCGTCGAGTTCGACGCGGCCCTCGTCCAACTGGTCCGCCGCGAGCTGCCGTTGGACCCCAACGCGCGGATCAGGGTGCGTTCCGCGGACGCCCGCGCGGGACTCGCGAAACTGCCCGAGGGCTGGGCGGACCTCGTCGTCGCGGACGTCTTCAGCGGGGCCAGGACACCCGCCCACCTCACCTCCACCGAGTTCCTCGACGAGGTGCGCCGCGCGCTACGGCCGGGCGGGATCTACGCCGCCAATCTCGCCGACGGCCCCCCGCTCGCCCATCTCCGCGGTCAAATCGCCACCGTGGCCGCCCGGTTCACGGAACTCGCGCTGATCGCCGACCCGACCGTGCTGCGCGGCAAACGGTTCGGCAACGCCGTCCTCGTCGCCTCCGACCACCCGCTGCCGCTCGCCGAACTCACCCGGCGCGCCGCCTCCGACCCGCACCCCGGCCGGCTCCAACACGGCCGCGAACTCACCGACTTCACGGGCGGCGCCGTACCGGTGACGGACGCCGTGGCGGTCGCCTCACCGGCGCCGCCGCCGTCAGTGTTCCGCTAGCCGGCTCAACTCACCTGAAGAACCTCAGTAGTTCCCCACATCCACCCGCGGCGCCCCGTCGTGCCACGTGCAGATCACCGACACCTTGCCCGTGCCCTTGGTGAACTCCACCCGGAGCCACGAGTCCGTCTTCCACACCTGCATCGACCAGCCCGTACCCGGCGTCGCCGACACGAGCGTCACATAGGCCGGCGCGTAGTCGAGTTCGAGCACGACCCGCCCGCCGTCGGTGTCGTAGCTCTTGACCTGGCCGGAGGTGGAGACGGAGGAGGAGGGGGACGGGCTCGCGGTCGCCGTCTCCGTGGGGGTCGGACTCGGGCTGCGGGTCGGTGTCGGGGTGCTCGACGGGCTCGGGTCCGACTCGGCCCGTACCGTCGGCTCGGCGGGCGGTGTCGCCTCCTGCGCGGTCGCGCCGACGGCCGCGATGGGCAGGGCGCGCGGGGGGTCGTAGGCCGTGCCCGTCATGACCGTGTGGACGCCCCACCAGGTCAGCGTGACCGCCGCGCCGGTGGCGAGCAACCAGGCCAGCACGTGCGTGAATCCGTTGACGAGTCCTCTGGGCATCGCGGCCATACTGCCTCACGCGCCCCACGAGTGTCCCGGCGATGGCCATCGCTTTGTCCACAGGGGGGAGTTGTCCACAGGCCCGGATACGGTTCGCCCGCATGGGCTACGGTGCGGCGCATGGCAAGTGTGCTCGTGGTCGAGGACGACCAGTTCGTACGCTCGGCCCTCATCCGGCATCTGACCGATGCCGCGCACACGGTGCGCAGTGTCGGTACGGCACTTGAGGCGCTGCGCGAGGTCGCCCATTTCCGTTTCGACGTGGTCATCCTGGACCTCGGACTGCCCGACCTGGACGGGTCCGAGGCGCTGAAGATGCTGCGCGGAATCACCGACGTACCGGTGATCATCGCCACCGCCCGGGACGACGAGAGCGAGATCGTCCGGCTGCTCAACGCGGGCGCGGACGACTACCTCACCAAGCCCTTCTCGGTCGACCATCTGTCCGCCCGCATGTCCGCCGTTCTACGACGCTCCCGTGCCACCACCGGTGAGGCGCCCCCGTCCTCGGTCCTCCGCGTCGGCGGACTGACCGTCGACCCGCTGCGCCGCCAGGCCGACCTGGACGGCGTCCGACTCGACCTCACCCGCCGCGAGTTCGACCTCCTCGCCTTCCTGGCCGGCCGGCCAGGTGTGGTCGTCCCGCGCAAGGAACTCCTCGCCGAGGTGTGGCAGCAGTCCTACGGCGACGACCAGACGATCGACGTCCATCTGTCCTGGCTGCGCCGGAAGTTGGGGGAGACGGCGGCCCGGCCGCGCTATCTGCACACCCTGCGGGGTGTCGGCGTGAAGCTGGAGCCACCGGGAGCGGAGTCGCCGCGATGAGGTGGGCACTGGTCAGGGTCTGTCTGGCGATCGCGGCCATGGTCGTCGTCGCCTTCGCGGTGCCGCTCGGCCTGGTCATCAAGGAGATGGCCCGCGACCGCGCCTTCTCGAACGCCGAGCGGGAGGCCGCCGCCGTCGCCCCCGCGCTGTCCATCACCACCGACCGGGACCAGCTGGAGAAGGTCGTCGCCTCGGCGGGCACGGACTCCGGGATGGCGATCCACATACCGGCGGGGGAGGGCAAGGCCGCCCTCGACCTCGGGCGGCAGCGCGCCGCGGAGAAGGACATCGCGACCGTACGGAAGCTGGGCCGCGCCTCCACCACCGAGGTGCCCGGCGGCTCCGTCCTGCTCCAGCCGGTCGCGCTCAGCTCCGGCGAGATATCCGTCGTCGAGGTCTTCGTCCCGGAGTCGGAGGTCAGCAACGGCGTCGGTACGGCCTGGGCGGTGCTCGCCGGGGTCGGCATCGCGCTGATCGTCGGTTCCGTCGCGGTCGCCGACCGGCTGGGCGTACGGATGGTGCAGCCCGCGCAGCGCCTGGTCGAGGGCGCGCACGAACTGGGGGAGGGGAAGCTGGGGGCGCGGGTGCCCGAGGAGGGGCCGACCGAACTGCGGCTGGCGGCGGTCGCGTTCAACTCCATGGCCGACCAGGTCGTACAACTGCTGGCGAACGAAAGGGAATTGGCGGCCGATCTGTCGCACCGTCTGCGCACCCCCCTCACCGTGCTGCGGCTCAACGCGGCCTCGCTCGGGGACGGTCCGGCCGCCGAGCAGACGCGGACCGCCGTCGCGCAGCTGGAGCGGGAGGTCGACACGATCATCCGGACCGCGCGCGAGGCCAAGCCGCAGACCGTGGCGGCCGGGCCCGGCGCCGGGTGCGACGCGGCCGAGGTGGTGCGCGAGCGGATGCGGTTCTGGTCCGCGCTCGCCGAGGACGAGGGCCGCAAGGTGCGGGTGGCCGGGGTGGAGCGGCCGGTGCGGATACCCGTGGCCCGCGCCGACCTGGTCGCCGCCCTCGACGCCCTCCTGGGCAATGTGTTCCGGCACACGCCCGAGGGCACGGCCTTCGCGGTCGACGTGCACAACAGCGAGGACGCGGTGATCATGCTCGTCTCCGACGCGGGCTCCGGCATACGCGACCCCGAGGCGGCGATGGCCCGCGGGCGCGGCTCCGGCAGCGACGGGTCGACCGGGCTCGGCCTGGACATCGTGCGCAGGCTCGCCGAGTCGACCGGCGGAGACGTCCGGATCGGCTCCTCGATGCTCGGCGGCACGGAGGTGCGGATCTGGATCCAGCTGGACGGGCGGGAGCCGGAGCGCAAGGGGCATCGAGGGGCCGTACGACGGCGTCGGCCCGGCAGATTGGTCTCTACCTTTAACCGGTCCCGATCCCTCCCTTAAGCGCGCCCTAAGATCGCCGACCCCCGTCCGGATCAGGCACTTTGCCCGATTCCGGATCGCTAGCGTGCTGCCGCACCCCACCCCCGTACGGCGAAGGCAGGCACGCGATGAGCACCCACCGGCGCAGGATCAGCAAGAGAAACAAGGTGATCGGCGGCGCGGTCGCCGCGGCGGTGGTCGGCGGCGGCGCGATCCTGCTGACCGGCGTGGCCCAGGCGGCGAGTGTCGGCGCGGCCTACACCAGGACCAGCGAGTGGTCGACGGGGTACACCGCGCAGTACGTCGTCACCAACACCACCGGTGCCAGGAAGGCGGACTGGACGCTGGAGTTCGACCTGCCGTCCGGTTCGAAGCTCAGCTCGCTGTGGAACGCAGAGTCGAGTGTCAGCGGGCAGCACGTCACGGTGAAGCCGCCGAAGTGGGACGCGGACGGACTCGCGGCCGGCGAGTCGGTCACGGTCGGCTTCGTGGTCAACGGCACGGGCCAGCCCACGAGTTGCCTCATCGACAACGCCAAGTGCTCGGCCGACGGCACCGCGACCCCCGAGCCGACCGGCCGCCCGACGGGGACCCCCACGCCGACGCCCACACCCACGCCCACCCTCACCACAAAGCCGACGCCCACCCCCACTCCCACGCCGACCCCCTCCCAGAGCAGCGGTACCGGCACCACGGCCGCCGGAGACTTCGCCCCCTACGTCGACACCTCCCTCTACCCGGCCTTCGACCTCCTCGGGAACGTCACCGCGACCGGCGTGAAGAACTACAACCTCGCCTTCGTCCTGGACGGCGGCGGCTGCACCCCGAAGTGGGGCGGGGTGACGGACCTCGCGAGCGACGGCGTGGCCTCCCAGATCGGCGCGCTGCGCGCCAAGGGCGGCGACGTGCGGGTCTCCTTCGGCGGCGCGGCCGGCTCCGAGCTGGCGACGACGTGCGGTTCGGCGAGCGCGCTGGCGAGCGCCTACGGCAAGGTCGTGGACACGTACGGCCTCACCAAGGTCGACTTCGACATCGAGGGCGCCGCGCTGCCCAACACGGCGGCGAACACGATCCGCGCCCAGGCGATAGCGAAGCTCCAGCAGCAGCACCCGAACCTGGACGTCTCCTTCACCCTCCCGGTGATGCCCGAGGGGCTCACCCAGGACGGTGTGAACCTGCTCTCCAACGCCAAGTCCAACGGCGTGAAAATCGGCACGGTCAACATCATGGCGATGGATTACGGACCGGCTTACAGCGGAGATATGGGAACGTACTCAGAGCAAGCGGCTACAGCGACTCAGGCCCAAGTCAAGAGTGTTCTCGGGCTGTCTGAGAGCGCATCTTGGAAAGCGGTTTCTGTCACTCCGATGATCGGTGTGAATGACGTGTCATCGGAGGTCTTCAAGGTCGACGACGCGACCCAGCTCGTCGCTTTCGCCAAGGCGAAGGGGCTCGGCGGCATCTCGATGTGGTCCGCGGCCCGCGACAAGCAGTGCGCCGGCGGGACCAAGCCCACCGCCGACGCGACCTGCAGTTCGATCGCGCAGGCCCCGTCCGCGTTCTCCAAGGCCTTCTCCGCCTTGCAGTAGTCGCCCCATGTGCCCCAGGGGCCCCTCGCGGCTCCCGTGGCCCCAGTCACCCCGCAGCGGACGTATGGCCACTCGGCCGTACGTCCGCTTCTCTTGCTCGTGCGTGTCGATTACGTTTCGACAAATGAAGGCGGCGGGTGTTGACGCATGACCAGACATGGGACTGTTATTACGCCACCGTGTTTGGTCGCGTTGGTTTCTGGTCGGTTACGACGACCTGGGGCGTGGCGCATTCCGGCCGAACCCTGTCCGTCAGGAGCCGTTCATGCCCGACTTCTCCCTCCCCGCCGCGAGCCGCCGTGCCGTCCTGCGCGGCATAGGCGGCGCCGCCGTCCTCGGAGCCGGTATACCCCTGCTGAGCGCCTGTGGCAGCAGCGACAGCTCGTCCGACACCAAGAGCGTCAGCGTCGGATCCAACGACTCGGACGCCGTGCCGAAGAAGGCGTACGCGAGCGTCTACTCGGCCTTCCAGAAGCAGTCGGGCCTCACCGTCAAGGTCAACACGAAGGACCACAACACCTTCCAGGAGCAGATCAACTCCTACCTCCAGGGCACGCCGGACGACGTGTTCAAGTGGTTCGCCGGGTACCGCATGCAGTTCTTCGCGGCCAAGAAGCTCGCCACCCCGATCGACGACGTCTGGGCGAAGATCGGGGACAACTTCCCCGACGCCATGAAGAAGCTCAGCAAGGGCGAGGACGGCAAGTACTACTTCGTGCCGATGACCACGTACCCGTGGGCGATCTTCTACCGCAAGAGCGTCTTCGCGGCGAAGGGCTACACCGTCCCCACCACCTGGGACCAGCTGGTCGCCCTCTGCAAGAAGATGAAGAGCGACGGCCTGGTCCCGATCGCCTTCGGCGACAAGGACGCCTGGCCGGCGATGGGCACCTTCGACCAGATCAACTTCCGCCTCAACGGCTACGACTTCCACAAGGCGCTGATGGCGGGCACCGAGTCGTGGACCGACCCCAAGGTCAAGGCGGTCTTCGACCACTGGGCCGAGCTGCTCCCGTACCACCAGGAGGGCTTCATGGGCCGCACCTGGCAGGACGCGGCCCAGGGCATCGTGTCGAAGAAGTCCGGCATGTACCTGCTGGGCACCTTCGTGGCGCAGCAGTTCACCGTCAAGGCCGACCTCGACGACCTCGACTTCTTCGCCTTCCCGGAGATCAACTCCGCGTACGGCCAGGACACCGTCGAGGCGCCCACCGACGGCCTCATGGTCAGCAAGGCCCCGAAGAACCACGCCGGTGTCGTGAAGCTCCTGGAGTACCTGGGCACCCCGGCCGCCGAGGAGCTCTACCTCAAGACCGACCCGAGCGTGGTCGCCGCCTCCAGCAAGGCCTCCACCGCCGCGTACTCGCCGCTGCAGAAGAAGGCGTTCGACATGATCGGCGCCGCCAAGAGCCTCACCCAGTTCATGGACCGTGACTCCCGTCCGGACTTCACCTCGACGGTGATGCAGCCCGGTCTGCAGAAGTTCCTCCAGAACCCCAAGGGCGTCGACAGTCTGCTGTCCTCGATCGAGCGCCAGAAGAAGACGATCTTCGCCTCCTCATGATCTCCGAGACGACTACGACGAGCCCGGAGGCGGACGCCGTTCCGCCTCCGGGCCCCGCGCCTGCCGACAAGCGGGTCCCGCAGGGCGCCAAGCGCCTGCTGACCCGCCGTGACCGCATCACGCTCGCCTTCATGGCGGGCGTGCCGACGGTCCTGCACGTGGCCCTGGTCTGGGTCACCGCCCTCGCCTCGATCGCCCTGGCCTTCACCAGCTGGGACGGCATCGGCTTCGACTCGATCAAGTGGGTCGGGCTGGACAACTTCAAGCAGTTGTTCACCGACAACCCGCAGTTCTGGCCCGCCCTTGAGCACAACGTCATCTGGTTCGTCGTGCTCATCCTGCTGCCGACGCCCTTCGGCCTGTTCCTGGCCGTGCAGCTGGACAAGAACATCCGCTTCAGCCGCATCTACCAGACCGCGTTCTTCCTGCCGGTCGTCATGTCCCTGGCGGTCACCGGCTTTGTCTGGCAGCTGATCTACAACCCCGACACCGGCCTGATCAACAGCCTCATCGGGGCCAACAAGCCCGGCCACTACATCGACTGGATCGGCGACCCCAAGCTCAACCTGTGGGCCGTCCTGATCGCCGCGTCCTGGCGGCACGCCGGCTACATGATGATCCTGTACCTGGCCGGCCTCAAGGGCGTCGACCCGTCCCTGCGGGAGGCCTCCGCGCTGGACGGCGCGAACGAGTGGCAGACGTTCAAGAACGTCATCTTCCCGACGCTGCGCCCCACCAACACGGTCGTCCTGGTCGTCACCATCATCGAGTCGCTGCGCGCCTTCGACCTGGTCTACGTCTTCAACAAGGGCGCCCAGGGCACCGAGCTGCTGTCGATCCTGATCACCAACAACATCATCGGCGAGTCCAGCCGGATCGGATACGGGTCGGCGATCGCCGTCGTCCTGCTGGTCATCTCCCTCGCGGTCATCATTCCGTACCTGATCGCGACCTTCCGGAAGGAGCGGCGCGCATGACCACCCCCACCGCCGCGCTCGGCGTGAAGCAGCGCACCCCGCTCCGCCCCGCCCGGGTCCTGCTGCACACGTTCCTCGTCGTCACCTCGCTGGCCTGGCTCGCCCCGCTCCTGTGGGCGGTCTACGCGGCCCTGCGCCCGTACTCGGAGACCAGCAACAAGGGCTACGTGTCCTGGCCGGACACGCTGAACTTCGACAACTTCAAGAACGCGTTCCAGCAGTCCGACATGACGCACTACTTCGTCAACACAGTGATCATCGCGGTCCCGGCCGTACTGCTCACGCTGCTGCTGGCGTCGATGGTCGCGTTCTACGTCAGCCGCTTCGACTTCCGGTGGAACATCGCCCTGCTGCTGGTGTTCACGGCCGGCAACCTGCTGCCCCAGCAGGTCATCATCACCCCGCTGTACCGCCTGTACCTGCTGATCGACCTGCCCGGCATCACGATGAGCGGCAAGCTCTACGACTCCGCGCTGGGCCTGGTCCTCATCCACGTGGCGTTCCAGTCCGGCTTCTGCGCCTTCGTGCTCAGCAACTACATGCGGATGCTGCCGACCGAGCTGACCGAGGCGGCCCTGGTGGACGGCGCGTCCGTGTGGCGCCAGTACTGGCAGATCGTGCTGCCGCTGTGCAAGCCGGCGATGGCGGCCCTGGGCACCCTGCTCTCCATCTGGATCTACAACGACTTCTTCTGGGCGATCGTGCTGATCTCGACCGGCGAGAACATGCCGATCACCTCCGCCCTGAACAACCTCTCCGGCCAGTACTTCACCGACCCCAACCTGGTCGCGGCCGGCGCCCTGCTCACCGCGATCCCGACCCTGATCGTGTACTTCGCGCTCCAGCGCCAGTTCGTCAGCGGTCTCACGCTGGGCGCCAACAAGGGCTGATCCCACTTCAGTTCGGCCCTTCCTGTGGAAAGAGAACCACCGTGCACGACCACCCCTTCACCGCGCTCGTCTCCGTCCCCGTGAATCCGCGCACCGCCCGGGTCCACGAGGAGGGCTGGCAGTCCTGGAGCCCGAGCGGCGCCTACCCCCTCGGCGCCAGGCCGTACCGGCCGGCCAACGCCAACTGGGCGACGGTCTGCTACCGCCCAGGCGCCACCGTCCCGGCCGATGTCTTCCAGGGCGAGGGTCTGCTCGCCCTCGACCCCGGCGACGGCTCACCGGCCCGCCTGTGGGCGGCGGTCGACCCCACCGGATCGGTCCCGTCGATCCGGCTGTCGGTACGGGGCGGGGTGGCGGAGATCGCCGCCGACGGCCCGGTGAAGGAGTGGACGGGCACCACCGTCCAGTCCGTGCTGGCGGACTGGGCCGACAGCCTGGCCCTGCCGTCCCCCCGCCCCGCGCCCACGGTCTGGTGCTCCTGGTACGAGTACTTCACCGCCGTCACCGAGGAGGACATCCACGAGAACCTCCGCGCGATGGACACCCTCGACCTCCCGATCGACGTGGTCCAGATCGACGACGGCTACCAGAAGGCCCTGGGCGACTGGCTGACCCTCTCCGGCCGCTTCCGCTCACGGGCCGGCATCGCCGACACGATCCGCGGGCGTGGCCGCAGGGCGGGCATCTGGACGGCCCCCTTCCTGGCCGACCCGGCGAGCGACCTGGCCGCCGAGCACCCCGAGTGGCTGGTGCGCGACCCGGCCGGCGGCTTCGCCCACGCCGGCCGCAACTGGGGCCACGACCTCTGCGTCCTGGACCCCACCCACCCCGGCGCGGCGGCCTACCTGACCGAGGTCTACGCCACCCTCCGCACCGAGGGCTACGACTACTTCAAGGCCGACTTCCTCTACGCCGGCGCCCTGGACGGCGTACGCCACAAGGAAGTCGACGCCATCGAGGCCTACCGGGCCGGGATCGCCCTGATCCGCGAGGCGATCGGCCCGGACGCCTACCTGCTGGGCTGCGGAGCGCCGATCCTCCCCTCCATCGGCCTGTTCGACGCGATGCGGGTCAGCCCCGACACGGCACCGCACCGCCGCCCCGAGGCCGACGACCACTCCCAACCCGGCCAGGACTCCGCCGAGTTCACGGGATTCGCCCGCCAGTGGCAGCACGGCCGCCTCTGGACCAACGACCCCGACTGCCTCCTGGCCCGCCCGGCCGTCGAGACCCGCGAACGCTGGGCGGCCCATGTGGAGGCCACCGGCGGCCTGATGGCGTCGAGCGACCGCCTGCTGTCGCTCGACCAGTGGGGCGTGGCGACAACTCGCCGCCTGCTGACAGGAGTTGCGTGATGACCATTTCCTACGGCGGCGACTACAACCCCGAGCAGTGGCCCGAGGAGGTCTGGGCCGAGGACATGCGCCTGATGCGCGAGGCCGGGGTGACCATGGTCAGCATCGGCATCTTCTCGTGGGCATTGCTGGAACCGGCCGAGGGCGTCTACGACTTCACCCTCCTCGACAAGGTCCTGGACCTGCTCCGACAGAACGGCATCCAGGCCGACTTGGCGACCCCGACGGCGGCACCCCCGGCCTGGTTCTTCCGCGCCCACCCGGAGGCACTGCCGGTGGACCGGGACGGCCGGAGACTGTCGTACGGCAGCCGCCAGACGTTCTGTCCCTCCAGCCCCGCGTACCGTACGGCGGCCCTGCGCATCGCGGGCGAACTGGCGCGCCGCTACGCCGACCACCCGGCGGTCGCGATGTGGCACATCCACAACGAGTACGGCTGCCACAACCCGGCCTGCTACTGCGACGAGAGCGCCGAGGCGTTCCGGGTGTGGCTGCGCGCGAAGTACGGCGACAGCCTGCCGGCGCTCAACGACGCCTGGGGCACGGCCTTCTGGAGCCAGTGGTACTACGACTGGGCGGAGATCCTGCCCCCGCGCGCGACGGGCGCGGTCCCCAACCCCACCCACCAGCTGGACTGGCGCCGCTTCTGCAGCGACGCGCTCCTGTCCCTGTACAAGGCGGAACGGGACGTACTGCGGGAGGCGGCCCCGGCGATCCCCGCCACCACCAACTTCATGGTGATGTTCAACTTCGACGCGCTGGACTACTGGCGCTGGGCCCCGGAGTTGGACGTCGTCTCGAACGACCACTACCTCCGCTCCACGGACCCCGAGTCGGAGATCGACATCGCGATGAGCGGCGACCTGGTCCGCTCGCTGGCGGGCGGCCGTCCCTGGCTGCTGATGGAGCACTCCACGGGCGCGGTGAACTGGCAGCCGGTCAACAGGGCCAAGAACCCCGGTGAGTTGAGACGCAACGCGCTCGCCCATGTCGCACACGGCGCGGACGGCATCGCCTACTTCCAGTGGCGGGCGGCGAAGGCGGGCGCCGAACAGTGGCACTCGGCGATGCTGCCGCACGCGGGCACGGACAGCCGGATCTGGCAGGACGTGGTCCAACTGGGCGCGGACCTACGGGCGTTGGCGGAGGTGCAGGGCAGCACAGGCACGGCGTCGGTCGCGATGGTCTGGGACTGGAACGCCCGCTGGGCCCTGGAACTCCCGTCCCAGCCCAGCGAGGAGGTCCGCTACCTGGACCAAGTCCGCTCCTGGTACGAGCCGTTGTGGCGCGCGGGCATCGCGGTGGACTTCGTCCGCCCCGACGCGGACCTGTCGCCGTACCGCCTGGTCCTGGCCCCCAGCCTGTACCTGGTGAACGACGCCGACGCGGCCAACCTCTCCGACTTCGCGTCGTCCGGCGGCACGCTGGCGGTGGGCTTCCACAGCGGGGCCGTGGACGAGAACTGCCATGTGCGGCTGGGGGGTTACCCCGGGGCGTTCCGGGAGACGCTGGGCGTGCGGACGGACGAGCTGTTCCCACTACTACCCGGGGAGTCGCTCGCGCTGAGCAGCGGCGGCGGTACGGCGTCCCTGTGGTCGGAGCGGGTCGCCCTGGCGGGCGCCGAGGCGGTCACGTCGTATGCGGAAGGCCCGCTGACCGGTATCCCGGCGGTGACGCGGAACGCGTACGGCGAGGGCACGGCCTGGTACGTGGCCACCCGCCCCGACCCGACGACCCTCGCCGGACTCCTGGACCTCATCCGCAGAGAGGCGGGCGTGAAGCCGGTGCGGGTGACGCCGGAGAGCGTGGAGGCGGTGCTGCGGCGCGGGACGGACGCGGACTATCTGTTCCTCATCGACCACGGGAGACAGGGAGCCGAGGTCCCGGTCGCGGCCGACGCGGTCGAACTCCTCACCGGCAAGCCCGTGTCGGGCGGATCGGTGAGCGTGCCGCCGGGCGGGGCGGCGGTGGTACGGGAGCCGCGTCGGGCCGGCTGACCCGGAGGGTGGCGCGGGGGCTCGCAACGGTCGGGTGGCGCGGGGCTGGGAACGGTCGGGTGGCTCAGAACGGCCCCGGCCCGCCGAAGCCCCCGAACCCACCCGGTCCACCAGGCCCGCCACCGAACATCCCACCGTGCGGCCCGTGATGGTGGAAACCGTCGAAGAGCGCGTCCGCGAGCAGCATGCCGCCGACTCCCGCGGCGCCCGCGACGAGGGCGGTCTTCCACCACGGGGTGGTGTACCAACCCCCGGGCATGGAACGGCCGTTGACGACCCCGCCGGGGTAGTAGTACGGCGTGTTCGCACCGGGTCGGGGCGAGGCCGTGTACGTCTGCCCGCCGACCGTGACCTGTCCGCCGGCACCCTGCGCGGGCAATTCGGGTCCCGGGTCGAGCCCCAGGGCGCCACGGGCGGTCCGGACGTGATGCAGGCCTTCGACGGCGGTCTGCGTCACCAGCCCGTACTGCATGGGGGAGTAGGCGACGGCGAGCTGCCCCTCGGCGGCACGGTGTCGCTCGGCCGCGTCGGCGAGGGCCTGCCGGGCGGCGCGGTTGCCACCCGCGTCCAGCGTGGACAGACTCCCGCCGAGCCGCTCCACCCAGCGGGTGGCCTCGGCGCCCGCGTCGGCGTCGTAGACCTGTTGAGCGCTCCCGGTTCCGTACCCCGAACTCCCGCCGCCCGCCTGCCGTTTGCCGTAGGCGACCGCGCCGCCGACGATCAGGGCCAGCAGCACCAACACGATGAAAAACATGACGTCCTCCCGTCCGCGCCGGGATCGGATCACCCCGTACGAGAGTGATCAGACGCCCCCGGGCTGAGAGGCCGCTGCGCGGGATCTGAGGGGTGGCTGTGAGTCGTGGTGGGGCGGGGAGATGTTCCCCTGCTTGCCTGAAGGTGAACGAACCAACCCTTTGCCCGAGTGTGGTTCGTTTATTGCCCTACCTTGAAAGATTCCATGTACATCGATTGAAGTGGCCCTGCCAGTCTTCTCGATCGTCAAGTGTTCGTGATCGGTGTGTCAAAACCACGGGGGTGGGTTGTGGGGGAATCCGGGGGCAGACGTGTGCGGTCGGTGCGCACGGCGTGGCTGGCCGCAGTCGTTCTGTTGATTCAACCGGTCGTGGCGGCTGCGATGCAGCCGGCGGTGGCCGACGTCCAGGCCGCGGGTTCCAGCGCCGCGACGCCACTCTCCGCCGAGGCGGCTGCCTCGCAGAAGGCCGCGGCGGACGGTTCTCCGGTGGAGGTCACCGACGACCGCACGGAGTACGAGACGACGTACGCCAATCCCGACGGCACGACGTTCACCAGGGACCAGTCGACCGTGCCGGTGCGGGCGCGGCAGAGCGACGGGTCGTGGACGGCGCCCGACCCGACCCTCGTGGTACGGGCCGACGGGACGGTCGGTCCGAAGGCGGCCGTGGTGGATCTGGCGTTCTCCGGTGGCGGCGCCGGCTCGGGGCTCGTGGACATCACCAGGGGCGGCAAGTCGCTGCGGCTGGGGTGGCCGGGCACGCTGCCCAAGCCCACGCTGGACGGCGTGAACGCGGTCTACGCCGACGTACTCCCGGGCGTGGACCTGCGCATGACGGCGACGACCGAGGGCTTCCGCGAACTGCTCGTCGTGAAGACCCTCGAAGCCGCCGCCAACGCGGAGCTGAAGAAGATCTCCTTCTCCCTCCGGGCCGACGGGCTGACGGTCGCGCCGACGAGCGGTGGCGGGATGACCGCCGTGGACGAGGACGCGCATCCGGTGTTCACGGCCCCTCCCGCGCTGATGTGGGACTCCCGGGGCGACGGCACCACCGCGGGGACGGCGACCCAGTTGGAGCGGTCGGCCGCGATGACGACGACCGCCACCCCGTCCCCGTCGGCCACCACGGACCCTTCCACCGGCACGAAGGGCGACGGAACGGCGGGACCGGGCGACGGCGACGCGTCGGCGGTGCTGCCCGTGCAGGTCAGTTGGGACGCGCTGGCAGTGGTGCCGGACGCGACTCTGCTGGGCAACACCGACAGCGGCGCGTTCCCCGTCTACATCGACCCCAGCGTCGGCCTGGACCAGACGGCCCACACCTATCTGCGCTCGGACGGTGTCTCCGACTTCAACTGGAGCAACGGCAGCGACAACGAGGGCAAGGGCACGGGGCACTGCTCCTCGTGGAACGGGTACTACTGCGGTCCCGGCTACACCGAGCGGCTGTACTTCCAGTTCTCGCCGAGCGGTCTGGCGGGCAAGAAGGTGCTGTCCGCGACGTTCAGGGCCACCGAGAGCTGGTCGTTCACGTGCGATGCGCGCTGGGTCGATCTGGAGCGCACCAGCAACATCTCGTCGTCCACCACTTGGGCCACTCGCCCCAACAACCTGGGGACGATGGCGACCGCCGACGTCTCGGCGGGCCGGAGCTCGCTGTGCGATCCCTCGCAGCCGCCGGCTCCGATCGAGTTCACCGGTTCGAGCCTCACCACGACGGTGGGGAACTTCGCGGCGGGCAAGTTCTCCCGGCTGACGCTGTTGGTGAAGGCCCGGGACGAGACGGACACCAGCAGTTGACCACAGAAGGCTCGACGAAACTCCTAAAGGGAGGTCCGTTCAAGACCACCTTCTATAAGAGTGCCTCGGACGGTACCTGGTGGACTCCGGACGTGACAGGTCACGGTAAATCGGCGTTCAAGGTCTATCGGGAGACCAGTAAGGGTCTCGAATGGATTTCGGATGCCGATGAATACGGCGACTACATGCCGGACAAGTGGAAGGGCGATACGGGGAAATTTATACCGAACAGCAAATTGCGAGGCGTCAAGGGATGATTGAGACCGCCGACGAGTTCGTACGGCTGCGCAACAGCTCAGATCCACAGGAATGCCGCAGGGCGGCAGTTGAGGAGATGCCTGCGCAGGTATGGATGGAGGTCGTCGATCGATATCCGGAAGAACGGGTGGCAGTTGTCCAGAACAAGACGGTGCCGTTGGCTGTTCTGGAAATGCTGATCGACGACTCTGATGCTCGTGTCCGTTTCATGGTGGCCATGAAGCGGAAACTTTCACCGGACCTTCTTGAGCGCCTGGCTCACGATGTGGACGAATCGATCAGAATGAGGGTTGCGCAGCACAGGAATACGTCGAGGGAGACATTGGAATCCCTTCGGCACGACCCCTGGAGCGAAGTTCGCGTGGCTGTGGACGACCGACTGGGCGGCGCTGGTAGCGATCTCCATTGAGATGAGTCGATCGGCCTGAAGAGCCCCACCGAGTTGTGTTTCGGTGGGGCTCTGCAACGATTTGACGGCAGCGTCAGCGGACGACGGCTGTGGTGGATGGGTCGTCGGGGAGGTTGGCGACCCTGCCGAGTGCGACGTTGAGAGTGTCGACAACCCCGCCCCCCTCTCCGACCCCACCGGGCTCGAAATCGGCTCCAGGACCGGCTGTCAGTACGACCTGTCCGACTGTTCCGAGAAAGTCCAGAAGGATGTGGGGTACGACCGCAGCACCGGCAAGGCCGACCCGTCCAAGGGCACCGCTGCCACCAGCAGTGACGGAAAGACCAGCAGCGGCGGCAACGGCGCAAAGAGCGGTGACTCCACTGGGTGTGGATCCTGGGGATTCCTGGCTACTGAACTTGAATGCGTGATGTCGGCGGCTTGGATCAGGTGATCACCGCATCCGGTTGGGGCTCCACTCGTAGGCTCCCGGGGCCGTCTCGATGACTTCGCGGGGCCAGGCCAGCCGGACCTGTTCCAGGCGCCCGCGGTGCTCAGCGATCCAGTCTCCCTGGGGCCGCGTTCCCAGAGCCGTCGTAAGGCGGTCCGGGTCGCTCACCTGGATCGACAGCCAGCCGTCTTCGTGCATCTGGATGTCGAGGCTCAGGCCGCGGTCTCCGCCGATGCTGGCTGTCTGGCCGGGACGCAGATTGGACAGCTGCTGCTCCCAGGAGTCCAGGTCATGCGGGAAGAGGTAAAGGTCGAGCCGGGCGTCGACGAAACTCGCGGAGGCGAGCACGTCCGCGTGCAGGATGTCGTGGCCGGTCAGCACGCCCGGCTGAAACCGTCCCGTGACGCGCACGATGCAGCCGTCCCCATCCGGATCGGCGAGGTGGATAAGGTCCATCGAAGCGGGCTCCGTCATGAAGTTGCTCGCTTTCGTGCGCTGGTGTGGGCTGCATCGTCTCCTATCGCCGGTCGAGCGACACCGTCAGGACCCGGCCTGAGGATCGAGGGCCCAAGGGGCCAGGCCGGTGCCGGCGAGACAGCCGTCGACCAGGTCCGGGCGGTACTGGATCTGCTTGAGCCTGCGCTTGACGGCCTGGGTGATCTGGCCAAGGTCGGCTGCGGCGAGGTTTCCGATGTCGCGCTTCACCAGCGACCAGATGCCCTCCTGCGGATTCAAGTCCGGTGAGTAACTGGGAAGCTGCAAGACGGTGAGCCAGTCCGCGTGGTCCGCGATGAACTCGCGCAGTGGCTCGACCAGGTGCATGCGCAGGTTGTCCCACACGAGCACGATCGGGCCGCCGAGCTGGATGTGCGCTCTGACCAGCAGGTCGCGCAGGTCGCGCCAGCCGATGCCCTTCGGCTCGCCCTTGCGGCCCCGGTACTCGCGGACCGAGTAGAACATCCTCGACCGCTTCCCCGGCTTGTAGCAGGTCAGCCCGGCCATGGACACCCGGCCCGAGCCCCGGCCACGGACCCGGACCACAGGCGTTGAGCCCTTGCGACCCCAGCTTCTCGCGCGCGGCGGCGTCATCGACTGCCCGGCTTCGTCCTCGAAGACGATCCAGCCGTCACACGCCGCCGCGGTGCTCTTACCCGCGGCCAGGTCTCCCTCTTCCAGACCTCGACCGCCGCCTCGTCGCGCTCGATCGCCCGCCGGGCGGGCTGCTGCCAGGACCAGCCGTGCCGCTTCAGCAACAGCCACGTGCCTTCCACCGTGTAGCTCACATGGAACAGCCGGCCGATCAACGTCTTGATCCGGGCAAGCGTCCACCGCTGGTCGGTCCAGCCGTGGACCAGCGGCCCGCGTTCCAGCTCCCGTTCCAGCCTCGCGATCTGCGCTTCACCGAGTCTCGGCCGCCCCGGCGACCCCTTCGACAGGAGCCCCGCCTCGCCGCGCTCGCGCCACTGGCGGCGCCACCGCTCCACCGACCGCTCGCTGACCCGCAGCACGGCAGCGATCTCCCTGTTCTTCTGCCCGCTCTCGAAGCGTTCCACGGCCTGCAGCCGCACCCGCTCCCTCGCGGCCCTCCCGGCGTCGGTCAACCCGCCGCCCTGCGCGTACCTCACGGTCCAGGGCTACCGGAGCGGGCCGGCCGCTGTCAGGCGAACGGCTCCGACATCACCCAATCAAGTTCAGTAGTGTCTGCTCAGGCGTTGGAGAAACATTCTATGGCCTGGTCAGCAACGTGCCCCACATTGCGGAGTACGCCGGCTGGATCTTCGATTCTGACTGCCGAGGTGGTGGCGGCCCCGGAGAACCCGGCTGCGACTACGGCACCCAGTTCGACAATTGGGTTGCGGGCTACGGGTACGACACTTCCAGCGACGCCTACCAGGTCCCCACCGCTCTTGCGGCAATTTTCGGAACCCGCGAGGGTGGGCTGCCGAAGCCTGGGCCCAGGGGATTCCCGATGGGCTTTGCCAATGTGGGAGAATTCGAAAAATTCGGAGGTCAAATTAACTCAGGGCTTCGGGATGCTGGAATAGAGGGAGCAACTGCAGTCTTCCAAGGGAGTTCAGTAACCGGAAAGAGCTTCAGGACCGGGAAGCCGTTCGGTCCGCACAGTGACTTCGATGTGGCTCTGACCGGAGAAGGGCTCTTGGGGCGAGCAAAAGAAGCCGGTATCCCGCTCAGGTCCGGCGGTACACGCACAGGCCCGCTGAAGGGATCCGATTTGGAGAAGATGGGACTTGGTGGCCTTAGGGGAAGTCTCTCGAAGACAGCCAATCGGGAGGTCAACTTCATGATCTACGGCTCGGTCAAGGATGCAACATCACGTGCTCCGAGTATCATCGTGCGGTAAGAAATATTGAGAGGAAGAGCAGTGGCTGCACGGTTTACTTTGTTCGGAATCAAGGGGCTCAAGGTTCCTGATGTGGCCCAGTTGGTCGCCGAGGCGCTGAGTGTGCAGTTGGCTCGGAGAGAAAGCTCGTACAAGGGGGGAGAATACTTCTTTCACCGTGGCGCAGACGAGGTGGAGATCTCTGTCGAGGAGCATGTGTGCGACGAGGAAGGGTTTCAGGCCGAACCGGAATTCTCTGAGTATGCCGTTCTTGTCTACCTCAATTACAGCCGGCTCGATATGGAAGAGAGGCTGTTGACGGTGAAGGGGCTGGATCTTCTTCGATCCGAGTCAATTTGATGGTTCGCCTGTCCGGCGGGGCTCCACAGGCTCGGCGTGCACTGGGCACTCGGAGATGCCGGTGCCGCCCTGGAAGCCGGGAAGGACCTGCGCCCCGAGCAAATCCCGACCGCCGAGCGCAAAGCCCGGCTGGGCACCGACGTGGCGCGAGCCTGGTGGGCATGGCAACCGCCTGAGCAGACCGCCCAAGCATTGTTTGCCGCGCACCGGGCCAGCCCGGCAGAGGTCCGGGACCGCCCCGAAGTGCAGATATTCGCGACGGGCGGATAACCGTGTCGCGCGAGGGATCCATTGCCTGGATCGAATTGGGCGTGGAAGACGAGTTGAAAAGCGAGTGCGAGTCGGATGAACTCGTCCTGATCGAAGGGCTCATCGGGAGCTGGACCGCTTTCGTCATCGACTATCGGTCGACGGACGTTGTGGACTTCGCCGTGGCGGCCCTGTGTGAGCGTTGGCCTTGTGTGGTGGACGATGACGAAGGATTTATCGGGTGGAGGGCCGACTACCTCGCGCATCGCCCCAATTGAAGCGTGGGCGCAGGCACGCCGCTGGGCCGGACGGAGCTCGACCTCCTCAGCGGTGCAATGCCCCCACCACGCCCTCGACCACTCGCACCGCCTCCCCGCTCCGCACCAGTTCGGCGATGCTCTCGATGTCGGCGTGGAAGACCCGGTCTTCGTCGACTGTCGGGACGCTCTCGCGGATCCTGGCCCGCAGCACCTCCGCCGCCGGTGAGGGCGAGAGCGGCGCGAGCAGGTCCAGGGCCTGGACGGCGCACATCAGCTCGATCGCGATGACGTAGGCGAGTTTGTGGGCCGCGCGGTAGGCCTTGAGGGCCGCCAAGTAGGCGTTGCTGACCGCGTCTTCCTGGTTGGCGGAGGTGGTGATGGTGTCGGCGGAAGCCGGTACTGCCATGCCTCGCAGCTCCATCGTCAGTGCCGCGGCCGTGTACTGGGCGATCATGTAGCCGCTGTTGAGGCCGGGCTTGGGGGCCAGGAAGGCCGGCAGTTCGCTGAAGTTGCTGTTGACCATGCGGTCGGTGCGGCGTTCGGAGACCTTGGCGAGGACTGTCATCGCGTTGACCATGGTGTCGGCCTGGATGCCGACGTAGGTGCTGTCGCAGTTGGCCCCGCTCAGCGCGACCCCGTCCTCGCCCTCGGGGTGGATGACCGGGTTGTCGCCCACGGAGTGCAGTTCCTCGACGATGACCTCCCGGGCCTGTGCGAGCGCCCGCTTCGCGCCGCCGTGGATCTGTGGGACTGCGCGCAGGGAGAGGCTGTCCTGGAGGCGGTGGTCGAGGAACTCGGTGCTGATGGCGCTCGACGCGGTCAGCCGCCGTAGGTTGTCCGCTACGGCGGCCTGCTCGGGGTGCCGTTTGCGGGCCTGCAACCGGGCGTCGTAGGCGCGGACCGTGCCCTTCAGCGCCTGTACCGACAGGCTCGCGGCGATGTCGGCCGTCGTTGCCGCGACGCCTGCGTCATGGGCGGCGAGGACGGCTATCGCGGTGACGGAGTGCGTGCCGTTGGTGAGTGACAGGCCCTCCTTGCAGGCGAGGCGGGTGGGCTGTTCTCCGATGCGGGCCAACGCTTCGGCGCCGGGGAGGAGTTGGCCGTCGTAGGATGCCCGGCCCTCTCCCAGGAGTACGAGGGCCATGTGGGCCTCGGGGGCGAGGTAGCCGACGGAGCCCTCGCCGGGGACGTGGGGGGTTACGCCGGCGTTGAGCATGCGGCGGATCAGTTCAAGGGTTTCGAAGCGGATGCCGGAGTAGCCCTCGCCGAGGCCGATCAGCTCCATCAGGGCGATGGCTCGGACGATCTCGGTGGGCAGGGGTTCGCCGACCGACACGGCGTGTGAGCGGACGATGTTGCGTTGGAGCTGCTCCGCGTCCGCCGGGTCGATGACCTCCGTGACGTTGTCGCCGAAGCCGGTGGTGACGCCGTAGACGAGGCGGTTCTCGGCGAGGAAGCGTTCGACCAGGGCGCGGGATTTGCGCACGCGGTCGACGTAGGTCGCGTCGAACTCGACGCGGACGCCGTGGCGGGCGACCGCGACGAACTGTTCGACGGTGATCGGCTCCCGGCCCAAGGTGACCATCACGACCGTCACGGACATCTCCCCGCGCTTGGCATGCATCCATTCACTTGCCTAGCGAATGAATCATTTTATTTGCGGCTTGGCAAGGGAGGGAGGGACTTCACCGTGTGGAGGAGGGCGGCGAGGGTGTGGGGTGCGAGTGTGGCGATGTGGTGAGGCTCGTCGCTCTCGCGGAGGTGGATGTCGGTGCCGGTCGTCGCTGCCGCCAGCTCCACGCACTCGCCCTCGCCGCCGGTGCTGAACGACGACTTCTGCCAGACGAGGTGGGGCATGGCGGGTCCTCTCAAAGGGCGTACATGACGTGCTGGATCAGGCTCAGCGAGTCGCGTGACTCGTGCGACTCCGGCGCCGATTCCGGGTCGACCGGCGCCAGCGCCAGCTCCGAGAGTCGCTCGAACATCTTGGCGTACTCGTCGAGTTGCTCTCCATCCCGCAGGAAGAGCGAGGTCGTCGGATGCTCCAGGTAGACCGTGTCCAGTTCGGGGGCCCCGCCGCCGAAGAGGACGAAGGAGCGGGTGTGCGCGGAGTAGACGCCGGCTTCGAACGGGTAGACCTGGACGGTCACGTTGGGCAGCCGGGAGACCTCCATCAGCCGCACCAGTTGCCTGCGCATGACCGCCGGGCCGCCCACGCGCGTGTGGAGCGCGGATTCGTGGATGACGGCCCGGTACGTGACGGGGGAGTCGCCGGTCAGCACGCGCTGGCGGGCCAGGCGGAACTCGGCGTACCGGTCGGCGTGTTGAGGGGCCGACTCGGTGGCGGCCAGCACCGCGCGGGCGTAGTCGTCGGTCTGCAGCATGCCCGGGATCACCAGGGGGTTGTGGGTGCGCAGCACTGTAGAGCGGGATTCCAGCTCGGCCAGGTTCCGGGCCGCCGGGCCGATGGTGTCGTTGAACTCGTCCCACCATCCCTTTCCGCTCTCCTGGGCCATGGCCATGATCCCGTCGAACAGGGGGCCGGGCGGGCAGCCGTACTCGCGCAGCAACTTGTAGAGCCGGTTGCGTGACACGTCGATGCGGCCTGCCTCGATGTTGCTGATCCGGGTGCGGTCGGCGTCGAGCAGTTCGCCGGCCCGGTCACCGGACAGCCCGGCGCGGTTGCGCAGCTTGCGGAGCTCCAGGCCGAGTCGCCGCTGACGCTCGCTGGGGTTGTTCCTGGGTGGCATGAGCGACCTCCTCCGGGCAGTGTGCACAGCCGAACTCCCGGTGGTCACAAGGTAGTTCGGTAGTCACTCGCGAGGGTGAAGCGAAAGGGAAACGGTTGCAACTCTTGGAACGGGTTCCCTACCGTCGAAGACAACGGCGCCACCCGGAAGTACCCCCGCCCTCAAGCCACTTGGCAAGGAGGATCCGGACCTGGTCACCGCGTGAGCGCACCCCACGCTGAAGGAGCCCCCGATGGCCGACGACCCCCCACCCCCCACCGACGTCTCCCTCGTCTTCCCGCCCCACCCCGCCTGGGTCCGCACCGCCCGGGAAACGGTCCGCACCCTCCTCGCCACCTCCCACCGCCCCGAACTCACGGACACAGCCCTGCTGCTGACCTCGGAAGCCGTCACCAACGCCATCAACGCCTGCAAGCTGGAGGGCAACCTAACCCCCGTAACCCTCTACGCAGGTTGGTCCAACCCCCACAGCTTCCGCGTCCTCATCCACGACGAGGCCCCGGGCCTCCCCACCTGCCGCACCCCCACCACCACGGATGAGGACGGCCGAGGCATCCAGCTCATCTCCTACGGCGCCGACGCCTGGGGCGTGTGCACGCACGGGCCCGGGCGGGGGAAAGCGACCTGGTTCGAACTGGGCAACCGATGACATGGGCGGGGAACTGCCGGCCTCGACAACCCCGCCGGGGCGCGGCACGTCCCCTAGGCGTGCCGCGCCCCGTCCCCCGGAGTCCCCCGTCGCTCAGGCTTCCCCCACTGTCGGCAGCACGCCGGTCCGCGCCGCCTCCCCGTACCACCGCGCGCTCGACTTCGGCGTCCGCTCCAGCGTCGCGTAGTCCACGTACACCGCCCCGAACCGCTTCTCGTAGCCGTACGCCCACTCGAAGTTGTCCAACAGGGACCAGAGGTAGTAGCCGCGCACGTCCGCGCCGTCCGCGATGGCCCGCCGTACGGCCGACAGGTGGCCGTGCAGGTACGCGATCCGCTCGGGATCGTGGACCCGCCCCTCCGGGTCCGGCTTGTCGTCGTAGGCCGCGCCGTTCTCGGTCACATACAACGGCAGGCCCGGGGCCTCCCTCGTGTACCGCATGATCAGGTCGTAGAGGCCCGTCGGGTCGATCGTCCAGCCCATTTCCGTGCGCTCGCCCGGGGTTTGGAGGAACGCCACGTCGTCCGCGCCCGGCCAGGGGGAGTACGCGCTCGCGCCATGGCCGTCGGCGCGCGGGCCTGTCGAAGCAGAGGCCGCCGCCTCCACCAGCGTCGGCGTGTAGTAGTTCAACCCCAGTGCGTCCAGCGGCTGGTGAATCAGCGTCAGGTCGTTGTCGAGGACGTACGACCAGTCCGTGATCGATCGCGTCGCGTCGAACAGCGACTGGGGATACGAGCCGTGCAGCATCGGGCCGTGGAACACCCCGTTGGCCAGGTCGTCGATCTTGCGGGCCGCCGCCAGGTCCGCAGGGGACTGCGAAGCGGGCCTGACCACCGACGAGTTGAGGCTCACCGCGATCGAGTTGCGGGCCGGGATCGCGGTGCGCAGGGCCGAAGTGGCCAGCCCGTGCGCCAGGTTGAGGTGGTGGGCCGCCTTCAGCGACGCCGCCGGGTCCGTGCGGCCCGGCGCGTGCACCCCCGAGCCGTAGCCCAGGAACGCGCTGCACCACGGCTCGTTGAGCGTGATCCACTGCTCCACCCGGTCGCCCAGCGCCTCGCCCACGATCTGCGCGTACTCGGCGAAGCGGTACGCCGTGTCGCGCTCCGGCCAGCCGCCCGCGTCCTCCAACTCCTGGGGCAGGTCCCAGTGGTAGAGGGTGAGGGCCGGCTTGATGCCGACCGCGAGCAGCTCGTCGACCAGGCGGCGGTAGAAGTCCAGGCCCACCTGGACCGCCGGGCCCCGGCCGGTCGGCTGCACCCGTGACCAGGAGACCGAGAAGCGGTACGCCGTCAGGCCCAGGTCCGCCATCAGCGCCACGTCGTCGCGGTAGCGGTGGTAGTGGTCGACAGCGATGTCACCGTGCTCACCACCGGCCGTACGGCCCGGTGTATGGCTGAAGGTGTCCCAGATCGAGGGTGTACGGCCGTCCTCCCGCACCGCCCCCTCGATCTGGTACGCGGAGGTCGCGGCGCCCCAGAGGAAGGCGGGAGGAAAGGTCACGGGGGTCACGGGCTCAGGCATGGAAGCGCTCCCATAAGGGGTCGTGGAGGCCAACGAGTAGGAAGGGAGGGGGAGGAGAAGGGGCCGAGTCGGCGATGCCCGGCCCCGGATCGGGCGTCAGCCCTTGACCGCGCCCTGCATGATTCCCCCCACGATCTGCTTGCCGAAGAGCAGGAAGGCGATCAGCAGGGGCAGCGTGCCCAGCAGCGCGCCCGCCATGATCACCGACTGGTCGGGGATGTAGCCGGTGCCCAGGGAGTTCAGGGCGACCTGGACGGTGGGGTTCTGCTGGTTGAGGGCGATGATCGGCCAGAGGAAGTCGTTCCAGGCCATCACGAAGGTCAGGAGGCCCAGCACCGCCATGGCCGGGCGGGCGGCCGGGAAGACCACGTGCCAGACCACCCGGAGGCTGCTCGCGCCGTCCACTCTCGCCGCCTCGATCAACTCCGTCGGCAGCGCCTGCACCAGGTACTGGCGCATGAAGAACGTACCGAAGGCGCTGACCAGCGTCGGCAGGATCACCGTCTGGAGGTGGTTCGACCAGTGCAGGTCCGCCATCCACAAGTACAGCGGTACGACGGCCAGTTGGGGCGGGATCATCATCGTGCCGATGGTCAGCAGGAGCAGGGTGCTGGAGAACCTGAACTTCAGCTTGGCGAAGGCGAAACCCGCCAAGGTGGAGAACAGCACCGTGCCGATGGTGATCGTGCCCGCGACGACCGTGGAGTTGAACATCGCGGTGCCCATGCCGGCCTGGTCCCAGGCCGTCTGGAGGTTCTTGAACAGGTTCCCGCCGAACCACAGCGGCGGTGGCGTCTGGGCGAGCCGCGTGTTGTTGCGCGAGGCGGCGATCGCCGTCCACACCAGCGGGGCCAGCGAGATCAGCGCGAAGACCACCAGGACGACGTAGGTCATCGGGCCCGCGTGCATCTGCTTGCCCGCGCCCATCACCCGGCGGCGCGGGGCGTGTTGCGTCCGTACGGGCAGGCCGGGTATGGCGTCCTGAGGGGGTGTCAGTTCGCTTGTGGTCATTGGGACTTCCTCAGCCGTCGGGTGAACAGCAGGTTGATCGCGGCGACGATCAGCAGGATCAGGAACATCGACCAGGCGATCGCGGACGCCTTGCCGAGGTTGCCGATGATCCAGCCCTGGTCGTACATGTACAGACCGAGCGTCTGGTACTGGTGCTCGGAGCCGCCCTTCGAACCGCTGACCCCGCCGAACAGCAGCGGCTCGCCGAAGAGTTGGGTCGCGCCGATGGTGGAGACGACCACCGTGAAGAGGATGGTGGGGCGCAGCTGCGGGACCGTCACGTGGCGGAACTGCTGCCAGCGGTTGGCGCCGTCGATCGCCGCCGACTCGTAGAGGTCGGCGGGTATCGCCTGCATCGCCGCGAGGTAGATCAGCGCGTTGTAGCCCGTCCAGCGCCAGATCACGATCGACGACACCGCGAACTGCGAACCCCAGGTCGACTCACGCCAGTTGACGGGATCGACCCCGACGAAGTGCAGCAGCCAGTTGACCATGCCGCCGTCCCACGAATACAGCAGCGTGAAGACGAGGGTCGCCGCGGCCACCGAGGTGGCGTACGGCGTGAGCATCACGACCCGCCACACGGTCGAGCCGCGCAGCCGGTAGTTGAGCAGATGCGCGATCCCGATCGCCATCAACAGCTGCGGCACGGTGGAGATCAGACCGATGGTGAACGTGTTCTTCAGAGCGTTCCAGAAGAAGTCCGAGGACAGCAGGTTCCGGTAATTGTCCAGCCCCGCCCACGACTTGTGGTCCAGCGACGACAACTGCACGTTGTGCAGCGAGTACCAGCCCGTGTAGAGGAGCGGGATGAGGCCGAAGGCGCCGAAGATGATGAAGAACGGGGAGATGAACGCGTACGGCGACGCCTTCATGTCCCAGCGGTACAGCCGGCTCCGCCACGAACTCGGGCCGGGAGCCGGCGTACCGCGACCGCCGGCGCCGCGGGCCGCGCCCGGCTGGTCGCCGGGCGCGGCGCCGGAGCCCGGCGCGGTGTGTGCGAGGGCCTGCTTGGAGCTGCTCACTGCCCGAGCACGTCCTTGATCTCCTTGGTGGCGGCGCTCCATCCCTGGGCCGGGGTCTTGCCCTTCTGCTCCACCTGGAGGATGCCGATGTCAGTGATCGCGGTACCGATCGGCTGGTCCTTGATGCCGAAGGTCTGCACCGGGATCGTCTTCGCCGAGTCGGAGAAGATCTGGGTGATCGGCGCGTTCGAGAAGTACGTCGTCGTGGCGGCGGCCGGCTTCAGGTTCGGGTACGCCGCCGGGGTGGACGGGAAGCTGGCCTGCTTGGCGAAGACCTTCTCCTGCTGCTCCGGCGCGGTCAGCCACTTCGCCAGTGCCACGGCGTCGGCCTGGTGCTTGCTCGCCGTCGGAACGCCGAGGAAGGAACCGCCCCAGTTGGCCGCGGTCGGCGCCGCCGCCACGTCCCAGTTGCCGCTGCCGGAGGTGCCGGCCTTCTCCTGGATGTAGCCCATCATCCAGGCGGGGCAGGCCACCGTCGCGAAGCTCGCGTTGGCGAAGCCCTGGTCCCAGGTCGGGTCGAACTGCTTCAGCTTCGCCGACATGTTGCTGGTCGCCACCGCCATCGCCGCGTTCCAGGCCGCCTTCACACCGGTCGACTTGTCCCAGATGACGTTGCCGTCCTTGTCGTAGTACCGCTGGCTCTCGCCGCCGATGGCCGCGTTGTAGACGGAGGACGCGGAGTCCACGAACTTGGTGCCCTTGGGCGCCTTCTTCATGTAGTCCTTGCCGACGTCGACGTACTTCGTCCAGTCGCCCTTCCACAGGGCGGCGAGCTGGGTGCGGTCGGTGGGCAGACCGGCCTTCTTGAAGAGGTCCTTGCGGTAGCAGATCGCCATCGGGCCGGTGTCGGTGCCGAGGCCTATCTGCTTGCCGTCCTTGGTGGTGGCCTGGGCGTTCTTCCAGGGCAGCCACTGGGACTTGTCGACGTCCTTGCCGAGGTCGACGAACTTGTCGGCCTGCGTCTGGACGGCCTCGGTGATGTTGCCGACCTCGATGGCCTGGATGTCGTCGGTGCCCGCGCCGGCCTGGAGCCGGGTGAGGACCTTGGGCCAGTACACGTCGGTACGGGTGGTGACGTCCTCCTTGATGGTGATGTTCGGGTGGAGCTTCATGTACGCGTCGTACAGACCGGCCTGCTTGTAGCCGAAGACGCCGAAGGTACCGACGGTCAGCGTGGTCTTGCCCTTCGAAGTGCCGCCGCTCGAATTCGACGAGGTGTCGTTCGAGTCGCTGGAGCAGCCGGCCAGCACCCCTGTGGTCAGTGCGGCGACGGCCGCGAGGGCCATCAGCCGATGGGACCGTCGGGTACTCGTGCGCATTGCGTCCTCCTGTTGCCTGACGTGCCGACCCCCCGGCCAACTGCATTGTTGGGCCCGTTAGTTCACGCTGCGGCTCGGGCGGGGAACGTGCGGGATGTGTATGTGTCAGGTACCGTGGGAGCGCTCCCACCGGTGATGTGTTGAAGAGTCGTCGGTTCGCGCGGGGGTGTCAAGGGACCGGACGCGGAGAGATGCGTTCAGTTATTCGTCTGTTAGCTAACCGAGCGGGAGGCGGGGATTCGGCCGGAGGCGGGCCCTCGCACGCCCCTCTTCCCTGATCAGGACTGTTACATTCCAGGCCAACGGGTGGGTCTACAGGAGGCGGAGCCAATGGCAAGCCACGGAGCGCGGGGCCGGAGCGGCGGCCGGCCGACCTTGGAGGAGGTCGCGGCGCGCGCCGGAGTGGGCCGCGGCACGGTCTCCCGGGTGATCAACGGTTCGCCAAGAGTCAGCGACACGACCCGCGCGGCGGTGGAAGCGGCGGTCGCCGAACTCGGCTACGTCCCCAACACGGCCGCCCGCGCCCTCGCCGCGAACCGCACCGACGCCATCGCCCTCGTCGTCCCCGAGCCCGAGACCCGCTTCTTCGCGGAACCGTACTTCTCGGACATGCTGAAGGGCGTCGGCTCCGAACTCTCGGAAACCGAGATGCAGTTGCTGCTCATCTTCGCGGGCAGCGACCGCGAACGGCAGCGCCTCGCCCAGTACTTGGCCGCACACCGCGTGGACGGCGTCCTGCTCGTCTCCGTCCACGCGGACGACCCGCTACCGGACTTGCTGGCGCAACTGGAAATCCCGGCGGTGATCAGCGGCCCGAGGTCGGCGGCGGAGACGTTGACGTCCGTCGACTCGGACAACTACGGCGGCGCCCGCTCGGCGGTGGAACACCTGTTGGTTCGCGGCCGCACCCGCATCGCGCACATCACCGGCCGCCTCGACGTCTACGGCGCTCAGCGCCGCGTCGACGGCTACCGCGAGGCGCTGCTCGACGCGGGCCACGAGGTGGACGAACACCTCATCCAGCCGGGCGACTTCACGGAGGAGGGCGGCCGCCGGGCGATGAAGGAACTGCTCGCCCGCCGCCCCGACGTCGACGCGGTCTTCGCCGGCTCGGACGTCATGGCGGCCGGCGCCCGCCAGGTCCTCCGGGAGGAGGGCCGCCGTATCCCCGACGACGTGGCCCTCGTCGGCTACGACGACTCCGCCATCGCCCGCCACATGGACCCGCCCCTCACCAGCGTCCGCCAGCCCATCGAGGAGATGGGCCGCGCGATGATCGACCTGCTCCTGGCCGAGATCGCGGACCGGCGTCCGGCCACGTCCCGGGAACTTGAACGCCGACAGGCGGTACTGGCAACGGAGTTGGTGACGCGAGCGTCTTCATGAGGGAGCGGTCGCTCGGCCAAGCTGTTGCCCGTGACTTCCCACCCCCTCCTGTCCGTCGCCGAAGTCCCCGCCGTCGAGCCGTACCTCCGCACGGTGGGCGAGGTGTTCCGCGTCTTCCGCGAGCAGGACTCGGGATGCGTCTCGTGCGGCGTCCAACTCCCGGACGGCGAGCGCTGGTTCGTGAAAGAGGCGACAACTGCCGCCGCCCAGACCTCACTTGACCGAGCCTGGGCCTTCCACCAGGCGGTACGGCACCCGGCGATCGTCCCGCAGCCGCACCGGATCGCCGTGGCGGACAGTGGCCGTACGGCGGCCGTCATGCCCTGGCGCCACGGCGAGTCCCTGTACGGCCCCGCCCGCGCCCGTTTCCACGCGCTGCCCCTCGCCTCCGTCCTGCGCGCGGTCGACCGGGTCCTGGACGCCCACCTCGCGGTCGAGGCCGCGGGCATGGTGGCGGTCGACCTCTACGACGGCGCGTTCCTGTACGACTTCGGCGGCGACCTGCTCCACCTCATCGACCTCGACGAGTACCGCCCCGGCCCCTTCGTCCTCGACGCGGACCGCCTCCCGGGCTCGGCCCGCTTCATGGCCCCCGAGGAGTGGTACCGGGGCTCCGTCATCGACATCCGTACGACGGTCTACGCCCTCGGCCGCAGCGCCCGTCTCCTCCTCGATGGCGGCGAGCGCCGGGCCTGGCGCGGTACGGCGGGTCAACTCGCCGTACTGGAAAGGGCGACCCGCACCGATCCCGCCGAACGGTTCGCGGGCGTACGGGAGTTCATGGAGGCGTGGCGCGCTGCCGTCTGAGAACCCCGTTGCACCGGGCGGCGAATGGAGGGGCGGGGGAGGACAGGACCGTGGCCATTTCCCTCGCGTGTGCCCGGCTCAGGGGGACGAGATCCGGCCGGGCGGTGGTGACGACTGCGGCGACTTGGGCGCGGTGGACGCGGTGTGACTGCCTTGTGACAACCGGTGGCGGGTGGTTCCCGCCGTGTTCCCGCGAGGCGGAAACGGATCAAGGGCCGACCCGTTCCTACGGGTCGGCCCTTGATCTTCGAGGGTGAGTGACGGGACTTGAACCCGCGACTTCCTGGACCACAACCAGGTGCTCTACCAGCTGAGCTACACCCACCATGCCCGGTCGTTCACTCTGCGAGTTTCCGACCGGCCGAGAAAAAGTGTACAGGGTCCGAAGGGGTGCTCGCGCCCGCCTTTATCGCGCGGGCTGGACGTGCTTCGCGGCGATCGTGCGGGCGGTGTCGGAGTCGGGGCCGGGCTGCGGGACGAAGATCGCCTCGCGGTAGTAGCGCAGCTCCGCGATGGACTCGCGGATGTCGGCGAGGGCGCGGTGGTTGCCCTTCTTCTCGGGGCTGTTGAAGTACGCCCGCGGGTACCAGCGGCGGGCCAGCTCCTTCACCGAGGAGACGTCCACGATGCGGTAGTGGAGGTACTCCTCCAGGGTCGGCATGTCACGGAGGAGGAAACCGCGGTCGGTGCCGACCGAGTTGCCGCACAGCGGGGCCTTGCCCGGCTCCTTGACGTGCTCCCGGATGTACGCGAGGACCAGCTCCTCCGCGTCGGCCAGCGTCGTACCGCCGGCCAGCTCGTCGAGCAGGCCGGACGCGGTGTGCATCTGGCGTACTACGTCCGGCATCGTCTCCAGCGCCTGGTCCGGCGGGCGGATGACGATGTCCACCCCTTCACCGAGCACGTTCAGCTCGGAGTCGGTGACGAGGGCGGCCACCTCGATGAGAGCGTCATCCGACAGCGAGAGGCCGGTCATCTCGCAGTCGATCCACACCATGCGATCGTTCATGTGTCTAACCTTAAGGTGCGCGTTGCTCGGCTGAGCCAACCGTGCGGTGACCTTGTGGTGCGGGGGGCGCGCGAAAGCCCCCGGAGATCTCCTGACGGAGACCCCCGAGGGCGTGCTCTGGTGCTACGTCGCGCTGCGCTGGCCGGGCAGGCTCGCCGCCGTACGACTCGTGGCGTACGCCTCACGGCCGTTCTCCGCCGCCGTAGCGGAGGAGGCCGCCGCGGACAGCGCGCTCGCCGCCGTACGACGGGTCTGCATCGGGACCGGGCCCTCCGGGTGGAGCGAGGGCGGCAGGCCCGCCGGGCCCAGGGACGACGGACCGCCGGGCTGGCCCGGGGCGCCGTCGCCGTCCAGCTGCTTGTCGCCCTGGGGCCTGCGGGCGCGGTACGCGGCCCGGTAGGCGGCGGGCGACGAGCCCAGCTGGCGGCGGAAATGACCGCGCAGCGCCACCGGTGAGCGGAAGCCGCAGCGGCCCGCGACCTCGTCCACCGAGTAGTCCGACGTCTCCAGCAGGCGCTGCGCCTGGAGCACCCGCTGCGTGATCAGCCACTGCAGGGGAGCGCTCCCGGTGAGCGAGCGGAAGCGGCGGTCGAACGTACGCCTGCTCATGTACGCGCGTGCCGCCAGCGTCTCCACGTCGAACTGTTCGTGGAGGTGCTCCAGCGCCCAGGCGACGACCTCCGCGAGCGGGTCGGCGCCGATCTCCTCTGGTAAAGACCGATCGAGGTAGCGCTCCTGACCGCCGCTTCGGCGCGGGGGGACCACCAGGCGCCGGGCGAGCGCGCCGGCCGCCTCGTTGCCGTGGTCCGTCCGCACGATGTGGAGACAGAGGTCGATTCCGGCCGCCGTACCGGCGGACGTCAGTACGTCTCCGTCGTCGACGAAGAGTTCCCGTGGATCCACGTGCACCGACGGATAGCGCTTGGCCAGCGTCGGCGCGTACATCCAGTGGGTGGTCGCGGGACGGCCGTCCAGCAGGCCCGCCGCAGCCAGCACGAACGCGCCGGTGCACAGGCCGACTATGCGGGCCCCTTCTTCGTGCGCCCGGCGCAGTGCGTCGAGCGCCTCCTCCGGCGGCGGCGCGGTGATCGACCGCCAGGCAGGCACGACGACGGTGCCCGCCCGCGAGATCGCCTCCAGACCGTGCGGTGTGGTGAGTTCCAGCCCGCCGGTGGTGCGCAGCGGGCCGTCCTCTCCACCGCACACAAGAAGGCGGTAGCGCGGAACTCCGGCGTCCTGCCGGTCGATTCCGAACACCGACAGCGGTATGGAGCTCTCGAAGATGGGGCCGCCGCTGAACAGCAGCACCGCGACGATCTCCTTGCGGCGTCGCCCGGAAAGCTTCCGGGCCGCGGCTTCCGGCGCGGCAGTGGAGTCGTGGCTCATACTGCTAAGCCCCCCTCGGTGGTCGCGGCTCCTCGGTTGTGTCGCTCCTGCACGTTTCCCCTCGGTCCTGCACGAGTCCCCCGCCGTAAGACGTCAAGATCGAATCTACTGTGTCCAGTGGTGCCGGGGTGACCAGTTCGGCAACCGGCACATTGTCGACATGGCAACTTGGCGTGAAGCATTCGATCACGAAGCGTTGCACTCGTGGGCCGTGCAGGGAAGTGCGCCTCCCCGTAGTGGCCAATCCCCGTAGGGTGCGCAGGGCCTCCCAGACCCTTTCGGTGCAGGTGGAACGAGGGTTGGGGGGTGGTTCGGACAACAGATGCACGGTGGCCGGAAGTTGGCTGAAAAGCGTCGGGCGCGTGCGCGGAAACCGGTCAGTCGACCGGTGCGCTTCCTCCGGCGTGCCGACCGCCCCGGTGCGCCCCCGCCGCCGCCCGGTGGCGATGGCCGCGGTGCGGGGACTCCTCCTCGTCCAGCAGCCGGGCCGCGCCCCGCTCGGAGCGGCGCAGCAGCACCCGGCAGGCGGCGGTGACGGCCGCGAGACCGAGGGCCGTGCCGGCGGCGCCGGCGAGCGAGGTGCCGTACCAGAGGAGGACCAGGGGGACGAGGACACAGCTGAAGACCGCCCAGCGGACCACATCGGTGGCGGTGTCCGGGCCGGGGTGTGCCTCGGAGGTCGTACGGTGTCCGGACATGGCGTGCTCCCTGGGGCGGCGGTTCGCCGGGTTCAACGCTTGTTCGATGCGTCGGTCACTGTAGGGCAGCCCATGGGTGGACGCGGGGATAAGTGAATCCTGTGCAAACCGCCTGTACGGGGCAGCAACCATTGCGTTACGGGCGCCCCCTCGTGCATGCTCCGGGGAACTCCGCCGGAGCGTGTGCGGGATATGGGCTAAGGAGGACTGGCGCCGTACCCTTGGGGGTATGGGGTTGGGAAGATGATTCCCGGACACAGCTCCGCCGCACACTGTTGTCCCCTCCCAAGAGGATCAAAAAGCCGAGACATCCATGGCCGGTCACGAATCTTTCGAACCCGCGGACCGCAAGCGGCCCGTCGCCGATCCCACGGCGGCCGAGCCCCTGGCGGCGGAACAGCCACGTCATTCCTGCGATCCCGCCTTCAAGCACGGCGTCGTCGTCGGTTTCGACGGCTCCACGTCCAGTGAGCGTGCCCTCGCCTACGCCATCGGCATGGCCCATCGTTCGGGCTCCGGCCTGGTCATCGTGCATGTCGCCAACCGGCTGCCCACCACGGTGTGGGCGGGCTGCGAGCCACCGGTCTTCGTCGATGTGCCGGACCACCGCACCGAGGTGCTGGGGCTTGAGCTGGCGTGTGCCGAGTACCTCGCCGAAGTGCCCTGGATCCTCGTCGAGCGCGGTGGCGACATCTGCCACGAACTCGAAGAGGTGGGGCGGGAGTACGAGGCGGACGCGATCGTCGTGGGCTCGACCCACGGCATCGTCGGACGCATCTTCGGCTCCGTCGCGGGGCGGCTCGCGAAGCGGGCGCAGCGGCCCGTCGTCGTCATCCCCTAGCTCCGTAGCGCGGCTGGATTCCTTCTGAATTCGCTGTTGTGCAGAGGTGTTTGTGTCCTTGTGAAGGGCATATATCGGTCACACCGCACAACCGCACATGCATGAAGGGAGCCCGCCGTGGACAATGACGTCTCCGCGGGAAGCACGGGAAGCACCACCTCGGTCGTCGGCCGACTCGCCCTGGGAATCACCCTGTTGGCCTTCGGGCTCGGGTACACGGATGTCATCAACGGAGTGTCGGCGGCTGACGCCGTGTCACTCGCTCACTACGTAGGCGGAGTTGCGCTCTTCGTCGCCGGGCTGTTCGCGTTCCGCGACGGGGACTCGGCGAACGGTACGGCGTTCTCGGCGTTCGGCGCGCTCTGGTTCACCTGGGCTGTCAGCGCGGGCAACTCCGTGTCGGACAACGCGGCGGGGTTGTTCCTGGTTCTGTTCGCTCTCGTCGCGCTGTCGGTGACCCTCGCGGGTGGGGATCAACTCACTCAGGGCACCTATGGGTTGTTCTTCGTCTCCCTTGTGCTGCTTGCCATCGCGCAGTTCGCCGGTAACGACGGGCTGGGCAAGGTCGGGGGGTGGTTCGGTGTCGCTGCGGGGGCTGTTGCCTGGTACTCGGCGACTGCTGCGTTGGCTCACTGGCCGACCGTGCTTCCGCGGCGGGCTGCTGGTCGGGGCGTGACGGCCACCAGTTGACCGGCAGTTGGGAAGGCCCCCCACGTGTATGAGGCACACGTGGGGGGCCTTTCGGTTTCGTTGGCCTCTGCCGGCCGGTGGGGGCTGGTCGCGCAGTTCCCCGCGCCCCTAAAAGCAAAAAACCTCTACTCGACCGTGACCGACTTGGCGAGGTTCCTCGGCTTGTCGATGTCCCGCCCGAGCGCCAACGCCGTGTGATACGCGAGGAGTTGGAGCGGAATGCCCATCAGGATGGGGTCCAGCTCGTCCTCGTTCTTCGGGACCAGGATCGTCTGGTCGGCCTTTTCCTGGTGCTGGTGGGCCACCGCCAGGATGCGGCCGCTGCGGGCCTTGATCTCCTCCAGGGCGGCGCGGTTCTTCTCCAGGAGGTCGTCGTCGGGGACGATCGCCACCGTGGGGAGGGCGGGCTCGATCAGGGCGAGGGGGCCGTGCTTCAACTCCGAGGCGGGGTAGGCCTCGGCGTGGATGTACGAGACCTCCTTGAGCTTGAGGGAGGCCTCGCGGGCCACCGGGTAGCCGCGGACTCGGCCGATGAAGAGCATCGAGCGCGCGTCGGCGTACTCGGCGGCCAGCTTCTTGATCTCGTCCTCGCGGTCGAGGATCTCGGAGATCTGGGCCGGCAGCTTGCGCAGGCCCTCGATGATGCGCTTGCCGTCGCGGACCGAGAGGTCGCGGGTGCGGCCGAGGTGGAGCGCCAACAGGGCGAACGCCACTGTGGTGTTGGTGAAGCACTTGGTCGAGACGACACAGACCTCGGGGCCCGCGTGGACGTACATGCCGCCGTCCGCCTCGCGGGCGATCGCCGAGCCGACGACGTTCACCACGCCCAGGACGCGGGCGCCCTTGCGCTTCAACTCCTGGACCGCGGCGAGGACGTCGTAGGTCTCGCCGGACTGGGAGACCGCGATGTAGAGGGTGTCGGGGTCCACGACCGCGTTGCGGTAGCGGAATTCGGAGGCCGGCTCGGCGTCCGCGGGGATGCGGGCCAGCTCCTCGATCATCTGGGCGCCGATCATGCCCGCGTGGTACGAGGTGCCGCAGCCGAGGATCTTGACGCGGCGGATCTGCCGGGCCTCGCGGGCGTCCAGGTTCAGGCCGCCGAGGTGCACGGTGGAGAAGCGGTCGTCGATGCGGCCGCGCAGCACGCGGTCCACGGCGTCGGCCTGCTCGAAGATCTCCTTGTGCATGTAGGTGTCGTGGCCGCCCATGTCGTAGGAGGCGGCCTCCCACTCGACGGTGGTCGGCTCGGACGTGGTGCGGGTGCCCTCGGTGGTGTATGTCCGGAAGTCGTCGGCCTTGAGGGTCGCCATCTCGCCGTCGTCGAGTGTCACTATCTGGCGCGTGTGGGTTACCAGTGCGGCGATGTCCGAGGCTACGAACATCTCCTTCTCGCCGATCCCGAGGACCACCGGGGAGCCGTTTCGAGCCACCACGATGCGGTCGGGGAAGTCGGCGTGCAGGACGGCGATGCCGTACGTCCCCTCGATCACCCGGAGCGCCTGGCGGACCTTCTCCTCCAGGGTGTCCGCCTGGGAGCGGGCGATGAGGTGGGTGAGGACCTCGGTGTCGGTCTCGGAGAGGAACTCGACGCCGTCCGCTTCGAGCTTCTTCCGGAGGTCCGAGGCGTTGTCGATGATGCCGTTGTGGACGACGGCGACCTTGCTGTCGGCCGACAGGTGCGGGTGGGCGTTCACGTCGGACGGGGCGCCGTGCGTGGCCCAGCGGGTGTGGGCGATGCCGGTGGTGCCCTTGAAGCGCGCCGGGACCTTGGCCTCCAGGTCACGGACCCGGCCCTTGGCCTTGACCACCTTCAGGCCGGCCGTCTTGGGGGCCGTGATGGCGATGCCCGCCGAGTCGTAGCCGCGGTACTCCAGCCGCTGCAGCCCCTCCAGCAGCAGCGGAGCAACGTCACGCTTGCCGATGTATCCGACGATTCCGCACATATATAGGTATTCCTAGCCGTAGACGATGCGGCGCAGCTGCCTGAGCGTGAGCTCCGGCGGTGCGACCGCCCGGTATTTCAGGTCCGCCTCGATCCGGTCGAAGATCGTCGCGTTGACCAGGCCCTGGGCCTGGAGCTCGCGGTGGCGGCGACGGACGTAGTCCTCGGTCGTCTCGTCGAAGTACGCGAGCACGTCCTGGATCACCCGCAGCGCCTCGCCCCGGTTGAGGGTCGTGGAGCGCGTCAGATGATCAACGAGTTCGTCGTGCACCCGGTTGATCCTGAGGTACCGAGGGAAGGTTTGCAAGAATCCTGCCCGATATCGGGCAGCGGCCTGTTGAATGTCTTATGGAACTCTGTTCGCAAGCTGTCCATCCTGTGTCTTGTGTTACGTCGCTCATATGGACGAGTTTCAGACGCCATGGACATTCCTCGTATGGGAGTACCCGAAGAGCTTGCCGAGCGCATGAGCATGGCTGAGCAGCACGAGTACCTACGCTCGAAATTCTCCCGGCGCACCATGATCAGAGGCGGCGCCGTGACCCTCGGCGCCGTCGCCGGTGGCGTGTTCGTCCCGGGCACGGTCGCCCAGGCGGCCGTCCCCAGCCAGGCCTCCGCGACCTATGCCGCCACCTCTTCCAGCGAGTCGATCGACGGGGCCCTCGTCTCCCCGTTCGGCCGCCACCTCGCGTTCGGCAACGACCCGAGCACCGAGGTCACGGTCTCCTGGCAGGTCCCGACCAACGTCAAGAAGCCGTTCGTCCGGATCGGCGCGCACCCCTGGGACCTCTCCCGCAAGATCGAGGCCGAGGTGCGCACGCTCTACACCCCGGCGGGCGTCGGCGCGAGCGGCGACCACACCCAGTACTACCTGCACGCCAAGCTGACCCACCTGCGCCCGGGCAAGACGTACTACTACGGCGTCGGCCACGCGGGCTTCGACCCGGCCGAGGCCCACCTGCTCGGCACGCTGGGCACCTTCACCACCGCCCCCGACCACAAGAAGCCGTTCACCTTCACGGCCTTCGGCGACGAGGGCGTCGGCTACCACGGCCTCGCCAACGACAGCCTGCTGCTGGCCCAGAACCCGGCCTTCCACCTGCACGCCGGCGACATCGCGTACGCCGACCCGGCGGGCGCGGGCAAGACCGCCGACACCGGCTTCGACTCGCGCGTCTGGGACCAGTTCCTCGCGCAGACCGAGGCGGTCGCCAAGTCCGTGCCGTGGATGCCCGCCTACGGCAACCACGACATGGAGGCCTGGTACTCGCCCAACGGCTACGGCGGCGAGGACGCCCGCTGGAACCTCCCGGACAACGGCCCCGACAAGACGAACCTCCCGGGCGTCTACTCCTTCGTCTACGGCAACACGGCGGTCATCTCGCTGGACGCCAACGACGTGTCCTTCGAGATCCCGGCCAACCTCGGCATCTCCGGCGGCACCCAGACCACGTGGCTGGAGGGGCAGCTCAAGAAGTTCCGCGCGTCCAAGGACATCGACTTCGTGGTGATCTTCTTCCACCACTGCGCGTACTGCACCTCCACCGCGCACTCCTCGGAGGGGGGAGTGCGGGGCGAGTGGGTGCCGCTGTTCGAGAAGTACACGGTGGACCTGGTCATCAACGGCCACAACCACCAGTACGAGCGCACCGACGTCATCAAGAAGAACGCCGTCGTCAAGAAGCTGCCGATCGGCGGCACGGCGTACCCGGAGACCGAGGGTGTCGTCTACGTGACGGCGGGCGCGGCCGGCCGCAGCCTGTACGCGTTCTCCGCCCCGGACTCCTACGAGGGTCACGTCGCCGATGTCGACTCCGTCGCCGCCTTCGTCAACACGAAGGACGGCAAGGTCAACGAGACGGTCGCCTGGTCGCGCGTGCGCTACCTCAACTACTCGTTCCTGCGCGTGGACGTCCAGCCCGCCCACAAGGGCCGTACGGCCACCCTGACGGTCCGCGGCATCGCCGAGACCGGCGCCGAGATCGACCGCTTCACGGTCGCCCGCAAGGCCAAGTAAGCCCCGACACAACCGAGTTACGCCCAGAAGGCGGGGCGCAATTCAGTAAGCAGGCGGTCCTCACATCCGTTTGAGGACCGCCTGTTTGGCCATCGAGAACTCCTCGTCCGTGAGCACCCCGTCCCTGTGCAGCTCGCCGAGTTCGCGCAGCCGCCGCAGCAGCGCGTCATGGCTGTCCTCCGCCGCGGCCGTCAACTCCCGTGCGGGCTCGGGCCGTTCGGGTCGTACGCCCGTCTCGGTGGCGCCCGGGTGCGGGAGGCGGGCCTGGACGGCCGCGGCGATCAGGGCCATCAGCGGGTCCTTCTTGAAGCCCCACAACTCCACTGAGTTGGGGTCGTACTTGGGCGGCGCCTTGGTCGGCGCGTGGCGTACCGCGAAGCGGATGTAGCCGTTCTCCAGACCGGCCGACGGCCGCCACTCCACGCCGACGAGGTCCGTGACGGCGAGGGTGCGGGCACCGGCCGCGGACTTGGCGTCCTCGGTCTTCCAGTTCCACTCCAGCCGTACGTGCTCGCCGTCGAAGCTCGCGGTGCCGTCCCCGGCGGAGACGGAGAGCGGCACGGCCGGACCCGGCAGCAGGTACGCGGCGACCGGGTCGGCCGGGACCCCGTCGAGCAGCAGGGCGTTGCGCACCTCGTCCACGAAGTACTCGGCGACGCCGTACCGGTCCGATTCGACGGCCAGTTGATAGGGGTCGTCGCCCTCGGCGAGCCGGCCGCCGGTGGCGTGCAGCAGCGGGTCGGCGCCGTCGCGCAGCCGCAGTCTCAGCCGCCCCGACTTGCGGCCCTGCTCGAACGAGACGCCCGCCAACGCGCCCAGGGGAACGACGAGTTCGCCCAGCGTCCGGCGGAACAGGCCGACGTTCTTGTCCCGTCCGGGAGTCAGCCGCAGGGCGTCGCCGTCGAAGATCCAGGTGCCGTCCTTCTGGATGATTTCCGCCATGGGAGGGATTGTTCCACCGGTCTGGCGACAGAATGGTCTGTACCTGTCCGGCTTCCGGCTTCCGGCTTCAAGGAAGGCACCGCTTGTGAGACACCTTGTGAGACAGCGCCACAGAACGACCCGCCTCCTCGGTTCGCTGCTGCTCGTCGCCGCCGCGAGCGTGTCCGTCGTCGGCGCCGCACCCTCCACCCCGCCCGCCGCCGTCACCCCGCTGGGCCGGGTGGTCCCGGCGCCCGCGTCCGTCACCCCCGGCGGACAGCCGTACCGGATCACGAGCACCACCCGTATCCGCGTCGGCGAATCACGCGAGTCACGCCGGATCGGCGAGTACCTCGCGGGCATCCTGCGCCCCTCCACCGGCTACCGGCTGCCGGTCACCTCACGGGGCAAGGGCGGAATCCAACTCCGGCTGTCCAAGGGCACGTTCGGCGCCGAGGGCTACCGGCTCGTCAGCGGGACCTCCGGTGTCACCATCACCGCCAGCAGGCCCGCCGGGCTCTTCCACGGTGTCCAGACCCTGCGCCAACTCCTCCCGCCGCCGTCGAGAAGAACTCCGTGCAGCGCGGACCCTGGGGGATCGCGGGCGGCACCATCGAGGACTCCCCGCGCTACGCCTACCGCGGCGCCATGCTCGACGTCTCCCGGCATTTCTTCACCGTCGACCAAGTCAAGCGCTACATCGACGAGTTGGCGCTCTACAAGATCAACGAACTGCATCTGCACCTCAGCGACGACCAGGGCTGGCGCATCGCGATCAACTCCTGGCCCCGCCTGGCGACTTACGGCGGCTCGACCGAGGTCGGCGGTGGCGCGGGCGGCTACTACACGAAGGCCGACTACAAGGAGATCGTGCGGTATGCGGCCTCCCGCTATCTGGAGGTCGTCCCGGAGATCGACATGCCGGGCCACACCAACGCGGCCCTCGCCTCCTACGCCGACCTGAACTGCGACGGCGTGGCACCCCCGCTCTACACGGGCACGGACGTCGGCTTCAGCTCGCTGTGCGTGGGCAAGGACGTCACCTACAGCTTCGTGGACGACGTCGTCCGTGAGCTGGCCGCGCTCACTCCGGGCCGCTATCTCCACATCGGCGGCGACGAGGCGCAGTCCACCAGCCACGAGGACTACGTCAAGTTCATGGACCGGGTGCAGCCGATCGTCACCAAGTACGGCAAGACGGTGATCGCCTGGCACCAGATCACCGGCGCGCACCCCGTGAAGGGCGCCCTCGCCCAGTACTGGGGTCTCGACGACACCGACGCCGCCGAGAAGGCCCAGGTCGCCGAAGCCGCGAAGAACGGCACCGGACTGATCCTCTCGCCCGCCGACCGGGTCTACCTCGACATGAAGTACACGGAGGACACCCCGCTCGGCCAGGACTGGGCGGGCCTGGTCGAGGTCAAGCGCTCCTACGACTGGGACCCGGGCAACTACCTTGCCGGAGTGCCGAGTTCGGCGATCAGGGGCGTCGAGGCACCGCTGTGGACGGAGACCATCGTGACCGGTGCGAACATCGACTACATGGCCTTCCCCCGGCTGCCGGGCGTGGCCGAGCTGGGCTGGTCGCCGGCCTCGACGCACGACTGGGACACCTACAAGGTGCGGCTCGCGGCACAGGCCCCGCGCTGGGACGCGCTCGGGATCGACTACTACCGGTCGCCCCAAGTTCCTTGGCCCGCGAGCTAGTTGCTTCTGTGATTCGGCGGGCACCCCGGGGGACCGTACCCCGGGGTGCCCGCCTGCTTGTGGGGTCAGAACCCGGCGATGGGGTTCTTCAGGGTGCCGACGAGCTGGAGCGCGCCGGACGGGTCCGCCAGGTCCACCATCTGCTCGTTGTTGCGCAGCTGGAGCCGGTTGAGGCAGGACAGGGAGAACTCCGGGGCGAACATGTCGTACTGCCGGAACTTGTCGGCGAGTTCGGGTGCCGAGTCCTGGTACTCGCGGGTGACCTCCGCGACCGTACGCCAGAAGTCGTCCTCCTCCAGGGCGCCCTCGGCGGCCAGGTTGGAGGCGAGGAAGCGGAAGAAGCAGTCGAAGACGTCGGTGAAGATCGACAGCAGCTTCTTGTCCTCGGGGACCTCGACCCGCAGCCGCTCCACGGTCGGCGGCAGCACCGCGTCCGGGTCCATGACGGCGATCTCCTCGGCGATGTCCTTGTAGATCGCGCGCTGGACGACACCGTCCTTCAGGACGAGGATCACGTTCTCGCCGTGCGGCATGAACACCAGGTCGTAGGCGTAGAAGCTGTGCAGCAGCGGGGTGAAGTACGCCCGCAGATAGCGCCGCAGCCACTCCACCGGGGTCAGCCCCGAGCGCTCGATCAGCGCGCCGGCGAAGGACGCGCCTTCGTGGTCCAGGTGCACCAGCGAGGCCATCGTCGCCAGGGACTCGCCGTCCTGGAGCGAGGAGACGGGGCTCTCGCGCCACAGGGCGGCGAGCATCTTGCGGTACGGCGAGTAGCGGTCGGTCGCCGCCTCGTACTCCAGGTGCCGGTACCCCACGGCCGCCCGCTCACGGATGATCGACAGGCCGGTGGACTTCAACACCGGGTCGTTGTCGATGAGTTGGGCGAGCCAGTCGTTGATCGCCGGGGTCGCCTCCATGTAGGCGGCCGAAAGTCCGCGCATGAAGCCCATGTTGATGACGGACAGGGCCGTCTTCACGTAGTGCTTCTCGGGGGCGGACCTGTTGAAGAAGGTCCGGATGGACTGCTGGGCCAGGTACTCGTCGTCGCCCTCGCCGAGACAGACGAGGTGGCCGCGGGCGACCTCGGCGGCGAACGTGACGGTGAGCTTGTTCCACCACTGCCAGGGGTGGACGGGGATGAGGAGGTAGTCGTCGGGGGCCAGGCCCCGGTCGGTCAGGGTGGCGCGGAAGTGGTCCAGCGTGGCGCTGCCCAACTCGCCCTTGACGAACGACTCGTACTCGATACCCACGCCCGCCGTGAACGCCGCCCGTGAGCGGTGCGCGGCCAGCCAGACCAGGCGCACCGGGCTCGCGGTCTCGGGGGCGTACGAGAGGTACTCGTGGACGCCGAAGCCGAGCCGCCCGTTGTTGGCGACGAAGCAGGGGTGACCCTCGGTCATCCCCGTCTCGATGGCCTGGAAGCCGCTCGTCACCAGCTCGGCGACCGGGAGCTGCGGCTTGGTGAGCTTGTAGCAGGTGCCGGAGAGGGTGGAGGAGATCTCCTCCAGGTAGACCGGCAGGATCGCCTCGCTCAGCCCGAGCGACTTCTGCAGTTCGATGAAGAACTCCAGGGCAGCGAGAGGGAGTTCGGTGCCGTCACGGTGCCGGGTGATGGAGTCGGCGTCGATCTGCCAGTGGTCGAGGGCGCGGCGGACGGCGGTGAACCGGTAGCGGGTCAGGCCGTCGTCGCTGCGGACGACGTACAAGTCGCGGTCCTGCGCAGCCGGTTCGGGAGTGATCAGCCGCTCGTGCGCGAACTCGGCGAGAGCCTTGCGGATCAGCTGGCGGTTGGCCTTCTCCCAGCGCTCGGGGGAGAGATGGGCCACGGCGTCGGCGAGAGTCATGCGGTCACCGCCGCGGCGGCCGTCGCGGTCAGGAACTGTTCCCGTGTGCAGAAGCTCAACAAGGCTTTCTTCTCCGGCTTTTGGATCTCACGCTCGGGCACGAACCCGACCGCCTCGTTCAGGGCGTGCACGGCGGTGTTGGACACGTCCGGTTCCACGACGACCCGTGCGACCGCCGGGTCCTCGAAGAGCCGGGCCATCACGGAGGTGATCACCGCACGGGTGAAGCCGTGGACGGGCGCCTCGGTGGCCGGCGTCAGGAAGTGCATGCCGACATCACCGGGCAACGGCTCGTACAGGCCGACCAGTTCGCGATACCGAGGGTCGTAGTACTCCATCAGGAAGACGGGCACCCCGTCCTGGAGCCCGAGCAGAGCCTGCTGGTGCTCGTCGGCCGCGATCTCCATGTACGCGCGCTCGACATCCTCCAGTCTCGCGTCCTGCATCATCCAGAACGCGGCCTTCGGATGGGTGACCCACCGGTGCAGCAACTCGGCGTCCCGCAGCGGGTCCAGGGGGCGGAAGGTGAAGGTGCCGACCTGTGAGACGGCGCTCATCGAGAACTCCTTGTACTTTTTCATGAAAACGGTGCCAAGTCGACAAGAGGACGGCTGGCGTCTGAGGAATGGAGACTCGGCGCGTGAAGCGGGCATTCAAATACCGCTTCTGTCCGACGGCGGAGCAGGCTGACGAGCTGCTCCGGACGTTCGGATGCGTGCGCAAGGTCTACAACATGGCATTGGACGTTCGCAGCCGTGCTTGGATGGAGGAGAGGCGAAGAGTTTCCTATGCGGCAACGTCTTCGATGTTGACGGAGTGGAAGAAGGAAGAAGACTTGGCCTTCCTCGCGGAAGTGTCTTCCGTGCCGCTCCAACAGTCGCTGCGGCACTTTCAGGCGGCGTTCACGAACTTCTTCAGCAAGCGCGCACAATACCCGCGATTCAAATCGAGGAAGAAGTCTCGGGCGGCCGCTGAATACACTCGATCGGCGTTCAAGTGGCGTGATGGTCGTCTGACTCTTGCCAAGATGGATGCCCCGCTTGATATCCGTTGGTCGCGCCGCCTGCCGGACGGCGCGGAGCCGAGCACTGTGACGGTGTCGCGCGACTCGGCCGGGCGCTGGTTCGTGTCCATCCTGGTGGAGGATGCAGGGGTGCGAGCCCTTCCCGCCGAGAACGGTGCGGTGGGGGTCGATGTTGGAATCAGTAGCCTGCTTGCTCTTTCCACGGGTGAGAAGGTGGCCAACCCGACATTCCATAGAAGTGACACGGCTCGTCCGGCTGCTGCCCAGAGGGAGCTCGCCCGTAAGGAGAAAGGGTCCAAGAACCAGGCGAAGGCTCGTGAGAGCGTGGCAAGGATTCATGTGAGGATCGCTGATCGGCGACGTCATTTCCTGCATAAACTGTCCACTCGACTTGTCCGGGAAAGCCAACTGGCCGTGATCGAGGACATGCCTGTCCACAGCCTCATGAGAAATCGCACGCTGGCACGCGCCATCGCCGATGCCTCGTGGGCCGAACTGCGGTCGATGTTGGACTACAAGTGTGCCTGGTACGGGCGTGAACTCGTCGTGATCGACCGCTTCTTCCCATCGAGCAAGACTTGTGGAGTGTGCGGCCTGATCCGGGAGGTTCTGCCGCTCGGCCTCCGGGAATGGACGTGCGAAGGATGCGGCACGTGCCATGACCGAGACCACAATGCCGCTGAGAACATTCTGGCCGCCGGGCTGGCGGTGTCGGCCTGTGGAGCCGGTGTAAGACCTCAACGGAGTTCCTCCGGGCGGGCAGTCGGCGACGAAGCAGGAAAAACCATGGCGCAAGCTGTGGGAGCCCCCGCCCGGTAGGGCGGGGGAGATGTCAAACGGCGAACTCCTGGAACGCGATGGCCTGTTCGACCGGGTAGTACTCGGTGCCGAGCAGCTCACGGATGATGTACGAGTTGCGGTACGCGCCCATGCCCAGGTCGGGGGACGTGATGCTGTGTGTGTGGACGCCGGCGTTCTGGAGGAAGACGCCCCGGCCCGTGGTGTCGATCGAGTAGTTGCGCGCGATGTCGAAGTTGCCCTGCGAGTCGTAACGCAGCCGCTCGTGCACGGGCTTGAGGAACTCCGGTTCGGCGTACTTGTAGCCGGTGGCGAGGATCAGGCCCTGCGAGCGCAGGGTGTAGTCCTTCTGCTGTTCCTCCTGGCGTAGCGCCAGTTCGTAGACGCCGTCGCGGTAAGTGGCGTCGTTGAGGGAGGAGTTGGTGAGCAGCCGGGTGGGAACGGGCCCGCCGACCTTCTTCTGGTACAGCAGGTCGAAGATGTCGTTGACGAGGTCGCCGTCGATGCCCTTGAAGAGGCCCTTCTGCTCGGCCGTGAGGCGGTAGCGGGTCTGCTCGGGCAGGGCGTGGAAGTAGTCGATGTACTCCGGGGAGGTCATCTCCAGCGTGAGTTTCGTGTACTCCAGCGGGAAGAAGCGGGGCGAGCGCGTGACCCAGTTCAACTCGTAGCCGTGAACGTTGATTTCGCTGAGCAGGTCGTAGTAGATCTCGGCGGCGGACTGCCCGCTGCCGACCAGCGTGATCGACTCCTTGGCCTGCAGCGCTGCTTTGTGCTGCACATAGCGGGAGTTGTGGATGAAGTCGCCGCCCAGTCCGGCGACGGCCTCCGGGAGGTGGGGCGGGGTGCCGGTGCCCAGGACCAGGTGCCGGGCGCGATAGACGGCGCCGGCTTCGGTCCGGACGACGTAGACCTCGGCCTCGTCCTCGTACTCGACCTCGGTCACCGTCGTGCTGAAGCGCACGTTGGTGAGCCTGTTGGCCGCCCAGCGGCAGTAGTCGTCGTACTCGACCCGTAGCGGGTAGAAGTTCTCGCGGATGTAGAAGGGGTACAGACGCCCCTTCTCCTTCAGGTAGTTGAGGAAGGAGTACGGCGAGGTCGGGTCGGCGAGGGTGACCAGGTCCGACATGAACGGGGTCTGGAGGTGGGCGCCGTCGAGGAACATGCCGGCGTGCCACTCGAAGTCGGGCTTCGAGTCCAGGAAGATCCCGTCGAGTTCGGCGATGGGCTCGGTGAGGCAGGCGAGGCCGAGGTTGAAGGGTCCGAGCCCGATGCCCACGAAGTCGTAGGTCTTGGTGGCGGTTTCAGGAAGCGCGGTCAAGGGACTCTCCCAGGTACTGCTCGGCGTGGCCGGCGATCAGGTCGAGGACGGCGGCGATGTCGTCGGCCGTCGTCTCGGGGTTGAGCAGGGTGAACTTCAGGTAGTGGCGGCCCGCGACCTTGGTGCCGGCGACCACCGCGTCACCGGAGGCGAACAGGGCCTTGCGGGCGTAGAGGTTGGCGCGGTCGATCTCGGCCGGGTCGGTGACGGCGGCCGGGATGTAGCGGTAGACGAGGGTGGAGAGCGTGGGCTCCACGACCACGTCGAAGCGCGGGTCGGCGGCCAGCAGCCGCCACCCTTCCTCGGCCAGGTCGCAGACCTCGTCGAAGAGTTGGCCGATGCCGTCGGCGCCCATCACGCGCAGCGTCATCCACAGCTTGAGCGCGTCGAAACGGCGGGTGGTCTGCAGGGACTTGTCGACCTGGTTGGGGATGCGCTCCTGCACCATGCGGCGCGGGTTGAGGTAGTCCGCGTGGTAGGTCGCGTGACGCAGGGTGTCGGCGTCGCGGACCAGCAGGGCGGACGAACTCACCGGCTGGAAGAAGGACTTGTGGTAGTCCACGGTGACCGAGTCGGCGCGCTCGATGCCGTCGATGCGGCTCCGGTGCTTGAGAGAGGCGAGCAGCCCGCAGCCGTAGGCCGCGTCGACGTGCATCCACACCCCGAACTGCTCGCACAGGGCGGCGATCTCGGGCAGCGGGTCGATGGAGCCGAAGTCGGTGGTGCCGGCGGTGGCGACGACGGCCATGGGCACGAGCCCGGCGTTCTTGCAGCGCTCCAACTCCCGGGCGAGCGCGACCGTCTGCATCCGCTTGTCGGCGCCGACGGGTATCGAGACAACCGAGTCCTGCCCGAGTCCCAGCAGTTTCGCGGACTTCTTCACGCTGAAGTGGCTGACCTCGGAGGCGAAGATCCGCAGTTTGGCGAGTGTGTCGGTCTTCGCCTCCTCACGGGCCAGCAGCAGGGCCTGGAGGTTGGACTGGCTGCCGCCGGAGGTGAACACCCCGTCCGCGTGCGGTCCGAGGCCGATGCGCTCGTTCGTCCAGTCGATCAGCTTGCGCTCGATGAGGGTGCCGCCGGCCGACTGGTCCCAGGTGTCCAGGGAGGAGTTGACGGCGGAGAGCACCGCCTCGCCGAGCACCGCGGGGATGACGACGGGGCAGTTGAGGTGGGCGAGGTAGCGGGGGTGGTGGAAGTAGACCGCGTCACGCAGGTAGACCTCGTCCAGCTCGTCGAGCACCGCGGCGGTGTCGTGGAGCGGACGGTCGAGGTCGATCCGGTCGATGAGGGGGGAGAGGGCGTCGACCGTGACGCCGGTGAACGGCCGTTCCGTGGTGGCGAGTTTGGCCGCCACCCGCTCCACGCCTTGCGTCACGGAGCGGCGGTAGTGCTCCGCAGTCGTGTCATTGAGCAGGTGCGAGCGCATGTGGGGGTCCTCCGGTGGGGACGGGATTGAACTTAGGTAAGGCTAACCTAACTTAGATCTTTCGAGGCCCACCCCTCCCGTGACCGGTGTCACTCGTGACTCACCCGGCTTCGCGCAACTGCTCCTCGCTGAGCCCCTGCCGCCAGTACCCCACGAAGGTCACCCGCCGCCGGTCGACCCCGCGCTCACCCACGAAGTGCCGCCGCAGCGCCTTCACTTGACCGGACTCGCCCGCGATCCACACGTACGGCCGCTCAGCGGTCGGGAGTTGGGCCGCGCGCAGGGCGCCGAGGGCCATGGGGGACCCCTCGGCGCCCTTGTCATCGCGCACCAGCCAGGTGACTTCGGCATCGGCCGCGGTCACCAAGTCCTGTACGTCACCGGCATGTTGGACCTCCAGCCACACCCGCGCGCGTATGCCCGCGGGCAAGGCTTCGAGGATGGCGGACACGGCGGGGACGGCGGTCTCGTCGCCCCAGACGACCACGAGATCGGCGCCCTCCGGCGGCCGGAACCGAATCGCCCGATTGTCCGCGACGGCCGGCCCGAGCAACACGACCCGGTCCCCGGCGGAGGCGCGGGAGGCCCACCGGGAGGCGGGTCCGGCGGGTTCGTGCAGCACGAAGTCGATGTCGATCTCGTCGGGTTCACGGCGGAGCGCACGCAGCGTGTACGACCGCATCACCGCCCGTACGTCGTCCGGGAGTTCACGCCACGCCTCCCACCACCCGTCACCGAGTTCGTAGGGCACGGCAGGCTCAAGCTGGCCGGGGTGGGGCAGGAACAGCGACAGAGACTGATCACACCCGTCGGAGAAGAAATACGCCAGGTCGTCCCCGGCAAAGGCGACACGGACAAGAGACGGCCCGAGCCGCTCCGTCCGCACGACATGGAGAGAGAAGAAGCGGAACGGGACGGTCATGGGGTTCCTTTGAAAGAAACGTGAGGCCTAAAGGGGCGCGGGGAACTGCGCGACCAGTCCCCACCGGCCCGCAGCTCCCCGCAAAAGCGCAGCCACCCCAAACTCAACTGACCTTCTTCGCACTCTCGATCGCCTTGGCGAGACTCTCCACCATCGGCACACACTTGTCGTACGACAGAATCGGCTCGGGCGACCGCGAGATGACCTGCCCCGCCTTTACCGCGGGCAGCGCCTTCCACGTGGCCTCAGTGATGTCCGCGGGCTGAATCGTCGCGGACCGGTCGTCCATCATGATGATGTCGGCCGGGTACTTGTCCGCGTTCTCCCAGCTGAGGTTCTCGTACCAGCCGCCGCTCGCCTTGAGCGCGGCAGCGGACGGCTCGACGAAGTTCACGCCGAGCGCCTTGTAGTACTCCAGGTCGACGGAGAGGTTGGACCCGGAGACGTAGAAGACCGTGTCCGCCGCCGAACCGGCCAGCACCTTGATCTCGGGGCGCGCCTTGGCCGCCTTGCGCAGTCGCTCCGAGGCCTCCTCGAAGCTCTTCTTCGCCTCGGTGACCTTCCGGGCCGTCATGTCGGCGCCCAGTGACTCGGCCAGTTCCCACATGCGCTGGAGCGGCGTGGTGAGTTGGCGGTCGAACATGGAGACGGCGGCGCTCGGCGCCAGCTTGGCGATCTTGTCCTTGGACTCCTCGGGGACGTACCAGAGGGTCCCGGCGGCGTCGAACGTGGTGGTGAGGAGGACGTCGGGGGCGAGGGCCGCGTACTTCTCGATGTTGAACTGGCCCCAGGTGTTGCCGAGGATCGTGACCTTGCTGATGTCCATGTCGCCGGCCTGGACGTCGGGCTTGCCGTTCTTCAGTTTGGTCGGTCCGAAGACGCCCTTGACGGAGATGCCGTAGTCGTGGAGCGCGGCCCCGACGCCGACGAACGCGACGATGTTCGCGGGGATCTTGTCGAGCTTCACCGTGGTGCCGCGGTCGTCCTTGAAGGACCAGGGGCCGGGCTTCTTCGCGGCCGTCGTCTCCCTGACCGAGCCACCGCTTTTCGCGTCGTCGTCACCGCAGGCCGCGAGCACGGCGCCGAGGCCGAGGGCGCCGCCCGCGGCGAGGATGCCGCGGCGGGAGAGGTGGGTGGCACGGGCGTTGGACATGTGTGGCTGCTTTCGAACAGGGCGGAGTGCCCGCCGGACAATTCGAAGGTAGGTTAGCCTAACCTCACTCTTTGTCCAGGGGGCGGGGTGGCCGCCACTCGGGCCTGTGTCTGTCCTGTGCGGGGTATATGAGTCGATGTCCTATGCGATTTGGCTTTCAACCGCCTTGTCTTGTCCGGCCGTTGTGATCACGCTCCTCCGTAGAGACCTGCGCACTGTTGTTCGGTCGTCTTCGGAGGTGGAGTGGCTACCACGATGGGCGTGACGGGTGTGGAAGCGGTGGTGCGGAGTGACGCGGCACTGCTGGAGGACGACCTGGCCGAGTTCCTCGGCTCGCTGACCGCGCCGGTGGTCTCCGTGTACGACGCGGCCCTGCGCCGTGCCCTGTACGACCCGGTCGCCGACGCCGTCGGATCGAAGGTGGGCCAGCAGGCGTTGCCGCCCACCCCCGGGGCACCCGGCGGCAGGGCTCCGCTGCGGCCCTCGATGGTGTACTGGGCGTACCGGAACTACCGGGGATTCACCGAAGAGGCGGCGAGGGCTTCCGACTTCGCGGTGATCCGCCGCACGGCAGTTGCCGTAAGGATTCTGCTGAAGGCCGCCGTCGCCCTCGACGACATCCAGGACGGCAGCGACGTCCGCTACGGCGAACCCGCACTGCACACCACCCACGGCGTGCCCCTCGCCCTCAACACCGGCGCCTGGCTGATCATGTCCGCGCTGCGCCACACGGCCGACCCGGCCGTCGTGGACAGCCTGGTGCGCTCGGTCGGCGACGGCTTCACCGGGCAGGCCGTCGACATGTCCTCGCGTACGGCTCTCACCCGCGCGGAGCTGCTGGCCGCGCCGCGCGCCGTCCGGGTCGGCTTCTGGGAGGAGACGGCCGCCCTCAAGACCGGCACCCTGTTCCGGATGCCGCTCGACGCGGCGCTCGCGGGACTGCGGGTGGTCGAGGACGACCGACTGGCCCTGGACGGCGCGATGCGCCAACTCGGCCTCGCCAGCCAGCTGTTCAACGACCTGACCGACTTCGTACCGGAACTCGGCGGCGCCAACACCCACGAGGACTTCGACGGCCTCGGCAACCGGGTTCTCCTGGAACTCCTCGACGACGTACCGCCCGAGGCGGAATTCAAACGGTACGTTCTCGGTCATCCCAAGCTGGAGCGGACGCTGCTCGCGCTCGCCGAGGAGGCCGTGGCCCTGAAGCGCGCCGCGAAGGACACCGTCCATGGGGTGTGCCGCTCCGAGCGCAGTGCCGCCTACTTCGACGTGACGATCGACCGCAAGGGCCACCTCATCGACCGTCTGCTCGCGACGGTCCGGCAGCGGAGCGGCGTATGACGGACACGGTGAGCCGACGCCTGCGGGACGGCACCCGCTCCTGGCACGAGGCCCTGGAGAGCACCGGATTCGCCACGGCGATGCTCGCCGGAACCCTCCCGCTCGACCGCTACGTCGGCCAACTCGCCGCCTATCGGGTGGTGTTGAAGGCACTGGAAGCCGAACTGGCCCGTGCCGTCTGCCCGTCGGTCGGCTCGGTGTGGTCGCCGGACCTGGTCAAACTCCCGCTCGTCGAACGCGACCTGCGCCATTTCGCGGCCCTGGGCACCGCCCCCCGCCCCTGCCCGGCCGCCGAGGAGTTCGCGGTCGAGGTACGGCACACCGCCGCCACCGAACCCACCGAACTCCTCGGCTTCCTCTACGTGCTGGAGGGCTCCACCCTCGGCGCCTTCTTCCTGCTCCGGTACGTCACCGAGGCCTACCGGCTCACGGACGGGAACGGCACCTCGTACTACGGCAGCGGAGACCGCGCCCGCTGGGCGGCCTTCGCCGAGCGCCTCGACCGCGCGCTCGACGAACCCGCCGTACAGGAAAGGGTGTTGGCCGCGGCCGAGCGGGCCTACCGGCATGTCGCCCTGATATCCGCGGAGTTGTCGGTGGGCCTGGGCAGCCAGGCCCCCGAACCGGTCTGAAGGCTCTCAGCCCGCGAGGCCCAACTCGCGGGCGATCAGCATCCGTTGGACCTCGCTGGTGCCCTCGCCGATCTCCAGGATCTTGGAGTCGCGCCACATCCGGGCCACCGGGTACTCGTTCATGAAGCCGTAGCCGCCGTGCACCTGGGTGGCGTCGCGGGCGTTGTCGACGGCGATCGTGGAGGAGTACAGCTTGGCGAGGGCCGCCTCCTTCTTGAAGGGCTCGCCGGCGACCAGACGGGAGGCCGCGTCGCGCCAGGCGAGGCGCGCGGTGTGGGCCTTCATCTCCATGTCGGCGATCTTGAACTGGATGGCCTGGTTGGCGCCGATCGGCCGCCCGAACGCGTGCCGTTCCTTGGCGTACTTCACCGACTCGTCCACGCAGCCCTGTGCGAGGCCGGTGGCGAGGGCCGCGATGGCGATCCGGCCCTCGTCCAGGATGCGCAGGAACTGGGCGTAGCCGCGGCCTTGTTCGCCGAGAAGGTTCGCGGCCGGGACACGGACGTCCGCGAAGGACAGCTCACGGGTGTCCGAGGCGTTCCAGCCGACCTTCGAGTACGGCGCCGCGACCGTGAAGCCCGGCGTCCCGGACGGCACGATGATCGCCGAGATCAGCGGCTTGCCGTCGGGCTTGCGGCCGGTCACCGCGGTGACCGTCACCAGACCCGTGATGTCCGTACCGGAGTTGGTGATGAAGCACTTCGAGCCGTTGATCACCCATTCGTCGGTGTCCGGGTCCAGGCGCGCCGTCGTCCGCGTCGCGCCCGCGTCGGAGCCGCCGTCCGGCTCGGTCAGCCCGAAGGCGCCGAGGATCTCGCCGGAGCAGAGCCGGGGCAGCCACTCGGCCTTCTGGGCGTCGGTGCCGAAGAGATGGATCGGCATCGCGCCGAGCGAGACGCCGGCCTCCAGGGTGATCGCCACCGACGAGTCGACCCGGGCCAGCTCCTCCAGGACCAGGCCCAGCGCCAGATAGTCGCCGCCCATCCCGCCGTGCTCCTCGGGGAAGGGCAGCCCGAACAGACCCATGCGGCCCATCTCGCGGACGATCTCGTACGGGAACTCGTGCCGCTCGTAGAAGTCGCCGATCTTCGGCGCCACCACGTCGTGCGCGAACTCCTCGACCGTACGGCGGAGTTCTTCCAGCTCGGGGGAGAGACGGTGGTCCATGGCGGTCACTGCTCCTTGTGGGGCTGTGTCGTTTTACCGAGTGCGCGGACGGTGCGGGACGGGCTGGGTCGGCCCAGTTGTTCGGCCATCCACACGCTGGTGGCGGTGAGACGGGCGAGGTCGACTCCGGAGTCGATGCCGAGGCCCTGGAGCATCCACACCAGGTCCTCGGTCGCGAGGTTGCCGGTGGCGGACTTGGCGAACGGGCAGCCGCCGAGGCCGCCCGCGGAGGCGTCCACGGTGGTGACGCCGTGCTGGAGGGCGGCCAGGGTGTTGGCGAGGGCCTGGCCGTAGGTGTCGTGGAAGTGCACGCCCAACAGGTCCGTGGGGACGTGCTGTTCGTTGAGCGCGGAGAGAAGTTCCAGGACGTGCCCGGGAGTTGCCACGCCGATCGTGTCGCCGAGGCTCAGCTCGTCGCAGCCCATGTCGACCAACGCCCGGCAGACACGCACCACTTGGGCGATGGGGACCTCGCCCTCCCATGGGTCGCCGAAGCACATGGAGAGATAGCCGCGCACATGGGCGCCCTCCTCCTTGGCGCGGGCCACGACCGGGGCGAACACGGCCAGCGACTCGTCCACCGTGCGGTTGAGGTTGGCCTTGGCGAAGGACTCGGTGGCGCTGGCGAAGACGGCGACCCGGTTCGCGTCCAGGGCGAGGGCCCGGTCGAGTCCGCGGCCGTTCGGCACGAGGACGGGGAGGTGCACCCCCGGCAGATCCCGCACGAGCGGGAACAGCTGCTCGGCGTCGGCCAGTTGGGGCACCCACTTGGGGTGGACGAAGCTCGTGGCCTCGATGGTGGTCAGGCCCGCGTCGGCGAGCCGCCGGATGAACTCGGCCTTGACCTCGGTCGGCACGGTCGACTTCTCGTTCTGGAGTCCGTCGCGGGCCCCCACCTCGTGGATGCGCACCCGGGCGGGCAGATCGGGGGCCGGTACGACCATCGGGAGTGTCACTGGTCCTCCTGCGCAGGTGTGACGACCGTGGGTGTGACGACCGCCAGTACTTGGTCCATGGCGACCGTCGAGCCGGGGGTCACGTCGAGTTCGGCGACGGTGCCGGCGTGCGGCGCGGAGACGACGTGCTCCATCTTCATCGCCTCGACCACCAACAGGCTCTGCCCGGCGGTCACTTGATCTCCTACGGCGACCTTCACCACGGTCACCGTCCCCGGCATCGGCGCGGTCAGTGAACCGGCACCGGACCGGTCGGCCCCACTGAGCGAGGCGGCCACCGGATCGTGGTCCCGCACCTGCCAGGCGTCCCCGTCCCGGCCCAGCCAGTCACCGGCCCGCCGGAAGGTGTGCCGCACCCCGTCGAGGGTGACCGCGACCTGGTCCGCCGTGACGGTGTGGCTGCCGCGCGGGACGTACTCCACGGGCTCGGTCACCTTCAGCTGGAAACCGACCGGCTTCGGAGTGCCGCCCAGCCGCCAGCCGCTCGGCACCGAGAACGGATCGGTCCAGCCTCCGCCCGCCGGCCGCAGCGCATCCAGCCGTACGGCGGCTGCCGCCTCGTAGACCTCCTCGGGTACCGCGTCCGGGATCAGGGAGTCCGCCTCGCGCTCGACCAGCCCGGTGTCCAACTCGCCCGCCACGACCGCCGGGTGGGCCAGCAGCCGTCGTAGGAAACCGGCGTTCGTCGGCACGCCCAGGGTGACCGTGTCCGCGAGGGCGGCCCGGAGTTTCCTGAGCGCGGTCGCGCGGTCGGGGCCGTAGGCGATGACCTTGGAGAGCATCGGGTCGTAGAGGCTGCCGACCTCGGTGCCCTCGGAGAGGCCGGAGTCGGTGCGGATGCCGTCGCCGGAGGGTTCGTGCAGTTTCAGGACGATGCCGCCGGAGGGGAGGAACCCGCGCGCGGGGTCTTCGGCGCAGATACGGGCCTCGATCGCGTGCCCGGTGAGGGTGATGTCCTCCTGCGCGAAGGGCAGCCGCTCGCCCGCCGCCACCCGCAGCTGCCACTCCACGAGGTCGAGTCCGGTCACCAACTCCGTTACCGGGTGCTCCACTTGGAGGCGGGTGTTCATCTCCATGAAGTAGTACGACGACGGGTCGTTCCCGGGGACGATGAACTCCACCGTGCCCGCGCCCGCGTACCCGCACGAGCGGGCCGCCTGGACCGCGGCCTCGCCCATCGCCGCGCGCGTGGCCTCGTCCAGGAGCACGCTCGGGGCCTCCTCGACGACCTTCTGGTGCCGGCGCTGCAGGGAGCACTCGCGCTCGCCGAGGTGGACGACGTTGCCGTGGCCGTCGGCCAGGACCTGGATCTCGATGTGCCGGGGGCGGTCCACCCAGCGCTCGACCAGGAGGGTGTCGTCGCCGAAGGAGGCGCGGGCCTCACGGCGGGCGGCGGCGATCTCGTCGTCCAGGAGGGTGAGGTCGCGGACCAGGCGCATGCCCTTGCCACCACCGCCGGCCGAGGGCTTGAGGAGGACAGGGGCGCCCAACTTGTGGGCCGCTTCGGCGAGTTCGGGGTCGCGGCCGCCGGGCACGACCGGGACACCGGCAGCCTCGACCGTCTCCTTGGCGCGGATCTTGTCGCCCATGAGGGCGATCGCGTTCGCAGGCGGGCCGATGAAGACCAGCCCGGCGTCGGCGCACGCGCGCGCGAAGGCCGCGTTCTCGGCGAGGAAGCCGTAGCCCGGGTGGACGGCCTGCGCGCCGGTGCGGGCCGCGGCCTCCAGGAGCCGTTCCACGGAGAGATAGCTTTCCGCCGCCGGTGCGGGGCCGATCCGTACCGCCGTGTCCGCCTCCCGGACGTGCCGGGCGTCCGCGTCGGCGTCGGAGAAGACGGCGACCGAGCGCACACCGAGTGAGCGCAGGGTGCGGATCACACGGACCGCGATCTCGCCCCGGTTGGCCACCAGGACCGTCTCGAACATGTCGAATGTGTCGACCATCTCGGGCACCCTCATCACATCCGGAAGACGCCGAACTGGGGGTCTCCCAGGGGCGCGTTGGCACAGGCGGTCAGGGCGAGGCCGAGGACCTGACGGGTCTCCAGGGGGTCGATGACCCCGTCGTCCCAGAGGCGGGCGGTCGCGTAGTAGGCGTTGCCCTGGCGCTCGTACTGCTGCCGGATCGGGTTCTTGAAGGTCTCTTCGTCCTCGGCGGGCCAGGACTCCCCGCGCGACTCCAACTGGTCGCGTTTCACGGTCGCGAGGACCGACGCGGCCTGCTCGCCGCCCATGACGGAGATCTTGGCGCCGGGCCACATCCAGAGGAAGCGGGGGGAGTACGCCCGGCCGCACATCGAGTAGTTGCCCGCGCCGTAGGAGCCGCCGACCACGACCGTCAGCTTGGGCACGCGCGCGCAGGCGACGGCGGTGACCATCTTGGCGCCGTGCTTGGCGATGCCGCCCGCCTCGTAGTCCTTGCCGACCATGAACCCCGAGATGTTCTGGAGGAAGACCAGGGGGATGCCGCGCTGGTCGCACAGTTCGATGAAGTGGGCGCCCTTCTGGGCGGATTCGGAGAACAGGATGCCGTTGTTGGCGACAAGCCCCACCAGGTGGCCGTGGATCCGGGCGAAGCCGGTGACCAGGGTCTGCCCGAACTCGGCCTTGAACTCCGAGAAACGGGAGCCGTCGACCACGCGCGCGATGATCTCCCGTACGTCGTAGGGGGTACGGGAGTCGACCGGGACGGCGCCGTAGATCCCGTAGGGGTCGACCTTCGGCTCCACCGCCTCCGTGACCTCCCAGGGGAGTGGCCCGCGCGCGGGGAGTGTGGCGGCGATGTTCCGGACGATCCGCAGCGCGTGCGCGTCGTCCTCCGCGAGGTGGTCGGTGACACCCGACACGCGCGCGTGCACGTCGCCGCCGCCCAGCTCCTCGGCGGTGACGATCTCGCCGGTGGCGGCCTTCACCAGGGGAGGCCCGCCCAGGAAAATGGTCCCCTGATTCCGGACGATGACGGCTTCGTCGCTCATCGCCGGGACGTAGGCGCCCCCGGCGGTGCACGACCCCAGCACGGCGGCGATCTGCGGAATCCCCGCCCCCGACATCCGGGCCTGGTTGTAGAAGATCCGCCCGAAGTGCTCGCGGTCCGGGAACACCTCGTCCTGCATGGGCAGGAACGCGCCCCCGGAGTCGACGAGATAGATACAGGGGAGCCGGTTTTCGAGGGCGATCTCCTGGGCGCGCAGATGCTTCTTCACGGTCATCGGGTAGTAGGTCCCGCCCTTGACCGTGGCGTCGTTGGCGACGATCACGCACTCGCGCCCGCTGACCCGCCCGATCCCGGCGATGACGCCGGCGGCCGGGGCTGCCCCGTCGTACATCCCGTCGGCCGCGAGGGGAGCGAGCTCCAGGAAGGGCGAGCCCGGGTCGAGCAGGGTGTCCACACGGTCGCGGGGGAGCAGCTTGCCGCGCGCGGTGTGCCGGTCCCGGGCCCGCTCACCGCCGCCGAGCCGGGCCGCGGCCAGCTTCTGCCGCAGCTCCTCGCCCAGCGTGCGGTGCGCCGCCTCGTTGGCCCGCCACGCCTCCGACGCGGGGTCCGCCGCGCTCGTCAGCTCCGGTGCCTCTTCCATTCTGTGGGTCCCCTCGCACAGCGATCGGCCGCTCTCGGCTGTTAATGAGCGTTAACCATTTCCTTCAGGTTAACGACCGCTAACCTCCCTGTCTAGAATTGCTTTCATGACCACGAGAACCGACGCCCCCACCCGCCGCGAGCAGATCCTCAAGGAGGCCGCGCGGCTCTTCGCCGAGCGGGGATTCCACGGCGTCGGGGTCGACGAGATAGGCGCCGCGGTCGGCATCAGCGGCCCCGGCCTCTACCGTCACTTCCCGGGCAAGGACGCGATGCTCGCGGAGCTGCTGGTCGGCATCAGCGGCCAGCTGCTGACAGGCGCGAAGCGTCGGCTGGCGGAGGCGGAGGGCGTGACCTCCGCGGAGGTCCTGCTCGACTCCCTCATCGAGGGCCACATCGACTTCGCCCTCGACGACCGGCCGCTCATCACGCTGCACGACCGCGAGCTGGACCGGCTCCGGGACAGCGACCGCAAGCTGGTGCGGCAGCTCCAGCGGCAGTACGTCGAGCTGTGGGTGGAGGTGGTCCGGATGGTGTATCCGGGCGTGGCCGAGCCCATGGCGAGGTCGGCCGTGCACTCGGTGTTCGGGCTGCTGAACTCGACCCCGCACCTGGGGCGGCCGGGGGCCTTGCCGGGACGGGCGGCCACGGCGGAGCTGTTGCACCGGATGGCTCGGGGTGCGTTCGGAGCCGCTGCCGTCGCCGTCGCCGTCGCCGACTGAGCGTCCGCCTGCCGGTCCGGTTCTTTGGCGCAAACCCACCTCCTCGGATCCGGATACGTCATGAACTCCCTGTGCCACCCTGCGAGTTGCAGATGATCCACATCAGACGGGGATACCGGGGGACACGGCCGTGCAACGCGATGCCTTCATCTCGTACAGCCACAGAAGGGACGTACCGCTGGCGGAAGCCCTGGAGAAGGGGCTGCAGGACATCCTTCGCACGCCGTGGCTGCGCCGTTCGCGGGTGAAGGTCTTCCGGGACACCACCAGCCTCAGTGCCGGCCATGATCTCGACGGCTCCATCAAGGCCGCGCTGGCCGACTGCCGCTACTTCATCTATCTGGCCTCTCCCGAGGCCGCCAAGTCGCGGTGGGTGCGCGAGGAGATCAAGTACTGGCGCCAGAACCACGGCATGGAGCAGTTCCTGATCGCGCTCGGTGAGGGCAGCGTCGTCTGGGACCCGGCAGCGGGCGACTTCGACTGGGCGTGCACCGACGCCCTGCCACCCGAACTGCGAGGCGCCTTCGCCGCCGAACCCCTCTGGGTCGACCTCACGAGGTTCCGCGACAGTGCCGAACGCTCCATGAAGCCCGGTTCCGAGTTCCGGGACCGGGTCGCCGGCCTCGCCGCGCCGCTGCACGGCATGGCGAAGGACGCCCTGGACAGCACCGATCTGCACATCCAGCGCAAGGCGGTCCGCATCCTCCGGCTGTTCGTGCTCGGCCTCCTGCTGTTGTCGCTGCTCGCCGGCGGAGCCGGTCTCTTCGCCTGGCAGCAACGCGGAGAGGCCCTCGACCGCGCCCGGACCTCCGCCTCGCAGGCACTGGCGGCCCGGGCCCTCGACACCGCCTCCAAGGACCCGCGCAAGGCCGCCCAGTTCGCGCTCTACGCCCAGGCGGTCAAGCCCACGGGCGAGTCGGCGCAGGCGCTGGCCGAGGCGGTCGCGGCCAACGGCAGCGTGGCCCGGCATCTGCTGGCCGGCACCGAAGCGGTGGCCGACTTCCACGGCGTGGGAAAGGTCAACGCGATCAACGTGGCGATCAGCCGTGACGGGAGCAGGCTGGCGTACTACTCGGACTTCGACCCAGCCGGCGTGCACAGCAGGAGTCAGGTCATCCACCTGTACGACATCGCCGCGGGCCGGGAGCTGTCCCGCCTCGACGGGGCGGCCTGGCCGCTGAACGGTGGCGGTATGGAGTTCAGCGCGGACGGGCGGACCCTGGCGGTCGAGGCGCCGTACAACCAGATCGGCCTCTGGGACGTGGCGCGCGGGAAGCTGATCCGGACCATCATCGCCAGTGACGGCGAGCAACTGGCCGAGGCGGTCAAGGGCCTTCAGGCCTTCGCCTTCTCCGGGGACGGGCGGCGCCTCGCCGCCACGTTCTACTCGCCCGGCGAGCCGGAGCCCGGATTTCACGTCGCCGTCTGGGACACCGGGACCGGGCGCCTGCTGACCAAGGAGACCGCGGTCCCGGGGAGCCTCGCCCTCGGTTTCGACGACGCGAACCGGCTCCTCGCGCTCGACCGACGGGCCGGCCGGATCCGCGGCCTCGCCGAGGACTCCAGGTCCTGGAGCGCCTGGCGGACCATCCCCGGCTTCCCCCGCCAGGAGAAGCCGTACGCGACCCTCTCGGACGACGGGACGAGAGCGTACGTCGGGGGCCAGGTCTGGGATCTGGCCGCGGGGCGGCGCCTGGCCCGGGCGGACGGCGAGGGCAACGGAATGGTCCGCATGCCCGACGACGCGGACGGTGCCGTGTACGCCGCGGAGGACCGGAGCGTGGCCGTGTACGACTCGGCGCTGGGCAACCGACGTGTTCTCGGCTCCTTCACCTGGCCGGTGACAAGTGTCGCGGTCTCCGGAGACGGTCGGTGGGTGGCCGCCGGTTCCGGGGACGGAGCCGTCTCCCTGCTGTCCACCACCAGCTACCAGGCGGGTGTCCCGCTGCCGAACAAGCAGCACCTCAAACCCGCCGACCTGGCCTCCGACAACCGCACCGCCTTCCGTGCCGACAGCTCGGGCACCGACATATGGGCTGTCACCGACCAGGGGGTCCGGAAGGTGGGCCGCATACCGTCGCGCGTGGCCCGACTGCAGTCGGGTGTCAACAACCTGGTCGCCTCGACCGACGGCAGCCGGGTCGTCGTGGCCCAGCGGGGCGTGCTCTCGCTCTGGGACCCGCGCAGCGGCAGCCGGGTGGGGCGTACCAGGCAGGACGGGTTCGTGCCGGTGGCTTTCCTGGCGGACGGCGTCCATGTGGTGGGGGTGAGCGCGAACGAAGTGCAGGTCCTGGACACGCGGTCCTGGAAGGTTCTGCGATCCCTGCTCGTCGCGGACGACGAGCTGCCCCTCACAGCGGTCTCCGTCAGCGCCGACCGGACCACTGCGGCCGTGGTGAACGGCGACGAACTCAGAGTGTGGAAGTGGGACCGGAACAAAGGAGTCCGCCAGGTGCGCGAGGTGCCCATCGTGTCCGCGCCGACCATGCTGGTGGAGGAGGTCTCGGTCAGCGCGGACGGAGAACGGGTCGGGCTCTTCGACGGTGACCGGATCGTCTCCGTGCTCGACGTGTCCACCGGGAAGTTCGTGCGGGGCACGTCGGCGGCGACGTTCGACACGGTGCCGGTCTTCAGCGGCGACAACACCCTGCTCGTCCAGGCCGGCACGTCGGGCGGCGAACCGACGCTCCAGTTCTGGGACGCCGCCACGACCGAGTCCCGTGGCGCCTGGACCCTCCCGAGCGGGGGGACCGGCCAGAACGCCACGCCCGCCCGTCTGCTTCCCGGCGGCGACGGCTCGGTCGTCGCTTTCGGCGCGGACGGCGGCCTCGTGCGCCAGACTGTCGGCGTGGCCGAGTGGCGGAAGGCACTGTGCGCCCTCACACCGCAGGAACTGCCTCAGGAGGAGTACGACCGCTATCTGGGAGGTCTGGACGTGAAGGCGCCCTGTTCCAGGTGATTGCCGTTCGGGACGGTCTCGCGTGACGAGGGTTACGGGATTCGGTCTGGACGGCTGTTCGTACTCGCCGGTACGGTTGATCTGAGCAAGCGCTTAGCCGCTGGGACCGCCACCATCGATCGAGTAGCCCCCACGGCGAGCAACCACATCCGCGAGAGCGGCGCCGGTTCAGGCGCAGAGAGGGGCCGGCGGTGCGCCGTACGGTGTTTGACGAGGACCACGAGGCGTTCCGGGAGACCCTCCGGGCCTTCATCGAGGCCGAGGTCGTCCCGGTCTACGACGAGTGGTTCGCCGCCGGCCAGGCGCCGCGCGAGTTCTACTACAAGCTCGCCGAGCTCGGCGTCTTCGGCATCCGCGTGGACGAGGAGTACGGCGGCGCGGGCATCGACTCGTACAAGTTCGAGGCCGTCCTCTACGAGGAGACCGCCCGCGCGGGTGTCTCCTTCGGCGGCTCCGGTGTGCACGTGCTGCTCGGCCTGCCCTACATCAAGCTGCTCGCCAACGACGAGCAGAAGAAGAAGTACCTCCCCAAGTTCGTCTCCGGCGAGGAGATGTGGGCCATCGCGATGACGGAGCCGGGCACCGGTTCCGACCTCGCGGGCATGAAGACCACCGCCAAGCTCTCCGAGGACGGCACGCACTACGTCCTCAACGGCGCCAAGACCTTCATCACCGGCGGCGTGCACGCCGACCGCATGATCGTCTGCGCCCGTACCTCTCCGTCCACCAAGGAGGACCGCCGCCACGGCATCTCCCTCTTCGTGGTGGACACCAAGGCCGAGGGCTACTCGGTCGGCCGCAAGCTCGACAAGCTCGGCCTGAAGACCTCCGACACCGCCGAGCTGGCGTTCGTCGACGTCAAGGTGCCCGTCGAGGACCTCCTCGGCGAGGAGAACAAGGGCTTCTACTACCTCGGCCACAACCTCGCCTCCGAGCGCTGGGGCATCGCCTTCGGCGCCTACGCGCAGGCGAAGGCCGCCGTCCGCTTCGCGAAGCAGTACGTGCAGGACCGGGTCGTCTTCGGTCAGCCCGTCGCCGCGTTCCAGAACACCAAGTTCGAACTGGCCGCCTGCCAGGCCGAGGTGGACGCCGCCGAGGCCGTCGTGGACCGCGCGACCGAGGCCCTGGACGCCGGCGAGCTGACCCCCGCCGAGGCGGCCAGCGCCAAGCTGTTCACCACCGAGGTCGCGCACCGCGTGATCGACCGCTGCCTCCAGCTGCACGGCGGCTACGGCTTCATGAACGAGTACCCGATCGCCCGCCTGTACGCGGACAACCGCGTCAACCGCATCTACGGCGGCACCAGCGAGATCATGAAGACGATCATCGCCAAGGACATGGGCCTGTAAGGTCCCGGCAATTACCGCCCGGTACAACTGGACGCCATGAACCAGGCACTACAGGATCTCCTCGATCTGCTCGACCTTGAGCAGATCGAGGAGAACATCTTCCGCGGCCAGTCCCGCTCCGCCGTCGTCCCTCGCGTCTTCGGGGGCCAGGTGGCGGCGCAGGCACTGGTCGCCGCCGGGCGCACGGTCCCCGCGGACCGCCACGCCCACTCCCTGCACGCGTACTTCCTGCGCATGGGGGACCCGGGCGCGCCCATCGTCTACAACGTCGAGCGCATGCGCGACGGCCGTTCCTTCACCACCCGCCGCGCGGTCGCCGTCCAGCACGGCCGGCCGATCTTCGCGCTGTCGGCGTCCTTCCAGACGTACGAGGAAGGCCTCGACCACCAGACCCCCATGCCGCCCGCGCCCGACCCGGAGACGGTCCCCACCGGCCGCGAGCGGCTGCTCGGCTACGACCACCTCGACCAGAGGATCGTTGAACGATTCCTGGAGGCGCGTCAGGCGATCGACCTCCGGTACGTCGACGACCCGCCGTACGGCAGGTTCGGCGAGCCGCGCGAACCGCACTCCCAGGTGTGGTTCCGCACCGACGGCAAGCTCGCGGACGACCCGCTCCTCCACGTGGTCCTCGCGACCTACGTCTCCGACATGACCCTCCTCGACTCGATCCTCCTCGCGCACGGCCGCGGCGGCTGGGCCGTGGGAGACGTCGTAGGAGCCTCGCTCGACCACGCGATGTGGTTCCACCGGCCGTTCCGCGCGGACGAGTGGCTGCTCTACGACCAGGAGTCGCCGTCGGCGTACGGCGGACGCGGTCTCGGGCAGGCCCGGATCTACACGCAGGACGGTCAACTGGCCGTCTCCGTCATTCAGGAGGGCGTGGTCCGGGTTCCTCGGGAAGACTGAGGGCATGACAGAAACCGAGGAGACGGCGGCGACAGAGGAGAGCGAGGGCGGCGGCGAGTCCACCCTCACGGTGATCGTCGCGGCCGTCGCCAACCTGGGGATCGCGCTCGCCAAGGCGGTCGCCGGCGTCATCAGCGGCTCCAGCGCGATGCTCTCCGAGGCGGCCCACTCGGTCGCCGACACGGTCACCGAACTCCTCCTCCTCACCGCCCTCAAGCGCAGCGAGAAACCCGCCGACGAGGAACACCCCCTCGGCTACGGCCCCGAGCGCTACATCTGGGCGATGCTCGCCGCCGTCGCCACCTTCGTCGGCGGCGCCGTCTTCTCGATCTACGACGGCGTCCACACCCTGGTCGCCGGCGAGGAGTTGGGCGATCCGCTCGTCTCCTACATCGTGCTCGGCGTCGCCTTCCTCCTGGAGGGCTACTCCCTGCGGACGGGCGTACGCCAGGCGCGCGGCGAGGCCGCCCGCTTCGACGCCTCCTTCAAGCGCTACCTCCGCTACACCCCCGACACCGCGGTGAAGGCCGTGGTACTGGAGGACTCCGCCGCCCTGGTCGGCCTGGTCCTCGCGGCCGGCGGCCTGCTCGGCGGACAACTCACCGGCTCCGGCGTCTGGGACGGCCTCGCGTCCCTCTGCATCGGCCTGCTACTGCTCTACGTCGCCTGGGTGCTCGGCCGCTCCAACGCCGAACTCCTCATCGGCCGCCCGCTGCCCAAGCCGATGCGGGACCGTATCCGCGAGGAGCTGCTCGGGGTCGAACACATCGAAGCCGTACTGGAGTTGACGACCCTCGTGCAGGGTCCGCGCGAGGCGCTGGTCGCCGCGAAGATCGACTTCCGGGACCGGTCGAGCGCCGCGCAGATCGAGTGGGCCTGCGAACAGGCCGAACAGCGGCTCCGGGAGGCGTTCCCGGCGGTGAGCAGGGTGTATCTGGACCCGACGCCGGGGTATGCGCAACGGCGGGCGGAGGGGCTCAACCCCTGGCCATGACAAGGGAGTTGAGCTGCGACGAGCCGGACGGCCGGGCGGTCAGGAAAGTCCCGCCTCCGCCAGCAGATACGCCGTCATCGGGTCGTAGTACCTGGGGCTGACCACGTGGTCGTCGAGCGGGACGGCCACCTGGAGGGCGCCCTCGGACTCGGCGAGGAAGAGTGCCGGGTCGTTGCAGTCCGCGTAGCCGACGGAGTCGACGCCGTGGCGGCCCGCGTACCCCGCCCAGCCGTGGTCGGCGACGACCAGGTCGGGCAGCGGGCGGCCCTCGCGCTCCAGGGCGGTCAGGATCGCCTTCATCGGCTCGCCGGAGTGGGTGTGCCACAGCGTGGCGCCGTGCTCCAGGACGGCCACGTCCGCGAACTGCATGACGTACCCCTCCTCCGTCTGCAGCCCCTCCGGGATCACCACGATCTCGCAGCCCGCCGTGCGCAGGGCGGCGGCCGTCGAGTGGTGCACTTCGAGCAGACCGCCCGGGTGACCGGTGGCGAACAGCACCCGCTGCCCGCCGTCGGCCGCCTTGCGCAGCCGCGCGGCGAGGCGGTCGAGCGCCTCGACCGTCAGCTCCGGGTCGATGGTGTCCTGGCCGTAGCGGTACTCGGGATCGTCGTTCACCCCCACCCGCTCCGCCATCACCGCGAGCACGTCCTGCTCGTCGGACCAGCGGTCGCCGAACTCCAGGCCGAACCAGTAGTGGCGGTCGCCGTTGGCCAGCTTGCGGTAGTGGGAGAGGTTGTTCTCGCGGGGAGTGGCGACGTCGCCCGCGATACGGGTCTTCACAAGGTGATCGACGAGCTCGGCGCGGCTGGGGGTCCCGGGTATCGGCATGGCCCCATTGTGGAGCAGCGGACTGTGCCGCTGCCCGGTGTCCCGGACGCTGGGATGTGGATCACTCGCGGGTGACTCGCGGGTGACCGCTCACAGGTGACGCAGGCCGAACCACAGTTCCATCCGTACGTCCGGATCGTCCAGGTCCGCGTCCAGCAGCGCCGCGCACCGGGCGATCCGCTGCCGCACGGTGTTGCGGTGCACGGCCAGCGCGACCGCCGTACGGTCCCAACTCCCGTGCAGCGAGAGCCAGGTGCGCAGTGTCTCGGTGAGCGCGGGGCTCGCGGCGAGCGGGGCGAGAAGGGTGCGGGCGTGCGCCTCGGCTTCCTCGTGGGGGACCAGTCCGGCGAGACCGGGGCGGCCGGCGGCGCCGTGCCGGACCAGCGGGGCACGGGTCGCTCGCGCCCGGGCCAGGGCACGTGCCGCCTGGGTGTCGGCGGCCGGCCAGTCCTCCGGAGCCACGGGTGCACTGACACCGAGGGTCCAGCCGGGTTGCGGGGCGGGTTCGCGATCGGCGGGGACCAGTACCCGTACGACTTCCGGCGTCAGGTCGATCAGCGCCGACCCGAGGGCGGCGCCCAGCGCGGACGCGGCGACCGGGTCGGACACAGGGCTGTCGGGCGCCGCGTGCACGACGACCCACCGGTCCCCGCCGAGCAGCGACGCGACGTCCTGCGGCGGGGCGCCCAGCAGCAGTCGTACGAGCGCCGACGAACGGTCCGCTCCCGTACGGCTCTGGTGTTCGCCGGTGAGGAGGGAGAGCAGTACGGCGGCCACGGAGGCGATGGTGTGGTCGCCGGGGTCGCGGTGCGGGGCGGCGACCCCCAGGACGAAACCCTGACCGGTACCCAGGGCGTAGGCCGCGAGATGGGCGCCGGGGACGGTGTCGGTGGCGGAGGTGGGGGGTGTGGCGGAAACCGCCGTTCCGGTGGGCCGTACCACCCGGGCCAGTCCCGCCAGAGCGCCCGCGCCCGCCGCCTCCCGCCCCGCCGCCGCGATCTCCGTGCCGTCGGGCCCGTACAGCACGGCCCGTCCGCTCACGCGCTGCGCGAGTTGTCGTAGCACCGAAGGGACCGGGTCGGGGCGGGAGGCCGCTGCCGCCAGGCTCTGCTGGGCCTCGGTGACGCGGCGGAGTTCGGCGAGGCGGGCCTGGGCCATCAGCTGCCAGACCGCGCGGGCCACGCGGGAGAAGGGGGTGGGCGGCGGGACCTCCAGGAGCGGCAGGTCGTAGTGGTCGCAGGCCGCGACCAGGGCCCTCGGCACGGTGTCGTGGACGGGCGCCACGCCGAAGCCGAGGGCCACTCCGCCCGCCTCGACGATCCGGGAGACGTAGTCGGCGAAGTACGTGCCCGAGCCGGCCGCCTCCGGGATGTGGACGCCCGCAGTGAGCAGCAGCTCGCCGCCCAGCAGATACGGATACGGGTCCGGCATCTCCGAGGTGTGCGCCCAGTGGATGACGATGTCGGGGTCGGTGGGTCCGGCGATCTGCCGCAGACCCAGGTCCTCGCGGGCCAGGAGGGCGGAGAGGGGTACCGGAGGGGTAGGGGGCGTAGGGGGTGCAGGGGGAATCGTGAGGTCCGGCATGGTGGACGTTTCCTCCATCACCTCGTGCTGGAATGGATGAAACGTACACTTCGCAGCCGCTTCCCGGCCACCTACTGTCGACCCGGACCAGGCAGCGACCGCGCGAAGGAGGCCCCCGTAATGGCCGTCGACTACACCGTCATCGTCGTCTACCTGGCCGGCATGCTGGCCATGGGCTGGTGGGGCATGCGCCGCGCCAGGTCCAAGAGCGACTTCCTGGTCGCGGGCCGTCGGCTGGGTCCGGTCATGTACTCCGGCACCATGGCCGCGATCGTCCTCGGCGGCGCGTCCACCATCGGCGGGGTGGGCCTCGGCTACCAGTACGGGTTGTCAGGGGCGTGGATGGTCTTCACCATCGGCCTCGGCCTGCTCGCCCTCTCGGTCTTCTTCTCCGCCCGCATCGCCCGCCTGAAGGTGTACACCGTCTCCGAGATGCTCGATCTCAGGTACGGGGGCCGCGCGGGCGTGATCTCCGGCGTGGTCATGTGGGCCTACACCCTGATGCTCGCGGTCACCTCGACCATCGCCTACGCCACGATCTTCGACGTCCTCTTCGACATGAACCGCACGGTCGCGATCGTCCTCGGCGGCTCGATCGTCGTCGCGTACTCGACGCTCGGCGGCATGTGGTCGATCACGCTGACGGACATGGTCCAGTTCGTGGTGAAGACGATCGGCGTACTGCTCCTGCTCCTGCCGATCGCGGTCGTCAAGGCGGGCGGCTTCAGCGAGATGAAGGCGAAGCTGCCCACCGGCTACTTCGACCCGCTGGGCATCGGCGGCGAGACGATCTTCACGTACGTCCTGATCTACACGTTCGGCATGCTCATCGGCCAGGACATCTGGCAGCGCGTGTTCACGGCCGGCAGCGACAGGACCGCCAAGTGGGGCGGCACGGTCGCCGGCACCTACTGCCTCGTCTACGCCCTCGCCGGCGCTGTCATCGGCACGGCGGCGAAGGTCCTGTACCCGAACCTCGGCAGCGCGGACGACGCCTTCGCGACCATCGTCAAGGACGAACTCCCGGTCGGGGTAAGGGGATTGGTGCTCGCCGCCGCCCTGGCCGCCGTGATGTCGACCTCCTCCGGCGCGCTGATCGCCTGCGCCACGGTCGCCAACAACGACATCTGGTCGAAGCTCCGGGGAGCCGTGCGGCGCGACGCCGTGGAACATGACGAGGTGCGGGGCAACCGTGCCTTCATCCTCGTCATGGGCGTCGCGGTGATCGTCACGGCGATCGCGCTGAACAACGTCGTCGAGGCGCTGACGGTGGCGTACAACCTCCTCGTCGGCGGCCTCCTCGTCCCGATCCTCGGCGGCCTGCTGTGGAAGCGCGGCACCGCGCAGGGCGCGCTCGCCTCCGTCGCCGTCGGCGGCCTCGCGGTCGTCGGCCTGATGGCGGCTTACGGCATCCTCGCCAACGAGCCTGTCTACTACGGCCTGTTGCTGTCCCTGGCCGCCTATGTCACGGTCTCGCTCGCCACCCCGGCGACCGACGCGGCGGTGCTGGCCGCGTGGCGGGAGCGGCTCGCCGGGCGCGGCGCCCCCGAACTCGTGTCCGAACCGGTCACCGCCCACCAGTAAAGTCGTAGGCAGACGCACAAAGAAGCCCATACGCGACGAAGCGTAGGAAAGAAGGCAGTCCCCATGACCAGCAACGAGACGCCCCGCGGCCCCGTCGACTCCTCGCGCACCCCGCGCTACGCCGGGCCCGCGACCTACGCGCGGCTGCCGCGCCTGGACGAGGTCGGCAGCGCGGATGTCGCCGTGGTCGGGGTGCCGTTCGACGCCGGTGTCTCCTACCGGCCGGGCGCGCGCTTCGGCGGCAACGCGATCCGCGAGGCGTCCCGGCTGCTGCGGCCGTACAACCCGGCGCAGGACGCGTCCCCGTTCGCCCTCGCGCAGGTCGCGGACGCCGGTGACATCGCGGCGAACCCGTTCAACATCAACGAGGCCGTCGAGACGATCGAGGCCGCGGCGGACCAACTCCTGGACACCGGCGCGCGGTTGATGACCCTGGGCGGCGACCACACCATCGCGCTGCCGCTGTTGCGCTCGGTCGCGAAGAAGCACGGCCCGGTGGCCCTGCTGCACTTCGACGCCCATCTCGACACCTGGGACACGTACTTCGGCGCCGAGTACACGCACGGGACGCCGTTCCGCAGGGCAGTTGAGGAGGGCATCCTCGACACCGAGGCGCTCTCGCACGTCGGCATCCGCGGTCCGCTCTACGGCAAGCAGGACCTCAAGGACGACGAGAAGATGGGCTTCGGCATCGTCACGTCCGCCGACGTCTACCGCCGGGGCGCCGACGAGGTCGCCGACCAGCTCCGCCAGCGCATCGGAGACCGCCCCCTCTACATCTCCATCGACATCGACTGCCTCGACCCGGCCCACGCGCCCGGCACCGGCACACCCGAGGCCGGCGGCCTGACCTCGCGCGAGCTGCTGGAGATCCTGCGCGGCCTGTCATCCTGCAACCTGGTGTCGGCGGACGTCGTCGAGGTGGCCCCGGCGTACGACCACGCCGAGATCACGTCGGTGGCCGCGTCCCACACCGCGTACGACCTGATCACCATCATGTCCCGTCAGATTGCCGAGGCCCGTTCGAAGTGACCCACGACCACGACCTGGAACTCCGCCCCACGGCCGCGCAGATCACCGCCGCGCTGAACCCGCCCCCCGGGCGCAACGGCGGCGACCTGGTCGTGGAGACCCTGGCCGGGCTCGGCGCGACGACCGTCTTCGGCCTGCCCGGACAGCACGCGCTCGGCATGTTCGACGCGCTGCGCCGCTCCGACCTGCGGTACATCGGCCTGCGGGTGGAGAACAACGCCGGGTTCGCGGCGGACGCGTACGGCCGCATCACGGGCGAGGCGGCGCCGCTGCTGCTCTCGACGGGCCCGGGCGCGCTCACATCACTGGCGGCGCTCCAGGAGGCGCGGGCGGCCTCGGCCCCGGTCCTGGCGATCAGCAGCCAGATCCCGACGGCGGGCCTGGGCGGCGGCAGGCACGGCTATCTGCACGAACTCCCGGACCAGTCCGCCTCGTTCAGGGGCGTGGTGAAGTCGGTCCACACGGTCCGCGCCCAGTCGCAGATCCCGTCCGCGATCGCGGAGGCGTGGAAGTCGGCGCTCACGGCCCCGCACGGCCCGGTGTGGGTGGAGATCCCGCAGGACGTGCTGCTGTCTCCGACCCTGCTCCCCGTGGTGACGGCGGTGGACGCGACCCCGGAGGACTTGCTCCCGCGCCCCGAACTGACCGCCGTAGCAGCCGACTTGCTGTCACGTGCGGCGCGTCCCGCGATCATCGCGGGCGGGGGAGTCGTACGGGCGGACGCGTCGAAGAAGCTGCGGCAGCTGGCGGAGAAGCTTCAGGCGCCGGTGGTCACGACGCCCGGCGGCAAGGGCGCGTTCCCGTGGGCGCATCCGCTGTCGCTCCAGTCCTGGCTGGAGGACCGCCACACGACGGACTTCCTGGAGGACGCGGACGTCCTGCTGGTGGTGGGCTCGGGCCTGGGTGAACTGTCCTCGAACTACCACACGTTCAGGCCGCGTGGCCGGGTGATCCAGATCGAGGCGGACCTCGGCAAACTGGAGTCCAACCACCCGGCGTTGGGCATCCACGCGGACGCGTGGCATGCGGTGCAGGCGCTGTTGGAGACGGTGACGGAGCGGACGGACGCGACGGCGGAGGGGCGGGTGACCGAACTGCTCGGCCGCGTCCGGGAACGTATCGCAGCTCAGGAACTGACCCTGGAACAGGGCGTGTTGGAGTCGGTGCGCAGGGCGCTCCCCGCCAACTCCCCCTCCTTCTGGGACATGACGATCCTCGCCTACTGGGCCTGGTCGGCGTTCGACGCGAAGGGCCCCAACCACCTCCACTCCGCCCAGGGCGCGGGCGGCCTCGGCTACGGCTTCCCGGCGGCACTCGGCGCGGCGGCGGCGGACCCGACGCGGCCGGTGCTGGCGGTGTCGGGGGACGGCGGAGCGCTGTACTCCGTCGCGGAGTTGGCGACGGCGCGACAGTACGACCTGAACGTCACATGGCTCATCGTCGACGACGGCGGCTACGGGATTCTGCGGGAGTACATGACGGACGCCTTCGGCGAGGCGACGGCTACGGAACTGACCCGGCCGGACTATGTGGCGCTGGCGGAGTCGTTCGGGGTGCCGGGGGTGCGGACCTCGCCTGAGGCACTGGAGTCGGACCTGGCGAAGGCGTTGGGGGAACCGGGGCCCTCCGTGGTCGTACTCCCGGCTGTGTTGCGGATGTTCGCGGCTACGCATCTGGGGTGACGGGTGGAGGGGCGGCCGGCGGCTGTCTCCGCCGGCTTTCCCCACAGTGCCCTGAGCGGGCTCACATCCGCGGATCCGGCTTCAGCAGGGCGAACGCCGCGCCGAAGGGGTCCGCCAGCCAGGCGATGCGGCCGACCTCCGGTACGTCCGCCGCCGGCATCAGTACGGAACCGCCGTTGGAGCGCGCCGAGTTGATCGTGGCGTCGACGTCCGTCGAGTGGAAGTACGGTACCCAGCGCGGCTGTTCACCCTCACCGGCGTTGAGCGGCGCGACCCCGCCGAAGGAGGCGTCCTGCTGGTCGCCGGCGCTCGTGCTCAGCACCCGGTACGTCATGCCGGGAGCCTGCATGTCCTGGCTGCGCCAGCCGAACAGGCCCTGGTAGAAGGCGATGTCCGCCTCCGGGTCGGTGGCGTGCAGTTCCACCCAGAGCAGGGTGTTCGGGGCCGAGGTGAGCTCCAGGCCCGCCGTCCTGCCGGGCTGCCAGAGCGCGAACTGCGCGCCCTGCGGGTCGGTGCCCTGCGCCAGCATGCCCTCACCCATGACGTCCATGGGCTCCATCCGCACGGTGCCGCCGCCGGCCGTGACGGCCTGGACGGTGGCCGCGATGTCGTCGGTCTTGAAGTGGACCATCCAGGCGGAGCGCGCCCCTTCCTCGGTGAGCGGTCCGAGTGCGGCGACGGTCTTGCCGTCCACCTGGAAGAAGCCGTATCCGCCCGTCTCGGGCCCGGCGGAGACGAACTGCCAGCCGAACACGGCGCCGTAGAACGCGGCGGCCGCGTCGGTGTCGGGGCTGCCGAGGTCGAGCCAGTTGGGGGATCCGGTGATGAAGTCGGTGCCGAGCATGGGGTCCTCCTTGAGTGCGGGTCGGGAGCCACGATGCCGTCCCGGTCGCAGCCGGTCGCGTACGAGCACCGACAGGACTCCGGTTTCCACCGAACGGGCGAACGCTTCAGGGATTTACGGAGCCCGGCTTTCCCGATCCGCACAGGATTGCGTAGGCGGCACGGCCCTTGCATCATCTCTGGATGGACGACACACCGAGCGTGTTCCCAACTGCCCTGCCCGTGTTGCGAGTTGCGGCGCGAGGGGCGGGCTTCACCAGGTCGTGCGAGGAGCGGACCGGCAGCTTGCTGGCTGTACTCGCCGCTGCCCGGCCCGGGGGCCGCATCCTCGAACTCGGCACGGGTGTGGGTGAAGGCACGGCCTGGCTCCTGAGTGGGATGGACCAAGCCTCTCGTCTGGTCACGGTCGAACTCGATGCCACGGTCCAGGCGGTCGCCCGCGAGCAGTTGGGGTCCGACGCGAGGGTGACCTTCGTGACCGGAGACGGCGGCGAATGGCTGGACGACTATGCCGGGGAGCCCTTCGACCTGGTGTTCGCGGACACATGGCCCGGAAAATTCACCCATCTTGAACGAGCCCTGGAACTCGTGGCCCCCGGAGGGATGTACCTGATCGACGACCTGTCGCCGCAGCCGGGATGGCCAGAGTCCCACGAGACTTCCGTGCGGCGCCTGTTGGCCGAGTTGGAAGGCCGTCACGATTTCCGATCCGTCCGACTGGGATGGGCAAGCGGCCTTGTCATGGCGGTACGGGCTGCGTCGGAGCAGACGGTGTCTTCTGGCGGTACGCCTACGGCGGACGGCTGAGGCTCTTGGGCACGGCTGACCTGAGAAGAACGCCTGACTGCCTACAGCGGCTTCGCCGACCGCCGACCTCGCCTGACAGACTTCCCGGTCATGGGCGGACGTGAGGCGGGCAAAGGCAAAGGCAGAGGCGAAGACGGCCGGGCGGTCGAAGGCGGTGTGACCTTCGGGCTGTTGGCGGCCTGGGCGCTGCACGACCTGGAGGAAGTGGCCACGATGCCGGGCTGGGCCCGAGGACAGGTGCCCGGGCTGAGGCAGCGATATCCGCGGGTGCCGGAACGGGTGTGGCGGCGGCTGGAGTCCACGGACGGACGGGAGTTCGCTACGGCCGTCGCCGTGATGGGCGGGGTGATCGCGCTCGCCGCCGCCGACGGGCACCGTACGGGCGGACGTTCCGGCTTCTACCAGGCGGCCCTCAACGGATTCGGGTTGCACGCCCTGACACACATGGCCCAGTCCGCCGCCGTCCGTGGCTACACACCCGGGGTGGTCACCTCGCCGCTGGTCGTCATTCCCTTCACGCTGTGGGCCCGGGGCCGGCTGCGGCGGGTCGGGGTGCTGCGTCCTACGCGACCGCCTGACGTTGCACGGGCCGCGGCGCTCGCAGCCGCGGCCACCGTCGGGACCCATGTGGTGGCGCTCCAACTGTTGCGACGGTTGAACTCCCCCTGAGACAGGGGGAGTTCAACGTGGTAGACGTCGGTGGCGAAACTCCCTGTGTACTGCGGACGTTCGCGTAAGCCGGAGAGCGCGCTATCCGACTGCTGGGAGAACGTGCAGCGGAGCCTCGGCCCCGGTCCTGGGTGCGATGACATCTCGGTGGTGATGGTCGAGGGCGAGAACAACCGGCTGCGGCAACGCCCAAGCCAGAACGGCGTTGACGGCGTCCGTCATGCCAATGGCGTCATTATCCGCGTACGTACGCATCAGACGCTCGGCCTCGCTCAGGAGCGGCCAGCCCACCATGGCAAGCGTGAGCCGATCTGTGCTCGCCCAGGCGCGCATGCTGGCCAGAGCATCCGCTGCCGCCTTGCCACTGATCTTCGTCGTCAGGTGGTAGTCCAGCTCGGCCAGGACCATGGGTGACACCACGAGTCGGTCGACCAGGGAGAGAGCTTGTACGGAGGACTCATGATGAGCGTCTTTCCGGTTGTAGACCGCGAGGAGGACCGATGTGTCCGCGACGCCGAACAGATGCCGTTTCAACGGCCACCTTCCTCGAACAGGTCCTCGGTGGATCGAGTGGCCAAGTCGGAAGGTCCGTCGAACATGGCCCGTGCCAGGACGGCCATTGCTTCCGAGTCCTCCCCCAAAGGAGAGGAGAAGGACAGCGGGACGCCCCGTGCGATGTGGTCCAACGCCACTTCCTCCGGCGTACGTCCCTCCAGGAGCGCGAGCGTGCGCAGCACTTCGGCCTGGTCGCCGGTGTAAGTGAGCGTGACCGTGACGGCGTCGTCCGGCGTGGCCGGTCGGTCCGGCGGGGGAACGGAGGCGTCGGCCACGGGGATCTCCTCATATGCGGCGTTGAGTGCGGTGTGCGGCGATCTCGACGCTATCGGCCGTACCGCTGTGTTGCTCACGTTCATCGTGGCAGTGACAGCTCCGCCCATGTCGCCTTTCCGATGCCGTGCAGGCGGGGACAGCATCCCCAGCGCTCCGCCAAGGACCTTACGAGGGTGAGCCCCCGGCCCCCTTCGTCTTCGAGGGCAGCTTCTCGGGGCTGAGGCCGGTGATCGCTCGCGTCGGCGACCTCCACGCGCAGCCGCCCGTCGTACGTGGCGAAGCGCACGCAGATTTCGCGGCCGGGCGGAGTCGGTGCGTGCCGGATGGAGTTGGTGACGAGTTCCTAGAGCGACAGCTCGGCGGTGTCGGCGACTTCGCCGGCGATCTTCCAGTCCGTGAGCTGCAGGCGAAGGAGCGCGCGTGCGTGCCCCGCACTGCGCGGGTTGCGCGGGAGTTGCCACTGGGCCTCCCGCATGTCGGGGGTTGCGGGCTGTGCGGTCGAGGTGTGGGCTGACATGAGGACCTCCACGGCAGGTAGCAGCAGACAGGTTCACATCTCTAGAGATGTGAACCTGGCCAGTGAAGCGGTTTGCGTACGGGTGCGTCAATAGATCTCTAGAGATGTGTGAAATTGCTCGTCCCGGATCGGCGGTCGGCTGTGAGGGTGTGGCGGCTGATGCCTAAGATGTCTAGAGATGACCGGAGGGGAGGCCTGGATGAGCGGCGGGGACACGGGGCGTCAGCCGAAGTACCAGCGCATCGCGGCGCAACTGCGAGCGGCAGTCGAGGCCGGCGAGTACGGGCCCGGTGAGCGGCTTCCCGGCGAGAACGACCTCATGGCCGAGCACGGTGTGGCGCGGATGACTGCCCGGCAGGCGCTGGGTGTTCTGCAGACGGAGGGCATCGCGGAAGCACGCAAGGGGGCCGGGGTGTTCCTCCGGGACTTCAAGCCGATCCGGCGGCGCGGGCTCGAACGCCTCGCGCACGCGCAGTGGGGCGAGGGGCGTTCCATCTGGACGACCGACGCCGGTGACCGTGAACTCGTCGTCGACTCGGTCGAGGTGACTGAGGAGGAGGCCCCGGCCGCGATTGCGGGAGTGCTGAGCATGGGCGACGGCGGGGAGGTACGGGTTTGCGTGCGCCGTCGCCGGTACGTCCTCGACGGCAGGCCGGTACTGCTGTCCACCTCATATCTTCCGGCCGAACTGGTCGCCGGTACGCGGATCGCGCAGCCCGACACCGGCCCCGGCGGCATGTACGCCAGGCTTGAGGAACTCGGCCGTAAGCCTGTTCGCTTCCGCGAGGAAATCCGCTCCCGCATGCCCAGCGCCCAGGAGGTCGACCGCCTCGCCCTGTCGTCCGGTGTGCCGGTGGTGCTCGTCGTGCGCACCGCGTTCGACGCGGAGGGGCGGGTGGTCGAGGTGAACGACATGGTGCTGGACGCGGCGTCGTACATCTTGGAGTACGACTTCGAGGGGTGAGTGACGCTCAGGCGGTGCGTGGAGCTCAAGGCCCGTGGCAGTTCCGGGACAGCGCTCCTGCACTCGGGGATCCGTCACAATGTCCTCATGGACGTCAACAACTTGCGCATCCCGGACCGGTTTGAGCGACTTCGTGACCTTGGGGACGAGGCGCTGACCTCCATCATCATTCCGGTCGAGCCGATGCTAGCTAGTTAGCCGAGACCCGAAACAACGATCGGGCTCCCCGCAGATCGCGAGGAGCCCGACCCGTCACGCAGGCAGCCCTACCAGATCGCCTCCACCCACTCCGGGTGGTCGATGAACGGGTTCCGGTTGTGCTGGTACGTGTTGTAGATGACGTTGTTGCGGTTCTCCTCGAAGGCGCTCGGCGGGTCCGCCTCGTTCCAGGCCTTGAGGACGGAGAGCTTGCCCATGTAGGGGTTGCTGCCGTTGCCGACCTTCTCGTTGGGCTCCAGGTCGGCGAAGCCGTCGTCGCCCTCGTAGCGGACGGCCATGTAGAGGATCATGCGGGCCACGTCGCCCCGGTCCGCCGCGCGCGGCGCGAAGGAGTCGGAGTCGACGGTGCTGCCGCCGCCGTTGGTGACCGCGCTGCCGCCGTTGTCGAAGTCCAGGTTGCCGCGGATGCTGTTGACCTGGACGTCGGCGGGACGCAGGTGGTGCAGGTCCGTGCCGGGGCCGACCACCTCGCCGAAGTCGCCGTGGGACTTGGCCCAGGTGTGCTCGCGGTTCCAGTCGCCGACGTCGCCGCCGTTGAGGGACTTGGCGCGGGAGACGCCGCTGTACAGCAGGATCACGTTGCTGCTGTTGTTCGGGTCCTGGTCGGTGGCCTTCAGCGCGTCCCAGACCGCCGCGTACGAGATCTTCGTGACGCCGGTGCTGATGATCGTGTGCAGCGAGGACTTCAGGGTCGTACCCGTCTTGCCGACCGCGTTCTTGTAGTACGTCGAGTCGTACGCCGTGGTCGTGGCGGAGGCCGGAGTCGCCGTCAGGGTCGGGGCCGCGAGGCCCACCAGGACCGCGGCGGTGGTCAGCGCCACCGATTTCCAGCGGTGCATGCGAGTCACCAACAACATAAAGAGTGTCCCATCTACGCGGGTTGAATGGGGCGGCAAACGGGAGCGTGACATGCACATGCGGTCCTGTAAATAAACGAGACGTGTCCATCTGGTGTCCGGAAGCGACAATTTGCCTCGTGTCTACGCGAGTTGACTGCGCGGAGACGCACGGGAACGGCCCCCGACCGGTGGGTCGGGGGCCGTTCGGCGTTGTCTACGTCAGTCGCGTCAGTGTTACTTCACGTCCGACGGGTCCAGCCGGTACAGCGTCGACGTGTTCGTCGTCGACGTCGTGGAGGACGAGGAACTCGACTCCGTCGTCGCGCTCTTGTCGTACGCGCTCTCCTTCACCGCCGTCGCGTTCTTCTGCACCCACGCCGTGATCTCGGTGTTGAGCGTGCTGTTGCCGCCCATCCCGCCGCCACCGAGCTGGATGTAGTGCAACTCGCCCTTCTTCACCAGCTCCTTGAGCTTGGCGAGGGTCATCGCCTTGTCGGAGCCGGTGAAGCCCCACATGGAGATGACGGGCTTGTGGGTGCTGAGGATCAGCTGGCCCGCGCTCTGTGAATTGGACACCGCGAGCAGCCACTTGGCGCCGTCCTGGTGCTTCTCCAGGTAGGAGACGAGCGCGCTGGACGTCGTACCGCCCATGCCGCCGCCCCCGCCGAAGCCGCCGCGCGTACCGCCGGTGCCACCCGGAGCCGTACCGGTGCCGCCGCCGGGCAACTCCCCGGTCGTGCCGCCCTGTTGGCCACCGGTCGCGCCACCCGCCGTACCGCCGGTCGGCGCCCCGCTAGGTGCTCCGCCGCCCTGCGGCACCTCGCCCGTGCCGCCGCCACCCGGCGTCATCCCGCCGGGAGCCGTGCCGCCGCCGGGCAGTTCGCCGGTCGCCTGGCCGCCGCCCTGCTGGGTGCCGCCGCCGGGACCGCCCTGGCCGCCGCCGAAGCCGCCGCGGTTGCCGCCCCCGCCGGGACCGCCGCCCATGCCGCCGCCCGTGGACGGACCGGCCGTCGGGTTGGTGCCGCCCATGCCGCCGCCGGAGCCGCTGGACGCGGCCGGGGTCACGGCGTACGCCGTCGGACCGGCGAGCGCTGCGACGATCGCCGCGGCGATGGAGGCGGTGAGCAGTCGGCCGCGGTTGCCCGAGCGGAAGACGAACAGGCCCACGATCGCCAGGACCATCAGCACGCCCACCGCCGGCCACAGCCAGGTGTTCCAGCCGGAGGCGCGGCGCAGGACGACGATCGCCCAGATTCCGGTGACCGCGAGGCCGGCCGGGAGGACCCAGGACCAGCGCGCGTCGCCGCTGCGGAAGGCACGCCACAGCATCACGCCGCCGCCACCGCACAGGGCCGCGATGCCCGGGGCGAGCGCGGTCGTGTAGTACGGGTGCATCGTGCCCTGGGCCATGCTGAAGGTGACGTAGTGGAGCAGGGTCCAGCCGCCCCACATGATCAGCGCGGCGCGGGTCGCGTCGGTGCGCGGGGCGCGGCCGACCAGGACCAGGCCCGCGATCAGGGCGATCGCGGAGAAGGGGAGCAGCCAGGAGATCTGGCCGCCGAGGATGTCGTTGAACATACGGCCGATGCCCGCGGAGCCGGCGAACGTACCGCCGCCTCCGCCACCGCCCGCGCCTCCGCCGCCGTTGCCCTCGCCGCCGAAGACGCGGCCGAAGCCGTCGTAGCCCATGATCAGGTCCCAGGCCGTGCCGTCCGTCGAGCCGCCGATGTAGGGGCGGTCCGAGGCGGGGACGAGGGAGACGGCGGTGGCCCACCAGAAGCTGGAGACGGCCAACGCGACCGTGGCGACGGCGAGTTGGACGAGCTTCTTCTTCCAGCCGAGCTTCGACGCGAAGAGGTACACGGCGAAGACGGCGGGCAGGGCGATGTAGCCCTGGAGGAGCTTGGTGTTGAACGCGAAGCCGAAGCAGACCGCGGAGCCGACCAGCGGCAGCAGTCGCTCGGTGCGCACGGCGCGCAGGCCGAGGGCCGCGCCCGCCACCATCAGCAGGACGAGGAGGGTGTCGGGGTTGTTGTCGCGGTTGATGGCGACCGTGATCGGGGTGAGCGCGAGGACCAGCGCCGCGACGGTCGCGGCCACGTGGCCGAAGTACCGCTTCACGGAGGAGTGCAGGATCCAGATCGTGCCGAGCGCGGCGGCGACCTCCGGCAGCATCATCTGCCAGGTGCCGAAGCCGAAGATCCGGCACGACAGGCCCATCACCATCAGGGAGAAGGGCGGCTTGTCGACCGTGATGAAGTTGCCCGCGTCCAGCGAGCCGAAGAACCAGGCCTTCCAGCTCTGCGTGCCGCTGTAGATGGCGCTGCTGTAGAAGCTGTTGAGGCTGGAGCCGGTCAGGTTCCAGGAGTACAGCACGGCGGCGAGGACCATGATCGCGACCAGCGCGGGCAGCGACCAGCGGGGCGCCTTCTCGGGCGGTGCCGTCTCGGGTGGGGCCGGCGGCGGCCAGTCGGCGGACGCGGGTTCGGTGTGGGGGTGTGGATCGGTGGCAGATGTCACCCGGCCATCGTGCGAAGGCAGGGTGGGTGCGTGCTGTGCCGGACCTAGTGCTCGGCTGTGAATTCGCAAAGGCCCGGGTAACGGGTCGTACAACCGTTCCCCAACCCGTACAACCTTTCATGCCTTCCTGTGAGTCGAGTCATGCATGACTCAATGGATATCCCGCCGAGCCAGAGTGCTGGCGGCCGGTGCGGGCGCCGGGGTGCTCATACCCGTGCTGGCCGCCGCAACGCCCGCTGCCGCGGCCACCCCGACGGTCAGCTGTACGTCCGCCAGGGCCGGCCTCGCCGACAAGCTGAAGAAGGACATCACCGCCGCGCTCGCGACCCGTAAGGGAACCGTCGCCGTCGGCCTCTACGACCGCACCACCAAGACCACCTGCACCCTGCGGGCGAGCACCGCCTACGACTCGGCCAGCACCGTCAAGGTGACCGTTCTCGCCACGCTGCTGTGGGACGCGAAGAAGCACAACCGGCTGCTGACGTCCCGCGAGACGACCCTCGCCAAGGCCATGATCACCAAGTCGGACAACGACGCGACCTCCGCCCTGTGGAGGCAGTTGGGCCTGACGAAGATCAAGGGCTTCCTCGCCGCCGCCGGCATGACGCAGACCAAGCCGGGCGCGAACAACTACTGGGGTCTGACCCAGGAGACCGTGACCGACGAGCAGAAGCTGCTCAAGCTGGTCACCGCCAAGAACACCGTGCTGAGCGACAACTCCCGTGCGTACATCCTGAAGTTGATGAACCAGGTGATCTCCAGCCAGCGCTGGGGCACACCGTACGGAGCCCCCTCGACCGTCACCGTGCACGTCAAGAACGGCTGGCTGCAGCGCTCCACGCACGGTTGGCGCGTCCACAGCCTGGGCACCTTCAACGGTGGCGGCCACGACTACATGATGTCCGTGCTCACCCAGGACAACAGCACGATGAGCTACGGCATCACCACGATCCAGGGCGTCGCAAAGGCGATTCACAAGGACCTGGCTTAACCGACGGGTCTCCCGCCCGTCACCCACCCGTCCTACGGTGGCGCCCATGCGCCTGAGAACCGTACTCGCGACCGCGACCGCCGGCCTGGCGGCGGCCACCTGCCTCACCGCCGCCGGGCCCGCGAGCGCCGTCAGCAACTCCCTTACCAGCAACGCCTGTTCGTCGTCCGTCTCGATCGACCGCTTCTCCGACGCGCTCGACAAGACGACGTACGACGGCACCTTCGTCGGCAACTTCTCCGCGCTCGCGGTGGACAAGGACGGCTCGCTCGCCGCGCTGGAGGACCGTTCCTCCCTGTTCGACCTGGACGCGAAGACTCTCCAGCCGGAGCGGGTCGTCCCGCTCGCCGACGAGAACGGCGCCGCCCTCGACTCCGAGGGCCTGGTCGTCGACCGGGACGGCACCCGCCTCATCACCTCCGAGACCGAGCCGTCCATCCGCCGCTACTCCGTCGACGGCAGGATCCTGGACCGCCTCCCGGTCCCGTCCTCGCTGCTGGTCGCCCCCGCGGGCCGGGCCGTCTCCAACCAGACCTTCGAGGGCCTGACCCTGCTGCCCGGCGGCCGTACGCTCCTCGCGTCGATGGAGTACCCGATCGCCGGTGACACCTCCGGCGCCGTCCGCTTCCAGACCTGGACCCGGACCAAGGGCGACCACTTCAAGCTCGCCGCGCAGTACGCGTACAAGACCGACGCGGCCTTCCTCGGCGTCCCCGAGGTGCAGGCCCTCCCCGACGGCCGCCTCCTCGTCCTGGAGCGCGGTTTCACCAGCGGCGTCGGCAACACCGTCCGCCTCTACCTGGCCGACCCGCGCCACGCGACGGACACGAGCAAGATCGATGCGCTCACCGGCCAGCCCGGCGTCCGCCTCATCAAGAAGACCCTCCTCGCGGACATCGCCGACTGCCCGTCGCTGGGCGCGACGGCGAAGCAGCCCCAGCCGAACCCCCTCCTCGACAACATCGAGGGCATGGTGATCACGGGGAAGGAGAAGGGCAGCTACAAGGTCCTGCTGGTGAGCGACGACAACCAGAACGCGGTACAGACGACACGGTTCTATTACCTCCGGGTGCGCGTCTGACCCACCGGCCCTCCGCCCGGTTATTGCGGAGGGATGAAATCCGCTCCATTCCGCGTTGGTGCCTTCCGTAGATCGGCGAACGGAAGGCACCCGCGTGGCAGCGAAGCAGGGGGAACCGCAGGGCTGGGCCAGAAGGCTCGCCGGGTACGCCTGGCGATACCCCAAGGACGTAGTACTCGCCCTCGGCGCCTCCCTCGCGGGTATGGCGGTCACGGCCGTCGTCCCGCTGGTCACCAAGGTGATCATCGACGACGTGATCGACGGCCACACCCGCTCCATGGCCCCCTGGGCCGCCGCCCTGATCGTCGCCGCCCTCCTCGTCTACGTCTCCACCTACGTCCGGCGCTACTACGGCGGCCGCCTCGCCCTGGACGTCCAGCACGACCTCCGTACCGAGATGTACGGGACGATCACCCGCCTCGACGGCCGCCGCCAGGACGAGCTGTCCACCGGTCAGGTCGTCGGCCGTGCCACCAGCGACCTCCAGCTGATCCAGGGCCTGCTCTTCATGCTCCCGATGACCATCGGGAACGTCCTGCTCTTCCTGATCTCCCTCGCGATCATGGCCTGGCTGTCGCTGCCCCTGACCCTGGTCGCCCTGGCCGTCGCCCCCGCGCTCGGCTTCATCGCCCGCCGCAGCCGCAGCAAGCTGCACCCCTCCACCTGGTACGCGCAGGCCCAGGCCGCCGCCGTCGCGGGAGTCGTCGACGGCGCCGTCAGCGGCGTACGCGTGGTGAAGGGCTTCGGGCAGGAGGACCAGGAGACCGGGAAGCTGCGCGAGGTCGGGCGTCGGCTGTACGCGGGCCGCCTGCGCACCATCCGGCAGAACGCCAAGTACACCCCCGCCCTCCAGGCCGTCCCCGCCCTCGGCCAGGTCGCGATGCTCGCCCTCGGCGGCTGGCTCGCGGTGCGCGGGCACATCACGCTCGGCACGTTCGTCGCGTTCTCCACCTATCTCGCCCAGCTCGTCGGCCCGGTCCGGATGCTCGCCATGGTCCTCACGGTCGGCCAGCAGGCCCGCGCCGGCACCGAGCGCGTCCTGGAACTCATCGACACCGAGCCCTCGATGACCGACGGCACCAAGGAACTCCCCGCCGACGCCCCGGCGACCGTCGAGTTCGACGACGTCTCCTTCGGCTACGACGACGACCGCCCGGTGCTGAACGGCCTCAGCTTCGAGATCCACCCCGGGGAGACCCTCGCGGTCGTCGGCTCCTCAGGCTCCGGCAAGTCCACGGTCTCGCTCCTGCTGCCCCGCTTCTACGACGTCACCCACGGCGCCGTCCTCATCGGCGGTCACGACGTCCGCGAACTCACCCTCGACTCCCTCCGGGCCGCGATCGGCCTGGTCCCCGAGGACTCCTTCCTCTTCTCCGACACGGTCCGCAACAACATCGCCTACGGCCGCCCCGACGCGACCGAGGAGGAGATCCTCACCGCCTCCCGGGCCGCACAGGCCGACCGGTTCATCGCGGAACTCCCCGAGGGCTACGACACGACGGTCGGCGAGCAGGGCCTCACCCTCTCCGGCGGCCAGCGCCAGCGCGTCGCCCTCGCCCGCGCGATCCTCACCGACCCGCGACTGCTGGTCCTCGACGACGCGACCTCGGCGGTGGACGCCCGCGTCGAGCACGAGATCCACGAGGCCCTGAAACAGGTCATGGAGGGCCGGACGACACTGCTGATCGCGCACCGCCGCTCCACCCTCAACCTCGCCGACCGCATCGCCGTCCTCGACGGGGGCAGGCTCGCCGACATCGGCACGCACGAGGAGTTGCAGGAGCGCTCACCGCTCTACCGCCGCCTCCTCACCGACCCCGACGAACTCGGCGGCGTCTCGCCCGGCCACGCCCTGCCCGCCGCGGAACCGGCCGAAGACACCTCCGTACGCGCGGAGTTGGACGCCGAGTTCGACGCGGAGCGCGGGCTCACGCCCCGGCTGTGGACCGGTGACCGCGAGCCCAAGGACACCGCGCTGTCCGGGATGCCCGCGACGCCCGAACTCCTCGCGCAGGTCGACGCGTTGCCGCCGGCGACCGACACCCCCGACATCGACGAGGCGCGCGCGGTGCGTGCCGAGGACTCCTACGGGCTGCGCCGGCTGCTGCGCGGTTTCGGCGCCCCGCTGCTGATCAGCCTCGGCCTCGTCGCCGTGGACGCGGGCATGAGCCTGCTGCTGCCGGTCATGATCCGGCACGGCATCGACCAGGGCGTGACCAAGATGGCGATCGGCGCGATCTGGTCCGCCTCGCTGCTGGCGCTCGTCGCGGTGGCCGTGCAGTGGGTGGCACAGCGCGGCGAGACGAGGATGACCGGACGCACGGGGGAGCGGGTCCTCTACACCCTCCGCCTCAAGATCTTCGCGCAGCTCCAACGCCTCGGACTCGACTACTACGAGCGGGAGTTGACCGGCCGGATCATGACGAGGATGACGACGGACGTCGACGCCCTCTCGACCTTCCTGCAGACGGGCCTGGTCACGGCCTTCGTCTCGGTCGTCACGTTCTTCGGCATCATGGTCGCCCTGCTGGTGATCGACGTTCAGCTCGCGCTGGTCGTCTTCGCGACCCTCCCGCCCCTCGTCGTCGCCACCTTCTTCTTCCGCCGGGCGAGCGTGAAGGCGTACGAACTCGCCCGTGAGCGCGTGTCGTTGGTCAACGCGGACCTTCAGGAGTCGGTGTCGGGGCTGCGGATCGTGCAGGCGTTCCGGCGCGAGCGGGACGGCGGCCGGCGGTTCGCCGAGCGCAGCGCCAGCTACCGCTCGGCCCGCACCCGGGGCCAGTGGCTGATCTCGGTCTACTTCCCCTTCGTGCAGTTCCTGTCGTCGGTGGCGGCGGCGTCGGTACTGATCGCGGGCGCGGGACGGGTGGACGAGGCGACGCTCACGACCGGCGCCCTGGTCGCGTACCTCCTCTACATCGACCTGTTCTTCGCCCCGGTCCAGCAGCTCTCGCAGGTCTTCGACGGCTACCAGCAGGCCACGGTCTCGCTGGGCCGCATCCAGGAACTCCTCCAGGAACCGACCTCCACCCGGGCCGCCGACGAACCCCTCGAAGTCCTCTCCCTGCGCGGCGACATCGCCTTCGAGGACGTGCACTTCGCCTACGGAGACGACGAAGAGGCCCTGGGGGGCGTCGAGTTGAGGATCCCGGCGGGCCAGACGGTCGCGTTCGTCGGCGAGACGGGCGCGGGCAAGTCGACGCTCGTGAAGCTGGTGGCCCGCTTCTACGACCCGACGGGCGGCCGGGTGACGGTCGACGGCACGGACCTCCGCGCGCTGGACATCACGTCGTACCGCCACCACCTGGGGGTCGTCCCCCAGGAGGCGTACCTCTTCCAGGGCACCGTCCGCGACGCCATCGCCTACGGCCGCCCCGACGCCACCGACGCCGAGGTGGAGGCGGCGGCCCGCGCGGTCGGCGCGCACGAGATGATCGCCACGCTGGAGGGCGGCTACCTCCACGAGGTCGCCGAGCGCGGCCGCAACCTCTCGGCGGGCCAGCGCCAGCTGATCGCCCTGGCCCGCGCGGAGCTGGTCGACCCCGACATCCTCCTCCTGGACGAGGCGACAGCGGCCCTCGACCTGGCCACAGAAGCCCAGGTCAACCAGGCCACCGACCGCCTCGCCGGCCGCCGCACGACTCTCGTCGTAGCCCACCGCCTGACGACCGCGGCCCGCGCGGACCGGGTCGTGGTGATGGATCACGGGAGGGTCGTGGAGGACGGAACGCACGACGAACTGCTCGCGCTCGACGGGTATTACGCCGAGCTGTGGCGGACCTTCGTCGGTGCGCCCGAGACGGAGGAGCCGGTCGGGACGGTTTGCTGAGGGGCGGTCGGTGGGGCCCGCCGAGGGACGCGCAACCGTTCGACATACGTCTTGCGTCCGTACATCAGTACGCTGTTCGGCTGCTGTGCGGGAGGGATGACTGTGGACATGGGTGCGCTACGACGGCGGGTGGCGCTCGGCATGGCCGTGTTCACCGTGTCCGGACTGCTCGCGCTCGCGGCCCCAGGCAGCGCCCAGGCGGCCTCGGTCTGCCCGGGGCGGGAGGTGGCGACGCTGTCCTTCTCCACCGGCAGCGTCCATGTCTTCCGCCGGGGCGACTACATCTGCGCGTACACCGCCCCCAAGACCCCCGGCGCCAAGCGCACGATGTCGGTCAGCGTCCAGGCCCGCGGCAACCGCCCGGTCGTGGACAAGGGGAGTTACATCCGCCGGGCCGGACCGGTCACCGTGCATGTCGGCCACCGCTGCGTACGGATCAAGGGCGTGGTCGCCGGCGGCTCGGTCGGTTCGGGCTGGATGCTGTGCTGAACCGCCGGCCCGTGCCCTGAGTGAACAACCCCCTCTGGTGTGACGGTAGTTGCTCGGATAGCTTCCGGTTCACAACTGCCTCACAGGGGAGACCGCATGCGCAAGGCGCTCAGATGGCTGCTGGCGCTCACCGTGCTCATAGGCACACTGAGCACGGCCGGGGTGGCCACCGCCGCCCAGGCGGGCCAAGTCACTGACATCAAGGACCAGTTGCTGGCGATACCCGGCATGAGCCTGGTCCAGGAGAAGCCGTACACCGGCTACCGCTACTTCGTCCTGAACTACACCCAGCCGATCGACCACCGGCACCCCTCCAAGGGCACGTTCCAGCAGCGGATCACCGTGCTGCACAAGGACGTCTCGCGCCCGACGGTCTTCTACACCAGCGGTTACAACGTCTCCACGACCCCCAGTCGCAGCGAACCGACCCGCATCGCGGACGCCAACCAAGTCTCCCTGGAATACCGCTACTTCACGCCGTCCCGGCCCGAGCCCGCCGACTGGTCCAAGCTCGACATCTGGCAGGCGGCCAGCGACCAGCACCGCGTCTTCAAGGCCCTCAAGTCGGTCTACACCAAGAACTGGATCGCCACCGGCGGCTCGAAGGGCGGCATGACCGCTACGTACTTCGCGCGCTTCTACCCCCGCGACATGGACGGCGTCGTCGCCTACGTCGCCCCCAACGACGTGGTGAACAACGAGGATTCGGCCTACGACCGCTTCTTCACCAAGGTCGGCACCAAGGAGTGCCGCGACCGCCTGGACGCCGTACAGCGCGAGGCGCTGGTGCGCCGGGAGCCGCTGGAGAAGAAATACGAGGCGTACGCGGCCGAGAACGGGTTCACCTTCACCACCGTCGGCAGCCTGGACAAGGCCTACGAGGCCGTCGTCCTCGACTACGTCTGGGGCTTCTGGCAGTACAGCCTGCTCTCCGACTGCGCCACCATCCCGGCGAACGCGGCGACCGCCACCGACGACGAGATCTGGACCTCGGTCGACACGATCTCCGGCTTCTCCTTCTACGCCGACCAGGGCCTGTCCCCGTACACCCCGTACTACTACCAGGCGGGCACCCAACTCGGCGCGCCCACCGTCCAGTTCCCGTACATCGAGAAGAAGTACATCCGCTACGGCTACCAGCCGCCCCGCAACTTCGTCCCGCGCTCCATCCCGATGAAGTTCCAGCCGGGCGCGATGCGCGACGTGGACAGCTGGGTCCGCCACCACGCCGACCACATGCTCTTCGTCTACGGCCAGAACGACCCGTGGGGCGCCGAGCGGTTCGCCGTCGGCAAGGGCGCGAAGGACTCGTACGTCTTCACCGCGCCCGGCCTCAACCACGGCGCGAACGTCGCCGCGCTGACCGCCGACCAGAAGGCGCTGGCCACCGCCCGCATCCTGGCCTGGGCGGGTGTCCCCGCCGCGACGACGGCACAGGCGAAGCCGCTGGCGCCGTACGACGCGCGGCTGGACCGGCAGGGCGTCGAGCGCGAGCCGACGCTGCGCCCGTAACACCCTTGCTGCGCCCGGCCGTTGACTACACCGGTCGGGCGCAGCCCACCGGTCGGCTGCCGCCGAGCTGGACGTAGAGGGCGGTCGAGGCCGGGCAACTCGCGCGCTTGAGCACGGCCTTGACCACCTTGTACTGCGGTTTCTTCCGCCCCGAGCCGTCGCACGCGGTCTCCCGGACCTGGCCGCTGCCGGAGCCGTAGACGCAGTCGCCGACGATCGTGCGGGGGCCGCCTCCGCCGCCCGGGTCGCCGGGGTGCGGGGGTTCGAGGTTGCGCATACAGGCGTAGCCCTTCGGTACGGCGCTGTCGCGGCCCGTGCCCGAGGTGCCCTGGGCGCTGATGTGCAGCACGAAGTCGGTGGTCGCCGGGCAGACGGGACCGCTGCTCACATCGCCGTCGTAGCGGGCGATGACCCGGGCGGCGGCCCGTTCACTGGTGCACGGCACCTCGGTGAAACTCGTCGTACCGAAGGAGCTGCACTCGTCGACGGCGAGGAACACCGCGCCGTAGCCGGCGGGTTGGGTGGTTGAGGATGTGGAGGCCTTGGAGCCGAGGCGGCCGTCACCGGCGTCGGAGCCGTTCGCGGAGGAGCAGCCGGCCAGCAGGGCGGCGAGCAGCGCGCACACCGCCCCGGCGCTCCATCTCTCACCCATCGTTCCCCCCGGACTGCCCCCGCCCAGCGTGACGCGCGGCGGCGGGCGCACGCCAGCGGTGCGGGGGGCTTTGGGCCAGTTGGCGGGGGCGGGACGGCTGGGCACCGTACCTCTAGTACGACAGTCCGTGACCGACCGGATACAGCACCTGCGCCGGGTCGTCCGCACGCCGCACGGCCACCGGGAGCTTCCCGCGCGGGGCCACCCGGCCCGCGATCACCCGTGCCGCCGCCCGCAGTTCGACGTCGGTCCAGGAGTAGGACGCCAAGTAGGCGGGGACGGCGGGCAGTTGGGCAACATCGTAGGGGTTGCGGACGGCGACGGCCACGACCGGTGTCCCGGTGGAGACCAGTTGCTCGACCAGGGTCTTCTGCGGGTCCGTCGCGGTGACGTTGTAGGTCGCCACCACGACCGCGTCCGCCGCCCGCGCCGCCGCCACGGCCTTGGCGACGGTCTCGGGGGAGGGGGTGGTGCCGGTGGAGAGAACGGTCGCGGTGAAGCCCAACTCCCGTAGGACCGCGGCCAGTACGCCGGTGGGGGGTCCCGTAGTACCGGAGGGGGAGGCCGGGTCGGCGCCGACGACCAGGACGTTCCCGTGCGTACGGCGGGACAGCGGGAGCAGCCCGGCCCTGTTGGCGAGGAGGGTGGTGGTGCGCTCGGCGATGCGGTCGGCGGTGGCGAGATGCTCGGCGCTGCCGACCACGAGGTCCACGCCCGCCCGGCTGACGTACGGCTCCTCGAAGAGTCCGAGCCGGGCCTTCAGCCGGAGCACCCGCAGCACCGACTCGTCGATCCGCGCCTCGGTCAACTCCCCATTTCCTACTGCCTTGATGACGGCGTTCCAGGCGGTGTCCAGGGAGGGCGGGTCGAGGAGCTGGTCGACCCCGGCCTTCAGCGCGAGCACCGGTACGCGTTCGTCGCCGTACTTCTGGCGGACGCCCGCCATGCCCAGGGAGTCGGTGACCACGACGCCGTCGTAGCCGAGTTCACCGCGCAGCACGCCGGTGACGATCGGGTGGGAGAGGGTGGCCGGGTCTCCGGAGTCGTCGAGGGCCGGGACCTTGAGGTGCGCGGTCATGATCGCGTCGATCCCGGCCCTGACGGCGGCCCGGAAGGGGACGGCGTCCAGCTTTCCCCACAGTTCGCGGCTGTGGGTGATGACGGGGAACCCGGTGTGGCTGTCGACGGCGGTGTCCCCGTGCCCGGGGAAGTGCTTGGCGGTCGCCGCGACCCGGCTGTCCTGGTACCCCGTGACCTCGGCGGCGACCAGGCCCGCCACCGCGTCCGGGTCGGCGCCGAAGGACCGTACGCCGATGATCGGGTTGGCCGGGTTCACGTTCACGTCGGCGTCGGGGGAGTAGTCCTGGTTGACGCCCATCGCGCGCAGTTCGGCGCCGGAGATCCGGCCGACCGTGCGGGCGTCGGTGCGGGAGCCGCCGGCGCCGAGCGCCATCGCGCCCGGGAGGAGGGTGGCGGGCCTGCCGATCCGGCAGACGACGCCGTGTTCTTGATCGGTGGCGATCAGCACGGGCAGCCCGCGCGGCTGGGCCAGCGACGCCTTCTGGATGCCGTTGGAGAGGTCGGCGATCTGGTGCGGGTCGCGGGTGTTGTGCGCCCAGCTGAAGTAGATGATCCCGCCGACCCGGTACTTCGCGATCAGCTCGGCGGCCGTGCGCACCCCCAACTCGCTCAGGTTGGCGTCGACGTCGGCCTGGTCGGGGGCGGTGGCGGAGTGGCCGTGGACCCGCATCACGAAGAGCTGGCCGACCTTCTCCGCCAGGGGCATGCGGGAGATCAGCGAACGGAGTGCCGTGTCGTCGGCGTGGGCGGGGGTGCCGACCGCGAGGGACGCGGTGACGCCCATGGTCGCGGCGAGGACGGTACGTCTGGAGGGCATGTGCGCTCCTTCCGGATTCCGGGGAGTTTCCGCCGGTCAGGGGAGTGCACAGTAACCAGGGGAGGGGCCGCCATCGGCGCAGTTGGAGGGGGGCGCGCCGATGACGGCTTGCTGCCGGCCGCGGTACGGAGGAGAGGGTTGGTCAGCGTTCGCAGCCAGCAGCGAGGCCGACGCCGTACCGCGGAGACTCATCCGGCAGCATGCCGGTTGGACGGTGGGAAGCGGGCCCGGGTTCCCGTCCGCGGGCCGATTCCCGGAAGTTGGTGAACCCGTGCACAACGGGACGGATGCGGTCACGCACAGGTACGCGCGGGGGAACGGCGGTCGTCCATCCCGTGGACGTCCCGGCGCGGCGGGCGGCCGTCGCCCGATCATGAGGGCATGACCGTAGTCGACATCCCCGGTTCCAAGTCCGTCACCGCCCGCGCGCTCTTCCTGGCCGCCGCGGCCGACGGCGTCACCACCCTCCGGCGTCCGCTCCGCTCGGACGACACCGAGGGCTTCGCGGAGGGACTGACCCGGCTCGGCTACCGGGTGGGCAAGACCCCGGACGCGTGGCAGATCGACGGACGCCCGCAGGGACCGGCGGTCGCCGAAGCCGACGTGTACTGCCGGGACGGCGCGACCACGGCCCGCTTCCTGCCCACCCTCGCGGCGGCCGGACACGGCAGCTTCCGCTTCGACGCGTCCCCGCAGATGCGCCGCCGGCCGCTGGGGCCCTTGAGCAAGGCTCTGCGCGACCTGGGCGTGGACCTGCGCCACGAGGAGGCCGACGGTCATCACCCGCTCCGCATCGAGGCGTCCGGTGTCGAGGGCGGCGAGGTGGTGCTCGACGCCGGCCAGTCCTCGCAGTACCTCACCGCCCTGCTCCTGCTCGGCCCGCTGACCAGGAAGGGCCTGCGGATCAGGGTCACGGACCTGGTCTCCGCGCCGTACGTCGAGATCACCGTCGCGATGATGCGGGCGTTCGGGGTGGAGGTACGCAGGGAGGACACGGTCCACGTCGTCCCGCCGGGCGGCTACACCGCGACCACCTACGACATCGAGCCGGACGCCTCCACCGCGAGCTACTTCTTCGCGGCGGCGGCCGTGACCGGCGGCGAGGTCACCGTCCCCGGGCTCGGCACCGGCGCGCTCCAGGGCGACCTGGGCTTCGTCGACGTACTGCGCCGCATGGGCGCGGAGGTGACGACCGACGCGCACGGCACCCGGGTGCGCGGCACCGGCGAACTGCGCGGCCTCACGGTCAACATGCGGGACATCTCCGACACCATGCCGACGCTGGCCGCGATCGCCCCCTTCGCCTCAGGACCGGTTCGCATCGAGGACGTCGGCAACACCCGGGTGAAGGAGTGCGACCGGCTGGAGGCCTGCGCGGAGAACCTCCGGCGGTTGGGCGTGGAGGTCGTGACGGGGGACGACTGGATCGAGATCCGCCCGGGTTCGGAGGCTCCCGCCGGCGCGGAGATCAAGTCCTACGGCGACCATCGCATCGTCATGTCCTTCGCGGTGACCGGGCTGCGGGTGCCGGGTATTTCGTTCGACGACCCGGGGTGCGTACGCAAGACTTTCCCCGGTTTCCACGAGGCGTTCGGGGCGCTGCGGGGACAGTTGCCGGTATGAGGGGAGCGGTGTGGGGTTCGAGCTGAAGGCTCCGGTCCTGACGGGTGAGCTGGTGCGGCTGGAGCCGCTCGATCACCGGCACGCGGCCGAGCTGGCGGTGGCGGCGGAGGAGGACCGGGGGTCGTACGCGTTCACCTGGGTGCCTCGGGCCGACCAGGTCGGCGCGTACATCGACGCCCAGCTGGCCCGCGCGGCGACGGGCATGCTCGCGCCGTACGCCCAGATCTCGACGGCGACCGGGCGGGCGGTGGGCGCCACGGCCTACTGGGAACCCCGTTCCTGGCTGACGGACGATCAACTCGACGCCATCGAGGTCGGGTTCACCTGGCTGGCGGGTTCGGCGCAGGGCACCGGCATCAACGCCGAGGCCAAACTCCTGCTGTTCCGGCACGCCTTCGAGGAGTGGCACGTCTCCCGGGTCGACCTCAAGACCGACGCCCGCAACGACCGCTCCCGCGCCGCGATCCAGCGTGTGGGCGCCCGCTTCGAGGGCGTCCTTCGCAACTGGTCCCGCTCCTGGGCACCGGGTGAGGACGGGCGGCTGCGGGACTCCGCGATCTACTCGATCACGGCGGAGGAGTGGGCGGAGTGCCGGAAGGCGTTGGAGGAGCGGGTGGCCAGGTCATGAGCGCGTATCTCATCCTGCACGGCTGGCAGAACCGCCGCCCCGAGGGCCACTGGCAGCACTGGCTCGCCGACCGGCTCCGCGCGCTCGGCCACGAGGTGACGTACCCCCAGCTGCCCGATCCCGACGACCCCGACCTGGAGGTGTGGCTCGGGGAGCTGCGCCGCCACCTCGACGGCCTGGACGGACCACGGGTCGTCCTCGCGCACAGCGCCTCCGCCCTGCTGTGGCTGCACGCCGTCGACCGCGGGGTGGTCCGGGACGGTGACGTGGACCGGGTGCTGCTGGTGGCACCGCCGTCCGCCTCCGTCGTCGTACGGCATCCGGAGATCGCCGAATTCGCGCCGCCCACCGGCGAGTTGACGCTCCCCGCAGCCACCCTGCTGGTCGCCGGCGACGACGACCCGTACTGCCCGGAAGGCGCCCGCACGGTCTTCGGCGATCCGCTCGGCGTCCCCACCGAGATCATCCCGGGCGCGGGTCACCTCGACCTGGACGCGGGGTACGGCTCCTGGCCGGCGGTACTGGAGTGGTGCCTGGACGGGACGGCGCGGCTCACCGCTCGATGAACTTGGAACTCGCGCGTCGGGCCTACGCTCTACGCCGAGTCGTTGAGCAGCCGTGCCAGATGATGCTGACCGGCGGCCAGCAGCCCAGGCAGCGGGGCGGCGGTCTCGTACCAGCGCTTCTCGTACTCCCAGCACAGCCAGCCGTCCCAGTCGTGCCGGGTCAGGAGTTCCACGCACTCGGCGAGCGGCAGGACGCCCGCGCCGAGCGGCAGCGGGGTGGTGTCGTCGGCCGACGCGATGTCCTTGACCTGCACGTATCCGAGATACGGGCCCAGTGCGGCCAGCGTCTCCGCCGGCTGCTCGCCGCCCAGCCAGGTGTGCATGACGTCCCACAGCGCGCCCACCTGCCGGTGCCCGACCGGGCCGAGCACGCGGAGCGCGTCCGCCCCGGTGCGGTGGGAGTCATGGGTCTCCAGCAGGATCCGTACGCCGAGGTCGGCGCCCCACTCCGCCGCCGTGCCCAGGCGGCGGGTGGCGGTCGCGTCGGCTTCCTCGGGAGGCTGCTCACTGCTGCCGCCGGGAAACACCCGTACGAACGGAGCTCCCAAGTCCCGTGCCAGTTCCAGGAGTTCGCGGATCTCCGTGAGTACGGCGTCGTCGTCGCCCGGCGCGGCCACGCGTGCGTACCCGGCGAGGCCCAGGACTTCGACCCCGGCCGCCTTGAACTCGGCGACCGCGTCGGCCCGTTGGGCGGCGTCGATACCGGGGTGCACGGGCTCCTCCGGGTGGGCGCGCAACTCCACGCCGTGGTAGCCGTGGGTGACGGCGAGGTGCAGCACGTCGGCCACGGGGAGCCCTGGGACACCGAGGGTGGAGAAGGCGAGCTTCATGGTCACGACCCTACTCGTCACTCTCCGGTTCCGTGCAGGTCGAGACGCCAGTCCTGGCCGACGAGGTCCTGGCCGAAGGAGCGGTGGGGTTTCTCGGCGACGAGGACGAAACCGTGCCGCTGGTAGATACGGCGGGCGGCGTCGAGGATGTCGTTGGTCCACAGCACGAGGTCGCGGTAGCCGACACCGCGCGCGAACTCGACCACCGCGGAGACCAGTTGGTCGCCGATCCGAAGCCCTCGGGCGTCCGGCTCGACGAGCAGCAGCCGCAGCCGCGCGGTCCCCGGGGCGTCGTCCCGCACACACATCACACACCCCACCGGCCGCCCGGCCAGCTCCGCGATCCACACCCGCTCCAGATGTGGGTCGTGATCCTCGGCGAAGTCGGCGACGATCCGCGCCACGAGCCCTTCGTAGTCGGCGTTGAAGTCGTACTCGGTGGCATACAGCGCCGCGTTGCGCTGCACTATCCACCCCAGGTCACCGGGCCCGGGCTCCCGCAGCACGACGTCCTCGGGCCGGGTGGGCGGGGGGTCCGACAGGAGGGTGCGTACGGTGTGCAGCGCCTCGGAGAGCCGGGGCCGGTCGGTGGCCGGCACGGTCGCGAGCAGCGCCCCGACGGATTCGTCCGCCCGCTCGGCCAGCAGGTCGGCGGTCTCCCGCCCGCTCCCGGTGAGCGTGATCCGCCGCCGCCGCGGATCCCGCTGCGAGGGCGCCCGCTCGATCAGCCCGTCCTGCTCGAACCGGTTCAGGATCCGGCTCAAGTACCCGGCGTCCAGGGACAGTTCGGAACGGAGGTCGGCCGCGTCCGTGTGCGGGGAGTGCGCGAGCTCGTACAGGACGCGGGACTCGGTGAGGGTGAAGGGGGCGTAGAGGTGGCGGCTGTAGTCGAGGGCGCCGATGACGTTCGTGTAGAAGCGGTTGAAGGCACGGATGTCCTGGACGGTCATGATCGATCCCCGGTGCTCGCTCAGGGTAGTTGACTCAGTCAGAGGTATTGCGGTTCCGACCGTAGTCCTCCGGGGTGGGCAAGGCAACGGGCTAGTCCCACCAGAGGCGCCACAGATACCGCCCCGGGAGGTCGTTCGCGTACTTCGGGAACGGGGTCGGCGGATCGTCCACGATGTTGTCGGCGGTCGTCAGCACATGCTCCAGGGCGAGCCGTTCCGCCTGTGCGAGGTCCTGGGGCGGCCGGGCGACCGACACCGTCAGGGCGCCCCCGAACCCGGACAGGACCCGTGCCCCGAACCGCTCCTCCCAGCTCCGCAACAGCGCGCACAGCAACGGAAGGGGACCCCCGGCCGACCACCCGACGATCGCCGGCACGTCGGCGCCGCGGCGGGCGGGCACCAGGGCCAGCTGGCAGGTGCGCACGAAGGGCTCGGTGCGGAGCAGCTGGTCCACGGCCCACCCCGCGGTCGCCGCGGGACTCAGTCCGGTACGGGTCGCCGGTTCGGCCGGCGCGAGCCCGGGCCAGGACTCGAAGGGCGGCCCCGGATCGTGCGGCCAGGGTGCGACGTACTCCCGGACCTCCTCCGGCACGCTCGCCGCCCACTCCTCGTCCGACACCGGATTCGACCAGCTCGGCAGCCGTCGGCGCCGGTACTCGTCGAAGTCCGCCGAGAGCACGGCGTCGAGCCGCATCGCGTCGATCTCGCTCACGTCCTCGGGCCGGTAAGGGTCGTCCCGCCAGCAGATGAACGGATACAGCCCGTCGGCCTCGGCCCGCTCCAGCAGCCGCGGCCACAACTCCGCAATGTCGTGGGGCAGTTCGTCGGCGAACCAGACCTCCACCTCCCCCCGGGTCTCGAAGCGACCGGAGGACAGGGACAGTTCGTCGGGCAGTGGGAAGACCATGGCGGGACGATAAGGGGAGGCACTGACAACGAGGCCGACCGTAGTGGTGGGGTGGGGGGAGGGGTCCTGGAAAAGTGTGACACTCTGCGAGGAAGTGACACACTTTTTGGAAGCAGGTCCCCTCCGGTGACCCCGGCCGCGCTACTTCCGCGGCACCCCCGAAGACCCCCGCACCATCAACTCCCCGCGAACCGTGGCGATCCCGCCCGGCGGCGGCTCCTCCCGCCCCATCGCGATCCGCCCGGCCCGCGCGCCCGCCTCCGACAGCGGCAACCGCACCGTCGTAAGAGAGGGCACCGCGTCCACGCTGAACGGCAGATCGTCGAAGCCGGCGACCGAGACGTCGTCCGGGATGCGGCGGCCGGATTCGCGCAGGGCCGCGCACGCGCCCACCGCGACGGAGTCGTTCGCCGCGACCACGGCCGTCAACGACGGGTCGCGGCGCAGGAGTTCGAGGGTTGCCTCGTAGCCGGAGCGGCGGTCGTAGCGGCCGTGCACGGTCCAGCGGGGGTCCTCCGCGATCCCGTGCGCGGCCAGCGCCTCCCGGTGGCCCTCCAGCCGGTGCCGAGTGGTCGTGCGTTCCTCAGGGCCCGCGATGTAGCCCAGCCGACGATGCCCGAGGCCGATGAGGTGCTCGGTCAGTTCACGGCCGCCCCCGCGGTTGTCGAAGGTCAGCGCGAACGCCCCGGTGTCCGGTGCCGGCGGGCGCCCGCACAGCACCACCCGCGTCCCGGCCTCCCCGAGCTTCCGCAGCTTCGCCGCGACGGCGGCCGCGTGCGGCGCGTTCTCCATCGCGCCACCGGTCAGTACGACGGCCGCCGCCCGCTGCCGCTGCAGCAGGGTCAGGTACGTCAGCTCGCGCTCCGGAGAGCCCCCTGTGTTGCACACCACAGCCAGCCGCTCCCCGCCCGCACGTCCGCCGGGTCCCCCGATCTCCGCCTGGATCGCGCTCGCCATGATCCCGAAGAAGGGGTCGGCGATGTCGTTGACCAGGATGCCGACGAGGTCGGAGGTGGCCGCCGCGAGCGCGCTCGCGGGACCGTTGAGGACGTAGTCCAGCTCGTCGACCGCCCGCAGCACCCGCTCGCGGGTGGTCGCCGCGACCGGGTAGTTGCCGTTCAGTACGCGCGACACCGTCGCGGGGGAGACCTGGGCGCGGGCCGCCACGTCCGCCAGGGTCACCGTCATGTCGTTCGTCCTCCGGTCGCGCATCTTGTCGTACGCCGTTGTGCATAGGCTGCTCAAAGGAAGCCCCCGTCCGAGCAGACGATAAGGCCATACACCCCCGCCGTTCGCCCCCTCGAACAACTCGACCCCATCACGGTCTTGTACAGACCTGTGTGCAAAGGCTAGCTTCTGCATATATAGAAAGCGCTTGCTGCGTTCTTGGAACGTACGTGGAAACGTACGAGGCCGAAGGGAAACACGTGACACGCAAGACGGTGCGTATCGCCATGAACGGCGTGACCGGGCGAATGGGCTACCGACAGCACCTCGTCCGCTCGATCCTCGCACTGCGAGAGCAGGGTGGTCTAGACCTCGGCGACGGAACCGTGCTGTGGCCGGAACCGACCCTCGTCGGCCGCCGCGAGCACGCGCTGAAGGCGCTTGCCGAGCAGCACGGGCTCGACCCGGCGAACGTCTCCACGGACGTCGACGCGGTCCTCGCCGACCCGACCGTCGAGATCTACTTCGACGCCCAGGTCACCTCGGCCCGCGAGGAGGCGCTCAAGAAGGCGATCGCCGCGGGCAAGCACATCTACACCGAGAAGCCGACGGCCACCGACTTCGAGGGCGCCCTCGAACTGGCCCGCCTCGCCGACGCCGCCGGCATCAAGCACGGCGTCGTCCAGGACAAGCTGTTCCTCCCGGGCCTGCTCAAGCTCAAGCGCCTCATCGACGGCGGCTTCTTCGGCCGGATCCTCTCCATCCGGGGCGAGTTCGGCTACTGGGTCTTCGAGGGCGACTGGCAGGCGGCCCAGCGCCCCTCGTGGAACTACCGCGCCGAGGACGGCGGCGGCATCGTCGTCGACATGTTCCCGCACTGGGAGTACGTCCTCCACGAGCTGTTCGGCCGCGTCAAGTCCGTCCAGGCCATCGCCACCACCCACATCCCGCAGCGCTGGGACGAGAACGGCAAGCCCTACGACGCCACCGCCGACGACGCCGCCTACGGCATCTTCGAACTCGACAGCGGAGCCATCGCCCAGATCAACTCCTCCTGGGCCGTCCGCGTCAACCGCGACGAACTCGTCGAGTTCCAGGTCGACGGCACGGAAGGCTCGGCGGTCGCCGGACTGCGCAACTGCCGTGCCCAGCACCGCAGTTCCACCCCCAAGCCGGTCTGGAACCCCGACATCCCCGCCACCGAGGTCTTCCGCGACCAGTGGCAGGAGGTCCCCGACAACGCCGACTTCGACAACGGCTTCAAGGCGCAGTGGGAACTGTTCCTCCGCCACGTCTACGCCGACGCCCCCTACCACTGGGACCTGCTGGCCGGTGCCCGTGGCGTCCAGCTCGCCGAGCTGGGCCTGAAGTCCTCCGCCGAGGGCCGCCGCCTCGACGTCCCGGAGATCTCGCTGTGACCATCCAACTCCCGGACGCGTCAGGGGCCTTGGCGGCGTACGAGCCCCGCTCCGAACCCCTCGCCGTCACCTCCGGCACCCCCTTCACCTCTCGTACGGTGTTCTCGGCGGCGCACGTCGTCGCGGACCCCTTCGCCGACACCAGCCCCGACTCGCCCGCCGCCGTCGACTGGGACGCCACCCTCGCCTTCCGCCGCCACCTCTGGTCCCACGGCCTCGGTGTCGCCGAGGCGATGGACACCGCCCAGCGCGGCATGGGCCTGGACTGGGCGGGCGCGGCCGAGCTGATCCGCCGAAGTGCCGCAGAGGCCAAGGCAGTTGGCGGCCGGATCGCCTGCGGGGTCGGCACCGACCAGATCACCGGCGGCACCCTGGCCGACGTACAGGCCGCGTACGAGGAGCAGTTGGCCCTCGTCGAGGAGTCGGGCGCGCAGGCCATCCTGATGGCGTCCCGCGCGCTCGCCGCGGTCGCCAAGGGCCCCGAGGACTACCTGGAGGTCTACGGCCATCTGCTGCGCCAGGCCACCGAGCCCGTCGTCCTGCACTGGCTGGGCCCGATGTTCGACCCGGCGCTTGAGGGCTACTGGGGCTCGTCCGACCTGGACGCGGCCACCGACACGTTCCTCGACGTCATCGCGGCCCACCCGGACAAGGTGGACGGCATCAAGGTGTCGCTCCTGGAGGCTCAGCGGGAGATCGACATCCGGCGCCGACTGCCGCAGGGCGTCCGCTGCTACACCGGCGACGACTTCAACTACCCCGAGCTGATCGCGGGCGACGACCAGGGCTTCAGCCACGCCCTGCTCGGCATCTTCGACCCGCTCGGCCCGCTGGCGGCGGAGGCGGTCCGCGTCCTGGACACCGGGAACACGGCCGGGTTCCGTGAACTCCTCGACCCCACCGTCGAGTTGTCCCGCCACCTCTTCCAGACCCCGACCCGCTTCTACAAGACGGGCGTGGTGTTCCTGGCCTGGCTCGCGGGCCACCAGTCGCACTTCACGATGGTCGGCGGCCTCCAGTCGGCCCGCTCCCTCCCGCACTTCGCCCGCGCCTACCGACTCGCCGACGGCCTGGGCCTGTTCCCGGACCCGAAGCTCGCGGAGGAACGGATGAAGAACCTGCTCGCCCTGTACGGAGTGACCCAGTGAGCAATCCGGAGCTGTCCCGCTTCTCCGTCAACCAGATGACGGTGAAGCAGCTGAGCATGCCCGAACTGGTCGACGCCTGCCTGGAGTTGGGCGTCCCCGGCGTCGGCCTCTGGCGCGAGCCGGTCCAGTCGTACGGCCTGGACGCCACCGCGAAGCTGGTCCGGGACGCGGGCCTCGCGGTGACAACGTTGTGCAGGGGCGGCTTCTTCACGGCCCTCGACCCGGCGGAACGCGCCCGCGCCCTGGACGACAACCGCAGGGCCGTCGACGAGGCGGCCACGCTCGGCACGGACACTCTCGTCCTGGTGTCGGGCGGTCTGCCCGCCGGCTCGAAGGACCTGCACGGCGCGCGGGAGCGGATCGCCGACGCGCTGGGGGAGTTGGGGCCCTACGCCGAGGAGCGGGGCGTACGGCTGGCCATCGAGCCGCTGCACCCCATGTTCGCCTCCGACCGCTGCGTGGTCTCGACGCTCACCCAGGCCCTCGACCTCGCCGAGCGCTTCCCCGCGCAACAGGTCGGCGTCACGGTCGACACGTACCACATCTGGTGGGACGACCAGGCCCCGGCGCAGATCGCCAGGGCCGGCGCGGGCGGCCGTATCCACACCTTCCAACTCGCCGACTGGACCACCCCGTTGCCCGAGGGCGTCCTCAACGGCCGCGGACAGATCGGCGACGGCGCGATCGACATGCGGGAGTGGCTGTCGTACGTCGAGGCCGCCGGGTACACCGGGTCCATCGAGGTCGAGCTGTTCAACGACGGCCTGTGGGCGCGGGACGGACGGGAGGTGCTGGCGGAGACGGCCGCGAGGTTCGTGGAACACGTGATCCGCTGAGCGTCCGGTTCAGTGCGGCGAGGCCGTCCGCGTAGATGCCGTGGAACAGGGCGATGGCCTCGTCGTCACTGATGCCGTCCGGTGTGAAGGCGCCGGACCACTCCACGCGGGCCGCGTCCTGCCCGGGTGTCTCGTGCACCGTGAGGGTGGAGAGGTAGCCGGTGACGGGGAAGGGGGCCTGGAGGATCGAGTAGCTGTAGGTGCGGGCCTTGTTGTCGAAGGCTTCGAGGCGCTCGACGATCACGCCGCCGTCCTCGTTCCTGAGGCTGCGGACGCGTCCGCCGTCGCTGAGTTCGCTGGCGGGGATGTAGGGAAGCCAGTCGGGCAGCGAGTCGAAGCCGCCGATGAGCTGCCAGACGCGGTCGGGTGAGGCGGGTATGTCGAGGGACGCGGTGGTCGTGGCCACGGGATCCTCCTGGTGGGCGTGGGGGCGGAAGGGTCAGAGGGTCGGTACGGGAGCGTCCTGCGCTATCAGCCGCTCCGCGCGCAGATCCGTCCAGAACGCGGCCGGGATCGGCTCGTCGAGAGCGGCCAGGTCCTCGGCGATGCGGCTGGGCCTGGTGGCGCCGGGGATCACGGCCGCCGTCGCCGGATGGGCGAGGGAGAACTGCAGCGCGGCGGACTTGATGCCCACCCCGTGCCGCTGGGTGAGCGCCTTGATCCGCTCCACCTTGTCGATGATGTGCGCGGGCGCCTGCTGGTACTCGAAGTGCGTTCCTCCGGCGAGGATGCCCGAGCTGTAGGGGCCGCCGACCACGATGTCGACGTCCTGCGCGGCGGCGGCGGGCAGCAGGCGCTGCAGGGCGCGGTCGTGGTCGAGGAGGGTGTAGCGGCCGGCGAGGAGGAAGGCGTCGGGCTTCGGCTCGTCCAGGTCGAGGGTCAGCTCCAGGGGCTCCACGCGGTTGACGCCAAGGCCCCAGGCCTTGATGACGCCCTCCTCGCGCAGCCTCTGCAGGACACGGAACGCGCCGGTGCGGGCGGTCTCGTAGGCGGCCAGCCACTCGTCGCCGTAGAAGTCCTGGGCGACGTCGTGCACCCACACGATGTCGAGGCGGTCCGTCCGCAGGCGCTTGAGGCTGTCCTCGATGGAGCGGAGGGTGGCGTCGGCGGTGTAGTCGTTGACCATCTTGTTCGGGCGGCCGTGTTCGAAGAGGCCGCCCTTCTCGCCGAGGTCGCGTGCGGCCGGGTCCTCGATCTCGTCGAGGATGACGCGGCCGACCTTCGTGCTGAGGACGAACTCGTCGCGGGGGTGCTGCGCCAGTACGTCACCGAGCCGGATCTCGGAGAGGCCGGCGCCGTAGAAGGGCGCGGTGTCGAAGTAGCGGATGCCCTGGTCCCAGGCGGCTTCGACGGTGGCCGCGGCCTCCTCGTCGGGGATGGCGCGGAACATGTTGCCGAGCGGTGCGGTGCCGAAACCGAGGGTGCCGGGCAGGAGGGGCTTGATGCTCACGGGGGGGGGATCCTTGCGATGGTGATGAGTACCGAGAGACGGCGATTACGGAGGATTGGTCCTTGAACGCACGATCCGTCGGCCTTGCGTGTTCGAGGTTAGGATCCCTGGGTGAGACTGTCCAAGACTTGCTTGGACATACTTGAGTCCTCTGAGGTCCTACATGCTTGACCTGCGCCAACTCCGCTACTTCGTCGCCGTCGCCGAGACCGAACACGTCGGCCGTGCCGCCGAGCAGCTGCACATCTCCCAGTCGCCGCTCAGCCGGCAGATCGCCCAGCTGGAGAAGAACCTGGGCCTGACCCTTTTCGAGCGCAGCCAGCAGCGCATCCGGCTGACCTCCGACGGCCGTGTCTTCCTGACCGAGGCGCATGCCCTGCTGCGCCACGCGGACCGGCTGGAGAACCTCGGCCGGCGGCTCGGCCGCGGCGAGGAGGGCGGTCTGTGCATCGGCTACGTGGCCGACGCCATGCACACGGGCGTCCTGCCCACCGCCCTGCGCACCCTGCGCGATCAACGCCCGGGCATTCATGTCGCGCTGTACGACCAGGAGTCGGCCGAGCAGTTCGAGGGACTGCGCCAGCGCAGCCTCGACATCGCGCTCGTGCGCACGCCGCCGCCCGAGGACGACCCGGACCTGGACGCGGCCCCCTTGCTGCGGGATCCGTTGCTGCTCGCGCTGCCCGCGGAGCATCCCCTCGCGGGGCAGGCGGAGTTGACCCCCGAGGCCCTCGACGGGCAGCCGTGGATCGCGGTGGGCGACTCCCAGGACCCGGCCTGGCGCGACACGTTCGTCGCGTCGTGCGTGGCCTCCGGCTTCACCCCGGACATCCGTCTCGACGCGGCCGATCCGCTCACCGCGCTGGGCCTGGTCGCCTCCGGTCTCGGCCTCGCACTCGTCCAGAAGAGCATGATGCGCGGCACGACCGACGGCGTCGCGGTACGCGAACTGCCCTGGCTCGGAGCGTCCGTCCAGCTGTGGGCGTCCTGGCACCGGATCGATCTACGGCCCGTGGTCGCCGCGTTCCGCGAAACGGTCCTCGCGGGCCGGGACGCCGTCTGAGCGCGGTTGAGCGGCGCCGTCCGCCGACGCCCGACCGGCCGGCTCGGCCGCCGATTCGTCCTGCGGGCAGTTTCATGTCCGGCGCCGGAATGTGAGAGTCGCCTTCACACAGGTCTCTTTAATAAATGCAGATCACGGCGTGTGCAATGGCCGCAATTCCTGTGATTGAGCTGTCGATTCGCCTTTTTCGGAGCCTTCCGGAACCGTATCTCCCCAGGTCGTGTCTATAGGATCGTGCTCGCCGCGGGGCCGGGAGAAATCCCGGAAACGCGGTTGGCCGGGCTTTCTCCCGCATGAGAGAAGTCTGAGAGCCGCATAAGAGAAGTAATTCTCGGAATCGAACAAGGAGTTATCTGTGAACGTGCGTATCGCCGCCGTCTCCCTGGCTTCCGCCGCGCTCGTCGCCGTCGGCGCCACCGCCGCCGTCGCCGCGCCCGCCCCGGCGCCGAGCATCACGCTCAAGGCCAACCACACCACCGTGAAGCTCGGCGACGTGGTGACCTTCACCGGCAAGTCCGCCGGTCTGAAGGAGGGCTCCAAGGTGACGCTCCAGGTCAAGTCGGGCCCGACCTGGAAGTCCCTGCCCGTGACCGCCAAGGTCAACCACGGCGCCTACAAGCTGACCGACAAGTTCCAGAAGAAGGGCGTCTCGGTCCTGCGCGTCAAGGACGGCGCCACCGTCTCCAAGGCGGTCTCGGTCACCGTCCGCTGACGCCGGCCGCCCCGCGCTGAAACACCCCTGAGGTACCCCTGAGCCCTGCCCCACCCCGTTCGATCCGGGGTGGGGCAGGAGGTCAGGAGTATGCCGTACCCGACCGCCCTACTTCTTCGCCGCCCGCTTCGTCAGCACCGCCAGCACCACCGGGACCAGCATCTCGACGACCCGGGCCACGGTCGCCGGCGGCAGCCCCGTCTTCTTGGCCACCGCGTTCGCCACCGGCTTGGCCGCCTTGGCCAGCACCCCGGCCATCAGCCCGCCGGTCGCGAAACCGCCCAGCGTGGCCACACCCTGAAGGGGAGCCTCCTGGGGCGTCTCGACGGTCGCCGCCTCGCCGGACAGCGCCGAGACCGTCGTACCGACGACCTCCCTGGCGCCCGCCTCGTCCGTCCCGAGCAGGCCAGCGATCTCCTGGACCTTGTCGTCGCCCAGCTCGTCGAGGACCTCGCCCTGGAAGGCCGTAGCAGAGTCTTCGCTCATGCCTGAAACGCTACGTCCGCCCCGATTGGTCGGCACCCGGAGACCGGCCGGCGGCCGTTTTGAAAAATTCTCAAGACGGCGTACAACCCTCCCCGCAGTCCGCGGGTCCTACTTGGCATCAGGACTCTTGGAGGGGGATCTGGGGGGATCTTGAGGGGTCCTGATGTTGGAGGGGAATAGCCGAGGGGGCTTGGTCGACGGACCGGGCCCCCTCGAATGTGTCCGGGTGTGTCCGGGCCCGGCCCCCTGGTCTCAGAAGAACACCCCGCACCGCAGCAGCACATTCGCGTACGGCCGCGCCTCGCCCGTCCTTACGACCAGCCGCGCGCCCGCCGACAGCTCCTTGAGCTTCTCGTGGGAGACGAGGTCCAGGTCGGGGAAGCGGGCGTCGAGGAGGGCGGTGGCGGCCCGGTTGGCGCCGCGGATCTCGCGCGCCGCCGTCGCGCCCTCCACCACCAGCTCGGCCAGCAGCCCGTCCAGCACCTCCGCGAAGGACGGCACCCCGGCCCGGAACGCCAGGTCCACCACCCGGGGCCCGGCCGGGATCGGCATCCCGGCGTCGCACACCAGCACCCCGTCCCCGTGCCCCAACTCGGCCAGCGCACCGGAGAGATGACGGTTGAGAATCCCTGCCTTCTTCACAGCGCGGCGACCTCGTCCGCCGTCGGGAAGGACTCCTGCGCGCCCTTCCTGGTGACGGCCACCGCCCCGACCCGCGCCGCGTACGCCGCCGCCTCCGCCAGACCGGAGCCCGTGCCCAGCTTCCAGGCCAGCGCCGCGGTGAAGGCATCGCCCGCGCCCGTCGTGTCCACGGCGTCCACCTTCACGGACGGCACCCGGGTGACCCCCTCCCGCGAGGCCACCAGCGCGCCCTCCGCGCCCAGCGTCACGACCACCGAACGCGGCCCCTTCGCCAGCAGGATCCGCGCCCAGTCCTCGGGCCGCTCGCTCACACACGCGTCCCCGAGGATCACCTTCGCCTCGTGCTCGTTGACGATCAACGGGTCGCAGGCGGCCAGGACTTCGGACGGCAGCGGCCGGGGCGGCGACGGGTTCAGCACGAACCGGCTGTCGGGCGCCAGACTCCGTACGACCTCCGCGACCGTCTCCAGCGGGATCTCCAGCTGTACGGAGACCACGCGGGAGGCGTGGAAGAGGCAGGCGGCGGCCTGGATGTCGACCGGGAACAGCTTTCCGTTGGCTCCCGGCGACACCACGATGCTGTTGTCGCCGGACGGGTCGACCGTGATCAGCGCGACCCCGGTCGGCGCCCCGCCCACCAGCACGCCCACCGTGTCGACCCCCGCCGCCCGCTGCGAGTCCAGCAGCAGCCTGCCGTACGCGTCGTCGCCGACCCGGGCCAGCAGGACCGTACTGGCACCGAGCCGGGCGGCGGCGACCGCCTGGTTGGCACCCTTGCCGCCGGGGTGGACGGCCAGGTCGGAACCGAGGACCGTCTCGCCGGCGCCCGGCCGCCGCTCGACGTCGATCACGAGGTCGGCGTTGGCCGATCCGACGACCAGAAGGTCGTAGTCGTACATGAAGTGACTCCCCACAGTGATGACTTGGTGTGGTGACCGGTCCGCTGTCAGCCGGTGAAACCGGCCACGTTCTCCTTGGTGACCACCTTCACGGGCACCTTCACCGTCGTCTCCACCTTCTTGCCCTGAGCCGCGCGCAGCGCGTTGTCCACGGCGATTTTGCCCAACTGGCTCGGCTGCTGCGCCACGGACGCGTACAGCGTCCCCTGCTTCACCGCGGTCAGCCCGTCGGGCGTGCCATCGAAGCCTACGACCGAGACCGACCTGCCCGCCTTGGAACCGAGCGCCTTGATGGCGCCGAGGGCCATCTCGTCGTTGGCCGCGATGACGCCCTGGACGTCGGGGTGCGCCTGGAGCAGGTTCGACATCACGTCGAGGCCCTTGGTGCGGTCGAAGTCGGCGGGCTGCTGGGCGAGGACCGTGATGCCGGGGTAGGCCTTCAGCCCCTTGGCGAAGCCCTCGGCCCGCTCACGCGCCGCCGAAGTACCCGCCTGGCCCTGGAGGATGACGATCTTCCCGGTGCCGCCCAGCTTCTCGGCGATCGTCTTGGCGGCGAGTTCACCACCGGCGATGTTGTCGGAGGCGACGAGGGTGTCCACGGCGGCCTTGTTGACACCGCGGTCGACCGCGATCACCGGGATCTTCGCCTTGTCGGCGGCCTTCACAGAGTTGCTCGCGGCATCCGAGTCCACCGGGTTGACGATGATCGCGCCGTAGTTGGAACTGGTGAAGTTCTGCAGCTGGTTGGCCTGCTGGGAGGCGTCGTTCTGCGCGTCGGTGACCGTCAGGTCCAGGCCCAGCTTCTTCGCCTCGGCCTGCGCACCGGACCGGATCTGCACGAAGAACGGGTTGTTGAGCGTGGAGAGGGAGAGGCCGAGCTTGGGCTTGGACGTCGTGGAAGAGTCGTTGTGCAGGAAGGAGGTGGCGCCGACGATCGCGATGGTGACGACGGCCGCGAGGGCGTACGTGGTCGCCTGCTTGCCCTTTCCGCCACCACCAACACCGGCTCCAGTGACGGGAGTTGCGCCCGCCTTGCGCCGCACGGTGTCCAGCAGGACGGCCAGCGCGATGACGACACCGATGACGACCTGCTGCCAGAACGCCGACACCGAAAGGAGGTTGAGGCCGTTGCGCAGCACCGCGAGGATCAGCGCGCCGATGAGCGTGCCGGACGCCTTGCCGGTGCCGCCCGCGAGGGAGGCGCCGCCGATGACGACAGCGGCGATCGCGTCCAGCTCATAACCGTCGGCGGCCTGCGGCTGCGCGGAGGAGAGCCGGGAGGCGAGGACGATGCCCGCGGCGGCGGCAAACACGCCGGACAGGGCGTAGATCGCGAGCTTCTGCTTGGAGACCCGCAACCCCGAGAGCCGCGCGGCCTCTTCGTTGCCGCCGATCGCGTACATGGACCGCCCGATGTACGTCCGCCCGAGCACGAACGCGGCGATCAGCCCCATCACGATCATCACCAGGACCGGCACCGGCAGCCAGCCGCCGAGCGTGTCACCGAGGTGCGAGACCGAGTCGGGGAAGGCGATCGGGGAGCCCTGCGAGATCACCAGCGACAGCCCGCGCGCCACCGACAGCATCGCCAACGTCGCGATGAACGGCGGGAGTTTGCCGTAGGCGATGAGGAAACCGTTGACGAGACCGGCCGCGATGCCGGTGGCGATCGCGAGGATCACGGCGAGGAAGACCGGGACGCCGTGCTGCGTGGCGCTCCACGCGAGCACGGTGGCGGACAGGGCGGCCACCGAACCCACCGACAGGTCGATGCCCGCCGAGACGATCACGAAGGTGACACCGAAGGCGAGGATGGCGGTGACGGCCGCCTGGACACCGACGTTGAGGAGGTTGTCGGTGGTGAGGAAGTCGCCGGAGAGCGCCGACATGGCGATGACGAGGACGATCAGCGCGGTCAACGCGCCGTTGTCCAGGAGCAGTCGGCGGATACCCGAGGCGCCACCCGCGCCCGGCGTGCTCTTGAGCGTTTCAGTGGCCACGGTGGCCCTCCACAGCGGTAGTTGCTTGGGTCGGTGTGCTGGGTGTGCTGACGGCGAGGGCCATCACGGAGTCCTGCGTCGCTTCGGCGGCCGTCAACTCGCCCGCGATACGGCCCTGCGCCATGACCAGCACCCGGTCGCTCATGCCGAGGACCTCGGGCAGATCGCTGGAGATCATGAGCACGGCGGCACCGGCGGCCGTGAGTTCATTGATGAGTTGATAGATCTCGACCTTGGCGCCGACGTCGATCCCGCGCGTCGGCTCGTCGAGGATCAGCACCTTGGTGTCGGCGAGCAGCCACTTGCCGATGACGACCTTCTGCTGGTTGCCGCCGGACAACGTCCGTACCTGCTGGCCGAGTCCGGCCATCCGCACGCCCAGCTGCTCGGCGATCCGCGCGGCGGCGACCCGCTGCCCCTTGAGGTCGACGAGCCCGCCGTGGGTGGCGGCCCGCATGGTGACCAGCCCGAGGTTCTCCTCCACGGACTGGTCGAGGACGAGCCCCTGCCCCTTGCGGTCCTCGGGCACGAGCCCGATCCCCGCGGTCATCGCCGCGTTGACGTCGTGCCCGCGCAACGCGGAGCCGCCGACCTTCACGGCCCCGTGGTCGTACGGGTCGGCCCCGAAGACAGCCCGTACGACCTCCGTACGACCCGCCCCGACCAGCCCGGCGATACCGACGACCTCACCGGCCCGCACCTCGAAGCTGATGTCGTGGAAGACCCCGTCCCGGGTCAGCCCCTCGACGGCGAGCAACGCGGCCCCGGTGTCGGTCCGTTCGCGCGGATACTGCTGCTCGATGGACCGCCCGACCATGAGCCGCACGAGCTCGTCCTCGGGGGTGGAGGCGGGCACCTGCCCGACGGACTTCCCGTCCCGGATGACGGTGACGCGGTCGCCGAGGGCGGCGATCTCTTCGAGGTGATGGGTGATGAAGACGACCCCGACCCCGTCGGCACGCAGTTGACGCACGATGGAGAACAGTTTCTCGACCTCTTCGGAGGTCAGCACGGCGGTCGGCTCATCCATGATCAGCACCCGCGCGTCGAGACTCAGCGCCTTGGCGATCTCGACCATCTGGAGCCGCGCGATACCGAGTTCACGCACACGGGCGCGCGGCGACACCCGCACACCCACCCGCTCCAGCAGAATGGCGGCGTCGGCCTCCATCCGCTTCCGGTCGATCATCCCGAGCCGGCGCGGCTGCCGCCCCAGGAAGATGTTCTCGGCGACCGTCAGATCGGGAACGAGGTTGAACTCCTGGTAGATGGTGGCGATCCCGAGCCGCGCGGAGTCCTGCGCACTGTGGATGCGCACCTCCTCGCCACCGGCCAGGATGCGGCCGCCGTCGGGACGGTAGGCACCGGAGAGCATCTTGATGAGGGTGCTCTTGCCGGCGCCGTTCTCGCCGAGCAGCACATGGACCTCGCCCCGGCGCAGATCGAAGTCGACGCCGTCCAGCGCGACGACACCGGGGAAGGTCTTGCGGATGCCCTCGATGCGCAGCAACTCGTCCTGGTTGCTCACGACTTGCTCCTTCGAAAAGGGGATGACGAGGTTCCCGGCTCACCGGTTTCGCCGCAGGAGCGGCGCACGACGAGCCGGGCGGGAAGGGTGACGGACTGCGGTGCCCGCCCCTCGATCTGATCGACGAGCGCGCGCACGGCGGCCCGCCCCAACTCGCCCGTGGGCTGGGCGATCGCGGTGATCGGCGGATCGGTGTGCACGAACCACCGGATGTCGTCGAACGCGGCCAGCGCGAGGTCCTCGGGAACCCGCAGCCCACGCGCCCGTACGGCGTCCAGGGCCCCGAGCGCCATCAGGTTGTCGGTGGCGAAGACGACCTCGGGCGGCTCGGGCAGATCGAGGAAGCCCTCGGTGACCCGCCGCCCGCTCTCGGCCTGGAAGTCGCCCTGACCGATGTAGGCGTCCGGGAGGGGAATCCCGTACTCGGCGAGCGCGTCCCGGAAGGCCGCGACGCGCTCACTGCCGGTCGTGGTGGCGGCGGGTCCCGCGATGATGGCGAGCCTGCGATGCCCCAGCCCGTGCAGATGCGCGACGAGATCCCGGATCGCGGCCCGCCCGTCGGCCCGCACGACCGGCACGTCCACGCCCGGGATCCACCGGTCCACGAACACCATCGGCGTGCCCGCACGCGCGGCGTCCAGCATCGCGGCGGAGCCGCCGTCGGTGGGGGAGAGCAGAAGACCGTCGATACGGCGGTCCAGCAGCGTCCGCACGTGGTGGTCCTGCAACTCGGGCCGCTCGTCGGCGTTCCCGATGATCACGCTGTACCCCAGCGCGCGGGCCTCCTCCTCGACGGAGCGGGCCAGCTCGGTGAAGTAAGGGTTCAGCACGTCGCTGATGACCAGCCCGAGGGTGCGGGTCTGATCGGTGCGCAGCGACCGGGCGACGGCGTTCGGACGGTAGTCCAGCGCCTCTACGGCGGCCAGCACGCGGGTGCGTGCGTCGGCACTGACCGACGGATGGTCGTTCAGCACCCGCGACACCGTGGCCACGGAGACCCCGGCCTCGGCGGCGACGTCCTTGATGCTCGCCATCGCCGTTCCACCTCCTCGTGGAATCGATTACACGGAGGATTGGAATCGATTACACGGAGGATTGGAATCGATTACACGGAGGATTGGAATCGATTACATGGGAGTTAACAAGGGGGTGTGACCGGATTGTGATGTGGGGGGTGGGGGTGCGGGCGGCCCGGAACGGTAACGCCACTTGATCACTGGACGTCGAATCAGCCCCGTTGTCCGGGGCGACCCGCTCTCCTAACCTGGCGGGCAGACCCGGGCGTGAGATGCCCGATCCCTCCTTGGCACGGGCGCGTCTGTTCCGCGTATCGCGGAGTCACTCTCGACAGGAGTCGGCATGGCGCTCGGAAATCTCTCGCGACGATCCTTCGTTCTGCTGGCCTCCGCCTCGGCGGGCGCCCTGATCCCGGGCTCGCAGGCATGGGCCTCCGGCCCTTCCGTCGACCCGGCCGCACTCGCCGGTTCGCCCCCGCCCCCGCCCCTGGTCCGTGTCCGCTCCGCGTCGAGATCGCTGCCGATTCTGGCGGCCGTCGCCAACCAGTACTTCGTCGAGGAGAACCTCGACGTCGACTACGCCCAGTTCGTGTCGTCCCGCCCCACCTTCATCCAGGTCGACCAGCGCGAGATCGAATTCATCGTCTCGGCGACGGACAACGCCATCAACTACCAGTTGAACCCGGGCAATCCGGCCGGGCGGATCCTGGACAACGTCATCGTCGCGGCGCACGACCTCGGCCTGGGTCTGGCGCTCGTGGGGGCGGCCGGGTACCCGACGGCGGAGGGCCTGCGGAATCAGCGGGTGGGGGTCGACGTCCCGCACTCCGGATTCGGACTGCCCGCCGAGAAGATCATGCTCAACGCCGGCCTGGCCGCCGGAACGGACTACACGCTGGTCTCGGCCGGTAGCACACCGGCACGTTTTCAGGGACTGCTCGACGGGCTGTGGGAAGCGGCCATCATCAACGCTGAAGGCGTGGTACGCGCTCGGGAAACCGGCCTGCCGGTCATCGGGGTCGTGGCGGACACCGTCCAGCCGTACCAGGGAGGAATGCTCGCGTCGAGTCGCGGCTGGCTCAAGGACAATCCCGGCACGGCCGTCCGTTTCCTCCGCGCCTTCATTCGTGGCATGACGTGGGTGTTCGACCGACGTCACCGTGACGCGGCCATTCAGTTACTGGTGGACGACGAGACCTCGCCCGAACTCGCCGCGAAGATCTACGACCTCAACGTCGCCGCCGACGGCCTCTCCAGACGTGCCGCCCTGAGCCCGGCGGGCTTCCGCAACGTGCTGGAACTGCGTGCCGAGTTCAACGGCTTCGAGCTACCGCAGGACCTCGACCTGCTCGCCTCGCCGCAGGGCGGGTTGTACGACCTCGGCTATTACCGCGAGGCGGCGCGGAGTTGCGGATACCGGTCGGCCTCGGGTGCGCTTCTGTAGGTAAGGGTGGGTCGGTGTGAACGTCTAATCCACCCCCTCGAACTGGCCCGCCCTGCGCGGCAGTCCCGGCAGAACAGCGCCTCAAGCCGCGGCAAGCTCGCACCACACGAGCTTCCCCAGGTTGCCGTTCCGGGACAGCGGCTGCCAGCCCCACTGGTCGGCGCAGGCGCGGACCAGTGCGAGGCCGCGCCCGTCCTCTGCTTGGCCGAGTTCCTCCAACGGCCTTGGTGGGGGCGGCGGTTCGGGGTCGGCGTCCCAGGCCCCGAGCCGCAGCACCCCCGCGGTCCAGCCCACGCGCAGCGCGGCGGGCCCTTTCGTGTGCTGTACGGCGTTGGCGACCAGCTCCGTCGCGAGCAGCTCGGCGGTGTCCGCCAGGCGGATCAGGCCGTGCAGGGTGAGGATCAGCCGGAGGGTGCGGCGGCTGACGGTGACGGCACGCGGATCGTTCGGGACGTAGAGGCAGTACTCCCAGGGGCTGGGTGGGATTGGGCTTTCGGGCATGCATCAACTCCGGTTCGGTGGTGGGGAGTTCGGAGGACTGCGGGGTGTCGCGGGCGGTGGCAGTGCCACAGCCGCCGTGGCAGGACGGAGTGGTGCGCTTCCGGTGTCCCGGTATTTCCGCAGTGTGTGCGTCGCATCACCGACGGTAGACTTAACCATTAAGACTTCGCAAGCCGATCGCGTAGCCTGGCCCTCGAACGAGTCGCGCCTCCAGGCGTGTTGAGGGGAGCGGTCAATGGCACTGAGGGGTGAGCCGACGGCGCGTCAGATGCGGCTGGCGGTCGAGTTGCGCAGGCTCCGCGACTCGGCTGGCCTCTCAGCCCGTGAGGCGGCGACGCTGCTTGGCGTGAGCCCTCCGCAGATCAGTCAGATCGAGGCGGGCCTTGCGGGCGTGAGCGAAAAGCGGCTGCGCCGCCTTGCCGTCCACTATGCGTGCACCGACGAGGAGTTGATCTCGGCGCTGGTGGCCATGGCGACGGACCGGACCCGTGGCTGGTGGGAGGAGTACCGAGGACTGCTGCCAACGCCGTTCCGCGACCTGGCCGAACTGGAACAGCACGCGGTGTCCCTGCGGGAGATCCAGTTCCTCTACATCCCGGGCCTGCTCCAGACGGAGGCCTACGCTCGCGCCCTCTACGCCTACAGGGTCCCTGAACTCCCTCACGAGGAGCTGGAGTTGCGGGTCAGGCATCGGATGCAGCGCAAGGGGGTCATCGAGGGATCCGATCCCACTCCGTACGAGGCAGTGATCCACGAGGCCGCGCTGCGTATCCGGGTCGGCGACCGGCTGGCCTCACGAGCCCAGCTCGCCCACCTCGTCGAATCCTCCGAGGCGAATCACGTCACCGTGCGTGTGATCCCCTTCGACCTCGACGGATTCGGCGGATCATGGACGGCCATGATGCTGGCAGGCGGAGCTGTGGCCAGGCTGGACACGGTCGTACGCGATGGGCCCCATGGAGCGGCGTTCATCGATTCCGAGGCCCAACTAGGCGTCTTCCGAACGCTCTTTCGTAAAGTGGAAACCGTGTCACTTGATCCCGAACGGTCACGTGATCTCATCCACAGGCTGGCCAAAGAGCTGTGAGGCACCCCATGGACCCCATCGACAACTGGCGCAAGTCGTCCTACTCCGGCGCGGGAGACGGAGACTCCTGCGTAGAGATCGCCAACCGCCCCACCTGCATAGCCATACGCGACTCCAAGACCCCGGCCCGAGCAGCACTCACCTTCCCGGCCCCCGCCTTCACTGCTTTCATCGACGGGCTGGTCAAAGAGCTGTGAGGCGCCCCATGGACACCCGCGACAACTGGCGGAAGTCGTCGTACTCCGGCGCCGGGGACGGCAACTCCTGCGTAGAGATCGCCAACCGCCCCACCCGCATAGCCATACGCGACTCCAAGACCCCGGCCCGCGCCACCCTCACCTTCCCGGCCCCTGCCTTCACCGCCTTCGTCGAAGCGCTGAAGCGGCAACCTCACCCCTGACCTCCCGGGACCGCCCTCCGACTCAGTCCAAGGACGACAACGCACCCGCTATCAGGGAACGCGCTGCCGCTCCCCTCACGGCCCCCTGCGAAAGCCGTTCAAAGGCTCGGGCGTACAGCTCGACCTGGCTCGGCTGCGTGAGCGCGGAAGCGGCGTCCAGCGAGTCCGCGTGCACCCTGCTGTCGTCGAAGATCGTGAACGTGGGCATGGGCCACACAGTCCGTTGCGCCGAAAACGGGACGATGCCCACAGCGACGTTCTGGAGATCCATGACCCCGAGCAGATGGCCGAGCTGCGCCGCCATGGTCTCGACACTGCACAGCCGGTACCGCAACACCGACTCCTCCAGCACGAACGAGAACCGCCGGGAGCCGTTGCTCAGCACGGCGTTGCGCCTCATACGGGCCGCCACCGCATCACTCACGTCGTCCGGGGTCCCCCGAAAGCCCGCGATGGACGACAGAAGAGCAGTTGCGTATCCCGGTGTCTGGAGGAACCCGGGGACGACGTCGGACACGTAGACGCGGAACATCCTGGTCTGTTGGTACAGATCGACCACGGACTCCTGCAGGAGACGGAGACCGCTGCGCTGGAGTCGCCTCCACTGCACATGGGCGTCGGCGGACTGCCTGTTCGCCGCGATCAGATCGGGCGCCTGACCTTCAGCGGCGCAGGCTCGGCACCACGCTGTGATGTCCGCGTCGGAGGGAGGGGTCCTGGCGTTCTCGATCCGGGACGACTTCGACTCCGACCAACCGCATCTCACAGCCAGTTCCCGGCCGCTGATCCCGGCATCCTTCCGAATATCACGCAGACGGCCGGCGAGGCCTTCGCGTGCCTTCTGGACGTTGGAAGAGGGATGCGGGGGCATGGAACTGGCCTTCGTCAGATCTTGAACAGGTGGTGCGGTATCGCGCGCTCCCAGACCGTCTCGAAAGCGGTCGAGCACAGTTTCACGGCCTCCGGGTCCGCCGTGAACTCATCCTCGACCACCGCCCCGTCGCCGGAGAAGTGGTGCACCCGGAGCAGCGCGCCATCAAACAGCCAGAAGTCGTTTCCGGGAAGGGGGATGTCCGTGGCCCGTCGTCGCGGCAGCCACCGAACCTCCTCACCCGCCATGACGTTGGCCTGAGTGACGTAGTGCTCCCAGCGGATGTACTCCGACACGGGTTCGGAGACCACCCGTGCCCGGCGGATCGTTATGCCACGGGCCGCCGCGTCCGTGATCGATTGGTGGAAGGGATGCCACCAGGCCTCACGATCCGCCCAGTTGATCCGCTCACCCCGCTTCCACGCCTCGAACCGGTCCGTCGAAGCGTAGGCGTCGCGTAGCTCCAGGTGGACGGCGGACCGCTCGCACCGGCCGAGCAGCTCGCGAAGCCGGGCACGCTCGACGGCATCGCACGCCTCCCTGATCATCGGGATCATCCGAGCTGGAATCCTGACGATGGCCTCACTGCTCGGCACCCCGCCGTTCGCGGGGCTGCTTGTCTCGCACTCCGCCTGAGTCTCGCTGCTCGGCTTCCACCCCTGCAACAAGATCTCCTGCGCTTCCGCGTCCGCCCACACCGTGGGGCAGTGGTCCAGGTCGGTGTCGGGGTCGATTCCAACGAACTCTACGGCCATGGTCGGCCCCTGGGTCCGAGTGGTTGCTGCAACTTGCACCAGCTTCGTTGAACTGCGGAGACAGCGTCAATAGCGCTATCGGCCATGCCAATTGATGTGCAAGTCGGTGCAAGTTTGTGGAGTGTCACGCCCACGACTTCCTGGCCTTCGAGCACCTGGCAGCCGACGATGCCCGTTACGCCGCCGCACAGGTCCGCTACGGGCTCGGCGGCATCCTCTACGCCCTCGATGGTCCACTCTGGGTGAACCATCCCCTCCGTGACACCGCCGCCGACTACAAGCCCGCCCAACTCGCGGTGGCGCGGCGACTCGGGCTGACCGTCCCCGCCACTCTGGTCACCAACGACCCTGACAAGGCACGCCAGTTCACCGCCGCCCACGGTCCGGTCGTCGCCAAGACGCTGCGCTGGACGCCGTACGAACGCGACGGTGTCCCGATGACCTCGTGGGCCGAGCCGGTGGTCACCGACGAGATCGACGACTCCCTCCGCGCCGCTCCACACCTGTTCCAGGCCCGTGTCGAGAAGGTCACCGACCTGCGGGTGTTGATCGTCGGCCGCCGTGTCTTCGCCGTCCGGATCGACTCCGGGCTGTTGGACTGGCGTACGGACTACGACGCCCATTCGTACGCCGTTGTCGACCTCCCCGAGCGCCTGGTGAACGCGCTCCACGGAGTCCTGGACCACTTCGGTCTCGCCTCCGGGTCCTTCGACCTCGCGGTGGACGGTGACGGCGAATTCCACTGGTTGGAACTGAACCCGAACGGCCAGTGGGGCTGGCTGGAGGAGAGGACCGGCCTGGAGATGTCCGCAGCGATCGCAGATCTGCTGATCCGAGGAGAACTTGATGGACACCGCCCCTGAGCGCCGTGCGCTCGCCGACCGGCTGACAGCGTCCGGTGTGCTGCGGCCGGATTCGCCATGGCGGCCGGCCGTTGAAGCCGTACCGCGCGAACTCTTCCTGAATCCAGGGGTGTTCCTGCCGGTCGACGGCGGACTCTGGCAACCGGTGACCGCGCTCGGCACGCCCCCGGAGGAGTGGTCCCGGATCGCCTGTCGCGACGAGTCGCCGGCCACGCAGCTCGACGGCCACCTCACCGCCGACCAGACGACCGGTCCCGTGACCGGCGTCCCCACGTCGTCCTCCACCACCCCCACCACCGTCATCGGGATGCTCGAACAACTCGACGTCGCCGACGACGATTCCGTTCTCGAAATCGGCACCGGTACCGGATACTCCGGCGCCCTCATGTGCCACCGCCTCGGCGAGGACAACGTGACCACGGTCGAGGTCGACCCCCAGGTCGCCACCCGCGCGGATGCGGCTCTGGAAGTGGCCGGGCACTCCACGTGGACGGTCACCGGTGACGGACTGCTCGGCCATCCGGCCCGAGCGCCCTATGACCGTGTCATCGCCACCTGCGCGGTACGGCGCATTCCGTACACCTGGGTACGCCAGACCAGGCCCGGCGGGATCATCCTCGCCACGGTCGGCTCCTGGCCGTACGGCACGGGCCTCGCCAAGGTCGCAGTGAACGACGACGGTTCGGCAGAGGGACAGATCATCGGCCGCTCCTCCTTCATGCACGCCCGTGCACAGGCACTGCCCCCGTTGGCCGGTGACTTGTCGGCTCGCACCGCCTACGCGGACACCGAGCGCCCTGCCAGGATCCCTCCTGTGCTGCTGGCGGAGTGGATGCCCGCCTTCCTGACCCAACTCGCCGTTCCTGGCGGACAATTCGTACGTGCGACGGTCCGTGACGGCACCGAGAATCTCTATCTCTTCGACGCCGAGCGGGAGTCGTTCGCCGCGTTCACCGAGGACACCGAAGGCTGGACGGTCCGCCAGGGCGGCCCCATGGCTCTGTGGGACGCGGTCGAGGAGACTCTGACCGCCTGGCAGGACGCAGGGAGCCCCGACATCGCAAGCGTCGGCCTCCACATCACCAAGAACGCGCACACCTACTGGATCGGCGACCAACAAGCCCTCCGGTGGGAGCACCGGCTCACCTGATCCACCGCCCCCGGTGCCCCAACCCGCTGTCACACCCTCCCGGTACCGTCGACCCATGTCCAACCAGTCGGCCCAGTCGGCAAATCCGGGGAACCCCACAGGCGAGCGCCACCTCGCCGTCCTCGAAGGCGTCCTGGAGCGAATCACCTACGCCAACGAGGAGAACGGCTACACGGTCGCCCGTGTCGACACCGGCCGCGGCGGCGGCGATCTCCTCACCGTCGTAGGCGCGCTCCTCGGCGCCCAGGCCGGCGAATCCCTCCGTATGGAGGGCCGTTGGGGCTCGCACCCGCAGTACGGCAAGCAGTTCACCGTGGAGAACTACACGACGGTCCTCCCGGCCACCATCCAGGGCATCCGCCGCTACCTCGGATCGGGGCTGGTCAAGGGCATCGGTCCCGTCTTCGCGGACCGCATCACCCAGCACTTCGGCATGGACACCCTCCAGATCATCGAGGAGGAGCCGAAGCGGCTCATCGAGGTCCCGGGGCTCGGCCCCAAGCGGACGAAGAAGATCGCCGAGGCATGGGAGGAACAGAAGGCGATCAAGGAGGTCATGCTCTTCCTCCAGACCGTCGAGGTGTCCACGTCGATCGCGGTGCGCATCTACAAGAAGTACGGCGACGCGTCGATCTCCGTCGTCAAGAACCAGCCGTACCGCCTCGCCTCCGACGTCTGGGGCATCGGCTTCCTCACCGCCGACAAGATCGCCCAGTCCGTCGGGATTCCCCATGACAGCCCGGAGCGCGTCAAGGCGGGGCTGCAGTACGCCCTCTCCCAGGCCACCGACCAGGGCAACTGCTATCTCCCCGAGGAGCGGCTCATCGCCGACGCGGTGAAGCTGTTGCAAGTCGACACCGGCCTCGTCATCGAGTGCCTCGCCGAACTCGCCCTCCTGGACGAGGAGTCGGGCGACCCGGGCGTCGTACGCGAAAAAGTCCCCGGGCCCGACGGCGACTCGGAACCCGTCACCGCCGTCTACCTCGTCCCCTTCCACCGCGCCGAACTCTCCCTCGCCGCCCAGCTCCGCCGCCTCCTGCACACGCAGGCCGACCGCATGCCCGGCTTCCACGACGTGGCCTGGGACAAGGCGCTGGGCTGGCTGAAGGGGCGTACGGGCGTGGAGTTGGCGCCCGAGCAGGAGGCCGCCGTCCGGCTCGCGCTCACCAAGAAGGTCGCCGTTCTCACCGGTGGGCCGGGCTGTGGCAAGTCCTTCACCGTGCGCTCGATCGTCGAACTCGCCCGCGCCAAGAAGGCCAAGGTCGTCCTCGCCGCCCCAACCGGCCGTGCTGCCAAGCGACTTGCCGAACTCACCGGCGCCGATGCCTCGACCGTTCACCGTCTCCTCGAACTCAAACCCGGGGGCGATGCCGCCTACGACAAGGACCGCCCCCTGGACGCCGATCTCGTGGTCGTCGACGAGGCCTCCATGCTCGACCTCCTCCTCGCCAACAAGCTCGTCAAAGCCGTACCCCCGGGCGCCCATCTCCTCTTCGTCGGCGATGTCGACCAGCTCCCCAGCGTCGGCGCCGGCGAGGTGCTGCGCGACCTGCTGGCCGAGGGCGGTCCGATCCCCGCCGTGCGCCTCACGCGTGTGTTCCGGCAGGCCCAGCAGTCCGGCGTCATCACCAACGCGCACCGGATCAACTCCGGCCAACACCCCGTCACCGACGGCATGAAGGACTTCTTCCTCTTCGTCGAGGACGACACGGAGGAGGTCGGCCGGCTCACCGTGGACGTGGTGGCGCGCCGGATTCCGGCCAGGTTCGGGCTCGACCCGCGCCGGGACGTGCAGGTGCTCGCGCCCATGCACCGGGGACCGGCCGGCGCGGGCAACCTCAACGGACTGCTGCAGCAGGCGATCACGCCCGGCCGGCCCGACCTCGCGGAGAAGCGGTTCGGCGGGCGGGTCTTCCGGGTCGGCGACAAGGTCACCCAGATCCGCAACAACTACGAGAAGGGCGCCAACGGCGTCTTCAACGGCACGGTCGGCGTCGTCACCTCACTCGACCCGGTGGACCAGCGCCTCACCGTGCTGACGGACGAGGACGAGGAGGTTCCGTACGAATTCGATGAACTGGACGAGCTGGCGCACGCGTATGCGGTGACAATTCACCGTTCGCAGGGCAGTGAATATCCGGCCGTCGTGATCCCGGTCACCACGAGCGCGTGGACGATGCTTCAGCGGAACCTGCTGTATACGGCCGTGACCCGGGCGAAACAGCTGGTCGTGCTGGTCGGCTCGCGCAAGGCGATCGGACAGGCCGTGCGTACGGTGTCGGCGGGGCGGCGCTGCACGGCACTGGACTTCCGACTGACCGTAAAAAATGATCGATCAAATGAGTCGTGAAGGTCACACAGCACTTCCTGACAGCGGGGTGGAGGGGGCAGGATGAACAGGTTGACGGCACTCAGTGCCGCCGATAGGCCCAATGGTCGACCCCGAGTGCACTCTCCTGCGCCAAATGGGGGATGGTAGAGACAGTCAGGGCAACCTCGAAGAAGAGGCACAACGTCGGTGAGGGATGACGTGAGCGACAACTCTGTAGTACTGCGGTTCGGCGACGGCGAGTACACCTACCCGGTGATCGACAGCACCGTCGGCGACAAGGGCTTCGACATCGGGAAGCTCCGTGCTCAGACCGGTCTGGTGACGCTGGACAGCGGTTATGGGAACACCGCCGCCTATAAATCCGCCATCACCTACCTCGACGGTGAGCAGGGCATCCTCCGGTACCGCGGCTACCCGATCGAGCAACTGGCCGAGCGCTCCACGTTCGTGGAGGTCGCCTACCTGCTGATCAACGGCGAGCTGCCGACCGTCGACGAGCTCACCGTGTTCAAGAACGACATCACGCAGCACACCCTGCTGCACGAGGACGTCAAGAACTTCTACAAGGGCTTCCCGCGCGACGCCCACCCGATGGCGATGCTGTCGTCGGTCGTCTCGGCGCTGTCCACCTTCTACCAGGACAGCCACAACCCGTTCGACGAGAAGCAGCGCAACCTCTCCACGATCCGGCTGCTCGCCAAGCTTCCGACGATCGCGGCGTACGCGTACAAGAAGTCGATCGGCCACCCGTTCGTCTACCCGCGCAACGACCTCGGCTACGTCGAGAACTTCCTGCGCATGACCTTCTCGGTCCCCGCCCAGGAGTACGACCTCGACCCGGTCGTCGTCTCCGCGCTCGACAAGCTGCTGATCCTGCACGCGGACCACGAGCAGAACTGTTCGACCTCCACGGTCCGCCTCGTCGGCTCCTCGCAGGCCAACATGTTCGCCTCGATCTCGGCCGGCATCAACGCGCTGTGGGGCCCGCTGCACGGCGGCGCCAACCAGTCGGTCCTGGAGATGCTGGAGGGCATCCAGGCCAACGGCGGCGATGTCGACTCCTTCATCCGCAAGGTGAAGAACAAGGAGGACGGCGTCCGCCTGATGGGCTTCGGCCACCGGGTGTACAAGTCCTTCGACCCGCGCGCGAAGATCATCAAGGCCGCCGCGCACGACGTCCTCTCGGCCCTCGGCAAGTCCGACGAGCTGCTGGACATCGCGCTCAAGCTCGAAGGGCACGCGCTGTCCGACGACTACTTCGTCTCGCGCAACCTCTACCCGAACGTCGACTTCTACACCGGCCTGATCTACCGGGCCATGGGCTTCCCGGCCGAGATGTTCACGGTCCTGTTCGCCCTGGGCCGCCTCCCGGGCTGGATCGCCCAGTGGCACGAGATGATCAAGGAGCCCGGTTCGCGTATCGGGCGCCCGCGTCAGATCTACACGGGGGTTGTCGAGCGGGACTTCGTGCCGGTCGAGGGTCGCTAGACGCTCCGCTGGGCCCGCCGGTTTTTGTCTGCGGGCCCGGTGGGGGCTGGTCGCGCCCGCGCGGCGGAGCCGCACATGTCACAGCCCCGCGCCCCTAAAAGCCAAAACCGGCGGTGCTGCAGTAGGCGCCCCGGAGGCGAACCGAGCCTCAAAAAAAGATGGAAGAAGGCGCCCTGCCGACGGTCCCCCCACGGGCCGGCGTACAGGGCGCCTTCCCATGTCCCGGTGCGGATTCCCCCCACGGGATCCGGCCGGGCGCCTGTGAGAACCAGCGCCTGAATCGCTGTCGTGCCGAAGCTCGGTGAAACTGAGCCTCGTTGAACTGAGCAGAACGAGCAAAACTCCTCGTACTACTGGGTGGAGCCAGTGATGTGTGCGATCTGCCGGGACACCGCACGACGGGAGGGCCGCTCAAAGCTCCCCGGTGTACGTGTCCCGGCAACGCATCTCTGAGGAAGTCCCCCAAGACATCCTCAGATGCCAGTTCGCGCCCCCCAAGACGCTTGCTGACATCGTCAACTTAGACCTTCGAACCCCTTCGATGGTTACGTTCACATCACTGTGATCTGCGTCTCTTGCATATGTCCGTTAGATGCGCAAGAGCCCCGATGTCGCGGTCGGGGCACCAGCGTAAGGATGATGCACGAGCCTTGTGAAGAGCTTATGTGAGGCCGTCGTCGGTCTCTAGAGGGACTCTTACTTCAACTCCCGGTAACTCCCGGTAACTTTGCGGAACTTCAGCGAAATGTCCGGAGTCGCAGGCTGTTGGTGACCACGAACACCGAGGAGAAGGCCATCGCGGCCCCCGCGATCATGGGGTTCAGCATGCCCGCGGCGGCCAGCGGAAGCGCCGCGACATTGTATCCAAAAGCCCATACGAGATTGCCCTTGATGGTGCCGAGCGTCCTCCGCGACAGCCGGATCGCGTCCGCGGCCACCCGCAAGTCCCCGCGCACCAGCGTCAGATCGCTCGCCTCGATCGCCGCGTCCGTCCCGGTGCCCATCGCGAGCCCCAGGTCGGCGGTGGCGAGCGCGGCCGCGTCGTTCACGCCGTCGCCGACCATGGCGACGGTCCGCCCCTCGCCCTGCAGCCGTCGTACGACGTCGACCTTGTCCTCGGGCAGTACCTCGGCGATCACCTGGTCGATGCCGACCGCCGCCGCCACCGCTTCCGCCACCGCGCGGTTGTCGCCGGTCAGCAGCACGGGGGTGAGCCCGAGCGCCCGCAACTCCCGTACGGCCTCGGCGCTGGTCTCCTTGACCGCGTCGGCGACCGCGACGACCCCGCGCGCTTCTCCGTCCCAGCCGACCACCACGGCCGTACGACCGCGGCTCTCGGCCTCGGAGGCGGCTCGGGTCAACTCCTCGGGGAGAGTGTCGTAGAGGCGCCCCACGGCCACCTCGCGGCCCTCCACGCGCCCGCGCACGCCACGACCCGGCACGTTCTCGAAGTGCTCGGTGGGCGGAAGCGCGCCGACCCGCTCCTCCGCGCCCGCCGCCACCGCCCGCGCCACGGGGTGCTCGGAGGCGTGCTCCAGGGCGCCCGCGAGCCGCAGCAGCTCCTGCTCGTCGGTGCCTTCGGCGACGTGGACCTCCTGGAGGGTCATGCGGCCGGTGGTGATCGTGCCGGTCTTGTCGAGGACGACGGTGTCGACGCGGCGGGTGGACTCCAGGACCTCGGGGCCCTTGATCAGGATGCCCAGTTGGGCGCCGCGGCCGGTGCCGACCATGAGGGCGGTCGGGGTGGCCAGGCCCAGCGCGCACGGGCAGGCGATGATCAGCACGGCGACGGCCGCGGTGAACGCGGCGGCCGTGTCGCCGGTGACCGCGAGCCACGTCCCGAACGTGCCGAGCGCGATCAGCAGCACCACCGGCACGAAGATCCCGGAGATCCGGTCGGCGAGCCGCTGCACCTCGGCCTTGCCGTTCTGCGCGTCCTCCACCAGCCGTGCCATGCGGGCGAGTTGGGTGTCCGAACCGACCCGGCTCGCCGCTACGACCAGTCGCCCGCCGGCGTTGACCGTCGCGCCGGTGACCGTGTCACCCGGTGCCACGTCCACCGGTACCGACTCGCCGGTCAGCATCGACGCGTCGACCGCGGAGACGCCCTCGACGACGGTGCCGTCGGTCGCGATCTTCTCCCCGGGCCGTACGACGAAACGGTCCCCGACCTTCAACTCGCCGACCGGGAGCCGTACTTCACGGCCGTCCCGCAGAACTGCCACCTCTTTGGCGCCCAGTTCGAACAGCGCGCGCAGGGCCGCGCCCGCCCGCCTCTTGGAGCGGGCCTCCAGATAGCGGCCCAGCAGGATCAACGCGACGACTCCGGCGGCCACTTCGAGGTAGATCGTCGAGGCGCCGTCCGTGCGCGAGACGGTGAGGCGGAACTCGTCGTGCATGCCGGCCATGCCCGCGTCGCCCCAGAACAGCGCCCACAGTGACCAGCCGAACGCGGCCAGCGTGCCGACCGAGACCAGGGTGTCCATGGTGGCGGCGCCGTGCCGGGCGTTGGTGAACGCGGCCTTGTGGAACGGGAGTCCGCCCCAGACGACGACCGGCGCGGCGAGGGTGAGCGCGAGCCACTGCCAGTTGTCGAACTGGAGGGCCGGGATCATGGAGAGCAGTACGACGGGCAGTGCGAGGAGGGCCGAGACGGTCAACCGCTCGCGCAGCGAGGCGAGTTCGGGATCGAGGTCGTCTTCGTCTTCGGAGGACTGTGTCTCCGGCTGCGGTGGTGCGGGTTCCTCGGCGGTGTACCCGGTCTTCACCACGGTCGCGATGAGGTCGGCGACCTGGATGCCCGCCGGGTAGCTGACTTTCGCCTTCTCCGTCGCGTAGTTGACGGTGGCGCTGACGCCGTCCATGCGGTTGAGCTTCTTCTCGACGCGGGCCGCGCAGGAGGCGCAGGTCATCCCGCCGATGAGCAGTTCGACCTCGGCCGCTTCGGGGGCCGGGGCTATGGGTGTGTCTGCGGTGGTGCCGATCCTGGTGGTGCTGGTCATGTCCGGACTCCAGACATCGGACCGGACCGCGCGGAGCCAGTATCAGCTGGTCGGCACGGCCCGGTCGGAGACAACGGAAGTGTCGTGCTGGTGCTGATTCAGGCCTGGCCGACGAGCTCGAAGCCGGCCTCGTCGACGGCCGCGCGGACGGCCTCGGCGTCGAGCGGGGCGGTGGACACGACGGTGACCTCTCCGGTCGACGCGACGGCCTTCACCGAGCTGACGCCGGGCAGCTCGGAGATCTCGCCGGAGACGGAGCCCTCGCAGTGTCCGCAGCTCATCCCGCTCACCTTGTAGACGGTGGTGACGGAACCCTGGGTGTCGGTCTGGGCGCTCATGTCGTTCTCCTCGTGGAGGCGTGTGGAGGCAGCTGGGGTCGGAGTGGCCCACGGTGGCTTGCTCTGGTCTCCAGGCTATACCCCTAGGGGGTATTTCTCCAAGAGGGGTCGCGGCGGGCCAGCGAGCGCACCCAGCCGATGCCGAGCAGTGCCACGAGCGCCATTCCGCCCACCGAGAACATCGTGAAGAGGTGCTCCTGCTGGTCGGTCGGCCGGGGGATGTACCCCTGGGCGAACAGGTGCCGGTCCAGGCCCGCGCCCGACAGCCGGGCCACCAGCCAGATCGCGATGCCGTGCGTGGAGTCCCACAGGGCGTGCAGCACCGAGACGCCGAGATACGTTCCGACGACGGAACCGGTGAAGCGGAAGCGGCCGTTCAGTTGTCGGTAGGAGAGCAGGGCCGCACCCGCGACCGCCGTCCACAGGCCGTGCCCGAAGGGGGCGAGGATCCCGCGCAGGATCTCGGTCTCCAGGAGCGCCCGCAGATCGATGCCCTTGGTGGAGACGGCCGCGTTGAAGGCGTACCCGGCGCTCTCCAGGGCCGCGAATCCGAAGCCGACCGTCGCGCCGAGCACAAGACCCGCGCGGATCCCGTGCAGCCGCGGCTGCCGGCGCAGCACGAACATCAGTGCCCCGAGCTTCGCGGCCTCCTCGATCAGCCCGACGCCGACGAACATCCCCAAGGAGGGATGCAGCAGGTAGTACTCCATCACCGAGGCGCCCAGCACCCCGAGCGTGCCGCCGGTCAGGAAGCAGCCCAGGATCACGCTGACGCCCAGGTCGCGCCCGTGCCGCTCGTACGCCCACAGGACGAAGGTCACCGGCACCAGGAAGCTGCCGAGCAGGATCAGCGTCGGCAGCAGGGTGGTGTTCCGCGTCGCGTACGTGACCAGGGCGGTCAGCGCCCACAGCGCCAGCCCGCCGCCCAGGCAGTGCTTCCACAGGCCGGTGCGGATCTGGGGGTACGTCGGCGGCGGCTGCTGCGGCCCGGGGATACGGGCCCGGGGCGCGCCGGGCGGCGGAGAGTAGGTCACGGCAAATCCCCTCGTACTCCTACAGGGCAGATTTACCGGCACTTTATGGTAGATACGCCCTATTTCGCAGTCCGGGACGCTCGTCCTGCTCACGGCGGGTGCCGTGTGGTGGGTGCGGCGATGGTGTCGGTACTGGTGTTTCCGATGGTCGCGCTGCGGCTGAGGGTTGGGCGGAGGGAGCCGTCAGGGGGTCCGGGTCGTGGTGAGGTCCGTGGTGGTCCGGTCCCGGTACTCGGTGAGCAGCGGTTCCAGGTAGCGGATCAGGACGTTCTTCAACTCCCGTACGTACGCGTCGCGTTCGCCGCCCTCGTGGGAGAGGACCAGTTCCAGGCCGGCCTTGTAGAGGCCCAGGCACATGCGCGCGGTACGGGTGACGTCGGCGCCGGGGGCGCCGGGCAGGAACGCCGCGATGAGTGCCTCGACCTGGCCGAGCAGGTGCGCGTGCAGCGCGTCGTGCTCCTGGGTGAGCCGGCCGGGGATGTCCGGGCCGTGCGTCAGGGCGAAGAACACCGGGTGCTGGCAGCTGAAGGCGGTGAAACGGTCGACGACGGTGCCGATCGCCTCCTCCAGCGGGGTCGCCGGGTCGACCGCGGCGAGCGCCTCGCCGGTGGTCTCCCGCATCTCGTGGATGAGCCGGTCGCCCAGCTCGATCGCGATCGCTTCCTTGTTCGGGAAGAACTGGTAGAGCGTGCCCGGTGAGACGCCGGCCTCGCGGGCGATGGCGTTGGTGCTGGAGGCCGTGTAGCCCGTCGTGCAGAAGACATTGGCGGCGGCCTCCAGCAGCTGGGCGATGCGGCGCTCACCGCGGGCCTGGCGGCGGGGGCCGGCCTTCTCCTGGTCCACGGCACGAGTTATCCCCCGAAGGACGGACACGAGGCACTGATCGCCGCCCACCTCACGGGCGACGAGAAGACGACGACCGACACCCTGGACCGCATCGCGCCCGCCCTCCGCGGCACTCACGGCCCGGTGAAGGTCGAGGTCGGCGGCATCGTCGCCGTACGCCACGAGATGCAGACGACCATCAAGGAGGACCTCGCCCGCGCCGAGATGATCGCCCTGCCGGTGACCCTCCTCCTGCTGGTGATGGTCTTCGGCTCCGCGATCGCGGCCCTGCTCCCGCTCGGCATCGGCATCGTCGCGATCCTCGGGACGAACGCGGTGCTGCGCGGCCTCACGGAGTTCACCGACGTCTCGGTCTTCGCGCTGAACCTCACCACGGCCCTGGGCCTCGGACTGGCCATCGACTACGCCCTGTTCATCGTCCGCCGCTTCCGCGAGGAACTGTCCACCGGCGCCGAGCCCTTGCCCGCCATCGCCACCACCCTGCGCACCGCCGGCCGCACCGTGCTCTTCTCCGCCCTGACGGTCGCGGTCTCCCTGGCCGCGATGCTCGTCTTCCCGATGTACTTCCTGCGCTCCTTCGCCTACGCGGGCATCGCCGTGGTCCTCCTGGCCGCGGCAGCCGCCCTGATCCTCCTCCCCGCGGCCCTGCTCCTGCTCGGTCACCGGGTCAACTCCCTAGATCTACGGCGCCTGTTCCGCCGAGGCCGCCCGGCGAGGGCCTCAGGGGAAGAAGGCACGGCCTGGGCCCGTACCGCCGGCCTGGTGATGCGCAGGGCTCCCTTCTTCGCCCTCGCCACCACAGCCGTCCTCGTCCTGCTCGGACTGCCCTTCCTGGGCGTCAAGTTCGGCACCGCCGACGACCGTCAACTGCCCTCGGGCGCCGAGTCCCACGTCGTGCAGCAGCACATCCGCGACGGCTTCCCGGGCAACCCCGGCGGCACCCTCGAAGTACTCGCCGAGGGACGGGCGACACCGGCGCAGTACACCGCGTACAAGTCCAGGATCGCCCAACTGCCCGAGGTGGTACGGGTGGACGGCCCCGTGGTGCAGGGCGACTCCGCGTACTTCACGGTGCTCCCCAAGGGCGAGGCCGTCGACACCACGGCCCAGCGCCTGGTCGGCGCCCTGCGCGCCGCGGACGCCCCCTTCACCACCAAGGTGACCGGCACGGCGGCCGTCCTGGTCGACTCCAAGCACGCGATAGCGAGCCGCCTGCCCTGGGCGGCCGGCCTCATCGCCGTGGTCACCCTGCTCCTGGTCTGCCTCCTGACCGGCAGCGTGGTGATCCCCCTCCAGGCGGTACTGCTCAACGCGCTCAGCCTCACCGCGATGTTCGGCGCGGTCGTCTGGGTCTTCCAGGACGGCCACCTCTCCGGCCTCCTCGGCTTCACCAGCACCGGCTCCATAGAGACGACCCTGCCGGTCCTGATGTTCTGCGTGGCCTTCGGACTCTCCATGGACTACGGCGTGTTCCTGCTCTCCCGCATCAAGGAGGAGTACGACCGCACAGGCGACCACAACGAGGCGGTCCGCCACGGACTCCAGCGCACAGGTGGCCTGATCACAGCGGCAGCGGTGATCCTGGCGGTGGTGATGGTCGCGATCGGCACGTCCCGAGTGACGAACACGAAGATGCTCGGGCTCGGCATCGCCCTGGCGGTCCTGATGGACGCGATGATCGTCCGGAGTCTGCTGGTCCCGGCGGTGATGAAGCTGACAGGGAGGGCGACTTGGTGGGCACCGGGTTGGTTGCGTCGCTTCCACGAGCGGTTCGGTCTGAGCGAGGCTGAGGAGAAGCGCCCCTTCAGGGGTGCGGGGAACTGCGCGACCAGCCACGACGGCCCCGCAGACGAAAACGGCGATGGGAGCCTGAATGAAAGCGGTGGTGTTCGAGCAATACGGTGACCCCGCCGAGGTACGAGACGTCCCCGACCCCCACGCCGCACCCCACGGAGTGACCGTCCGGGTAGAGGCCACCGGCCTGTGCCGAAGCGACTGGCACGGCTGGCAGGGCCACGACCCCGACATCACACTCCCGCACGTACCGGGCCACGAACTCGCCGGTGTCATCGAGTCGGTGGGCGCCAGGGTGACCAACTGGCACCCAGGCGACCAAGTCACCGTCCCGTTCGTGTGCGCCTGCGGAACCTGCGAGGCATGCGCGGCCGGCGACCAGCAGGTCTGTGCCCGCCAGACCCAGCCCGGCTTCACGCACTGGGGCTCCTTCGCCCAGTACGTGGCGCTGGACCACGCCGACGTGAACCTGGTCGCGATTCCCGACGGAATGTCCTTCGCGACAGCGGCCTCGCTGGGCTGCCGGTTCGCGACGGCGTTCCGCGCGGTGGTGCAGCGGGGCCGGGTCGCCGCGGGGGAGTGGGTCGCGGTGCACGGCTGCGGCGGGGTCGGCCTGTCGGCGGTGATGATCGCGGCGGCCTCGGGCGCCCGTGTCGTCGCCGTGGACATCTCGCCCCAAGCCCTGGACCTGGCAAGGAAGTTCGGGGCGGCGGAGTGCGTGGACGGCGCGAGCACCCCGGACACGGCGGCGGCGATCCGCGAGCTGACGGGCGGCGGCGCCCACCTCTCCCTGGACGCCCTGGGTTCACCGGCGACCTGCGCCGCCTCGGTGAACGGCCTGCGCCGCCGGGGCCGCCACATCCAGGTGGGCCTGCTGCCGTCCTCCTCCGGTACGACCCCGGTCCCGATGGCCCGCGCGATCGGCCTGGAACTCGAACTCCTCGGCAGCCACGGCATGGCGGCCCACACCTACCCGCCCATGCTGGAACTGGTCCGCTCGGGAGTACTCCGCCCCGACCTCCTGACCACGTCCACGATCACCCTGGAGGAGACCCCGGCCGCCCTCGCGGCGATGGGCACGGCTCCCGGAGCGGGGGTGACGGTCATCGAGCCGTGGCGGTGAGGGCGGCCCACTCGTGGTCGAGGATCGCCATGAGCACGTCGTCGGCCCACTCCCCGTCCCGCAACCGGGCCTCGCGCCGCACACCTTCGACCACGAACCCGACCTTCTCGTACACCCGCCGGGCCCGGTGGTTGTGGCCGTAGACCTCCAACTGGATCCGGTGCAGGCCGAGTTGCTCGAAGGCGTAGCCGACGATCAGGCGGGTCGCCTCCGTGCCGATGCCCCGGCCGCGGCCCCGGGGGCCGATGAGGGTGCGGAAGGTGCAGCTGCGGGCGGTGGTATCCCACTCGTGGAGGACGACCTCGCCGAGGAGTTCACCGGTGGCGGGGTCGGTGACGGCGAGGTCGAGGCGGTCGGGCTGGTCGGCCCGGGTCGCGTACCAGGAGCGCAGCCGCTCCGGCGTCAGTTCGGTCGACGGCTCGAAGGTGAAGCGCACGACCTCCGGGTCCTGGACCAACTGCCAGATGCCGTCGGCGTCGGACTCGGTGAACGGGCGGAGGACGGTCTTCTCACCGGTGAGGACGGGCTTGACGGAGAGGTTCATCCGGGGATCCTCGGCGGTGGTCGCCAGTGCGGGCAACCGAATTGGCCGCTCGCGGACGCGACGAGGGCGACCGACGCGGCACCGGACGGACACCCGGCACCGCGTTGCCCCGCCGGCTCTGGTCAGTCCTCCCTGCGCCCCCGGTTGCCCGGCCGGGCGGCCACCCAGGCCCGGACCGTGTCGGCGTACCAGTAGGGCTTGCCGCTCTCCACGTGGTCGGGCGGGGGCAGCAGGCCGTGCTTGCGGTAGGAGCGGACGGTGTCGGGCTGGACGCGGATGTGGGCCGCGATTTCCTTGTACGACCAGAGCCGTCGGTCGGTCATCAGTGCACCTCCCTGCGCGCGCCGCGGCGGCGGCCGGGGGCGGCCGTCGGGGGAGCCGTGCGCTGCGCTGGCGATCACAAAGCCTGTGCCCGGTCAACGACACAGAGTGAGGGACGGGAAGCGCCTGTGGACCGGGTGTGACGCAAGGCCCGCGTACACGCGACATGTGTGACATGAAGGGGGCGTTTGTGACGCAAGTGACGCAAAGGCGCGCGCGAGGGCGAGGGCGCGGCGCGTTGACACCTGGCCACAAGGGACCCGCACCCGACAAACAGCCGGTCTTACCCCGTCTCGTCCGAATGTCTGGACAAAACATTGACAGGGCTCGGGCCACGGGACTAGAAACCGTGGAGAGCCGAAATGAATGGGGAAGTCGATGGCGTACGACCTGATCACCATGGGGCGGCTAGGGGTGGACCTCTATCCGCTGCAGACGGGCGTGCCGCTGCCCCAGGTGACGACCTTCGGGAAGTTCCTCGGCGGCTCGGCGGCGAACGTCGCCGTCGCCGCCGCCCGGCTGGGCCGCGAGGTCGCCCTGGTCTCGCGCACCGGCGACGACCCCTTCGGCACCTACCTGCACGAGGCCCTGCGCGACTTCGGCGTCGACGACCGCTGGGTCACCCCGGTCGCCGCGTACCCGACCCCGGTCACCTTCTGCGAGATCTTCCCGCCGGACGACTTCCCGCTGTACTTCTACCGGCAGCCCAAGGCCCCGGACCTGGAGATCGACGCCCACGAGCTCGACCTGGACGCGATCCATGAGGCCCGGATCTTCTGGATCACCGGCACGGGCCTGAGCGAGGAGCCCAGCCGTACGGCGACGCTCGCGGCGCTCGCGCACCGCGCCAAGTCCGGTACGACGGTCTTCGACCTCGACTGGCGGCCGGCGTTTTGGAAGGACGCAGCCTGGACGGACCCGAGCGCGGCCCGCCCGTTCTACGAGGAGGCCCTGCGCCACACCACCGTCGCGGTCGGCAACCTCGACGAGGTGGAGGTCGCCACCGGAGTGCGCGAGCCGCACGCCGCAGCCCGCGCGCTGCTGGACGCCGGTGTCGAACTCGCGGTCGTCAAGCAGGGCCCGAAGGGCGTCCTGGCCGTGCACCGCGACGGTACGACCGCCGAGGTGCCCCCGCTGCCCGTGAACGTGCTCAACGGACTCGGCGCCGGTGACGCCTTCGGCGGCTCGCTCTGCCATGGTCTGCTGGCCGGCTGGGACCTGGAGAAGATCATGCGGCACGCCAACGCGGCCGGGGCGATCGTCGCCTCGCGCCTGGAGTGCTCGTCCGCGATGCCTACGGCTGCCGAGGTCGAGGGCGCGATCGCGGCCGGAGCGGTGCTGTGAGGGCCGGCCGCGTGGCGGGCGCCGAGCACGAGCGCGAGGGCGGGGACGGCAGCGGTGACGGAAACAGGGGCGGGGACGGCGTGACGCACGCGCATCTGGACCACGAGGGCGGCGACGGTCTCACCGGCCACGAAGGCGGCCCCGGCAACTCCGGTCCGGCCGGCAACTCCGGACCCTCCAGTCACGACAGTGGCCCCGGCCCCCGCGTCGACATCTCCGAACTCGTCCGCGTCCGCGCTCGCCACCCCGAGGCGATAGCCGAGGCCGCCGCGCGCCGCGTCCGCCGCCCGCTCCTCAATGACGCGGGCCGGCTGATGATCGTCGCCGCCGACCACCCCGCCCGCGGCGCGCTCGGCGTCGGCGACCGCAAGCTCGCCATGGCCAACCGCGCCGAACTCCTCGAACGCCTCTGCCTCGCGCTGTCCCGGCCCGGTGTCGACGGCGTTCTCGCGACCGCCGACATCCTGGACGACCTGCTCCTCCTCGGCGCTCTCGACGGCAAGGTCGTCATGGGCTCGATGAACCGCGGCGGCCTCCAGGGCGCCCGCTTCGAACTCGACGACCGGTTCACCGGCCACCGCGCCGAGGACATCGAGCGGCTCCGCTTCGACGCGGGCAAGCTGCTGCTGCGCATCGACTACGACGACCCGGGCTCCCTCACCACCCTGGAGTCCACCGCCCGCGCCATCGACGACATGGCCGCGCGCCGACTCCCGCTGTTCGTCGAGCCGTTCATCAGCCGCCGCACCGACGAGGGCAAGCTGAAGAACGATCTCTCCGCCGAGGCCGTCATCAAGTCCATCGCCATCTCCTCGGGCCTGGGCGGCACTTCGGCCTACACCTGGCTCAAGCTCCCGGTCACCGAGAACCCGGACGACATGGCCCAGGTCATGGAGACCTCCACCCTCCCCGCCGTCCTTCTCGGCGGCGAGGTCGGCGACGACCAGGACGGCGCCTACGAGAAGTGGCGCGGCGCCCTCCAACTCCCCACCGTGCGGGGCCTGGTGGTCGGCCGTTCGCTGCTCTATCCGCCGGACGGAGATGTGGCCGCCGCCGTCGACACCGCCGTCGGGCTGCTGTGAGGGCCGGCTGATGACGGCCGCCGGTGACGGGCAGTGGATCGTGCTTCCGATCAGCGGTGGATGTACCGTGCGAATTGCGGACCAAAAGGCCCAACTCGCGGACCGAAAGGTCCAACTCCCGGGCGGGGAAAGCATGTTCGCCCGGGCCCAGAACGCCTCCGGCGCGGGAGGCCGCTTCGCCCTGGCAGGAGCGAAGTGCGAGCGACGACTCCCCGCTCGCTACGGCCCCGCGCCGGAGGTCTCCAACACGACCGATCACCCTGCGTGTCGGAGCATGCGCACTGAGGTTCCCGGCCCCGGGCATCGAGTCGGACGGGGTCGCGGAGCCGTACCGGAGTGGCGGATCAGCTTGCACCCGGACCACACGGAGGAACACCGATGACCTCAACGACGAGGCTCACGGTCGCACAGGCGCTCGTACGCTTCCTGTCCGCCCAGTACACCGAACGCGACGGCGTACGGCGGCGGTTGATCAGTGCGACCTGGGGCATCTTCGGCCACGGCAACGTGGCCGGGCTCGGCCAGGCGCTCATCGAGTACGCCACCGTGCCCACGGGGGAGACATCCCCCGCGTCACCGGTCATGCCGTACCACCAGGGCCGTAACGAACAGTCCATGGTGCACGCGGCGGTCGGCTACGCGCGGCAGTCGAACCGGCTGTCGGCGCACGCCGTCACGACCTCCATCGGTCCCGGCGCCACCAACCTCGTCACCGGCGCCGCGCTCGCCACGATCAACCACCTCCCGGTCCTGCTCCTCCCCGGCGACACCTTCGCCACCCGCCCCGCCGACCCGGTGCTCCAGCAGCTCGAAGTCCCGTACGCGGGCGATGTGTCGGTCAACGACTGTCTGCGCCCGGTGTCCAAGTACTTCGACCGGATCACCCGCCCGGAAGCGCTGATCCCGGCCGCACTGAACGCCATGCGTGTCCTCGCCGACCCCGTCGAGACCGGGGCCGTAACTCTCGCGCTCCCGCAGGACGTTCAGGCCGAGGCGTACGACTGGCCGGAGGAGTTCTTCGCCGAACGCACCTGGTACGTACGGCGACCGGCCGCCGATCCGGCCGAACTCGCCGAAGCGGTAAGGGCAGTTCGCGAAGCTCGGAGGCCGCTCGTCATCGCGGGCGGCGGAGTCCACCACAGCCGCGCCGAGGCCGCCCTCGCCGAGTTCGCGGCGGCCACCGGCATCCCGGTCGCCTCCACCCAGGCAGGCAAGGGCTCCCTGAACCACGACCACCCGCAGGACGTCGGCGGCATCGGTCACACCGGCACCGCGACCGCCGACGAACTCGCGCGCCTGGCCGACCTGGTGATCGGCGTCGGCACCCGCTACACCGACTTCACCACCGCCTCCCACACCCTCTTCGAACGCCCCGGCGTCCGCTTCCTCAACCTCAACATCGCCTCGTACGACGGCCATAAGCTCGCCGGACAACCCCTGATCGCCGACGCCCGCGGCGGACTGACCGCGCTGGCAAAGAAGTTGGGCCGCCACGGTCACCGGGTCGACGCGTCGTACATCGCCGAGTACCGCGAGGACAAGGAGCGTTGGGAACAGCGCGTCGACGCCTGCTACGAGGCCGACGAGCCCGACGTACGCCCCACCCAGCCCCAAGTCCTGGGCGCACTGGACGAGATCGTCGACGGCTCGGACATTCTCATCAACGCGGCGGGCTCGCTCCCCGGCGACCTCCACAAGCTGTGGCGGACGCGGTCGAACGACCAGTACCACCTGGAGTACGGCTACTCCTGCATGGGCTACGAGATCCCGGCCGCGATCGGTGTGAAGCTGGCCGCGCCGGACCGGCCGGTGTGGGCGCTGGTCGGCGACGGCACCTATCTGATGATGCCGACGGAGATCGTGACCGCCGTGCAGGAAGGCATCGCGATCAAGGTGGTGCTGATACAGAACCACGGGTACGCGTCCATAGGCGGCCTGTCGGAGTCGGTCGGCGCCGAGCGGTTCGGCACCGCGTACCGCCACCGGGCCGACGACGGCACCTACACCGGCGCCCCGCTGCCCGTCGACCTCGCCGCCAACGCGGCCAGCCTCGGCATGCGCGTGCTGCGCGCGAAGACCGTCCGTGACCTGCGTACGGCGCTCGCCGAGGCGCGGGCCGCGGACACTCCCACTTGTGTCTACGTGGAGACCGAAACCGCAGACACTGTGTCGGGCGCGCCTCCGGCGCAGGCCTGGTGGGATGTTCCTGTGGCCGAGACCGCGGCCCGATCGTCCGCGGTCAAGGCGCGTGAGCTGTACGAACGGCACGTCACCACCCGACGCCGCCATCTGTGAAGGAGCAACTGGGCATGACGAAGATCGTCAACCACTGGATCGGCGGCAAGACCGTCGAAGGCGCGTCGGGGAACTACGGGCCGGTCACCGACCCGGCGACCGGCGCGGTCACCACGAAGGTCGCGTTCGCGTCGGTCGAGGAGGTCGACGCGGCCGTCGCCGCCGCCAAGGACGCCTACGCGACCTGGGGCACCTCCTCGCTCGCCAAGCGGACCACGATCCTCTTCAGGTTCCGGGCGCTCCTTGAGGCCAACCGGGACGCCATCGCCGAGCTGATCACCGCCGAGCACGGCAAGGTGCACAGCGACGCGCTGGGCGAGGTCGCGCGCGGCCTGGAGATCGTCGACCTGGCGTGCGGGATCACCGTGCAGCTGAAGGGCGAACTGTCGACCGAGGTCGCGTCGCGCGTCGACGTGGCGTCGATCCGTCAGCCGCTGGGCGTCGTGGCCGGCATCACGCCGTTCAACTTCCCCGCCATGGTGCCGATGTGGATGTTCCCGATCGCCATCGCGACCGGCAACACCTTCGTCCTCAAGCCGTCCGAGAAGGACCCGTCGGCGTCCCTGAAGATCGCCGAACTCCTCGCCGAGGCGGGCCTCCCGGACGGCGTCTTCAACGTCGTGCACGGCGACAAGGTGGCCGTGGACCGTCTCCTTGAGCACCCGGACGTCAAGGCGGTCTCCTTCGTCGGCTCGACCCCCATCGCCCGCTACATCCACACCACGGCCTCCGCGAACCACAAGCGCGTCCAGGCCCTGGGCGGCGCCAAGAACCACATGCTGGTCCTCCCCGACGCCGACCTCGACGCGGCGGCCGACGCGGCCGTCTCCGCCGCCTACGGCTCGGCGGGCGAGCGCTGCATGGCCATCTCGGCCGTCGTCGCGGTCGGCTCCATCGGCGACGAGCTGGTCGAGAAGATCCGCGAGCGCGCCGAGAAGATCAAGATCGGCCCCGGCAACGACCCGACGTCCGAGATGGGCCCGCTCATCACCGCCGTGCACCGCGACAAGGTCGCGTCCTACGTGACGGGCGCGGCGGCGGAAGGCGCCGAGGTGGTCCTCGACGGCACCGGCTACACGGTCGAGGGCTTCGAGGACGGCCACTGGATCGGCATCTCCCTCCTCGACAAGGTGCCGACCACCGCGAAGGCCTACACGGACGAGATCTTCGGCCCGGTCCTCTGCGTCCTGCGCGTGGACACCTACGACGAGGGCGTGGCGCTGATCAACAGCTCCCCCTTCGGCAACGGCACCGCGATCTTCACCCGGGACGGCGGCGCCGCCCGCCGCTTCCAGCTGGAGATCGAGGCCGGCATGGTCGGCGTCAACGTCCCGATCCCGGTCCCGGTGGGCTACCACTCGTTCGGTGGCTGGAAGGACTCCCTCTTCGGGGACCACCACATCTACGGCAACGACGGTACGCACTTCTACACCCGAGGCAAGGTCGTCACCACCCGCTGGCCCGACCCGGCCGACGCCCCGACCGGCGTCGACCTCGGGTTCCCGCGCAACCACTGAGCCGTCTTCAGCAGCACCGAATGGGGCCGTCCGCATCGCGGACGGCCCTATTTTTTCGCTACGACGACTGCGGTAACCGTAGGAACCCGAACCGGGGCCGACACTGCCCGCGGACGCCGAATACGTCACTCTCGACGGACTGGATCAACGAATTCCGTAGGTGAACACCCATTGACGTGATGGTTTCCGTCAATGTTCCATCAGCGCGTGACCGACACCCTCCCCACCGCCGAAGCTGCCGAAGCCGCCGTCTCCGAGGCGCCGTCGGACAGCTCCCGAAGCCCCCGGCAGCTCAAGCGCTCCATCGGCATGGTCGGTGGCACGCTCCTCACGCTCTCCTGCGTGACACCGGCCTCGACGCTCTTCGTGGTCGTCCCCGACCTGTTCGGCTCGCTCGGCACCGCGACCGCCCTCACGATCGCGATCGGCTCGGTCCTCTGCATCGCCGTCGCGTTCTGCTACTCGGAGCTGGGCACCCTCATCCCCAGCGCGGGCGGCGAGTACGCGATGGTGTCGACGCTGGCGGGCCGCCTGGCGGGCTGGCTGGTCTTCGTCCTCTCGCTCCTGGTCGTGATGATCGTCCCGCCGGTGATAGCGATGGGCACGGCGGACTACCTGACCCCGATCGTCCACCTGAACCCGTCGATGACCGGCGCGGGCGTGATGCTGCTGGCCACGCTGGCGGGCCTGCTGGACCTGAGGGCCAACGCGTGGATCACGGGCATCTTCCTGGTGCTGGAGGTCATAGCGGCCGGAGTCGTGGCCCTCCTCGGCTTCACGCACAGCCACCGGGGCCTGGGCAGCCTGACCTCGATGCAGGTCGCCGGCACGGGCAGCCACACGGACACCGTGACGGCGATGCTGGTGGTCTCCGGCCTGGCGATCGCCCTCTTCGTCACCCAGGGCTTCTCCACGGCGGTCTACCTCTCCGAGGAACTGGAGAACCCCCGCCGCAACGTGGCCCGCACGGTCCTCGCCACCCTCGCGATCTCCACGGTGATCATCCTGGTCCCGGTGGTCGCCATCACGATGGGCGCGTCCGACCTCTCGACCCTCACCGGCGGCGACATCAGCAGCATGGTCACGGCCTGGTCCAACTCGGCGGTCGGCACCTTCGTCAGCCTCTGCGTGGCCCTCGCGATCATCAACGCGGGCATCGTCATGGTCATCCAGAACTCCCGAGTCCTCTTCGCCTCCGCCCGCGACAAGGCCTGGCCCACCCCGGTCAACACGGTCTTCGCCAAACTCGGCCGCTTCGGCTCCCCCTGGGTCGCCACCCTCGCCGTGGGCATCCCCGGAGCAGTCCTCTGCTTCGTCAACCTGGACACCCTTTACGGCGTGACGGGCGTGTCGGTGACGGGCATGTACCTGCTGGTAGCGGTAGCCGCACTCCTGTCCCGCCGCGGCTCACACCGCCACACACACGCGTGGCGCATGCCCCTCTGGCCCGCGATGCCGATCCTCCTGATCGCGGTCCTGGCGTACATCCTCACGCAGCAGGAGACGAGCTACTTGCTGTGGACAGGGGGCATAGTCGCCGCGGCCACCCTCTACTGGGCGCTCTATTTGCGCCCGCGCCGCGAAACCCGCTGGCTTGTGTCGATCCCTGAGGAGGACTAAGGCCCCGAAGGGGCCGAGTCCTCCTCAGGGGCGCGGGGAACTGCGCGACCAGCCCCCACGCACGTGCACCCGGCAAACGACATAAGCCTCCCGAGCTAGTAGCCGTACACCAGCCGCGGTACACCCCTCACCCCCGGTTCACCCCAGGGTCGCCCCCAACTGTCAGAGACGCCCCGTACCGTTGACGACATGGATCTTCGCCCGCAGCTACGACTACGACGCCCACGGCAGTGGCTCGCCGCCACAGCCGCCGTAGCCGTGCTCGCCGCCGCCGGCACCTGGACGGCCGTGGCCTCCGACAAACCGCCGGAGGTACACCGCTCCGACCGCGTCATGGCCGTGGACGGAGTGCGCCTCGACACCTCGTACTTCACAACCGGCGGAGCCGCCCGCCGCCCCGCCGTCCTCCTGGCCCACGGCTTCGGCGGCAGCAAGGACGACGTACGGAAGCAGGCCGAGGGTCTGGCCAGAGACGGCTACGCGGTACTGACCTGGTCCGCCCGCGGCTTCGGCAAGTCGACCGGCAAGATCGGGCTCAACGCCCCGGACGGCGAGGTCAAGGACGTCTCCAAGCTGATCGACTGGCTGGCGAAGCGGCCGGACGTCCAGCTCGACAAGCCCGGCGACCCGCGCGTGGGCGTGGCGGGCGGTTCCTACGGCGGAGCGATCTCCCTGCTCGCCGCCGGGTACGACGCCCGCGTGGACGCCATCGCCCCGGCGATCACGTACTGGAACCTCGCGGACGCCCTGTTCCCGAACGGCGTCTTCAAGAAGCTCTGGGCGAGCATCTTCATCAACTCCGGTGGCGGCTGCGCCAATTTCGAGCCCCAGTTGTGCGCGATGTACGACCGGGTCGCCGAGTCGGGCAAGCCGGACGCGGCAGCGCGCGCACTCCTCCAGGAGCGCTCCCCGTCCGCCGTCGCCACGCACATCAACGTGCCGACCCTCCTGCTCCAGGGCCAGACCGACTCCCTGTTCCCGCTCGGCCAGGCCGACGCCGCCGCGAAGGCGATCCGCGCCAACGGCGCCCCCGTGGACGTCGACTGGATCGCGGGCGGCCACGACGGCGGCGACATGGAGACCAGCCGCGTCCAGGCCCGCGTGACCTCGTGGTTCGACCGGTATCTGAAGGACGACAAGAACACCGACACCGGCCCGGCCTTCCGCGTCACCCGCACCGGAGGCGTCGACTCCACGGACGGCGCCGCCCAACTGCGCGGCGCGAGCGGCAGCGCCTACCCCGGCCTGGAGAACGACCCGCGCGCGATCGCCCTTACCGGCCGCCGCGAGCAGTCCTTCACCAGCCCGGCCGGCGCCAGCCCGCCCGCGATCTCCGCCCTGCCCGGCCTCGGCGGCGCGGGCGGCCTGTCCCAGCTGTCCTCCCTGGGCGTCGGCATCTCCCTCGACTTCCCCGGCCAGTACGCCGCGTTCGACTCCAAGCCCCTCACCCAGGGCCTCCGCATCACCGGCTCGCCCACGGTCACCGTCCACGTCAAGTCGACGAGCGACGACGCCGTCCTCTTCGGCAAGGTCTACGACGTCGGCCCGGGCGGCACCCAACAGGTGCTCCCCTCCCAGCTGGTGACCCCCCTCAGGGTCGAGGGCGCCAAGGCGGGCAAGGACGTCACGATCACCCTCCCGGCCATCGACTACGACGTCCAGAGCGGCCACCACCTGCGCCTGGTCCTCGCCTCGACGGACCTCGCGTACTCCTCCCCGACCGCCCCGGCGACGTACACCGTCACTCTGAAGAGCGACCTCAAGGTGCCGACGGCCCCCGGCGTCACGACCGCGGCGGCGACATTGCCGTCCTGGGTGTGGTGGCTGCCGCTGACCGGCGCGGCGCTCGCACTGGCGCTACTGCTGACCGGGCGCAGGCGTACCACGTCCACACCCCCCGACCCCGAACTGGCCGAAGTCCCGCTCCAGATCACCGACTTGAGCAAGCGGTACGCGAAGTCGGCGGACCGGTACGCGGTACGGGACCTGTCCTTCCGTGTGGAGAAGGGCCAGGTGCTCGGCCTGCTGGGCCCGAACGGCGCGGGCAAGACGACCACCCTGCGCATGCTGATGGGCCTGATCAAACCGGACGCCGGCGAGATCAGGGTCTTCGGCCACGCGATCCGCCCGGGCGCCCCGGTGCTGTCCAGGGTCGGCGCCTTCGTCGAGGGCGCGGGCTTCCTCCCGCACCTCTCCGGCCGCGAGAACCTGGAGCTGTACTGGCAGGCGACCGGACGGCCCCCGCAGGACGCCCACCTGGAGGAGGCCCTGGAGATCGCGGGCCTCGGCGACGCGCTCGCCCGCGCGGTGCGCACCTACTCCCAGGGCATGCGCCAGCGCCTCGCCATCGCCCAGGCCATGCTGGGCCTCCCCGATCTCCTCATCCTCGACGAACCGACCAACGGCCTCGACCCGCCGCAGATCCGCGAGATGCGCGAGGTGATGATCCGCTACGCGGAGGCGGGCCGCACGGTCATCGTCTCCAGCCACCTCCTCGCGGAGGTCGAGCAGTCCTGCACCCACCTCGTGGTCATGGACCGCGGCCGACTCGTCCAGGCGGGCCCGGTCGCGGAGATCATCGGCTCCGGCGACACCCTGCTCGTCGGCCTGGCCGCCGACATCCCCGACCCGCTGGTGGAGAAGATCGCGGCCCTTCCGGACGTGGAGTCGGTGGCACGGGCGGAGGGCGGCCTGCTGCTGCGGCTGGCCTCCGACGACGGTCCGCCCTCCGGTGGCCAACCGGCCCCCGCCGACCAACTGGCCCCCGGCGACCGCCTGGTGTCCGCCGCCTCCCCGGCGGGCGGCGCCGTGGCAGAGGGGCCCGGCGCGGCGCGCGAGGCGCAGGGCGCCACCGCTGCCGAGGCGTCCGGCGTCGCACTCGACGCGCCGGTGCCCCCGTCCCTCGCGGAGGACCCGGCGACCCCGGCGACCCCGTCCACCGCACCGAGCCCCTCCTCGGCGCACCCCACCCACGGCTCGCCCACCGCGGCCAGACTCCTCGTGGAACTCGTACGACTCGAAGTCCCCGTCTCCTCCGTCGGCCCCCACCGCCGCCTGGAAGACGCCTTCCTCACCCTGATCGGAGGTTCCGCATGAGCACGCTCGCCGAGCCCGTAGAGGTGGCCTCCGGCTACCGCGCGGGCCGCACACTGCCCCTCCGGGTAGAGCTGGTACGGCAGTTGAAGCGGCGCCGCACCCTGGTCATGGGCGGCATCCTCGCCGCGCTGCCCTTCATCCTGGTGGCCGCCTTCGCGATCGGCGGCACCCCGGGCGAGCGCAACGGTCAGGTGACCCTGATGGACACGGCCACCTCGTCCGGCGCCAACTTCGCCGCGGTGAACCTGTTCGTGTCGGCGGGCTTCCTCCTGGTCGTCCCGGTCGCCCTGTTCTGCGGGGACACCGTCGCCTCGGAGGCCAGCTGGTCGTCCCTGCGCTATCTGCTGGCGGCACCCGTGCCCCGGGCCCGCCTGCTGTGGTCGAAGCTGGTCGTCGGCCTGAGCCTCAGCCTGGGCGCGATGATCCTGCTCCCGCTCGTCGCGCTGGCCGTCGGCACCGCCGCCTACGGCTGGGGACCGCTGGAGCTGCCCACCGGCGGCGCGATCGGCTCGGGCACGGCCGCCCAACGCCTGCTCGTGGTCGTGGCGTACATCTTCGTGTCCCAACTGGTCACCGCCGGGCTCGCGTTCTGGCTCTCGACGAAGACCGACGCACCCCTGGGCGCGGTCGGCGGCGCGGTCGGCCTGACCATCGTCGGCAACGTCCTGGACGCCGTCACCGCCCTCGGCCACTGGCGCGACTTCCTGCCCGCGCACTGGCAGTTCGCCTGGGCGGACGCCGTACAGCCCCATCCGGAGTGGTCCGGCATGATCCAGGGCACGGCGGTCTCCGTTACGTACGCCATCGTGCTGTTCGCCCTGGCCTTCCGGGGTTTCGCCCGCAAGGACATCGTTTCCTAGGTCACCGGAGGATCACCCACCGGTCTCGACGGGCCATGATCGCGACCCCTTCGAGACGCTTCCGCAACTCCCCGTAGCGCACGTTCCCGTCCCCTCCGCCGTCACAGTCGCAGAAGCCGACGTCAACGGACCGAGGGGGCACGGGAGATGGGAACCAACCAGACCGACCGAACACGACCGGCGCAGGAGTACGCCCGCCACCGCACCCGGCGACCTCGACGCCTGCACGCCACCCTGCTCGCCCTCACCGCCGCGGGCGGCCTGCTGCTCACCGGCTGCAGCGCGGGCGGCGGCAGCAACACCAGCAGCGCGGACGGGGCGAACCGGACCGGCTTCCCGGCCCCGGCCCCCGCCACCACCTCCGGCGGCGACAACAGCGGCGAACAGGACGGCGAGCAGACAAGCACCCCCGCCGACAAGATCGCCCCGTCCCCCGACTACCTCTCCACCTTCGCCCTCGACGTCGACACCGCCTCCTACGGCTACGCCCGCCGCGTCCTCGCCGACGGACAGCTGCCCGACCCGTCGACGATCCGCCCCGAGGAGTTCGTCAACAGCTTCCGGCAGGACTACGAACGCCCCGACGGCAACGGCTTCACGGTCACCGTCGACGGCGCCCGCACCGACAGCGCCAACTGGTCCCTGGTCCGCGTCGGCCTCGCCACCCGCACCGCCGACGACAACGCCGAACGCCCGCCCGCCGCCCTCACGTTCGTCATCGACGTCTCCGGCTCCATGGCCGAGACGGGCCGCCTCGACCTCGCCAAGAAGTCCCTCGACGAGATGACCGACCGGCTGCGCGACGACGACTCGGTCGCACTCGTCACCTTCAGCGACGAGGCCGAGACCGTCCTCCCGATGACCCGCCTCGACGGCCACCGCGGCAAAGTCCACCACGCCATCGACGAGTTGGAGACACAGTCCTCCACCAACCTCGGCGCCGGCGTCGAGACCGGCTACGCCACCGCCACCGAGGGCCTGCGTGAGGGCGCCACCAACCGGGTCGTCCTCGTCTCCGACGGCCTCGCCAACACCGGTGACACCAAGGCCGATTCGATCCTGGAACGCATCTCGAACGAACGCCGCGACCACGGCATCACCCTCTTCGGTGTCGGAGTCGGCAGCGACTACGGCGACGCCCTGATGGAGAAACTCGCCGACAAGGGCGACGGCCACACCGCCTACGTCTCGGACGACGCCGACGCCCGCAAGGTCTTCGTCGACCAACTCCCGCAGAACATCGACCTCACCGCCCGCGACGCCAAGGCCCAGGTCGCCTTCGACCCCGAGACGGTCGCGCAGTTCCGCCTCATCGGCTACGAGGACCGCAAGGTCGCCGACGACGACTTCCGCGACGACAACGTCGACGGGGGCGAGATCGGCCCCGGCCACACCGTGACCGCCCTCTACGCCGTCCGCACCAGGCCCGGCGCCGACGGCCACCTCGCCACGGCCAGTGTCCGCTGGCTCGACCCCGACACCCGCGCCCCGCACGAGGAGTCGGGCCAACTGGAGACCGACGCCCTGCACGACTCCCTGGCCGACGCCTCCCCCCGCTTCCAAGTCACCGCCGTGGCCGCCTACTTCGCCGACTCCCTCCGCACACAGGGAGACGACGCCGGCTCCCTGCCCGGCAACCCCGGACTCGACGAACTCGCCGACCGCGCCCACGCGTTGGCGAAGCGGACGGAGGACAAGGACGTACAGCAACTCGCCGAGGCGATCGACGAGGCGGCCCGGATGAACTGAACCCGACCGAACCCGGATCCAACCCGGACTCAACCCCACCGACCCCATTGACCTTCCCCTACTTGTGAGTAAGTTGACGCCCCAGTCACCGTCCCACCGCCGACCGGGAGCAGCCGACATGGGCGTACGCAAGGACCTGAAGCGGGCGCGGCAACGCACCGACCTGGCGGCCCGCACCCGGGTCGAACTCACCAGGGACGAGCGGGGCGTCGTACAAGAGGCGAGCACCCTGCCGCTCGCGCCGCGCCCGACGACCGGCAGTACCGCCGACCTCCCGTTCACCAACGCGGCGGAGGCCCCCGACACCGTGGTCCTCCGCCGCGAACAGAACGGCACCTGGCACTCCGTGACCGCTGCCGCCTTCGCCCGTGAAGTCACCGCCACCGCAAAGGGGTTGATGGCCGCCGGCCTCGAACCGGGCGGCCGGGTCGCGGTGATGTCCCGCACCCGCTACGAGTGGACCGTCCTCGACTTCGCGATCTGGGCGGCCGGCGGCCGGACCGTGCCGATCTACGCGACCTCGTCCGCCGAGCAAGTGGACTGGATCGTCAGGGACTCGGGCACCCGCTTCGTCGTCACGGAGACCTCCGAGAACACCGACACGGTCATGACGGGCACCGCCCGCCACCCCCAACACCCGCGCATCTGGCAGCTGGACGCGGGAGCCATGGCCGAACTCGCCACCCTGGGCCAGGACATCACCGACGAGGAGGTCACCAAGCGCCGTACTGCGCTCACCCCCGACACGGTCGCGACGATCTGCTACACCTCCGGCACCACCGGCCGCCCCAAGGGCTGTGTCCTCACCCATGCCAACCTGCACGCCGAGGCCGCCAACACGGTCGAGCTGCTGCACCCGCTCTTCACCGAGGTCACCGGCCAGGTCGCCTCGACGCTCCTCTTCCTCCCGCTCGCGCACATCATGGGCCGCACCCTGCAGATCGCCTGTCTGATGGCCCGCATCGAGATCGGCCACTGCCCGAGCATCAAGTCCGACGAACTCCGCCCGGCGCTACGGGAGTTCAGGCCCACGTTCCTGGTCGGAGTGCCGTACCTCTTCGAGAAGATCCACGACACCGGCCGCGCGACGGCCGAACGGATGGGCCGCGCCGCCTCCTTCGACCGCGCCGACCGCGTCGCGGTCCGCTTCGGCAAGGCGTACCTCGACAAGTTCCTCGGCACCGGAAAGGGTCCGAGCCCCGCCCTGTACGCCGCGTGGGCCCTCTACGACCTGCTGGTCTTCCGCCGTATCCGCAGCGAACTCGGCGGCCGGATGCGGTACGCCATCAGCGGCGGCTCCCCGCTCGACCGCGACCTCAACCTCTTCTTCGCCGCGGCCGGAATCATCGTCTACGAGGGCTACGGCCTCACCGAGACCACGGCCGCCGCCACCATCGTCCCGCCCCTGCGGCCCCGCCCCGGCACCGTCGGCCTCCCGGTGCCCGGCACCACGATCCGCATCGCCGACGACGGCGAGGTGCTCATCAAGGGCGGGGTGGTCTTCGGCGCGTACTGGAACAACCCGGCGGCCACCGACGCCGTACTGCGGGACGAGTGGTTCGCGACCGGGGACCTCGGCGCGCTCGACGAGGACGGCTATCTCACCATCACCGGCCGCAAGAAGGACATCCTCGTCACCAACGGCGGCAAGAACGTCTCGCCGGCCGTCCTGGAGGACCGGCTGCGCAGCCGCGCCCCGGTCGGCCAGTGCCTGGTCGTCGGCGACAACCGCCCCTTCGTCGCCGCCCTGATCACCCTCGACCCCGAGGCCATCACCCACTGGCTCGCGGTCCACAAGCTCCCGGCGGACACCCCGCTCGCCGACGTCGTACGGGACCCGCGCCTGCGTGCCGACGTCCAGAAGGCCGTGGACTACGCCAATCAGGCCGTCTCCCGCGCCGAGTCCATCCGCGCCTTCGCCCTGGTCGAGGGCGAGTTCACCGAGGACAACGGCCTGCTCACCCCGTCCCTGAAACTCAAACGGCATGTGGTGACGGCGGCCTACGCGGACGACATCGAAGCGCTCTACGCGAAGCCGAAGCAGGCGTAGAAGCCGTAGAAACAAGAGAAGCGGGCCGCCGAGGTGCTCGGCGGCCCGCTCTCGTGGTGCTGGTGGGGTCAGCTGCCCACGGCGCCGTTGCCCGACAGGACCGGGATGTTGTCCAGGATGTGCGACAGCGGCTCGTCGCCCTTGGCCTGGGTGGAGTTCTCGGTGCACTGCTGGTTCTGCGGGGCCGAGAGGATCGGCACGTCCTGCAGAACGGTGACCGGCACGACACCGACGATCGAGGCCAGGTTCGCCTTGACCGGCAGGCCGACACAGGGCTTGTTCAGGGTGCCCTGGACGAGGGAGAGCTGGGGGCTCATGTCGCCCTTGGTCTCCTGGTTGCCGTACTTCTGCACGGCACCGTTGCCGTTGGTGGTGGTGACACCGTCGTCGTTGCCGATGGCCATCGCCGGGGTGGCGATGGCGGCGGTGGCACCGGCGAGGGAGGCGGCAACAGCCGCGGTCGCCCACAGCTTCTTCATGTTCAAACCCTTTCGGAGGACGGACCCCGTTGCGGAGCCGCGCGATGATCAACTGGGTGATGGCTGGTTTGGTTGCGGCCTTTGCCCTGAATGGAGCAATAAGTCGGCTGGAGTGACAAGTCGGCTCGCGGATGGGCGAGGGCATGTCTCCGTGGACGGTCCGCGCGGAGGGCAAGCCGACGGGCCGCCGAGAATTCGGCGGCCCGTGGTGTGCGTCCGGGGATCAGCTGCCCGCGGAGCCGTTGCCCGACAGGACCGGGATGTTGTCCAGGATGTGCGACAGGGGCTCGTCGCCCTTCGCCTGGGTCGAGTTCTCGGTGCACTGCTGGTTCTGCGGCGCGGAGAGGATCGGCACGTCCTGGGCGACGGTGACCGGCACGAGGCCGACCAGCGAGGCCAGGTTCGCCTTGGCCGGCAGGCCGATGCAGGGCTTGTTCAGCGAGCCCTGGATGAGCGCCATCTGCGGGCTCATGTTGCCGTACGTGGCCTGGTTGCCGTAGACCTGCTCGGCGCCGTTGCCGTTCGTCGTGGTGACGCCGTTGTCGTTACCGATCGCCATCGCCGGGGCGGCGACGGCAGCCGAGGCTCCGACGACGGAAGCGGCGACAGCCGCAGCAGCCATAACCTTCTTGATCACTTCATGATCCCTTCTGGAGTAACCCCGTCCACCGGAGCGACCTGAACAACTGGCACCGGGCCGCATGGTTGCTCCGATTCACTCCAATGGCCCAGATGAATCCAACCGGGTGAAGTCACGCAACCAATCCGGCTCGCCTCTGTTGATGGGGGAGCAGGAATTGTGTCTCTGCCAGGAAAGGACCGCAGAAATGCTCAAGAAGGCAATGGCTGCGACGGCTGTCGCGGCTTCCGTCGTCGGCGTATCGGCGACGGCCGCCCCGCAGGCGCTGGCCATCGGCAACGACAACGGCGTCACCACGGTCAACGGGAACGGTGCCGAGCAGGTCTACGGCAACGCCAAGACCGTCGGCGACATGAGCCCCCAGCTCGGGCTCGCCCAGGGCGACCTGAACAAGCTCTGTGTCGGCCTGCCCGCCAAGGTCAACGCGGCCTCGATCGTGGGCGTCCTTGTCCCGGTCACCGTCCTCCAGGACGTGCCGATCCTGTCCGCGCCGCAGAACCAGCAGTGCACCGAGAACTCGACCCAGGCGAAGGGTGACGAGCCGCTGTCGCACATCGCGGACAACATCCCGGTCCTGTCGGGCAACGGCGCCATCGGTAGCTGATCGTCCGTCAATGCAACGGCCAGGGCGGCCCGTCGGAATCTTTCCGTACGGGTCGCCCTGGCCGTTTTCCAAAAATGTCCGCCCTCTGGCTTCCCTTGAAGAGAAGCGTTTCTGCGTTCGTGCGGCCATCTCGTCAATTCAGTGCCGACGATCGAGTGAATTGTCAGGTGACACGCGTTCTTGAGTTTCTTCCTGTGTCTATCCCTCGTTTCACAGGCTGCAGGTCATGGTGCGAGCCGCCCAAGCTGTGCTCGCTCGGTTTCGGCCGTCATAGGGCATGACCGCAGAGAAGGGAACGTTCATGAAGAAGAGCGCTGCTGTTGTCGCTGGTGCGATCATGGCTCTCGGTATGGCCGCCCCGGCCTTCGCCGACGCCGGTGCCGAGGGTGCCGCCATCGGTTCGCCGGGTGTCCTCTCGGGCAACGTGGTCCAGGTTCCCGTGCACATCCCCGTCAACGTGTGCGGCAACTCGATCGACGTGATCGGCCTGCTGAACCCGGCGTTCGGCAACACCTGCGTCAACGACTGACGACGCAACGCACCAGCCGCTCCGGCTGTGTCACGGCCGGCCTTGGACACTTTCCTGTTCCAAGGCCGGCTTTTTTTCCCACTTCTTCAAGCAGGAAGACAACGAGATTGCGACAGACCCTGGGTAAGGGAATGGTCGCGGCTGCCGCCGCGACAAGCATTCTGTCCCTGTGCGGCAGCCCCGCCGTGGCCGAGACGTACACGGCCGGCGCTGCCAAGGATTCGCCGGGCGTCCTGTCCGGCAACAGCCTCTCGGTCCCGGTCGACGCGCCGGTCAACGCCTGCGGCAACTCCGTCGACGGCGTGTCCGGGCTCAACCCGACCTTCGGCAACTCCTGCGCCGGCGGCAAGGATTCGCACCGGCACGGCGAGCACACCGGACACCACCGGTGGGCCGAGCAGGCCTACGACGACTCCGACGACTCGGGCTACGGCTCCGGGGACGACTCGGGGTACGGCTACGGCGATGACGCGGGGTACGGCTACGGGGGCCACTCCGGCCATGGCTACGGCGATCACTCGGGGTACGGCTCGGGCGATCACTCGGGTTATGGCTCCGGTGACCACGGAGGTTACGGCGCTGGTGACCACGGGGGCTACGGCTCCGGCGACTCGGGCCACGGCAAGCCGGAGGACTGCGAGGAGACCCCGCCGCCTCCGCACGGCGGGGATCACCACACTCCGCCTCCCACGGGTGGGGATCACCACACTCCGCCTCCCACGGGTGGGGATCACCACACGCCTCCGCCCACGGGTGGGGATCACCACACGCCTCCGCCCACCGGTGGCGACCACCACACGCCTCCGCCCACCGGTGGCGACCACCACACGCCTCCGCCCACCGGTGGCGACCACCACACCCCGCCTCCCACAGGCGGTGACCACCACACCCCGCCGCCCACCGGTGGGAACCACACCCCTCCGCCCACGGGCGGGAACCACACCCCGCCCCCGAGCGGTGGGAACCACACCCCTCCGCCCACGGGCGGAAATCACACCCCGCCCCCGACTGGCGGGAACCACACCCCTCCGCCCACCGGTGGCAACCACACGCCGCCTCCCACGGGTGGCGACCACACCCCGCCTCCGCACGGTGGGAGTCACACCCCGCCGCCCGTTCTGGCGCACACCGGCAGCGAGGCCATGTTGGCCGCTTCCGGTGTCAGTGCCGCTTTGATCGCGGGTGGCACGATCCTCTACCGACGAGGCCGGGCCGCGTCCCGTAGGTAAGGCGCACGGGGTGCCGGACGTCATCGCCCGGCACACCCGCGCCGCACTACGCGGTCACCGTCGTACGAAATCCAGTGCGCCCCGTCGCCCCGGCGCGGGGATCGTCCCGCCGCGCGGCTCCGAGCGCAGTCGGCGTTGGACTCCCCGGACCAGCGCGCCCGCCGTGAACGTGGCGCCGTGCACGAAGCGCATCGCCGGGCCGAAGCCCGAGGCCGTCAGCAAGCCCGCCATGAAGAGGCCGGGGTGTGAGGACTCGAAGTCCCGGCCGACCTCGGGGGAACCGTCGCCCACCGTGGCCAGCGATCCCCTCAACTCGCCGGAGAGCAGCCCGAGTCGGCCGGTCGTGGCCTTGAACCCCGTTGCCGCGATGACGTGTTCGGTCTCCAGGGAGCGTGTTCCGCCCGCTCCGCTCACCGTTTCGAGGCGCACCCCGCCCGGTACCACGTCGGCCGCCGCGACCTCATGGCCGAGCAGCACCTCCACCGCGGGTTCGAACCGGTCCCGCACCCACCAAGCGCCCGCCGGGCCAAGGGCGTTGGCCGCGATCCCGGCCCGGGTCGACTCGGGGAGACGGCGGAAGAGGTCGGGGCGTTCGGAGTAGAACCAGTTGCGCCAGCCGGGGCCCAGGCCGCTGTGCGGGGAGCGGGCCTCCTGCCACCACGGGCGCTCCCAGGCCGGCGGTACGTCGTTCCAGAACAGTTCGTCGGCCCGTGCCAACACCCTTACCCGGGTGCCCTGTTCGGCGAGCAGCGCGGCCGTCTCCAGCGCCGCCTGGCCGCCGCCGATCACCGTGACGTCCTTGCCGCGGAAGTCGTCCAGCGCGCTGTGGTGGCTGCTGTGCGAGACGAGGGAACGGCTCAACCCCCGTAGCGCGGACGGGATTTCGACGAACGGCATGACGCCGACCGCGAGGGCGACGGTCCGGGCGTGCAGCACTGTGCCGTCGTCGGTCACCGCCTCGAAGCCGCCGGGTACCGGTGCGATCCGCTCCACCGTCCGCTCGTCCACCTCGGGCACGGCGTTGCGGGCGAACCACAGGCCGTACGAGGCGAACATCTCGACCGGGATCGGTTCGCCGTGCCGGGACTCCACGCCCTGGGTCGCGCAGTACGCGTCGAGCGGCCAACGGCCTTCCGGGTCGGACAGGTTGGAGGCCCAGGGCTCCGACTTGAGGAACATGCCCCGGGGCATGTGGTCGCGCCAGGACGCCATGGGCCGGCCGAAGACGCGCAGATTCAGCCCGGCGGCCGCGGCGTGGGACGCGATGGACAGGCCGTACGGGCCCGCGCCCACCACCAGCAGGTCGTACATCAGCAACTGCTCGCTTTCTCGTCGTCGGTCAACTCGGTCAACTTGGTCAACTCGGCTTGTTCGGCGGGCTCGTCGAGCGGGCTCGTGCCCCACTGCCGCACCACTCGCGTCGCCGCGTGCGTCGGCACCGGCCCGCCGCCCAGCCGCTCGCGCAGTTTGCGCAGCACATGTCCGGCCCACAGGCCCCACATCGCCCGGCCCGGTGCCCGGTCGTCCGGGGCGTACCAGGCCAGTTCGCGTCCGGCGGGGGCCGGGCGCAGCGCGCTGAGCGGCGCGTAGTTCTCCACCACGAACGAGCGTCCGGGCCGGGGTGCCCCGTCCGGCAGCGGACGGTGGGTCAGGTCCAGGTGCTGCGCGCGGACGACGTCGAGGCCCGCGCTGTCGGTGAAGAGCCGGAACTGCGCGCCGGGCCGCGGGTTGAAGTCGAGCAGGTGGTAGCTGCCCGTCGTGCCGCAGCGGCGGAAGTCCAGGTCGAAGATGCCGCGGTAGCCGAGTTCGGCGGTGAGGCGTTCGGCGAGCGACTGCACCTGGGAGTTGGGCGTCCAGCGGCCCACCGCCGTCAGGCCCGCTCCGCGCGGCCAGGCCCGCTGCTTGCGGCCGGGGCCGCCGCCGCGTACGGCGCCGGTGCGGTCGACGTAGCCGTGGAAGAACCAGTCGCGGTCGGGCCCGGACGGCAGGAACGCCTGCAGCAGCAGCCGGCTGCCCGCTTCCTCGGCGCGCAGATACAACTCGCGCGCCTCCTGCGCGCTGTGCACGACCACCGTGCTGCGCAGCCCGGTCCCGCACGGCACCAGCCACGGCCGGCTCCACTTCGCGACCACCGGCAGCCCCAGTTGCCAGGCCGCGCTCGCGGCCTGTGCCGGGCTCTCCGGGATCAGCGTCACCGGGTGCGGGATGTCGGCGCTCGCGCACACGGCGGCCAGTTCGGCCTTGTCGGCGACCCGTTCGGCCAGCGCGCCGGGCTGCTGCGGCAGCAGGTAGGAGGGCGCGAGTTCGTCGCGCAGCCGGCCGACGGCGACGGCGCTCGCGTCGTCCATCGGGATCAGTACGGCGGGACGCGCGATCCGCGCGGCGACCCGGCGCAGCGTGACGGCGATCTCGGCCAGGGACGCGCCGGGCGCCGGCGGGGGGTGCATCTGGCAGACAAAGCGGGAGCTGCGTACGGGACTTCCGGCGGAATCGGCGACCACATGCACCTCCACTCCCGCTCTGCCGAGCGAACGCACGGCGCCCAGCGTTCCGTGGTGAAAGGGATTCCGGTCGATCCGCAACAGAACTGCGGGGACACGGATGTCGAGCAGCGACACGGACTGTTTCCTTCGGTTCGGTTCACCCACGCGGGCGACAGGGACACTCAAAAGCCGTAACGGCGGTGGCGTAATTCATATTCGTATGACTGAGTGTCAAAAAGAGAAACGAGAACACGAGAGTGGAGAGAGGAGCAGGCATGGCCCCACAGCAAAGACGGTCCCGGACCGCCCGGCTGGCCTTCGTCGCGGCCACGGTCGCCGCGTCGGCGGCTTTCGCGTCGGGTCCCGGGTTCGCGGCGGGAGTGGGGGCGACGCGGGCCACCGATCCGCCTGCTCCCGTGACCACCACGCCCACGACCACCGTGCCCGCCACGCCCACGACCACCGCACCCGCGGTCACCGCACCCACGACCCCGGCCGTCGTCGAACCGGTGAAGACCCCCGAGCCGAAGGTGACCCCGGCCTTCGGTGCCTTCCTCGACTCCGGTGCCCGCGGTGTGGCCCGGATGGCCGCGCTGAGCAGCTGGCTGGGCGGTGCCGAACTGCGCGTCGGCCACACCTACCTGCCCGGCAACCACTGGAGCGACATCGAAGGCGCCCCCGGCCTCCTCGACGTGTGGGCGGACTGGCGCACCGAGAAGACCGACCGGATGCTGGTCCTCAACGTGCCCATGCAGGAGCACAACGAGGACGGTGTCTCCGACTGGCAGGTCCGGCGGCTGCTCCAGCTGGGCGCGGCCGGTCAGTTCGATCAGCACTTCAAGGCCCTGGCCGAACGGCTGGTCGACCTGAAGGTGCCGGACACGGTGATCGTGCTCGGCTGGGAGATGAACGGCACCACGTACACCTCTCGCTGCGGGCCGGACCCGGAGGCCTGGAAGAAGTACTGGAAAAGGATCGTCACCACGATGCGCTCGGTGCCGGGCCAGAAATTCCGGTTCGACTTCACTCCGAGCCGCGGCCGGGACGCCGTTCCCTGGACGCAGTGCTATCCGGGGGACGACACGGTCGACATCGTCGGAATGGATTCGTACGACCAGCCTTCCGGGCTGACGTTCGACGAGCAGGTGAAAGAGCCCTACGGACTCCAGGAACACGTGGACTTCGCCAAATCCCACGGCAAGCCCATTTCCTATCCTGAATGGGGACTCTTCCGCAATGGCGACAACGCGGAGTACATGAAGCACATGCTCGCCTGGATGGACGAGCACAAGCCGCTGTACAACACGGTCACCGACTACTGCCCGCACGGTGTGTGGCAGTGCTCCCAGAACCCGAAGTCGTCCAAGGTCTACCGCTCGGTCCTGTTCGGCCGCACGGAGGAGCCGACCCCGACCCCGACCACACCCACGACTCCGACGACTCCTACGACACCCACGACCCCGGTCACCCCGGAGCCGCCCGAGCCGACCACACCCACCCCACCGACTCACCCGGCCAACTGCTCGCCCGTGGAACTCGGCGACTGGGTCGAGTACTGGCTCGGCGGGAAGCTGTGCGTGAGGTTCGACTGGTGGCAGCGCGACCGCTGAACCAGAGGTGGCGGCGGGCCGCTCAGGGTCCGTCGCCACCGCGCTCCCTCCACTTCCGCAGTAACGCCTTGCCCCGCCGGCGCGCGGCCACATCGCAGACGACCGCCGCCATCAGCGGGGCAGTGCGCTTGCGGGCCAGCAACAGCCGCTGGTTGACGACCGGTTCGGGCCGCCAGTGGTGCTTGTACGGTTCGTTGCCCCGCAGCAGACTGAGCGTGCCGGGCCCGTCGGTCCCGGTGTGCTCGGCGCACGCGTCGAGCAGCATCACCGCCACATCCGCCTTCCGCTCCCGCAACCGCGGATGCGCGCCGTACAGATACCCGCCCGCGAGCCGGCGCGACAGCAGCGTGAGGTCTACGGCGACCACGTCCTCGTCGAGCCGGAACTCGGTGACGACGGCGTCCCCGGAGCGGACCATCGGCCCGACCGAGCGGACCAGGTGTTCGCAGAACCGGGTCTGCAGATGCTCGGACGTCACCTTCCGCCCCTGCCACTGGAGTTGATGCAGCTCCAGCAGCCGCCGCAGCGCGGAGTCCACCCCGTCCGGCTGTACGACGGTGCGCTCGACGCCCAATGCCGTCAGCTTGCGGAGTTTGGCACGGACGCGCTGGGCCTTGGAGGAGGGGAGACGGGCGACCAGTTCGTCCATCGGTACGGCGGGCAGCTCCAGGCAGAGCGAGTCGTGGACGCGGCGGCGCGGGCCGCGCCAGTGGTCGTAGACGCGCTCGACCGCGCCGCCGGGCCGCACCTCGCGGAAGTCGATCAGCGCGGTGCGGGCGGCCGATGCGAGGCCCTCCGTCAGCGCGGCTACCGCCGGGTCGCCGTGGTCGTCGTCCAGCAGGACGTCGCCGTAGTCGGAGATCGCGCCGCCGAGCGGGACCAGCGAGGGGACCGGGCGGCGGACGAGCATCAGCGGTGCGGCGGCGACGAGTTCGCGGCCCTCGCGGACAACGAGCAGGCGCAGTCGGCCCGTTCGGCCGTACGACAGCCACCAGGAGTGCAGCCAGGCGTGCGACTGGAAGGGGGTCGCCGCGCCGCACTTCCCGTACAACCGGCCCCAGGCCGGAGCCAGTTCGGCGAAGGCCTGGGCGTCGGTGACGAGTTCGGTCGAGTACACCGGTGTCACAGGACGTCGGCCGCGGTGGCCGGGCTGGGCACGGAGGCCGGGCGGCCCGTCTCGTCGGTGGTCCGGCGCGGCCGGACCAGGAGCAGCAGGCCGCCGAGGAGGCCGCCCGCGCTCGCGCCGACCAGACCGGTCACCGCGGGCGAGGCCGAGGAGGGTCCGGCCGGCTTGATGGCGCGGGCGAAGGTCTGGAGTTCGACGTGGGTGGAGGCCTTGGCGTCGTTCGCGTGCGCGGTCAGCGAGCGGGACACCGCGTTGGCCATGTCGGCGGCGAGGTCCGCGCGAGAGGAGGTGGCCGTGACGGCGACCATCGGCGCGTCCGGCGAGGTCGCCGTCTGCACGCTCGACTGGAGCGTCTTCACCGGCACCCCTGCCCACACCTGCGCGTCCCCGAGCACCGCGAGCTGGGTGGCGACCCGGCCGTAGGCCTGCGCGAAGCCGAGCGCGGTCGAGGAGTCGGCCTTGTCGGTCGGTACGGCGATGACGTAGCTGGTGGCCGTGTACGTCGGCGGCTTGGCGAGGCCGTAACCGGCGCCCAGGAGTCCGCCGGTCACGGCGCCGGCCGCGAGGAGGGACCAGGCCGGGAGGGTCTTCGCGCGGGCGAGCGGGCGGTGCTGTCGGATCTCGGTCATGAGGAACTGGCTCCCTGGGGTGCGGGGGACGGCGACGAGGTGGAGACCGCCGCGTACACGTCCATGAGTTGGGCGGCGCTGCGGGTGATGCAGTAGTGGTGGGCGGCGTCCGGCGCGGTGCGCGGGCGCGGGCCGCGGGCGCGGGCCGTCGCCAGCGCGCGGGCGAAGACCTCCGGTCCGCCCTGGACGCGGTGTGCGTCGGCGGCGGACTGCGGCGGGAGGTCCTCGACGGCGGGGCAGGAGGCGTAGAGCACGGGCAGCCCGGCCGCCAGACCTTCTACGACGGCCAGGCCGAAGGCCTCCTCGGGGGACGGTGAGGCCAGCAGGTCCATCGCCGAGGTGAGGGAGGGCAGGTCGGGGCCCGGGGTGCCGTCCGGGACGTAGGGGCGTTCGCCGGTGAACAGCACCCGGTCGGCCACTCCGCAGTCGTGGGCGGTGCGGCGCAGGAGGTTCTCCTCGGGGCCGCCGCCGACCAGCAACAGCCAGTAGTCGGAGGGGAGTTGGGTCAGGGTGCGGATCAGGACGTCGAAGCGTTTGCCGGCTGCCAGTCGGCCGATGCCGCCGACGACGTACGCGTCCTCGGGCAGGCCGAGGCGCTGGCGGGTGCGCAGCCGCTGGACCGGGTCGAAGCGGAAGCGGGGCAGTTCGATGCCGTTGGGGACGACCTCGATGCGCGGGCCCGGAACACCCCACTGCTTGAGGCGTTCGGCGACCGTGGGGGAGACGGCGACCGTGGAGCGGCCCAGGCGTTCGCTCGCGAGATACAGGGCGCGGACCCCGGAGTTGAGGCTGCGGCCCTCCATCTGCGAGTCGCCCAGGGAGTGTTCGGTGGCGACGACCGCCTTCACACCCGCGATCCGGGCGGCGAGCCGGCCGTAGACACAGGCGCGGTAGAGGTGGGTGTGGACGAGGTCGTAGCCGCCGCCGCGGATGATGTTGACCAGGCGGGGGAGGGCGGGCAGGTCGCGGTTGCCGGTCATGCCGAGGTGGTGGACGCGCACCCCGTCGGCGGTGAGACCGTCGGCGACCGCGCCCGGGTTGGTGAGCGTGACGACATCGCAGTCGACCGGCAAGTGGCGTAGGAGCAGCCGGAGTTGCTGCTCGGCGCCGCCGATGCCGAGCCCGGTGATGATGTGCAGGGCCTTCATGCGGGACCCTCCACCGGACGGCGGCGCAGGCCGTGCAGCCGGTACTTGAGGAAGAGGCGGACGGCGGTGTCGTTCTGGCCGATGTGCACGCGGGGGAAGGCGTGCGGGCCGCTCAGGTCGCCGGGGTCGATCGCGCAGGCGTAGGTGTAACCGGCTTCCTGTACGGCGGCCACGGCGCGGGCGTCGATCGTGCCGTACGGGTAGCAGAAGCCGTCGACGGTCGTGCCCGTCAACTCGGCGAGTACGGAACGGCTTTCGGCGACCTCGGCCTTCAGGGTGGCGTCGTCCGCCTTGGTCAGGTCGACGTGGGTCAGGCCGTGCGAGCCGATCTCCACGCCCTCGGCGGCGGCCCGGCGGATCCCGTCCGCGGTGAGCAGCGGCTTGCGCGGGCCCAGCGGGTCCCAGGCGTTGTCGCCGCCGAGCCTGCCCGGCAGTACGAAGAGGGTGGCGCCGCAGTCCCAACGGGCCAGCGCGGGAAGGGCGTTGTCGACGAAGTCGGCGTAGCCGTCGTCGAAGGTCAGCCCGACCAGACCGTGGCCCTCGCCCCGGGCGCGGGCGGCGAGCAGCTCGGCCATGGACACACCGCGCAGCCCGCGTCGGCTCAGCCAGCGCAGCTGCCGGTCCAGGCGGTCGGGGGTGACCGTGACGCGGTAGGGGTCGTCGGAGCAGTCGCCCACCGAGTGGTACATCGCCACCCACGGGACCGGGCCCGTGACGCGACTGCCGGTGGTCGGGGAATCAGCGGGAGCGGCCATGCGGGAGCCTTCGTGTGACGGAGCGGACGGATTCCAGTGCTGGTGCGAAGCCCTGGGCGCCGAGGGCCCAGCCGAGCAGGGCGAAGACGACGGCGACGGTCGCGCAGCCGACGGCGAGACCGAGCAGCGGTGCGGGCATCGCGCGGGCCGCGAACGCCCCGGTGACTGTCGCGACCGCCGCCGCGCGCACCGGCCGGCTCAGCTCGATCAGGACCTGCCGGGTGCGGATCGGGACACTGTGCGGGCCGCTGCCGCACAGCAGGAGCACGGCGGTGACGGTGATGCCGGTGGCGTTGGCGATCGCGATGCCGATGACGCCCCAGGGGGCGACCGTCCAGGCGCCGATCCAGGAGGTCACGACGATGCCGGCGGCCATCGCGCCGACCGGGAACCAGGTGGGGCGGCCCGCCGAGAAGTAGGAGCGGACCAGGACGCCGACCAGGGTCTGGCCGAGCAGCCCGAGCGCGTACACCCGCATCACGCCGGCCGTGGCGGCGGTGTCGTGGGCGGTGAACGCGCCCCGCTGGAAGAGGAGTTCGATGATCTGCGGAGCGCAGGCGATCACCGTGGCGGCGCCGAGCAGGACAAGGCAGGCGGCGAGAGCGAGGTCCCGCTCGACGCGGTTGCGGGCCTTTTCCGTGTCGCCCTCGGCGAGCGCCCGCGCGACCACCGGGAAGGTCACCGTGCACAGCATCAGCGACAGCACCATCGGCATCTGGGCGACCTTCTGCGCGTAGTTCAGATGCGAGATGGCGCCGGCCGGGAGATGGGAGGCGAGGAAGCGCTCGATGAGGACCTGGGACTGGCGGCAGAGCGCGAAGAGCAGCACCGTCGCCATCAACGCGAAGTTCATCGGGCGGGGGGTCTCGGTGCTGTCGTCTGCGACGGCGTCCGGGGTCGTCGGCTGGTGGCTCCTCAACTGGCGTACCAGTGCGGGCAGTTGGGTCAGCACCATCAGGCAGCCGCCCGCGGCCACGCCGAGCGCCGCGGACCGTACGCCCCAGTGGGCGCCGAAGGCGTACATCCCGGCGATGATGCCGATGTTGTACGCCACGTAGATCGCAGCCGGGGCGACGAAACGGCGGTGGGCGCGGAGCGCCGCGCTGCAGTAGCCGGCCAGGCCGAAGCTCAGGACGCAGGTGGCGGTGATGCGGGTGCAGCTGATGGCGAGCGCGGGGTGGGGGAGCCCGGGGGCGAGGGCTTCGACCAGGTAGGGGGCTGCTGCGACGAGCAGTGCCGACACCGCGATGAACGCCAGTGTGAGGCGGGGGAGGGTGGCTTTCACCAGGGTGCGGACCGGGTCGCCGGGGGCGCCTTGCGCTCTGCGGGCCAACGCCATGCTGAACGCCGGGATCAGGGCGAACGCGAGGCCGTCCTCGATGAGGAGGGTGGCGGCGAACTCAGGGATGGTCCAGGCGACGAGGAAGGCGTCGGTCTCGCTGCCGGCGCCGAAGAGGCGGGCGAGGGACTGGTCTCTGGCGAGGCCTAGGAGGGAGCCGGTGACGGAGAGCGCGGCTGTGATCAGGGCGGCTTTGGCTAGGAAGCGGCGGGATTCGGGGGGTGGGATTGGGGTGGTTTCGGTCGGTGGTTGACTGTTGCGCCGTTGGGGCTGGTCGCGCAGTTCCCCGCGCCCCTGAGGTGGGCTGCTGCTGGCCTGTGTTGGAGGCGTCACCGTCATGCGGTCACGGCCTCTGCCTTGGTCACGTGTGTCGGAGTCGGCGCACAAAGCTGCTGCGGGTTCGCCCCCACCAGCGACCACCACGCCGCCACCCCGAACACCACCGCCGTCAGGACCGTCGACGGGCCGCCGATGTCCGCGTACATGAAGTCGATCAGCTGCCAGATCAGGAGGCCGGAGGAGACCAACGCGCAGTCCAGGCCCGGGAGTTCGGTGCGGTGGGTGCGGTAGAGGCCGCGGAGGGCGCAGACCAGGAGGGCCAGCCAGCTGCCGGCCAGGGTGAGGAGGCCGATCAGGCCCTGTTCGCTGAGGACCAGGAGGTACATGTTGTGGGGGGAGAGCAGGGGCTGCTTGAGGTACCCGGCGCCCGCGCCGTCCGTGTCGCTGCCCGAGGACAGGGCCAACGAGGCGTTGCCGTCGCGGTGTTCGGGGAAGCCCTTCAACCCGACGCCGGTCAGCGGGTGTTCGCGCCACATCGCGGTCGCCGCCGCCCACATGGTGTAGCGGTCGGTCACCGACTGGTCGGGGGCGTCGGTGACTTGGGTGATGCTGCTGATCCGCTCCTGGAGCATCGCCGAGCCGACCCCGAAGCCGCCGACCAGCACCACGCCCGCCGCCGTCACGGCCGCGGCCACCTTCAGCGCGCGCCGCAGTCCGGCCAGCGTCAGTTGCAGCGCGCAGGTCGCGGCGGTCGCGATCCACGCGCCGCGGCTGAAGGACAGGGCCAGCGGCAACAACAGGGCGAACGCGCAACCCACGGCAACTGCCCGCTGCCTCACCTCCTTTCGGCCCAGGCCCAGTGCCAGGGCCACCGCGCAGATCAGGCCGAAGGACACGACCGTCGCCATGCCCATCACGTCGGTCGGTCCGAAGGTGCCCACCGCGCGGATGTCCTCGCCCTGGTAGGAGGCGCCGGTCGCGGTGACGTACTGCTTGACGCCGATCGCCCCCTGCCACAGGGCGAGTGAGACGAACGACCAGGCCAGCAGGCGGAAGTCGCGCCGGTCGCGGATCAGGAGGACGACCGCTGCCGGGACGAGGACGAAGATCTGGAGGTAGCGGCCCAGGCCGCTCAGGCCCGCGCCCGGCGAGGACGCGCCCATCGCCGCGATCGACAGGCCCAGGACCGGAAGTCCCATGACCACCACGGCAGTTGGGGTCAGGCGGCGCCTGCGCTCCCGGAGCAGCCGGATTCCGCAGTACAGCACCACCAGCCCGGAGACCGCGTCGGCGGGGCCCGCGCCGCCCGCGCCCGGGGCGAGCGGCAGGCCGAGTAGGGCGATCACGGCGATGACCGGCAGGACCGGGGCGAACGTGCGCAGGCGGTGGTTCACGGCTCAGCTCCCCGTCGGACGTACGAGCGAGGTCGCGGTGCGGGCGAGGATGCAGATGTCCTGCCACAGCGACCAGTTGTCGATGTACGCGTTGTCGAACCGGCAGCGGTCCTCGATCGAGGTGTCGCCGCGCAGCCCGTGGATCTGGGCGAGACCGGTGATGCCGGTCTGCATCCGGTGGCGGGCCGCGTAGCCGGGGTAGGTCTGGCTGAACTGCGCGACGAAGTAAGGGCGTTCGGGGCGCGGGCCGACCAGGCTCATGTCGCCGCGGAAGACGTTCCAGAGCTGGAGCAGCTCGTCCAGCGAGGTCTGGCGCAGGAAGCGGCAGAAGCGGCTCATCTGGAGTTCGCCCGCGACACTCCAGCGGGTCGCCGCCTCGTGCTCGTCGACCGGGCGGTGGGTGCGGAACTTGAGGAGGGTGAAGGGGCGGCCGTCCTTGCCGATGCGTTCCTGGCGGAAGACGACGCCGCGTCCGTCGGTGAGGCGGAGGACCGTGGCGCACAGCAGGAGGAGGGGGCTGACCAGGAGGAGCAGGGTCCCGGAGACCAGGACGTCCAGTGCCCGCTTGCCGAGGCTGCCGCGTCTGCGGGAGCCCAACTCCAGCCGCCGGCAGGCGAATCCGGCGAGCTGGTCGCGCATCTCGTACGACGGGGAGTCGGCGTCGACCTCCCAGACCGTGCAGCCCGACTCCGCCAACGCCCGCAGCAGCGGCCCGCGTTCGGACCGTACGGAGGGATGCACGGTGAGGACGGCGCGCACGCCGTTCTGGATGAGGGCGCGTTCGACCTCCTCGCCGGTGGTCAGTACGGGCAGGCCCTCCGTGCCGTCCGGGTGGTCGGCGACGATGCCGATCGGCTCGATCCCGCACCCCGGGTGTCGCAGCACCGCTGCCGCGACGCGTTGCGCGGTCGTCGCGGGGCCGATGACCAGGGCGGCGCGGGGGTGGTTCAGGAGGGTCTTGCGGCGGCGGTGGTGGACCGCGCCGCGGGTCACGCAGGCCGTCGCCGTCTGGAGGGCGAAGCCCAGCAGCAGGGTGCGTGCGGACAGGGCGCGGTCGGGGGCGTAGGCCGCGGTGAGGGTGCCGAGCGCGAGCCAGGCGACGGCGATCCGGCCGCAGACGGCGGGCAGTTCGTCGAGGACGCGCGGTACGGCCCGGGGGAGGTGCGGGCGCAGCAGTATCGAACCGGCGACCAGCAGCGCGACCAGCAGCGGCCGGCGCTGCCCGCCGGTCAGCGCGAGGGCGCCGAGCAGGGCGGCGGCGAGGTCCGCGCCGAGCAGCGGCAGCGGTGAGGCCGGGCGCGCGGGCGGGCGGCGGACCGGGAACCGAAAACCGCCGTCGGTGCGCCGGGGGATGACCGAGACGTTCGAGGATCCGTGGTCCCGTGGCTGTCCGCCGGGGGAGGGGACGGTGCTTTCCGCAGTCACGAGTGGATGGACTCCCTGCACTCGGTGGGCACGACGGGTTTGCCGCCGAGCAGGTCGCGATAGACCCCCGCGACCGCTTCGGCGGAGTGCCGCACGTCGTGCGTGGACTGGACGTACCGGCGTCCCTGGTGGCCGAGGGACTCACGCAGCAGCGGGTCGAGCAGCAGTTCGGCGACGGCCCCGGAGAGCACGGCCGGGTTGTCGGCCGGGACCAGGCAGCGCGGGGCGAGCCCCGGGGGCAGGCTCTCGCGGGCGCCGGCCACGTCGGTGACGACGACGGGGCGCCCGCAGGCCATCGCCTCCAGCGGGGCCAGCGCCATGCCTTCCCAGCGCGAGGGCAGCACCACCAGGTCGGCGGCCTGGTACCAGGGCACGGCATCGGCGACGGCACCCGCGAACAGCACGGATTCCGGGGCGAGTTGGCGCAGCGCGTCCCGGTCGGGTCCGTCGCCGACGAGCACGAGCCGCGCCTTCGGCACCCGTCGGAGCACCGCGTCCCACGCGCTCAGCAGGACGCCCTGGCCCTTCTGCCGGCACAGCCGCCCCACGCACACCACCAGCGGCGCCGCCGGATCGACCCCGGCGAGCTGCTCGATCCCGGCTCGTACGGTGTCCACGGGGGCCGGGTGGAAACGCTCGGTGTCGATGCCGTTGGGGATCACGCTCCAGCGGCCCCGGACCCCGGCCCGCAGCCCGGTCGTGCGCTCCGCCTCGCTCACGCACACCGTCCGGGTGGACCACCGGGCGCCCCAGCGCTCCCAGCCGACGGCGAGCGCGGCGGTGACCCCGCCGACCGCCTCGAACGACCAGGCGTGCGGCTGGAACACGGTCGGGATCCGCCCCCGCACGGCAAGGCGTCCTGCCAGCCCGGCCTTCGCGCTGTGCGCGTGCACCAGATCGGGCCGCACCTCCGCGACCAGTCGGGCGAGCCGCCGTACCTCCGAGACGAGCGCGGGACCGGGCGACCGCGTGGCCTGCCACCGTCGTACGTCGGCGCCGAGCGCCCTGATGCCGTCCGCGAGGGAGCCGCCGTCGGGGCAGGCGACCGTGACGTGCAGGCCGGAGGCGAGCTGGGCCCGCGTCAGATCCGTGACGACCCGGGCGACCCCGGCGTCCACGGGCTGGGCGAGGTGCAGGACCCGTGGTCGAGGGTCGGTTGCTGGCTGGTGCATTGCGCGGTTTCCTCGCTCACGGGTGGCGCTCGGGACTGCGGGCGGGAACGCGCCTCACTGCTGGGCGTCGACGGCGACGAAGAGCGCCCCGAACCACGCCGCGTCCCGCTGGGAAACGAGCCGGAAGGTCAGCTGGTCACCGCCCGGCCGCAGCGCCTTGCCGAGATCGAACACATCGGAGTCGTAGCCGAGCGTGTTCGCATACGCGGGCGCACGCTCCGAAGGCGCCGCCCCCGGCTCGCTGATCGTGGAATTCAGCACGTCGTCACGGGGATTGGCACCGTCACCGAGCGGGATGGCGTTCGTACGACCGGTCGAGAGAGTGAGCGAATCCCCGGTCCGGCCGCGATCCCCGTTGTACGCCACCACGCCCGCGCGTCCCCCAGCGTGCGCGGGCGTGCGCAGCGCGCGCAGCCGGATCTCCGCGCCGGTGCGGGAGTTCAACGCGTCGAACCCGTCCCACAGCTCCAGCCGGCGCAACGGCTCCTTCGCCTTCTCGTACGCCACGACGAGCGTCCAGCCGCCCCAGGCGCCGGCCGCCGACTTCCCCATCGCCGTGTTGACCTGGGCCACCGTGTAGAGGCCCGAACCACTCTCCCGGACCAGCTTCGTGACGTCCGCCGAGGCCTGGAACGCGTCCGCGCCGCCCGCCACCCGGTGTCCGACGACCGTGTCCGCGAGCACTTCCTTGTAGTCGCCGCCGGGCTCCGTGATCAGCACCCGCCCGTTGTCCCTGGGCGGCTTCTGCTCGCCCACGCGGAGGTTGCCGCCCCAGTACAGGCGGGCGTACGTGGCCTTGGCGCCCTCGGGCAACCGGACCTCCGCGCGGGAGGAGTTGTAGGTGTTCGGGTCGCGGTCGACGTCCACGTAGAACATGTCGAAGTCGCCGTTGACCGCGGCCTGGCCCTCGCGTACGGAGGCGCAGGAGGCCGAGTCCGTACGGCAGCTGATGGAGGTGTTGGCCGCGCGGACGAAGCCGCCGTGCTGGAGGGCCTGGTAGCGCTGGGCCGGGGGGATGCGTTCCGTCTCGGCGGCGGGCGGGGCGGAGGCGCCGGAGGCGGCCGGGGCCCAGATCGAGGCGAGGGCGAGGACGACCGTCGACGCCCGGCGCAGCAGCGGACCCTGGGAATTGCGCATGACCGGCGGTGCCCTTTCGGGAAGTACGGCCCCTATATGCGATTTGCTGGCTATAGGGGTACTTCGGGAGGTGCGCAACTCTAGTGGCTATCCGGATTAATCAGGCGAAACGTGACAAGTGTGTCGGAATGGTGAAGTTCGGCCCTGTGGCACATCACCCCATTGGCGGCACAACCCCCGTGGGCGCCGCGCGTTGACACAGCGCCGGGCATCCCCGCCCGGGTGTTTGTTTCAACCCCAAGGAGCACCTCTCCATGTCGCGTATCGCGAAGGGCCTGGTCCTGACCTCCGTTGCCGCCGCCGCCATGGCGGGCACCGCCGGCATCGCCGCCGCCGACAGCGACGCGCACGGCGCCGCCGCCCACTCCCCGGGCGTGCTGTCGGGCAACGTCGTCCAGGTTCCGGTTCACATCCCGGTCAACGTCTGCGGCAACACCGTCAACGTCATCGGTCTGCTGAACCCCGCGTTCGGCAACACCTGCGTCAACGACTGACGTCCGCGCGCATCCCTTCGGCCGGCCGTTTCCTCGTGGTCCTTCCACGGGGGGACGGCCGGTTGGCGTTGGGGCGGTGGTGTAGGCCGTTGCCCCGAATGGGCGGTAGCGGCACCGGTCCGGCTGTCCGGTCTTGACATGGCCCTCACCAGGCACGACGTCGTCCGTACGGCCGACAGGCGGTCACCCGGCGCGATCGACCGGTTGCAGATGGTGGTGAGCGCTTTCACGGTGGGCTCAAGATCTCAAAGCACCACCGAAAGGAACACCCCATGCGTGGTCTGCCCGCACGGCGCATCGCGTCCTCCGTACTCTGTGCCACCGTCCTGATCGGAATCGCCGGCCCCGCCGCCGTCGCCGCCGACAACGACTCGGCGCGGAAGCACGCCCACGCCGCGCCGGGCGTGCCGGTCCCTGGAGCCGACGGGCTGCTCGCCCAGGTCAAGGGCCTCGGCGATGTCGGCAGCGTGCTCACCCCGGTCACCGACCTGCTCAACCAGGTGCTCAAGGCCGACAACGGCCAGCTCTCGGCCGATCAGGCGCAGAAGCTCGTCGACACCGTCAACGAGGCCGTCGCCAAGATCACCGCGGCGGCTCCGGCGGCCCCGGCCGTGCCCGCGGCTCCGGCCGTTCCGGCGGCACCCGCTGTCCCGGCCGTACCGGCGACGCCCGCGCTGCCGGCCACTCCGGCCCTCCCTGCCACTCCCGCCCTGCCCGCGACTCCCGCCCTTCCCGCGCTGCCGAAGAGCGGTGACGACTCCAAGGGCAAGAAGGCGCCCGCCGACCTGGCCGGGGACGCCCTCGCGTCCCTGCAGAAAGCGGTCGCCACCCTGCTCGCCGCCGTCACGTCCGGCGATGTCGGCGCGGTCGTCCCGGCGGTCACCGGTGTGGTGACGGGCCTGGTCAACGTGGTCGCGGCCACGCTGCTGGGCGGCGGACTGCCCGCGCCGAGCCTGGCCGGTCTGCCGGCGCTGCCCGCGCTGCCGTCCACGTCCGCCCTGCCGTCCACGTCCTCGCTCCCGGCGGTACCCGCGGTACCGGCGGCCGTTCCGGCGTTGCCTGCGGTGCCCGCGGTTCCGGGAGTGTGACGCGAGCAGTCGTAGAAAGGCCGTTGGGTCGATCCTTTCCGGGACCGGCCCAACGGCCTTTTCATATGAGGATGGGAAACGCCGATGAGACACACACCGCATTCGGGTGGGGGCGCAGAAAGTTTCTGCGCACGGGTTTCCGGCCCGGCCGGAACTCGTTACACACGGCGACAGAATTCCCTCTGGTGACATGAGTTGCCGAAGAAAGGAACACGATGAAGTCCCTGAAGGCTGCCGCTGTCGTTGCCGGGTCCGTCGCCCTCGCCGGTGCCGCCGCGCCCGCGTTCGCCTACAGCCCCGCCGACGTGACGCCCACCAGCCTCACCGGCGCCGTCAACACCCTCACCAGTGGCCGGATCCAGCCCGTCGACGTGATGCCGCTGCAGCACCAGTCGGACGCGCTCGACACCGAGAACAAGCAGTCCCCGCTCAGCACCGTCAAGGGTGCGGCCGGCGCGCTGAACCAGCACAACCCGCTGCTCGGCGGTCTGCCCCTGCAGGGCTGAGTCCGCCGCTGGTGTTCGAGGGGCGTCGTGAGGCGTCCCTCGTTCGTGTGGCGGGTCGACCGTGCCATCGGCCGGACGGGTGAGAACGCGTCCGGTGGCCTTCCGGCCCGTCGATAAGGTCGCGCGGTGACCTCAACCTCAAGCGAAACGCGCCCCTTCCGCGTCGCCGACCTCGGCACCCTCGTCGTCCTGGCGTGGAGCGGCGAGGCCCCCGACGGGGACATGCCCTACCTCCTCGCCTACACCCTGGGCGACGCCGCGGACGGCCCCGAGGCCGCCAGTGCCGCGGTGGAACGACTGCTGACCGACAACGGACTCCCGGTCGGCGGCGACGTCGTCGACGGAGCCACCCGGCCCAGCCTGCCGATCACCATGCTCGTCGAGTCCGGGCAGGCCGTCCTCAACATGCCGCAGCTCAACGCCCAGTGCGTGCCGCCGCCCGAGTGGCTCGCGGCGGTCGGTGAACGCGGCTTCGCCTACCTGGTGTTCACCACCCGCCCCTGGCCCGAGGCCGAGCCGGGCAAGCCCGTCACCCCCGAGGCGCTGGCCGAGTTCGCGGGCGCCGAGGAGACCCTGACCGCCGCCGCGCACGTGGTCCTGCCCGCCCGCAGCCTGCGCGGCTGACGACCGGACAGCGGGCGGGAACGCCGGTTCCGGCCCGCTGACGGGAAGTCGGTTCCGGCCCGCTGATGGGAATTCGGGAAAAGCTGACTACTGCGGCACTCGGGGGAATCTTGAACTGGTCCTCTTCCCGGGATCGTTACCCGGTCAGCACACAGAGCCTCCGAATTCCGAAAGGGACCGTACCCACGATGAAGTCGACCACCCGAGGAACCATCGCCGCCGTCATCACGGCCGTGGCGGCCGCGACCGGCGCCGCCGCCGCGACCCCCGCCGCCGCGCTCGGCACGGTCCCGGTGCCCGTGCCGCTGGAGGGTGCGGAGAGCGCCCTCGGCATGGCGCTGCCCAAGCTGGGCGGCGAGATCCCGGTGCCGATGCCGGGCACCCCCGAGGGCCCGCGGTACGTCGAGGGCCGGCTCATCCCGGAGCACGCGCTGCCCCAACTCCCCGTCCACGGCGGCCTGCCCGGCATCGGCCTGCGCGCCCCGCTGCCGCACGTCCTCGGCGACGGCTTCGACCACGTCGGCATCAGCACCCCCGCATCCGACCTGCGCACGCTGGCCCCGGGCCTCGCCCTGGACGCCCCGCTGACCCCGCCCAACCCCGACAACTTCGGCCTCCCCGATCTGAAGGCGCCCCAGGCGGGCGTCCTGGCCCCGGTCCTGCAGACCGTGCCGGGCGCGGACCTGGTCACGGGGGCGGGCCTGTAGGCCGTAGCGCGGGAGCGAATACGGCCGTACGGCTGGAGTGGACATGGGCCCGGGTGGTGCGACCCGGGCCCTTCCGCATGTCATGGGTGCTTTCGGACGGTGACCGGGCGGGGGGTCGGACGGTTAGCCCCTCGAACGGTCGGAACGGACGAGGGAGTTGGGCCATGAGCGTGAGCGTCGGTGGAGTATCCGTGGGCCGGGAGTCGGCCAGACCCGGGTCGGTGCGCAGGACGCGGCGGGAGGCGCTGCGCGGGGCGTTCGGTGCCGTGCTCGCGGTGGCGCTGGTGCCGGTCGTCGCGGCCTCCCGGCCCACCCGCTCCGGCGAGGATCCCGGGGACACCGCCTTCGACGAGACGTACCGGGGCCGTCGTATCCGGGGTGTGCTGAAAGGCAGTTGGGAAGTGACCGTCGACGGGCGGCCGCTGCATCTGATGCGGCGCGCGGACGGCACCTGGCTGAGCATGGTCGACCACTACCGCTCGTATCCCACCGCGCTGGAGGCGACCCGCGCGGCCGTCGACGAACTGAGCCCCGGCCGCGAACTGCGGGAGGCGGACGGGCCGATGGAGCAGATGCACATGGGGGGAGACCATGGCGTACACGCGTAAGGACGTCAGCACACTCACCGCCGGCGAGAAGCGGCGGTTCGTGGCGGCGATGCTGGAGATCAAACGGCGGGGCGAGTACGACGAGTTCGTGCGCACGCACATCGAGTTCTTCGTGCCCGACGGGGAGTACGGGCTGCGCTCCGCGCACATGGCGCCCTCCTTCCTGCCCTGGCACCGGCAGTTCCTGCTGGACCTGGAGGGGGCGCTGCGCCGGGTCGACTCCTCGGTGACGGTGCCGTACTGGGACTGGACGCGGGACCGCTCCGCGAGTGCCCTGCCGTGGACGAAGGACCTGCTCGGCGGCACCGGGCGGCGCTCCGACCATCAGGTGACGACCGGGCCGTTCGCCTACGCGGCGGGCAAGTGGAAGATCACGGAGAACATCACCGACGAGCCGTACCTCACCCGGGACCTGGGCCGCGCCGGTGCCCCGATCACGCTGCCGACGAAGAGCGACCTGGACGGGGCGCTCGCCGACCCCGTCTACGACACCGCGCCCTGGGACTCGACCTCCCGCACCGGATTCCGCAACAGGCTCGAAGGGTGGGGCACCGGGTCCGGCAGCGCGTCGTGGCGCAATCACAACCGGGTCCACAAGTGGGTCGGGGGCGTGATGCTCGGCGGCGCGTCCGTCAACGACCCCGTCTTCTGGCTGCACCACGCCTTCATCGACCTCCAGTGGACGCGGTGGCAGAACAAGCACCGCGGCGCCCGCTACCTCCCGGCGAGGCCGCCGGGGCCGGGTGACGACCAGGAGGGGCGGATCGTGGCACGGCAGCAGCGGATGCCGCCGTGGGACGTGACGCCGGAGCAGCTGGAGGACGTCAGCAGGATCTATCGCTACGGCTGACCGGTCGCGGACACGGGAAGAGCCCCGGCGCCTGAGGTGCCGGGGCTCTTCACGTACGTCCGTCCGCGTGTGCGGTCGAATCAGTGGCCGTAGCCGTTGTCGCCGTAGCCGCCCGGGCCGGGGTGGCCGCCCTTGCCGTGGTCGCTCACGTTGGCGCAGGTGTTGCCGAAGGCCGGGTTCAGCAGGCCGATCACGCTGACGGTGTTGCCGCAGACGTTGACCGGGATGTGGACCGGCACCTGCACGACGTTGCCCGACAGGACGCCGGGCGAACCGACGGCCGCACCCTGCGCGCCCGCGTCCGCCATGGCCAGGCCGGCGCCACTGAGCGCCACGGCGCCCGTGCCGAGAGCGACCACGGCCGCCTTCGCGATGCGAGACATCACGTTCTCCTTTGGTTCGGTGAGTGCGGCGGCAGGACGCGCCGCCGCACTTCGGGTTCAACGCGGCGGTCCATGCCTGGTAACGGCGACAGCGCGGGGATCACCTTTTTGAACAGGACTTCGAGCGCCGGGAGAGGACGTTCGACGGCCGGAAATTCGGTGCCCTCGGCGGTCGGTGTCCACTAGCCTCCCGGCATGGCAACCGACCAACTGTTCCGTCTGTTCGCCGAGCAGAACCGGGTACGTGCCTTCGCCGCGGTGGCTCTGGGCGCGGAGACCTCCGAGGAGGTCGCCCAGGTGGCCGGCCTCACCCCGAAGGGGACGGCCCTCGCGCTGCTCAAGCTGCGCGAGCAGGGCGTGGTGAAGACCATGGACGACGGCGAACTCCGCGTCGACTACGACCTGTTCAGGAACCTCGCGCGCGAGGGCGAGGAGCCCGCCGACCCGGGCCCGTCCACCGGCGACGAGCACACCGACATGATCCTGCGGACCTTCGTCCAGGGCGGCCGGCTGATCCGCCTGCCCGCCCAGTGGACCCGCAAGCAGGTGGTGCTCCAGCACATCGCCGAGCAGACCTTCACCCCCGGCGTCGAGTACCCCGAGCGGATCGTCGACGAGAAGCTGCGCGCCTGGTGCGACGAGGGCGAGATCGACCATGTGACGCTCCGCCGCTACCTGGTGGACCTGCACCATCTGCGGCGGGGCAACGGCATCTACCGGCGCATCGAGGCGTGATCTACGGCAGCTGCCGTACGGGCGAACCCGCCAGGTAGGCCCGGATGTTCTCGACGGCCTGGCCGTAGTACGTCGTGTAGTTGGCCTGCGACACATAGCCGAGGTGCGGTGTCGCGAGCAGGCGCGGTGCCGTGCGCATCGGGTGGTCGGCGGGGAGCGGCTCGATGTCGAAGACGTCGATTCCGGCGCCGGCGATACGGCCCTCGTGCAGCGCGGCGAGCAGGGCGTCCTGGTCGACGATCGCCGCGCGGGAGGTGTTGATGAGATACGCGGTCGGCTTGAGGAGGGCGAGTTCGGCGGGGCCGAGGAGTCCGCGGGTGCGGTCGCCGAGGGCCAGATGGACCGAGACGAAGTCGCTGTCGGCGAGCAACTCCTCCTTGGACGCGGCCAGTTGTACGCCGAACTCGGCCGCGCGTTCCTTGGTGAGGTGCTCGCTCCACGCGGTGACGCGCATGCCGAAGGCGAGCCCGATCGTGGCCACCCGGCTGCCGATCTTTCCGAGGCCGAGCAGTCCGAGGGTGCGGCCGTGCAGGTCGGCGCCGACGGTCCGCTGCCAAGGGCCGCCCGCACGAAGGGAGTTGCTCTCCTCGACGATGCCCCGGGCCAGGCCGAGCAGCAGGGCCCAGGTCAGTTCGACCGGCGGGGTCGAGGAGCTGGCCGTACCGCACACGGTGACGCCGTGCGCCTCGGCGGCGGCGTAGTCGATGACCGTGTTGCGCATGCCGGAGGCGATCAGCAGCTTCAGCCGGGGGAGGCGGGCCAGCAGCGAGGCGGGGAAGGGGACGCGTTCGCGCAGGGTGACCACGATGTCGGCGGTGGCGAGGGCGGCGGCCAACTCGCCCTCGTCGTCGAGGTGTTCACGCAGACTGACGACCTCCACCGCGTCCTCGACGGGCGACCAGTCGGCGAGTCCGGTCGCCGCATTCTGATAGTCGTCGAGGACAACACAGCGCAAGGTCACGGAGGAACGCTACTCCTTGGCCAGGGAGTTCGCCGTGCGGGTCGGCTTGCCCAGGGCCCAGAACAGGACGCCGAGGAGGATGAACCCGACGAGCGGTACGCCCTCCGTGAGGAGGTACTTCACACGCTCGGCGTGGGTCCAGCCGTCCGGGAGGTATTCGCCGCTGAACCAGTGGTCACCGGCTCCCGGGGCGATCAGCTGCACACTCGCGAACACGATGAGCAGGGTGAGTACCACGCTGATCAGGATGGGGGCGGGTGCCTTGTAGGGGCGGGGGACGTCCGGGGCCTTGTAGCGGAGTACCGCGAGGGCCGGGAAGATGCCCAGGTAGCTGATGAGCGTGGTGGAGATGGCGAGGCCGAGGACGGCGCCGAAGAGCTTGGCCGCGCTGCCGTTGGTCAGCTGGTGGGCCAGGACCAGGACGAGGGTGGAGACCAGTCCGCTGAGGATGTTGACCCGGACCGGTGTGCCGAACCGGCTGGAGATGACGCCGAGGAAGCGGGGCGCGGCGCCGTCGTAGCCGGAGACGGCGAGGGCGCGGTCGGAGCCCATGACCCAGGTGACGCCGGAGGACAGCACGGTGAGGATGAACAGGACCGCGGCGACATCCCCGAGGACCGTGCCCGCGCCGCTGCTGGTGATGGTGCCGTCGGCGGCCACGGTGCCGCCGTAGACGGTGAAGACCTGGCGGATCGCGTCGAGGAAGCCGCCGAGGCCGGTGATGGCCTTGACCGGGAGGACGAGCAGGATGCCGAGGATGGGCAGCGCGTAGAGGAGCACGGACAGGGCGGCGCTGCGGAAGATCGCGAACGGCACGTCCTTCTGCGCGTCGGTCATCTCGTCGCCCGCCGTGTTGGGCAGCTCGAAACCGACGTAGTTGAACATCAGGACGGGCACGAGGAGTACGAAGCCGGAGTACGTCGGGGAGAAGTCGCCGGCGCCGAAGCCGTGCAGGCCGTGCTTGATGCCGTAGAGGGCGACCGTGAGCGTGAAGAAGCCGAGAAGGGCGAAGCGGCTCCAGGCGCCGATGGTGGGGATCCACTTGCCGACGTCGAAGGAGAGGATCGCGGCGAGGACGCCCACCCAGATGAAGACGAGGGTGAAGACGTAGAAGGCCGGGGTGCTCAGGTCCTTGCCGTCGTTGAAGAAGGTCGTGAACGCGGTGACGGCGGAGACCGCGAGGGTGCCGCCCAGCCACACCGGGTTGGTGATCCAGTACAGGAAGTTGTTGACGGCGCCCGCGAGGCGGCCGAAGGCCCGGCTGGTCCAGATGTAGGGGCCGCCCTCTTCGGGGAACGCGGCACCCAGCTCGGCGATCAGCAGCGCCGAGGGCACGAAGAAGACCACGGCCAGCACGATGAGCCAGGTGAACGCCTCGGCGCCGGAGGAGGCGACCGTGCCGATCGTGTCCACGCCGACGATCGTGCAGAGAAGGAAGAAGAGGATGTCGAAACGGCCGAAGTGCTTGCGCAGCTTCTGCCGCTCCGTCTGGGCTGCGGCCGGCGCGTCGGCCGGCTCGAAGGCTGTCTGACCAGCGGCCACCGGGAGCTCCTGCGGGGACGAGGGGCGGGATTCGGCCAATGATCGGCGCCCATGGGGAACCCCACAAGCGTTCGGGACCAAGTCTTGACCATTACGTATCCATCGGGACGTAACGGAAACCGGGGGGAAACACGGGGGCGATCGAGCCACTGGGGCGGTGGGGTGCCCGCGGTGACGCTCATGGCTTGCGGGCCATGCCGCCCCATATCAAGGGTTTGGGGAGATCGGGCGTCGGGACGGGTGTGTCGGGACGCCAGTCGTCCAGCGGGACGAGGCCCGGTTGCTGGAGGTCGAAGTCGGTGAAGAAGCGCCGGAGTTGACCGGCCGTGCGGAGCTGGCCGCGCCCGGTTTCTCCCTGGTAGAGGCGGAACAGCGTGGTCGCGCCGGCCGGATCGGCGTCGGACACAAGGGAGTTGAGGGCGAGGGCGCTGCCCGGTGCCAGGCGGTCGCGGAGGGCGGCGAACTGGGCTGCGGTGGCGGGTGTTTCGGGCAGGAAGTGGACGACGCCGGAGACGATGACGCCGAGCGGGGCGGTGAGGTCGATCAGGGCGTGCAGGTCGGGGTGGTCGAGGACGGAGGCCATGTCCTGGACGTCACCCAGGAGCAGCACGGACCGTCCGGGCTCCAGCAGGGGCCTGCCGTGGACGAGGACGGTGGGGTCGTTGTCGACGTAGACGACTCTGGTGTCGGGGTGGTGGCGGGCGGCGACCTCGTGCACGTTGTCCTGGGTGGGCAGGCCGGCGCCCAGGTCGAGGAACTGGGTGATGCCCTCGGCGGTCATGGCGGCCACGACCCGCACCAGCCAGCGGCGCATGGCGCGGGCCAGCAGGGGCGCCTGCGGGTTGGCGGCGATGATGCGCCGTGCGGCCGCGCGGTCGGCGGGGTAGTGGGTGTGGCCGCCGAGGAAGTAGTCGTAGATCCGGGCCACATTGGGCACGTCGGGCTCGACACCGGGCGGGGCCTGCGGGGCGGTCTGCTCGTCGGCCACGAGGAGTCACCTTGTCTGACCTGCAGAAACGCGGAGTGTGGCTGGGCGCCCCCGGCAGGACTCGAACCTGCGGCCAAGCGCTTAGAAGGCGCCTGCTCTATCCACTGAGCTACGGGGGCCGGGTGTGGTGGCCTCAGTCGTGGTGTGCCCGGGTGTGGGCCGGTCCGTGACGTTGCCGGGGACAAGGATAGGGCTCCCGGGTCCTTGTCCCTGTTGCTTCCCCTCCGTGGCTCGATGTGGAGGTTCGGTGAAGCGGTCCTGATAATCGCAGGCAGGTACGAATCGTGCATCGCTTTTGGTGCCCCGCGCCACGGGTGTTGTGCACTCGTTATGCCTGGACTGTGCCCTTGCCCCAGTCATCCCTTCCGTCCGTTGTGTTCCGTCGGCGCGCAGGCATGCTCATATGCTTCAGAATTCCCCCAAAATTGGGCATTCTTCACATGTGGTGACCTTGGACGTACGGCCTCAGCTGCTCGACGCACTCTCCGCCCTGCGCGACCGTGTCGCCGCCGCACGCTTCCCGCTGCCCCTTGCGGGGGCTCCACGCGCGCGTGCCAACCGCGACGAACTGCTCGCCCAGCTCGACGACTATCTGGTGCCCCGCCTGAAAGAGCCCGAAGCGCCCCTGCTGGCCGTGGTCGGCGGTTCCACCGGCGCGGGCAAGTCGACGCTCGTCAACTCCCTTGTGGGGCGCCGGGTCAGCGAGGCCGGCGTGCTGCGGCCGACGACCCGCACACCGGTGCTGGTCTGCCATCCGGAGGACCATCACTGGTTCAGCGGGATGCGCGTGCTGCCCGACCTCACGCGCGTGTGGGTGCCCCATCAGGACCCGGGGGACGAGTTGCTCCTCCCCGGTGAGGACGGTACGCGCGTGCTGCGGGTCGAGACCGCCGACTCCCTCCCGCGCGGAATCGCCCTCCTGGACGCGCCCGACATCGACTCCCTGGTCGCCGACAACCGGATGCTGGCCGCCGAACTGATCTGCGCCGCCGACATCTGGGTGATGGTCACCACGGCCGCCCGCTACGCCGATGCCGTGCCCTGGCATCTGCTGCGCAGCGCCAAGGAGCACAACGCGACCCTGGTGACCGTCCTAGACCGGGTGCCCCACCAGGTGGTGTCCGAGGTGTCCCGGCAGTACGGCGCCCTGCTGGCCAAGGCCGGGCTCGGCGACGTACCGCGCTTCACGGTGCCCGAACTCCCCGAGTCCGCCTGGGGCGGCGGGCTGCTCCCGGCCAGCGCCGTGGCGACACTGCGGAGCTGGCTCGTGCAGCAGGCCCAGGACCCCGGGGCCCGGCACCAGTCCATGGCACGCACGGCCTACGGCGTCCTCGACTCGCTGAAGTCACGGATGCCCGAGCTGGCCGGTGCCGCCGCCGCCCAGTACGCCGCCGCGCTGCGGCTCACGGCCGCCGTCGACGGGGCGTACGACAGCGAGCACGCGCGCGTGCGGGGCCGTTTGCAGGGCGGGGCCGTGCTCGCCGGGGACGCGTTGAAGCGCTGGCGCGCCTTCCCGCTCGACTGCTCCGCCGGTGAACTGCTCGACGCGCTCGCCGAAAGCCTCGCCGCACTGCTGCTGTGCGCCGTCACGGCCGCCGACGAGCGCGTCGACGACGCCTGGCGCCGCGAACCGGCCGCGGGCGCACCGGAACTCACCGACCGCGATCCCTCCCTGGAGAGCGCCGAGCACCGCATCGGGATGGCCGTACGGCGGTGGCGGCGCGAGCTGGAGGAGTACGCCGAGGAGGAGGTCGCCGACCTCGACCGGAGCATCGCGCCCGACCCCGAGGTGGTCGCCGCCCTCGTCGCCACCGCCCTGCTGGGCGGCCGTAGGGCGAGGTCCGCGGGGGAGGGGCTCGCCGAGCGGATCGGCGCCCACGGGGCGCTGCGGCTGCGCGACCGGGCCGGACGGCTGCTCAACGACCACCTGGACCGGGTCGTGCACACCGAGCGCGAACGCCGGCTCGCCCCGCTCGACGCCCTCGATGTGCACCCCGAACCCCAGGCCGAACTCATCGCCGCGCTGTCCGTACTGCAGAAGGAGAGGTGACCGGTGACTGCCGTCACTGACCAGGACCACACGGACGAGATGGGCCACGCCGATCATGTCGGCCATGCCGATCACGCAGACAACGGCCGCGACGCGGACGCCAAGGACGAGCGCCCTGAAAACCGCCCTCCCGTAGAGGCCGCACAGGAAATCGGCGACCAGGAGGACACCGACGGCCACGCGCGCGTGCGGGCCGACACCTCCGGCCGTAAGGAATCCAAGGCGGCCGTGGACCCGGCGAACCCCACGGACCCCGAGGAGGCGACCGGCTCCTGGGACGACGGGCTCATCGCGCGGCGGGTCAACGAGACCACCGCCGCCCAGCAGGCCGCCGCCGTGGAGATCAGGGCCTCCCGGGGGCAGCAGACGGCGCACCCCGCCCAGGTCCCGGCCCCCTTGGCGTACGACGGGCCGCTACGGTCCCGTCTCGACGCGCTGCGCGAACTGGTGGGGCTCTCCAGGACCCGGCTCGACAGCGGGACTCTCGCGGAGGCCGGGCGGGTCCTCGACGAGGCCGCCGCGCGGCGCAGGCTCTCCGGGCAGCACACCGTGGTCGCCATCGCGGGCGCCACCGGCAGCGGCAAGTCGCAGCTCTTCAACGCGCTCGCCGGAGTGGCCATCTCGGAGACAGGCGTACGACGGCCCACCACCGCCGCGCCCATCGCGTGCAGCTGGAGCGACGGCGCGGCCACCCTCATCGACCGGCTCGGCATCCCGGGACGGCTGCGCAGGCGCCCCCTGCAGAGCGCCGAGATGGAGGCCCAGCTGCGCGGGCTCGTCCTGGTGGACCTGCCCGACCACGACTCGGCGGCCGTCGCGCACCGCGAGCAGGTCGACCGGGTGCTGGCGCTCGTCGACGCGGTCATCTGGGTAGTCGATCCGGAGAAGTACGCCGACGCGATCCTCCATGAGCGCTATCTGCGGCCGATGGCGGGCCACGCGGAGGTCATGTTCGTCGTCCTCAACCAGATCGACCGGCTCCCCGGGGAGGCCGCCGATCAGGTCCTCGACGATCTTCGGCGACTGCTCGACGAGGACGGGATCGCCCTGGGGGAGTACGGCGAACCCGGCGCGACCGTGCTGTCCCTGTCCGCGCTCACCGGCGACGGCATCCCCGAACTGCGCGAGGTTTTGGGCCAGTTCGTGGCGGATCGTGGAGCGGCCGCACGGCGAATTTCAGCCGATGTCGACGCGGCGGCCTGGCGGCTGCGGCCCGTGTACGCGACGGGGCGGCGCACCGGGCTCAGCGAGGAGGCGCGGGACGAGTTCGCCGCGCGGCTCGCGGACTCGGTGGGCGCCACCGCGGCGGGCGAGGCGGCCGAACGCGCCTGGCTGCGCAACGCCAACCGGGCCTGCGGCACGCCCTGGCTGCGACTGTGGCGTTGGTACAACGACCGGCGCGAACCGACCACAGGACGGCTGCCCGTCCGCGCCCAGGCGGACGAGGAGGCCACGGCACGCCAGCGCGTCGAACAGGCGGTCCGTACGGTCGCCGACCGGGCCTCGGGCGGGCTGCCGGCGCCGTGGGCGCAGGCGGTGCGGGAGGCGGCCGTACGCGGGGCGCAGGGGCTGCCCGAGGCGCTGGACGAGCTGGCGGCGCGGGCCGGGCTGCCCGTGGGGCGCCCGCCGCGGCCGGGGTGGTGGCCCGCGGCCGTACTGGCGCAGGCGTCCATGACGATCCTCCAAGTCGTCGGCGGGCTCTGGCTGTTGGGCCAGATCATCGGGTTCATGGCGCCGAACCTGGGGGTGCCGGTGCTGCTGATGGTGGCCGGCATCATCGGCGGCCCGCTCGTCGAGTGGAGCTGCCGTATGGCGGCCCGCGGACCCGCCCGGCGCTACGGCCTCGACGCCGAACGGCGGTTGCGGGAGGCCGCGGCGGGCTGCGGCCGGGCACGGGTGCTCGATCCGCTGGCCGCCGAGCTGCTGCGGTACCGGGAGGTGCGGGAGCAGTACGCGCGGGTCACGGGGGCGGGAGTCGGGACGGGGTGATCGGGACGGGGTGATCGGGACGGGGTGAACCTCGGTCCGCACGTCGTTCCCTCGTACGGGTGATGAGGTTTTCCACAGGTCGGCGGTGGTGCACAGCGCTCAGCGGGCCCGGCTCGGCGGAGGCAGTCTGACTGCAGCCGTACGGGACGGGCCCGTACGCGTTTCCGCCCGGCCTGCGCGGCCGGGTGAGGGAGGGATGCGCGATGAACGAGACCATGGTCTGCGCGGTGGGCAATGTGGCGACACCGCCGGTGTACCGGGAGCTGGCGGCCGGACCGTCGGCACGGTTCCGGCTGGCGGTGACCTCGCGCTACTGGGACCGCGAGAAGAGCGCGTGGACGGACGGCCACACCAACTTCTTCACGGTGTGGGCCAACCGGCAGCTGGCCACGAACGTGGCGGCATCGCTGACGGTCGGTGACCCGGTCGTCGTCCAGGGCCGGTTGAAGGTCCGCGAGGAGGCGCGCGAGGGGCAGCCGAACCGTTCCTCGGCGGACCTCGACGCCGTGGCGATCGGCCACGACCTGGCGCGCGGCACCTCGGCCTTCCGACGGGCCAACAGGCCGGACACGGCGGCTTCTCCGCCCCGGCCCGAGCCCGACTGGGAGACCCCGGCGGGGGATTCCGCCGACGTCCCCGGGCAACAGGAGCGGCAGCGACAGGGCGAGCCCGTCGCGGTGACGTGATGTCAGTGAATGCCCCGAGCTGATCGAACTACGGCTTATCCGCGGCTTATCGATGAATGCGTTCCGAATGACTCGGTGGATTTGTCGATAAGCCCCGCTCGCGGGTGATCTTGGCGATAACGATTCCGATTCGGAACGGTTATCGGATCACCCGACTGGAGAACGTGGTGCGCCCGCCTCCTTAGGATGCCGGACATAGCTCGGGCACAGCTCTCGGCGCTACAGATTCTGCTGGTGGGACCACGCCACGCCCCCCACGCCCATGGGTCCTGCTCGAAGGGGAATTCCGTGTCTTCTGCGTTGTCTGTCTTCTCCGCGCTGTCACCACGTGGCCGGGGCGCCGTGCGCTTCGTCGCCGCTGCCTGGGCGTGCGGACTCGTCGCCGCCGGAGTGCTGGCCGGCGCGGGCCCGGCCTTCGCCGACGAGACACCGCAGACCCAGGGCGGGGCGACGGCCACGATAGGCGGGCTCAAGACATACGGCGACGCCGTGATCCACGACGCCGGCGGCAGCGAAGTACAGGTCTCCGCGGGCCTGTTCGAGATGTCCGTGGACGGCGGCGGCACCCTGCAGACGTACTGCGTCGATCTCCAGAACCCCACCCAGCGCGACGCCAAGTACCACGAGACCGCGTGGAGCGGCACATCGCTGGGCACCAACAAGAGCGCGGGCAAGATCCGTTGGATCCTGCAGCACTCCTACCCGCAGGTGAACGACCTCGCGGCGCTCTCCGCGAAGGCCGGCACCAAGGGCCTGACCGAGAGCGACGCGGCGGCCGGCACCCAGGTGGCCATCTGGCGCTACTCGGACGGCGCCGACGTCGACGCGGTCGACCCGCAGGCCGAGAAGCTCGCGGACTATCTGCAGAAGAGCGCGCGTGACGTCGCGGAGCCGCAGGCCTCGCTGACCCTCGACCCGCCCGCGGTCTCCGGTCACCCCGGCGAGCGGCTCGGCCCGGTGACGGTGCACACCAACGCGAACGGCGTGACGCTGACACCGCCCTCGGACGCCGTCACGACCGGGGTGCGCATCGTCGACAAGGACGGCAAGGCCGTCACGTCCGCGGCGGACGGCAGCCAGGTCTTCTTCGACGTCCCCGAGGACGCGGCGGACGGATCGGCCCAGCTGACCGTGCAGGCCTCCACCACCGTGCCCGTCGGCCGGGCCTTCACCTCCGAGAACAGGAGCCAGACGCAGATCCTCGCCGGTTCCAGCGAGTCGACCGTCTCCGCCGCCGCCGACGCGGACTGGGCGAAGACGGGGGCGATACCGGCACTGTCGGCACGGAAGAACTGTGCCGCGGGCGGCGTGGACATCACGGCGGCCAACGAGGGCGACGAGACGTTCACCTTCACGCTCATGGGCGTCGAGCACGGCATCGACGCCGGGGACTCCCAGACGGTGACGATCCCGTTCCAGGAGGACCAGGCGTACGACTTCACGATCACGGCGCCGCACGGCTACGCGAAGCGGTTCGCCGGGGTCCTCGACTGCCGGACGCAGAGCGACGCGGGCGGCGCCGTGACGCAGACGCTCAGCGAGCCCAGCCCCGCCACGGTGGGCGGCACCTCCGTCGACACCAACCTCGCCGAGACGGGCGGCTCCGCCATCACCCCGATGATCACGGTCGTCGCCCTCGGCCTGGTCGGCATCGGCGCCACGGCCCTGATCCTGCTGCGGGACCGCAAGCCCGGACAGCAGGGCTGAGCGGTACAGCACACGGCCGAGCCCCAGCTCACAGCCCCCTCGTCCATACGCGTTTCCCCCGAGGGCCAGGGGTCAGGCAAGATGGACTACATCTGCCCACTCCAGATTTCAAGCTGCCGGACGGTTTCTCTTGGCTGAGTACATCTACACCATGCGCAAGACGCGCAAGGCGCACGGCGACAAGGTCATCCTTGACGATGTGACGCTGAGCTTCCTGCCCGGCGCGAAGATCGGTGTGGTCGGACCTAACGGTGCCGGTAAGTCCACCGTTCTCAAGATCATGGCGGGCCTTGAGCAGCCCTCCAACGGCGACGCCTTCCTGTCGCCCGGCTACAGCGTCGGCATGCTGCTGCAGGAGCCCCCGCTCGACGAGTCGAAGACGGTCCTGGAGAACGTGCAGGACGGCGCCGCCGAGATCATGGGCAAGCTCAAGCGCTTCAACGAGGTCGCCGAGCTGATGGCGACCGACTACTCCGACGCCCTGCTCGACGAGATGGGCAAGCTCCAGGAGGACCTGGACCACGCCAACGCGTGGGACCTGGACACCCAGCTGGAGCAGGCCATGGACGCCCTGGGCTGCCCGCCCGGCGACTGGCCCGTCACCAACCTCTCCGGTGGTGAGCGCCGCCGCGTCGCGCTCTGCAAGCTGCTCCTCGAAGCGCCCGACCTGCTGCTCCTCGACGAGCCCACCAACCACCTGGACGCCGAGTCCGTCCAGTGGCTGGAGCAGCACCTCGCGAAGTACCCCGGCACCGTCGTCGCCGTCACCCACGACCGGTACTTCCTGGACAACGTCGCCGAGTGGATCCTCGAACTCGACCGCGGCCGCGCCCACCCCTACGAGGGCAACTACTCCACCTACCTCGACAAGAAGGCCTCCCGCCTCAAGGTCGAGGGCCAGAAGGACGCCAAGCGCGCCAAGCGCCTGAAGGAGGAGCTGGACTGGGTGCGGTCCAACGCCAAGGGGCGTCAGGCCAAGTCCAAGGCGCGTCTGTCCCGCTACGAGGAGATGGCCGCCGAGGCGGACAAGATGCGGAAGCTGGACTTCGAGGAGATCCAGATCCCGCCGGGCCCGCGTCTGGGCTCGATCGTCGTCGAGGTCAGCAACCTCTCCAAGGCCTTCGGCGACAAGGTCCTCATCGACGACCTCTCCTTCACGCTCCCGCGCAACGGCATCGTGGGCGTCATCGGCCCGAACGGCGCCGGCAAGACGACCCTCTTCAAGATGATCCAGGGCCTGGAGACCCCGGACTCCGGCTCCATCAAGGTCGGCGAGACCGTCAAGATCTCCTACGTCGACCAGAGCCGCGAGAACATCGACCCCAAGAAGTCGCTGTGGGCCGTCGTCTCGGACGAGCTGGACTACATCAACGTCGGCCAGGTCGAGATGCCCTCCCGCGCCTACGTCTCCGCGTTCGGCTTCAAGGGCCCCGACCAGCAGAAGCCGGCCGGCGTCCTCTCCGGCGGTGAGCGCAACCGCCTCAACCTCGCGCTCACCCTCAAGCAGGGCGGCAACCTGCTGCTCCTCGACGAGCCGACGAACGACCTCGACGTCGAGACCCTGGGCTCGCTGGAGAACGCGCTGCTGGAGTTCCCGGGTGCGGCCGTGGTCGTCTCCCACGACCGGTGGTTCCTGGACCGGGTGGCCACCCACATCCTCGCCTACGAGGGTGACTCCAAGTGGTTCTGGTTCGAGGGCAACTTCGAGTCCTACGAGAAGAACAAGGTCGAGCGGCTCGGCCCGGACGCCGCGCGTCCGCACCGCGCCACCTACAAGAAGCTGACCCGGGGCTGATCTTCTTGCGCCACATCTACCGCTGCCCGCTGCGCTGGGCGGACATGGACGCGTACGGCCACGTAAACAACGTGGTCTTCCTCCGCTACCTGGAGGAAGCCCGTATCGACTTCCTGTTCCGCCCGGACAAGGACTTCAAGCAGGGCTCGGTCGTGGCGCGCCACGAGATCGACTACAAACGCCAGCTCGTCCACCGGCACGCGCCCGTGGACATCGAGCTGTGGGTCACCGAGATCAGGGCGGCGTCCTTCACCATCGCCTACGAGGTGAAGGACGGCGACCAGGTCTACGTCCGGGCCGCCACGGTCATAGTGCCGTTCGACTTCGAGGCACAACGACCGCGCCGGATCACCTCCGAGGAACGGGAGTTCCTGGAGGAATACCGGGACGACGACGAGGAGGAGGCCGTCGCGGCATGACGGTCCTCCATCTCGCCGACGAAGGGGAGACGGCGGACCTCGCGGCCTTCCTCTCCCGGCTGCTCCACTACGACCGCGGCGCCGCCGTCCGCCTCCAGGCGGCCGGCACGGCCCTCGCCGTCTTCGGGCGTCCGCCGTCCTTCGAGGTGCTCGCCATCCGCGCGGTGCGCCTCGCCAAGCCGTACGAGAACGAACTCGACGACACGCTCGACGTGACCGTCTCCGCCGGTGAACTCCTGGAATCCCTCGACGAGTCGGCGGCCACGGCCCGGGTACCGGCCGCGGTGACCGGCCCACCCTGGGCCGGCGTGCTGCCGCCGCGCGGCGGCTGGGCTCCCGAGTCCGGGCTGCCGGAACCACAGGCGCTGCGCGGGATGATCGCCGCCGGGGTCGCCGAATTCCGGTCCCGTACGCAGGAGTTGGCGCCGGAGGGCCGTACCCGCACCGAACTCGACCGCATAGGGCGGGAGATCTGGTCCCGGACGGTCGGGGACACCTCGCTGCCGGTGCGCGCTGTGCACGCCGCCCAGTCGCTCGGATTCCTGCGCCCCGGCGGGGAGCCGGGCCTCTTCTCGTCCGGCGCGTGGCTGCGGCTGCGCACGCCGTACGGCTCGATCGCCGTACGCAGGGCGGGAGTCGGCGCACTCGGCGTCAGCGTGCGCTGAGCGCGCCGTTCAACTCCGCACAAGGCAAAGACTGTTCAGCCTTCTGTGTTCACCATCGAAGCCGCCGCGTACGTCAGGTAGTTCCACAGCGTGTGCTCGTGTTCCTCGGACAGGCCGAGTTCGTCGACGGCGACCCGCATGTGCTTCAGCCAGGCGTCGTGCGCGGCCCGGTCGACCTGGAACGGGGCGTGGCGCATGCGCAGCCGCGGGTGGCCGCGGTTGTCGCTGTACGTCGTGGGACCGCCCCAGTACTGGATCAGGAAGAGAGTCAGGCGCTCCTCGGCGGGGCCCAGGTCCTCCTCCGGATACATGGGCTTCAGCAGCGGGTCCTCGGCGACACCCTCGTAGAAACGGTGAACGAGCCGACGGAAGGTCTCCTCCCCGCCGACCTGCTCGTAGAAGGTCTGCTCCTGAAGCGTGCCGCGCCGAATCTCTTTCACGCCCCCATGGTCTCAGACGCCGTGGCGGAGGTTAAGGACGGACCGTAGGTACCAGAATTGGGGGTGTAAGTGGACGCAAGGGGGCGAGGAGGGGCAATGGCTACTGTAACCGCACACATAGCCGTCGAGGTGGCGACCCGGACCGCGCGGGAGTACCTGCGCGTCAGCAAGGGCAAGGGGCGGACGGCCCGCAGCATCACCGACCAGCACAGCGGCAACCTCGCCTCCGAGCTGGAGTACGGCCCCTGGACGTGGGGCGAGCCGTACAAGGACACCGGCAGCGCCAGCAAGTACGCCGCCAAGGCGCGCGACGACTTCGACAAGCTGATGGACGACCTCGCGACCGGCGCTTTCGGTAAGCCCGGTGACGTCCTGGTCTTGTGGGAGATCAGCCGTCTCGCCCGCGAGATGGGGGTTGGAAACCGGATCATCAAGCTGTGCGAGGCAGGCGGCTACCTGATCCACGTGACGAGCGACGAGCGTCAGCCGTACGACCCCCGGAACTACAACGACTACGACCTCCTGAACCGAGGCATCCTCGACGCGGAGAAGGAGGCCCGGCGCCTGTCCGCCCGGACGCAGCGAGGTGTGAACTCCGCCGCAGGGGAGGGTCGTCCGCACGGCAAGATCCCGTTCGGCTACGCCCGGGAGTACGAAGTGATGGACGGCCGTCCCCGCTGCGTCCGTCAGTACCCGGGCGCGGGTGACGGGAAGCTCATCGCCGAACTGTTCGTCCGTGCGGCCGGAGTACGGGACAACCGGCTGGGTGATGAGTCTGTGGCGCTGCTCTACAGCAACTCCGTCGGGGACGACGCGCTCCCTGAGGCCGTCTATGCCATCGCGCAGGAATGGGCGCAGCGAGGCCTCGTCAACGCGTCCGGCAAGCCCTTCCACGACGGCAACCTGCGGGAGATGCTGACCCGGCCCGCCTACGCGGGGCTGAGGAAGCACAAGGACACGCTGATCCCGGTGCAGTGGGAGGGGTACGAGCCGATCGTGTCCCGCGAGGTGTTCGGCCGGGTCCAGCGGCTGTTCGCCGACCCGTCCCGGCGTACCTACCTCGACACGGGCGTGCAGCACGTCCTGACCACCACGCTGCGCTGCAACCCCTGCGACGGTCCGATCACGGTCCGCTGCCGCAAGGCCGGGGTGCCCGGCTACGAGTGCGCCGAGAAGGGCTGCGTCCGCGTCGACAAGGCGGAGGTGGACCGCATCCTCATCGGCAACCTGGCGGCCGTCGATCCGGGGACCGGCGAGGCGAAGCCCGAGCTGGGTGTCATCCTCGCGTATCTGTCCGCGCCCCACCGGGTCGCCCGGCTCCGTGAGCGCCCGGCCGGGGGCCCGGAGGAGCAGGCGACGCGCACCGGACTGACGGGGCTCCGGACCGAGTTGGAGGAGCTGGAGGCAGCACCCCAGCCGAAGACAGCCCGCGCCCGTATCCAGCGCACCGCCGACATGGAGGAACTGGAGCAGGACATCGCAGTTCTGGAGGCCAAGCTGACCAAGCTCACCACGCCCGCCCCGCTCGCGGAGTTTCTCCCGGCCGACCCCGAGGCGGATCTGATTGCCTGGTGGCAGGCGGCTGACGTCCATCGCCAGCGTGCCGTAGCGGCGCTGCTGCTGGTCCCGGATGCCCTCGGACAGGTGCGCATCACGCCATCGCAGGGATGGAGGGACCCTGTGCCGGACCGGCTGAAGTGGGTCGCCGCTGCCTGATCCACCGAACGTGACGGAGCCCCCGCCGAACGGTGGGGGCTCCGTGCTGTCTACCGCGTGAGCTGCGCCAGAAAGCCGTCCACGAACTTCTCCACCTCGGCCCGGTTCTTCACTTCCTGCACGTTCAGCCGGTCTACCATCTTGACGCCGGAGTGCAGGAACAGACGGGTGCGGCTGTGGTCGTAACCGGCGTGGCCCTTGTGTTGAGGGCCGTCGATCTCGATCACTCCGGCGTACCCGCGATAGGTGATCAGCAAGTCGGGCTCGAAGGTCCAGCCCCGCACCCGCATGCCCCCGAGCGGCATGATCCCGATCGTCTCGGTGTCGGGCAGGGCGGCCTGGCGCTCCCGCAACACGCGGTACACGTTCAGCTCCCACTCGTTGGTGAAGCGGAGCTGGTCCTCGACCGGGTGGCCGGGTTCGAGCTGCTGCCTCCGGCCCTGGTTGCTCGGCTTGGGGCCGTCGGCGGTCTTCACCTGCCTGCGCCAGTCCGGGCCGAGGCGAGGGATCGACGGCCGGGCGACAAGCTGTCAACAGACTTGCCCGAGCCCCACAGCACGTCGCGTATCACCTCGGCGATGCTGTCCAACTCGGGGTCGGTGTACGTCGGATACAGGCCCGGCTCCACCACGAGCACGATCCGGTAACCCTCCTCGTTGTACTCGGTGTTCCAGAGCCGAACCTCCGCCGACGACACATCGGCGATCATCCGGGCGACGTCGGTCTTCCCGAGGTGATACGCGAGCACAGCGCTCGTGCCGAGCAGCCACTCACTCACCAGGGGAGCGTTCTGCGGAGCGTCGAGGGCCATGGACATGTCGGGCGACGCCAGCTCATCACTCATGCATGAGATTGTGACAGTCGCTGCTGACAACGGAGGGGCCCCGGATCGCGCGGGGCCTCGTCAACTTGGTCAGCCGGCAATGAGGTTGAGGGCTACGCCGCGCGCAACGGAGCCCTGCCGGTGATGACGCCCGACCGGGCTCCGTGCTGTTGGGGACTACTCGGGCCTGTGGCAGGTGCATCCGCAACGCCGTTGGAGTAGCAGGCCGCCGCCGTGGGGCAGGGGGATGTCCTGGGTCTGCCTGCACTGGTCGTGCAGGTCCTCATAGCCGGGTTGCTGGGCGACCGCGCACTCTGCGGACATGGCCGACGTGTCCACAGCAGGCGTACTCACGCTGTCTCACCTCGGCTGCGGGCGTTCGCCAGGGCCACGCCTGCCGACAGCCCCTCCGCCGCCGTAGCGGGCCTCAGGGGGCCGCGTGCATCCCACTCCAACCCGCCGCCGACCGGCCTCAGTTGCCAGTACGGCCCCTCGTTCCCCATCACTCGGCCGACCTTGCGAGTGGCTTCGTCGTACACCAGCTCGCCGGGCTCCGGCGCGTACGTGTTCATGCGCACCCCCGCTGGATCACGTCGGCCAGCCGGAGGGCGACGTCTGCCCGCACCCGGCCGAGGTTGATCAGGTTCAGAGAGGGCGACGCTGCGTCCGCCCCCAAAGACGGCAGTACGATCCCCGCCGACGTCAGTGCTTCCCGCAGAGTCTCGACCGCCGCTGTGGCATCCGAGGTGCCCGGCTCTTGCTGTGCTGTGACCATGAACTCAGCGTTCTGGTGGGCCAGTTGAGAGGGCTAGCGCCTATACCCGATTATTCTCGGGTAGGGGTTATCTATAGCCGTTTATATCCACGAGGGCCCGGCGGATCCGTACCGTCCACTCCCGAGCACGGTGATCATGAAGGAGTCAGTACCCGGCGAAAGGAACTGATCATGGCGCGACGGCTGCGCTTCAACGGCACGGGCAGCGGCGTGAATGGCTGCCCGGCCGTGCACGAAGACCTCGACACCGGCGAAGTGATCATTCACGGACCGGCGCTCACCGACCCTGACGACATCGCCCGCCTGCGGCACCTCGGTGACGGCGAGGTGCCCATCATCGTCCCGCGCGAACTGCTCGTGGACTTCGGCCCCAAGGAGGTCGTACGCGTGCCGGACATCATCGGCCTGGACGAGTTCGACCGGCTGTTCACCCAGTTCCAGCACACGGCGTGGAGGCTGGAGACCCGGCGCCGGTACGCCTCAGACGAAGTCACCGACACCTACACGCAGTTCCTCCGGGGCGAGTCCGTCGACTGGGAGGGCAGGGACCCCGAGTGGTGTGCCGAGCGCCGCGAACAGACCGCCCTCGGCAAGCGGTTCGAGCGCGTCCGCGTCGTCGACAATCCGCCGACCCCGGGGCAGCTCTACCTGCTCGACAACGCCCGGCGGAACAGCTCCGTCGGTGAGGACATCCGGCAGATCTGGCGGCCCGAGGCCGAGCGCCTCCAGCTTCCCGACGAGGACTTCTGGCTCTTCGATTCCCGGCTGGTGGCCCGGCTCAACTTCGACGACGCCGACGACCTCGTCAGTGTGGAGCTGATCACGGAACCCGTGGAGGTCAACCGCTATTGCCAGGCGCGCGACGCCGCCACGCACTACGCCGTGCCGTACGAGGAGTTCGCGGCGAGGCTCGCCGCCAGCGAGTAGCAGGGAGCGGAACCGGTGACCACCGACTACCAGCAGGCGCGCGAAGCGCTCGGGGTCCGGCTGCGTGAGCTGAGGCTCACCGCGCCGGACGGTCGGCTCACCGGTTCCGCGCTCGCCCGGCGCCTCGGTTGGCCACAGCCCAAGGTCTCCAAGCTGGAGAACGGCCGCCAGACCGCCACCCCCGACGACCTCCGAGCCTGGGCCGGTGGGACCGGCCAGCCGGACGCGTACGACGAACTCCTCGCCCGGCTGAGGGGGTTCGAGTCCCACATCCGCTCATGGCGGCGGCAGCTCGCCTCGGGGCACAAGCCCGTGCAGGACACCCACCTGGCCGCCCACGGTGACGCCTCGGTGTTCCGAGGCTGGGAGTCATCCATCATCTTCGGGATCCTCCAGACCCCCGACTACGCCCGGTCGATCTTCACCCGGTACGCCGAACTCCAGCAGTCGCCCCGGGACACGGAGGAAGCCGTCCGCTCCCGTATCAAGCGGCAGGAGGCGCTGTACGACCCTGCGAAGCGCTTCCACCTCCTTCTGTGGGAGGCCGCGCTCCGGGCGCTCGTCTGTCCGCCGTCGATACTGGCCGCACAGCTCGACCGGCTGTCAGGCGCCGTCGGTCTGGACACGGTGGAGCTGGGCATCGTCCCGCTCAGTGCCTCGCTCAAGATCCCGCCCGCCACAGCCTTCTGGGTCTACGACGACAGCCGCGTGATCGTCGAGACGTGGCACTCGGAACTCTGGGTGGAGGACGAGACCAGCGTCAGCACCTACCTCCGTACCTGGAACACGCTGCGGGAGTCGGCCGTCTACGGGGCCGACGCGCACCGGCTCATCAGCGACGCGCGCCGGGCGCTCAGCGTGTGAGCGCCCTTGACGCGTCAGGGCTGCGCGGCCAGAGAACATACCCAGGCCAGAACGGTCGTCAGGTACCTGGTCAACGTGCTGATCGGCACCTGACGGCCATCCTGATCAGACCTTGACGATGATCGCCGTCAGACTCTGACGGCTCGGCCTGTAGCTGTCCCGCTCTCTTGCCATCGGAGCACCGGAGGCGGGTCCTCTGATCCCGCTCGGGCCGGACACGGGGACATCAGGCAGGACAGCCGACAGGGACATGTCCCGCCTGGTGTCACGGCCCTTGTCCTTGTCCCTGTCGGCTGTCCCTGTGTCCCTGCTCTGTCCCGGCGGCCTGTCCCCGTGTCCCGGGACAACTGCTCCCGTGTCCTCGTGTTGTCCCCGGCTGGGGACAACACGAGGACACGGCTACGCTGCCGTGTCATGAAGTCCCACATCGTGGAGATCGAACGATGGCCCGCCCCGCAGCCGCAACGGGACAACACCGTGTGCAGCACGCACGGCAAGAAGTGGTGTGACGGGCCGCTCGTGGCGGACGTGTACGTAAGGGACGAGGGCAGCTCGCGCGTCCACTGGACGGTGTGCCAGCACTGGCTGGACAACGAACCGGGCGTGGCGGAGTTCGAGGCGGGGCACGGACCGATTTAGTTAAAGGCCGGCAAGTGGTCCACCCAGCTCAGGCGGGCCAGTACCGGCCGTCGTCGTCCTGCCGGACCATCGACCGGTTGTGGACCTCGGTCAGGCCGTCGGTGATGAGCATCCGCATCTGGACGCGGTCGGCCGCCGCCATGAGCTCGGGGCGCGTAAGGCCCGGGTGGTCGGCGACGAAGGCCCGCAGCCTCCTGCGCTGCCCGGGGTTGATCAGTGAGGGGGAAGTGTTCAACTGAGGCCCGCCCGGACCAAGCTGTCCGCGATCTGCTCCCGCACGTCCTCCAGCAGCTCGGGCATCAGCTCGCCGAGGCGACGCGGATCGGTGGGCAGCATCCACTGCCGGACGATCCGCATCGCCTCGACGTACGCGGCGGCCTGCCGCTCCATCCGGACCAGCTCGGAGAAGTGAGCGTCCATCACGGACGGCTTCACGGGGGCCAGCGTGATGCCGGTCTGCTGCTCGATCACTCGCACGACGGCCGCCGACGCCTCGGCCGAGGCTCGCTGGATGTCGGCCAGCGCCTCCCGCCCGGCCTCGGCTATCCGTACGCGTTCTCGGTCCAGTTCACCGGACATGGTCAACTCCTCCTGGATGGGCGAGGGTTGGAGAGGCCGAGCCGTAGGAGAACCCGGCTCCGCTCGGCGGGCGGCAGGGCGGCGAAGTGCGCCAGGCACGGCCGCAAGCTGCGGCCCTCGCCCGTGCAGGCGCACGCCCCGGACTTCATGACGGCCGCCGGTAGAACCCGGGCTTCAGGGCCGCCTGACGGTCGCTCTCCGCGTGCGCGGCGCACTGGTGGTGGGCGTCGCAGTCGCAGCCCGGGGGCACCGTGCTGACGCGCTTCCAGCCCGGAACCGGCGTGTGGCTGAAGGTGGCCCGGCTCCGGGCCTGAGCTGCCGCCTGACGGCGTATCGAGGGGTCGACATGGCCTGAGTCGCGCTCTGGAGCCGCTGAGCGGCCGTACGGGCTGCGTCCTGTGCGGCCCGGAACTCCCTCCGGGTGCGGTCCTGTTCGGCCGACCGCCGGGCGCGCTCCTCGGTGATCCTCAGCCGGGTCACCTCCTGCCGCCGGGATTCACCCTCGGCCCGCCAGCACTGCACGTCGGCTGCGCACGGCTCCCCGAGCAGCACCCGGTACGGCGGAGCGTCGGTCGGCCGGAGTCCGCCGTGCACCCGGGCACTCGTGTCGGCGAAGCAGAACCTGCACGACCCGGCAAACGCCTTCGGGTCCGTGGCGGCGACCTCCACGGCGGCTCGGCCGAACACGGCTGCCGCGTCCGGGGTGAGGGTACGCAGGGCCTCCCGGCCCGAGGCCGGGGCGACCTGTCCGGCGGCCGGGTAGTACCCGCCAGTGGCCCAGCGTTCTGTGCGGCCGTCGGCGAGGACGACCTCACGTGTGAGGGCCTCCTCGGGCCAGAGCTGTGCCCGTACCTGCCGGGCGAACGCCATCGTGTCCGGGTGGCGGCCGAGGGCTTCAGTGCGTCGCTCGGTCATGACGCGGTCGACGTCGGCCGAGGCGACGAGCGCCGGGCCGGTGCGGGCCCGGTTGTGCAGCCGACCGGCCGACATCATCTTGCGGACGGCAGGCTCGGAAACGCCCAGTCGCCGGGCCGCCGCAGCGGCATTCATTTCGTCTTCCATTCGATCCGCCTGATTCGGCCGGTGGGAAAGGTTTCGTAACTCGATTATGCTGGGTATCGGGCCTGCCGCCTAATTCCGACCGGCACCGGATCAGGGGGCAGGCCCCTATTTCGTTAAATGGCCGGTTCGAATAAATAGGAACCTACAGAATCCGGGTGGCGGGGCTGGGTGAGGGTTTAGCGGCTTAGAAAAGCGGCTATTATTGAATCGGCCCCGGATATCGGGGAGGGGAGCGGTCGCCGAGGAACCCGGCCGCGCAACCGTGAGGGGCACGGAGAGATCACCCGTGAAGGGGCAGATCCCGTGCCGAGGAAGTACACCATCTCGCCCGAGGCAGCGCATGAGCGCGCCCGTAAGGCGCGCGCCGCTCAGCTTTCCGTCAAGCACTACGTGCAGAAGATCGTGGAGCGCGCGCCGGAACTCACCGACGCCGATTACGCGAAGCTTCGCACTATCGGCCTGCGTCTCGACGGGGGCGCGACGGAATGAGCACAAACGACAACGGGACTCCCTGAGGCACTGCGGGTACGCCGGGTTCTGGCTCAGCACCGGGCGGACGTACTCCACACCAAGTCAGCCAAGGCAGCCCTCCTCGATGCCGAGGGTGAATTCAAGGCGTTCATGCTGATGCAGGCTCAACTGGAGATGTTCGGCTCGCCCGCGATCCGGGCCCTGGACACTCTCTCCCTGGCGGCGTTCAACCACTGGAACCGTGCCCTCTCGGAGTGGCGCGAGCTGCACGCCCGTGCCACGGCTCACCACAGCAACGCGGACATGTGGGCTGCGGCCGACGAGAAGTGGGCGGAGGTCGAGGACTTCGCGAAGACCGTTGACCTAGCAGACCGGCAGCTTGCCGACGCGGTGCGGGATGAGGCCGCATTCAAGACCAGGAGCCGGACCCCGTGGTGGTCGCGGGTGAAGACCCAGTTGTTGCGTTCCGGTGCCTGGCGCCGGTCGGTCGAGGGCGGCACCGTCCGGCCACCCTCCGCCTGACTACGCTCCGGAACTGGCCGACGAGCCGCCCCCGGCACCCGTCCTGAGCTGGGCTTTCACCAGCTACAGAAAGTTGTTACAAACGATCCGTGCATTACCGAGGACTTCGGACTTAGGACCTTGACCGAGGAGCGGACCGCTCGCCTCCCCGGCCGTACCGCAGGACAGTGGACGTATGGGTGCGCACGCTCTCGGGAGGGAACTGGACGCCGTGGCCGGCCCCGCGCGGGCGGAGCTGGTGCGGCGGATCGGGCTGAGCGGGGCGTGGGACGCGGACCCGGGGTGGCGGGCGGTGTTCGAGGCGGTGCCGCGGCATCTCTTCGTGCCCTACTACTACGTCGGCGTCGCCGGCGGCTACGAGCGGCTGTGGGGCGGCAGCCCCGACCCGCGCGTCCGGGAGCGCTGGCTGCGCGGGGTGTACGCCGACGTCCCGCTGGCCACCCGGCTGCGGGACGGGGAGCTGGTGTCGTCCAGCAGCCAGCCCTCGCTGATGGCCAGGATGCTCGTCGAGCTGGAGGTGACGGACGGCAGCCGGGTGCTGGAGATCGGCGCGGGCACCGGCTACAACGCGGCGCTGCTCGCCCATCGGCTCGGCGACGGCCTGGTGACCACCGTCGACCTGGAACCGGAGATCACCGAGTCCGCGCGCACCCACCTCGCCGAGGCCGGGTACCGCCCGAGAGTCGTCACCGGCGACGGCGCCCGCGGAGTCCCCGAACACGCCCCCTACGACCGGATCATCGCGACCTGCGCCCTGCCCTCGGTGCCGCCCGCCTGGCTCGCCCAGTGCCGTCCAGGCGCCCGCGTCCTGGCCCCGCTCGCCACCGGACTGATCGCGCTCACCGTGCGGGACGCCGAGCACGCCGAGGGCACCTTCCTCGACACCGCCGCGTACTTCGTGCCCCTGCGCGGCACCGGGCCCGCCCCGGGGGACGGGATCCCGCACCGGTCCGGCGACCACGAACTCTTCCGCTTCCTGCTCACCCTCACCCACGGCACCCTCGACCCGCAGGACGCCCGCGAGCTGTGGGAGCGCGAAGGGAGACCGGGACGCGAGCGCTACGGCGTCACGGTCGCCGACGGCCGGGTGCGGGCGTGGCTGGACGATCCGGAGGGGCCGTACAGCTGGCCCCTCCAGTGACGTCCGTCATCCCCTGCGGACCGTGATCGTCGTCCACGCGCCGACGTGCACCCGGTCCCCGTCCTGCAACGGCACCGGGACGAAGGGCTGGATGGGCTCCTCGCCGCCGTTGACCGTCGTACCGTTCGTCGAGTTCTGGTCGACGACCGCCCAGCTGCCGTCGGGCTGCTGGACCAGTACCGCGTGCTGGTGCGAGACGCCCGGGTCCTCCGGCGGCACCGACAGGTCGATGTCGGGGGACTCGCCGGTGGAGTGCCGACGGCGGCCGATGGTGATCTGGTTGCCGGTGAGCTGGCGCTGCTGCTCGGGGGAGTACGCGGGCAGGTTGAGACCCGCGGCCTCCGGACCCGAGCGCTGCATCATCGCCATGAAGTACTCGCGGTCCGGGCCGATCGTCGCCAGCCAGGTCGTCGGCTGCTGGTACGCCGGGCGGGGTGGGGGCGGGGCCTGGGTGGAACCGGGCTGCGGGTAGCCGTAGCCGCCACCGCCCTGTCCGGGACCACCGGGACCGGCCGGGGAGCCGGGGGTCGGCGGGGAGATCACCCAGTCGTCGTCACCGCCGCCGAAGGACGGGCCGCCCTGCTGCGGACGGCTCGTCTCCTGCGGGAACCCGGGCGGGGCCGACGGGGCGGACTGCTGGAACGCCTGCGGGGCGCCGCTCGTCTGACCCGGGCCCGCGGGGGGCGTGGGTCCTGGCGGCGGCGGGACCGGCCGCGAGGGGTCGGGGCCGAAGTTGGAGGGGCCCTGCGGGTTCGAGGGCTCGTTGCCGAACGGTCGCGGGGGACCGGAGGGGTCGCCGCCGAAGCCCTGTGCGCCGCCGGGGCCGCCGGGACCACCGGGACCACCGCCCTGCCGCTCGCCGCCGAAGGCACCGGGGCGGCCACCGCCGAAGTCGCCCTGGCCGGGGCGCTCGTTGCCGAACTGGCCGCCGGGGCCCGGGGGTTGCTCATTGCCGAACGGCCGCCGACCGGACGCCTCGTTGCCGAAGGGCGGAGGCGGGGGCGGGCCGGAGGGGTCGTTGCCGAACGGTCGCGGCGGGCCGGCCGGGTCGTTGCCGCCGAAGGGCGCGGGACCGCCGCCCTGCCGCTCGCCGCCGAAGCCGGACGCACCGCCGGGGCCACCGCCCTGACGCTCACCGCCGAAACCTGAAGTCCCGCCCGGGCCGCCCTGCCGCTCGCCACCGAAGCCCGACGCGCCACCGGGACCGCCGCCCTGGCGCTCACCGCCGAAGCCCGACGGACCGCCGGGGCCCCCCGACCGCTCGTTGCCGAAACCTTGCGAGCCGCCGGGGCCGCCGGGCCCACCTTGCCGCTCATTGCCGAAGCCCTGCGAACCCTGGCCACCGGGGCCACCAGCCCCACCGGGACCGCCCTGCCGTTCGCCGCCGAAGCCCTGCGCGCCGCCGGGGGCGCCAGGACCGCCCTGCTGCCGCTCCCCACCGAAGGCACCGGGACCGTTCGGACCCCCAGGACCGCCGGGTCCCCCTTGGCCTCCAGGACCGCCGGCGCCTCCGGGCCCTCCGGGTCCACCCGCACCTCCCGGCCTCGCCGACCGGTTCGTCGGTTCGTTGCCGAACGGGGGTATCGGCTCGGCCGGGCGGTTCATCTGTGAGGGGCGCGAGCCCTGGTACTCGTAGGAGTCACCGCCGTACGTCGGACCGGGCGGCGGCTGCTGGAAGCGGGCCGCCGGGCTCGGGCCGGGGTTCGACGGGCGCGGGGCCGCCGGGGTGTACGAGGTGGCCGTGTTGGTGAGGAAGTTCCACCGGCACTCCTCGCAGAACGGCGCACCGCCCTCACGGGGCGTACGGCACTGCGGGCAGAGCTCCGCCTCGGAGTTCGGGCGCGCGGGCGGCGGGAAGCCGTAGCCGCCGCCGGGGGGAGGCGGGGGAGGGGGCGGGGGTACGGCACCGGCCATGCGGTGACCGCAGACCTCGCACCAGTCGTCGGAACCCGACTGGTGTCCGTTCGGGCAGGTCGGCATGTCGGCTCGTCCCCCTTTCTCGCAGGGTTGTTCTGGCTAGGTCACTTTTTTACACGAACAGTCTTTGTGGACCGTGTTTCGAGGGTCATCTCGTCGGCCTCCGCGACCTTCGCCTTCAGTCGCACAGTACCCGCCGCGGCATCGACCACGTCCACCACCTTCGCAAGCAGTTTCGCAGTATCCGCGTTTCCGGAGACGCTGGCGAGCTGAACGGCCCGTCCCAGTTTGGCCGTTGCTCCATCGACATCACCCGATTTGCGAAGATCGAGACCTTGTTGGATGACTTGCGCCAGTTCGGCCTGGCCGGTGTAGTGCGCGACCTGGGGGTTGATGGACGTGGACGCCACCATGTCGTCGGTCCACACGGCCTTCACCAGGCCCTGGGCGCCCAGGTTCTGAGTGGTTCCGTCGGGCTGCGGGACGACCAGCGAGACCCGGGCGGCGAGCATCTCCTGGCCGATGCCTGCCTCGGGGACCTCGACGCACACGTGGTAGTCACGGGACTCGTCTCCCCAGGACCCGGTGGGGTAGTCCCCGGCGCGTGGGCCCGCCTCGGTGCGGCGGTCGGTCAACTCCTCGACCCGGGGCGCGACTTGCTTGACGAACTTGATGGCCGTGCCCACCGGCGTCCACAGCCGCAGCGCGACGTCCGCGACCTCCTTGCCCATCGCCGTCTCCATCATCTTCGTGAAATCGGCGGCGAGGTTGGCCGGGTCGGCGACGATGTCGGCCGTCCCGAGCAGCGCGGAGGCGATCCCTGTGACTTCTTTCACTTCCCAGTCGGTGCCGACACCGCGGGCGTCAGCGGTGAAGCGTCCGGCACAGGCGTCGAGGGCGGCCTTCAGGTCCTCCGGCGACTCGTGCTCGTTGCGGCCGTCGGTGAGGACGATGCCGTGGCGTATGGAGACGTCGGCCGAGGACAGGAGCCGGTCGGCGAGGCGCAGCCAGGTGCCGATCGCGGTGCCGCCGCCCGCGCTCAGCTTGCGCAGCGCCTGCTTGGCCTGGTCGCGGGTGGTGGCGTCGGCGACCGCGAGCCGCCCGTTGCCCGGATAGACCTCCTTGGCGATGTGCGTGCCGCCGATCACCGCGAAGTGCACCCCGTCGCGCAGGGTGTCGATCGCGGCGGCGGTGGCGTCCCGGGCGTTGCGCATCTTGGTCGGCGGGTAGTCCATCGACCCCGAGCAGTCGACCATGATCGCCACGGCCGCGTCCGGGCCCTGCCCCGGCGAGTACAGATGGGGTGCCGCGACCGCGCTCCCCACGGTGCCGCCGCCGGTCGAGGTCACGGTGACGATCGCGTTGACCTCCCGGCCGCCCTCGGGCAGGTACTCGTTCTGGTACACGTCCACCGAGAACTGCGGCACGTTCGACTTCGAGAAATTGGCCATACCTACTCTGATCCCCCTCAACTACCCCACCTGAATGGGGCGATGACTATGAGCGGACCGGTCCCCTCCGGTCCGAGACCGTCCCCGTTTGCGCGGCCTCAGCCGATTACTGCCCCTTGCGGCGGGGCCGGGAACGGCACGACGGCCACTGTTACGTTGTCGTGGCCCCCGCCGTCCAGCGCGTGACCGACCAGGACCTGGGCGCTGTGCAGCGGGCGGACCATGGCATCGGGAGGCACGACCTCGGCCATCTCCTCGGCCGACTCCGCGTAGTTCCACAGGCCGTCCGTGCACACCACCACTACACCCGGCCGGTCCGGTTTGAAGGAAGCCGTGTGCGGCTCCAGTTCGTACGCGTCCGCGCCGAGCCAGCCGGTGATCGCGTGGGCGCGCTCGTCGGCGTAGGCCTCCGCCTCGCTCATCAGACCCGCGGCGACCATCTGCGCCGCCCACGAGTCGTCCTCCGTGAGCCGGGCCGGCGGTGAACTGCGGTCCACCGGGATCCAGTAGGCGCGACTGTCGCCGACCCAGCCGACCACGAGCAGCGCCGGGGTGACGACGGAGGCGACCAGGGTGCAGGCCGGCGCGTTCTGGTGCGGGGCGTGCTCGCGGGCCGTCGCGGGCTCCTCCGCAAGGGAGTTGACCGCGTGCGAGGCCGCGATGATCGCCTCGTGCATCGCCTGCTGCGGATGCGTGCCCTGCGGCAGCGCGGCCAGCAGCGACTCACCCGCCTTCTGCGACGCGGCCAGCGAGGCCGCGTCGGGCCGGGTCGCCGAGGACACCCCGTCGCACACGACCGCCACGAGCGCGGGCGCCCCGTCCGGCAGCGCGCACTGTCCTACGGCGAAGGCGTCCTCGTTGCGGTGGTGGCGCAGCCCGCGGTCGCTGACCGCCGCGAGCGGGCCCGACTCCTGTTCCATGTGGTCGCGTTCGCGGGGCTGGGCGTGCCCGCAGTTCTCGCAGTAGCCGTCCGGGTCGACCCGGCCCGACCGGCAGGCCACGCACACCTTGGTGCCCTCGGCCGGGGTCCCCAGATCGGCGGCGACCCGTGGGTCCGGCGCCTGCAGCGGGTACTCGTCGGGCTCCGGCGGCCGGTCGAACCGTACGCCCGTGGCCGGGGAGACCGGTGAACCGGTCGGCGGCAGCGGGGAGTCGGTCGGCAGCGGGGTGCCGCCCGAGTCGGTGCCGGCCAGGTCGGTGGGCAGATGGACCGTCGGCGCGCTCTCGGGACCCTCCGGCTGGGGGACCACGGGCCAGTTCACGTCCGTGGCCTCCTCGGGAAGGAGCGATCCCGCGCCGTTCATGGTCAGCGTCGGGTGGTCGTCCGGCGGCGCGGGCACGGCCGAGAGGTCGTACCCGCAGGCGCCGCAGAAGCGGTCACCCGATTCGAGCGGCTCCTCGCAGCTCGGGCAGGCGGACAGCTGGGGCATCTGGGACATCAACTACACCCACGTCCGGGGGCGGTAACGGTTGGCACGTTCCACCAGGTCGATCCTCTCCTCGCCGCCCCGCGCCAGCCGGGCCAGCGTGCGGTACGAACGCTCCAGGCCGAAGCGGAGTCCCCGCTCGTCCAGCTCGTTGCCGAGCAGTTCCGGCCGCGTCGGCGGCACGGAACCCTGGCCTCCGGAGAGTATCCAGTCGAGGGCGCAGCCGAGGACCTCGGCCGACAACTGCTCGCGCCGCACCGCGTCCAGACCGTATCCCTCCAGCGCCTCCACCTGTCCGGCGGACGCGGTCAGATCGTCCAGGAACGGCGTGTCGCCCGCCGTCGCGGTCCGCCGCCGCAGCCGCGCCCGTACGGCGGCCACGCGCGCGGCCGTGTAGTGGATCGAGGCCTCCGACACCGACTCCAGCGTCCGTACGGAGCCCGCGCGGTCGCCGGTCGCGAGCTGGACGCGGGCCAGGCCGAAGGCCGCGCTCACATAGCTCGGGTCGGTCGACCACACCAGGTGGTAGTACTCGGCCGCGTTGTCCAGCTGCCCCAGCACCTCGGCGCAGAGGCCGAGCGCCAGCTTCGGCGCGGGCTCGCCCGGGAAGGCGTCGTAGATCGCGTCGAAGGAGAGCGCGGCGGCCTCGAAGTCGCGGGTCGCGAGAGCGGCCACGCCCCGGTACCAGACCACCCGCCAGTCGTCGGGCCGCTCGTCCTCCAGCTTGGCCAGGGCGTCCAGCGCGGTGTACGAGTCGCCGTTCTCCAGCCAGGCCCTGATCTGCCGCAGCCGGGTCTCCACGGACGGCGAGGGCGCGGACGCGAGGGCGCCGAGGAGTTCGGTCGCCGCGGTCGTCATCAGCCCGGCCAGGAAGCCCGCGTTGGGGTCGGTCGGGTCGACGTGCGGCACGGGCAGGGCGAGGGCCACGGCGGGGGAGTCGACCTGCTTGACGAGGTCCGGGGCGGCACCCGCCGAGCCATTGACCGACCCAGTGGCCGCCCCGTTGGCGGCGGGCAGCGCGGCGTCGACGCGGGTGCCCGCCTTCTTCCGGGGCCGCACCACCCGCGCCCCCAGCAGCGACACGTCCCCGTCCAGCTTCGGGAACAACTCCGTGTCCGTGACCTTGAGTTCGGGGCCGAACAGGGTGGACAGGGACGGGCGGGCGCGGCCGGTCTGCAGCGAGACGACCTCCCGCAGCACGCCCGTCAGCTGCTCGGCCATCTCCTGCGCGGAGGCGAACCGGCGGGCCGGGTCCGGGTCGGTGGCGCGCACCAGGAGCCGGTAGAACGACTCGTAGCGGCGGAACACCTCGATGTTGTCCGGGTCGGGCAGCGAGTCCACGAAGACGTTCGTGTAGCCCTGGAAGTCGAAGGTGAGGACGGCCAGGGTCCGGCCGACGGTGTAGATGTCGGACGCCACCGACGGGCCGACCTCCGCCACCTCCGGCGCCTGGTAGCCGACCGTGCCGTAGATGGCCGACTCCTCGTCGTCCATTCTGCGCACCGCGCCCATGTCGATCAGCTTGAGCTGGTCCTCGGTCTGGATCGCGTTGTCGACCTTGAAGTCGCAGTACAGCAGGTTGCGGCTGTGCAGATGGCCGAGCGCCTCAAGGGCCTCGATGCCGTACGCGCACGCCTGCTCCACCGGCAGTGGATCGCGCTTCCCGGTCGCCGTACGGCGGTCGTTGGCGATCTCCTTGAGGGACTTGCCGCCGACGTACTCCATGACGATGTACCCGTCCAGCGAACCCGTCCGCTGGTCCAGGTGCTCCACGAAGTTGTAGATCCGCACGATGTTGGAGTGCTCGATCTCGGCGAGGAAGCGCCGCTCGGAGATCGCGGCGGCCATCGCGTCCTCGTCGCCGGTGTCGAGGAGACCCTTGAGCACCACCCAGCGGTCGGAGACCGCGCGGTCCACGGCGAGGTAGACCCAGCCCAGGCCGCCGTGCGCCAGACAGCCCACGACCTCGTACTGGCCGTGCACGACGTCACCGCCGGCCAGCTTGGGCGTGAACGAGTACGGGTTGCCGCACTTGGTGCAGAACCCCTCCGTCCGCCCCGGGCTGTCACCGCGCGAACGCCCCACCGGCGCACCGCAGTCCGAGCGCGAGCAGAACCGCTTGCGCTCGGGCACCTCCGGGTTCTCCAGCACCATCGCGCGCGGGTCGGGCCGCGGCACGTCCGGCACCTGCACCAGGCCGACCCCGAGCCGGCCGCGTGTCGAGGACGCCGACGACGAACCGGAGCTGCGCACCGACACCGAGCGGCCCGACGACTGCCCCGACACCGAGCGCGAGAGCCGGCCCGACACCGAGCGCCGCGACTTCGACGACTGCGACGACGTACGCGAACTGCGGCTGCTGACACGGGAACTGCTGCCCGAACCCCGCGAGCCCCCCTTGCCGCCGGTCATCCCGGTGGGCGGTGAACCGAGCGATCCGTTGGCCGCCACCACCGGCGCGAGACCGCAGGTGTCGCAGTACAGCTCGCCGCCGCCCATGTCCTCGTACGACCCCTCGCAGCCGGGCCGCTGACACTTCCGCTGTGCCTCACTCATGACCGACCCTGCTTCTCCCTCGTCACTCACGCGCCCGGCCCCCTCTGGTCCTCGGGACCACCCTGCGGCGGGGGCCGGGGAGTGCTCAACTGCTCGGCGGCGGCGTGCTGGTAGCGCAGCACCGCCTGTTCCGCGACGCGCAGGTCGCAGGGCGCGCTCCACAGCATGCGGCGCGCCGCGTCGTACCGCTCGATGAGGAACGGGTCCTCCGCGAGGCCGTGCCGGGCGACCTTCGCCTTGTACGCGTCGAGCCGGCCGCGCAGCTCCGCACGGACCGCCAGCGGCTGGGTGACCGCCGTCAACGACTCGCGGGCGCGCAGCAGTTCGTCCTCGGCCTTCTGCTCCAGGGACTCCAGGAGCGGCGACAGGCGGTGCCACTGGGCGTGTCTGCGGTACTCGGCGGCCGTCGACAGCTGCTCCTGCAGCACGGTGGGCGGTCCACTGACGACCGGCACCTCCGTGGCCGCGATCTTCGCGAGGACCTCACCGCGCGCGGTGCGCGCCTCGGCGAGCGTGCGGTCCGCGCGCGAGAGCACGTCCCGCAGCTTCACCAGCCGCGCCTCGGCGTCCTGCCGGACGGTCAGTACGGCGTCGATCTCCCGCCGTACCTCCTCCAGGGCGCGCGCCTCCCGGTCGTAGACCGTGGTGTCGGGCCGGCCGCCGCCAGGGGCCGAACTGCCCTGCGCGCGGATCCAGAAGGCCAGCGGGTCGGAGATGACCCGCTCGCGCAGCTCGGTCAGGGTGGTGGTGATGCGCTCCAGGTCGTCGCCCGCCGGGTGCTCGCCCGGGCGGACGCCGACCGAGTGGGCCAGCTGGCGGGTGCGCTGCAACTCCGCGGCCAGTAAATCGATCCGGGCGGGCAGCGCGGACCACACCGCGTCGGACGTGACGACCATGTCGAGAGAGGTCGCGTACAGGTCGTTCATCTCGTCGACCAGCGCGCTCAGCGAGAACTGATGGCTGAGCTTGCTCGAACTGCCCGTCAGCGTCGGCGCGTTGGCGGTCGCCGTGGTGGATCCGGCGACCGTCACGGACTCGCCGCGCAGCAGCTCGGTCAGCTCGACCAGGTCCTCACGGTTGGACCAGCGGCGCCGGGAACGGATGCTCTGGGCGGCGTGGAACGCGTCCGTGTACGCGTCGAAGTACGCCCACAGCAGCGTGATCGACGCCTCGGTGGTCGCCCAGCGCTCCTTGGTCGTGCCGGTCAGCTCGGCGCCTTCGAGGAGTCTGCGGCCCGCGTGGTCCTGCAGGGCGAGGAGCGAGGTCTCGATGGCCTCGTGCTCCGCGCCGAGCCGCGCCAGCGCACGGTCCACCTCGTCCCGGTCCATTACCGGCCCGGGGGGTCCCGTGACGCCCATCGATCACCTCTCGCTGCGTTGTGTTCCGTCGGTGGTCCGTGTCCGTGCCGTTCGGTTGTTGACGGTCCGTCACTTGTACTTCGGTACGGGCGGGTTGGCCGACTTCGAGCCCCCGCGCAGCGTGGGCAGCAGCCATTTGTCGTACGACGCCCGCCAGCCGTCGGGGCTGGTGCGGTAGGTCTCCAGTATTCGGTTGACCCGCTGTACCAGATCGGTGGCCTGCAGGTTCATCGCCACGCCGTAGTACTCGGTGGTGAAGGGGCTGCCCTTCAGCTCCACCGTCGGGTCCTGCGCGGCCTGGCTGGCGGCGAGCGCGCCGTCGGTCACCACCGCGTCGGCCTCGCCGAGTTGGAGCTTCACCAGACAGTCCAGCTGGTTGGGGACGGGGTCCATGATCTTTACGCTGGCGGGGATCTTGTGGCCCTTGTCGTCGTTCAGATGGTCGTTCGCCGTGGAGGTCTTCGCCGAGCAGACCCGCTTGTTCGCGAGGGTGTCGTTGTAGCCCGTGATCGACGACACCTTCGGGGCGAGGACCTGCTGGCCGGTGACGAAGTACGGGGCGGAGAAGGCGACCAGCCCGGCGCGTTTACAGGTGATCGTCATGGTGCGGACGACCATGTCGACGCGGTTCTTCTGGACCGCCAGGATGCGCTCGTTGGTCGGGATGGCCAGGAACTGGATCCGGTCGTCGTTGTAGGCGCTGCCGAAGATGTTCTTGGCGATGGCCGTGACGAGGTCGATGTCGAAACCCGCCAGGTCGCCCTTGGCGCTGTTCGGGTCGCGGTAGCCCCAGCGGTAGCTGTTCTGGTCGACGCCCACCTTCAGGAAGCCGCGGGCCTTGATGGCGTCGATCGTCTTGCCCCCGGCGTCCGACGGGGGCGGACTCTGGTCCTGGATGGTGCTGTCGTCGCACTTGGCGGCCTTGGTCTGGATGCCCTGGGCCGTGCGCTGTCCGCCGACGTCGGCGCTGGTCTCGCCGCGCGACTGGGTGAGCGGCAGCAGCAGGACGAACGCGACCGCGAGGACGCAGACGGCCGCCATCGCACCCACCCCGCCCCAGCCCTTCAGGCTGATCCGCAGGCGCCGTACAGCCCTCAGGCGGCGAAGAAAGTCACTGCGTGCTCGCATGGTCACGCCCCCTTTCACCGGTACTCCGACAGCCTGCGCCCGACGCCCAGTACGGCGCCGGCCGCACCGAGCACGGCGAGCACCGCGGCGCCGACGGTGAGGCCGGTCATGGCGTCCAGGCCGTCACCCGCGGACCGCTGGAACTCCTTGGTCTCGTGGGTCAGCGCCGTCTGCAGCGAGGCGTCCACGGCCTGGAAGCACTCGGCCGTCGCATCGTCCGTGCCGATGACACCGTCGCGCGCCTTCTGGTAGTTGCCCTCGTTGTTGTACGCGCTGACCTGCTTGTGGCGGGAGATCCACTCCGTCATGGACTTGTTGGCGACCGTGACGGGCGCGCGGCCCGCGGAGTCGTCGGCGAGCGAGTCGGCCAGTTTCAGGCCCTTGCCCAGCGCGGCGATCTCCTGGTCGTAGCCCCAGTCGTAGGCATCCCTGACCGTGTCGTCCGGGAGGGTCCTCGTCTCCGCACCACGGCTGACCAGCGTCAGGTTCTCGTCGCTGCGGGCCTTCAGGGAGGCGATGCGGGCGTCGTGCAGCACGTTGAGCGACTTGACCCCGTGGTCGTACGAGTCGTTGAGGCCCGCGCGGGCGACGGTGTGGCCGACGACCACCCAGAGCAGGACGACCGCGGTGGTGGCGGAGGCGGCGACCAGGCCGTGGTTCAGCACCCGGTTGGTGCGCTGGTAGTTGCGCCGCTGGGCCCAGGCCAGTCCGCCGAGCGCGACGAGCCCGAGGGCGATCGCGAACCACGGGTACGGCGTCGCGTTCCCGTAGTCGGTGCTCAGCCGGGCGTTCTCGCTCTGGTAGAGCTTCTGGGCCGTCGGCAGCATCTTGTTCTGCATGGTGTCGTTCGCGGCGCGCAGATAGGCGCCGCCCACCGGGAAGCCCTGCCGGTTGTTGGCGCGGGCCGATTCGACCAGGCCCTTGTACTGCGGCAGGAGTTCGTTGAGATCCGTGATGTAGGCCGCGGACGACGTGCCCGGGTCGGTGTTGGCGGCGGCCGTGACGAGCTTCGAGGCGGCCCTCTTGATGTCCTTCTCGTACTGGTCGCGGGTGTCCTGCGTCTCCTGCAGACCCGCCAGATACCCGGTGGCCGCCATCGTGTTGGCGTCCGCGAGCGAGCGGTAGATGTCCGCCGCGTCCGAACTGAGCGGCTGGCTGTGGTGCAGCACGTCGTCGGCCGCCGAGGCGCGGCTGTCGGTCTGCCAGGCGGTGACCGCGCCGAACGCGACCACCAGCAGGGCCAGCAGCGCGCCGATGGCCCGCAGCCGCCCCGGCTCGGTGGTGGCGGCCGCGCGCAACTGGTCGACGCCCTCGGCGAGGGCCGTACGGCGCGCGGGTGCCGCGTCCGGCGCACGCCGGGGCGTGGGCGCCCCCGGCCGGCCCGACTGCGGCGGCAACGCCGGCATCGTGGGCACGCCTGCGCCCGGTGGCGCCGTACTGCTCTTCGGCGGTTGTGTCACCGCTGACCTCCCCCAGGGTCATCCCGTCGCCGCAAGTATCGCCGCCAGGACTGACATTCCGCACGGGCCTTCACTGGATCTTGATCGGATCGCAGCGTGATGACCGGATTTCCGGCACCACACAACGCCCCCCACCGCCCCCTTGTCCATGAATACGCCGTGGGAATCTGTTCGGTTCCCGGGTGTCAGTGCTCGTAGAACCCCCGCGCCCGTACATGCGCCTCGGCAGGCACGCCCACGTGGTCCAGCCCCAGCAGCACCGAGCCGAGGACCGGCCGCGCGGTGACCACCGTCGCCACCGCCTTGGGTGCCCGGGCGGCCAGCAACTCCCTTATACAGTCGTCCAGTTGGGGATGCCGGGCGGCGAGGACGCTGCCGCCGAGCAGCACCGGCGCCTCCTCGTCGAGCAGGTCGAGGTGGGTCAGCGCGACCGTCGCCATCGCCACCACCTCCTCCGCCATCCGGTCCACGATCGAACGGGCCACCGGGTCGCCGTCCACCGCGGTCGCGAACAGCACCGGCGTCAACTCGTGCCGGCGGTGGTGCGCGACGTGTTCGAAATGCAGGGCCTCGATGAGGGCGTACATGGAGTCCAGGCCGAAGTACGCCGGGAGCGTACGCGCCAGGGCCGTGGGGCCGCCGCGGCCGTCCTCGGCGCGGGCCGCGTGCCACAGGGCCTCCTCCGCCAGGCCCCAACCGCCGCCCCAGTCACCGGAGATACGGCCCAGCGCCGGGAAACGGGCGGTACGGCCGTCGGGCCGCATGCCGACGCAGTTGATGCCCGCCCCGCACACGACGGCGACCCCGCGCGGCTCGGGGATGCCCGCCCGCAGCACCGCGAACGTGTCGTTGCGCACCTGCACACTCGTGCCCCACCCGCGCGCGCCCAGCGCGGCGGCCAACTGCTCCTCCTCCACGGGGAAGTCGGCGTTGGCGAGACAGGCCGACACATGCTCGACCGCGCTCACCCCCGCGTCCGCGAAGGCCCGGGCGACGGCTTCCGCCACGTTGTCCACCGCCGTCTCGATGCCCACGACCGGGGGCCGGAACCCACCGCCGCGGGCCGTGGCGAGGATCTCCCCGTCGGCCGCCACGACCGCGACGTCGGTCTTGCTGTTGCCCGCGTCGATGGCGAGGACACTTGCGGTCAGGCCCACGCGAGGTGCTCCCGGTTGTGCGCGATCAGCTGGTCGGTCAGGGCCTCGGCGTACTCGTACTGGCCGATCAGGGGATGCGAGAGCAGCGCCCGGAACACCCGGTCCCGGCCACCGCGCAGCGCGGCCTCCAGGGCGAGGTCCTCGTACGCGGTCACGTTGGCCATCAACCCCGCGTACAGCGGGTCGACTTCGGCCACGGCGAGCGGCGTCGCGCCCTTCGCGCCGACGGCCGCCTGCACCTCGATGACGGCGTCGTCCGGCAGGAACGGCAGCGTCCCCCTGTTGTACGTGTTCACCACCTGGTAGGGACTCCCGCCCCCGCCGAGCAGCGAGGCGGCCAGGTCCACGGCGGCCTCGGAGTAGTAGGCGCCACCGCGCTTGGCGAGCAGCGCGGGCTTCTCGTCGAGCGCCGGATCGGCGTACATCTTCAGCAACTCGTGTTCCATCTCGGCCACTTGGGAGGCCCGCGACGGCTTCGTACGGAGTTCCCGTACGACCTCGTCGTGCGCGTAGAAGTACCGCAGGTAGTACGACGGGACGACGCCGAGCCGGTCGAGCAGCACCCGGGGCAGGCTCAGGTCGGCGGCGATGTCGTCGCCGAACTCGCCGAGCAGCTTGGGCAGGACGTTCTCGCCCTCGGGGCCGCCGAGCCGCACACCGGTCTCCCAGGTGAGGTGGTTGAGGCCCACATGGTCGAGGTGCACATCGTTCGGGGTGACCCCGAGCAGCCCGGCGAACTTCCGCTGGAAGCCGATCGCCACATTGCACAGCCCGACCGCCTTGTGGCCGGCCTGGAGCAGGGCGCGGGTCACGATCCCCACCGGGTTGGTGAAGTCGATGATCCAGGCGTCCGGGTTGGTACGGCGGACCCGTTCCGCGATGTCGAGCACCACCGGCACGGTCCGCAGCGCCTTGGCGAGGCCGCCCGCACCGGTCGTTTCCTGGCCGACGCAGCCGCACTCCAGCGGCCAGGTCTCGTCCTGCTCGCGGGCGGCCTGGCCGCCGACGCGGAGCTGGAGCAGCACCGCGTCGGCGCCCTCGACGCCGGCGTCCAGGTCGAACGTCGTCACGATCTTTCCGGGGTGCCCCTGCTTGGCGAAGATGCGGCGGGCCAACCCGCCCACCAGCTCAAGGCGTTCGGGCGCCGGGTCGACGAGGACCAGTTCCTCGACGGGCAGGGTGTCCCTCAACCGGGCGAAACCGTCGATGAGTTCGGGTGTGTAGGTCGAGCCTCCGCCGACCACGGTGAGTTTCATACGTGGTTAACCCTTCACTCCGGTGAGCGTGACACCCTCGACGAACGCCTTCTGCGCGAAGAAGAACACGAGGATCACGGGGGCCATGACCAGCACGGTCGCGGCCATGGTGAGATTCCAGTCGGTGTGGTGCGCGCCCTTGAACGACTCCAGGCCGTAACTCAGCGTCCAGGCACCAGGATTCTCCGACGCGTAGATCTGCGGGCCGAAGTAGTCGTTCCAGGCGTAGAAGAACTGGAACAGCGCTACGGCCGCGATCCCCGGCTTGGCCATCGGCAGCACGACCCGCAGCAGCGTCTTGAACTCGCCGCAGCCGTCGACCTTCGCCGCGTCCAGGTACTCGTTCGGGATCGTCATCAGGAACTGGCGGAGCAGGAAGATCGAGAACGCGTCCCCGAACGCCATCGGGATGATCAGCGGCCACAGCGTGCCCGACAGGTCCAACTGCTTGGCCCAGAACAGGTACATGGGGATGATCACGACCTGCGGCGGCAGCATCATCATCGAGATGACCAGCATCAGGGACAGATTCCGGCCCCGGAAGCGGAACTTGGCGAGCGCGTACGCCACCGGGATCGACGACACGACGGTCAGGACGGTGCCGAGACCGGCGTAGATCAGCGTGTTCTTCCACCAGGTGAGGAAGCCCGGGGTGTCGAAGACCTTCTTGTAGTTGCCCCACTCCCAGGTGTGCGGGATCAGGTCCCGGCTGAGGGCCTGGCTGTCGCTCATCAGCGAGGTCAGGAACACGAACACGAAGGGGAGCGTGAAGAAGAGCGCGGCGGCGACACCGAGCGAGTGGACCGCGATCCACTCCATGAGCGCCTTGCGGCGGGCCGTGCGCTCGGCGGGGGTCACCGGTGCCCTCAACTCCACGGGCTTGTCCAGTACTTGGGCCATGGTCAGTCACCTGCCAGGTTGAGTCCGCCACGGCGCCGCATCAGGAACGCGGTGAACACCATCGACAGGGCGAACAGGACGAGTGCCACCACGCAGGCAGAGCCGTAGTCGAAGCGCTGGAAGCCGAGGTTGTAGACGAGCTGGGGAAGGGTGAGCGTGGACTTCTCCGGGTAGCCGGGCTCGAACTGCGTGCCCGCGCCCTGGATCACGCCGGACGCGACCTTCCCGGCGATGAGCGGCTGTGTGTAGTACTGCATGGTCTGGATCACGCCGGTGACCACGGCGAACATCACGATGGGCGAGATGTTCGGCAGCGTGACGAACCGGAACCGCTGCCAGGCCGAGGCGCCGTCCAACTCGGCAGCCTCGTACTGCTCTTTGGGTACGTCGAGCAGCGCGGCCATGAAGATGACCATGAGGTCGCCGATGCCCCAGAGGGCGAGCAGGGTGAGCGCCGGCTTGGACCAGGTGGGGTCGTTGAACCAGCCCGGGGCCGGGATGCCGACTTTCTCCAGGATCGAATTGACCGGCCCGGTACCGGGGTTGAGGAGGAACGCGAACGCCATCGTCGCGGCGACCGGCGGGGCGAGGTACGGCAGGTAGAAGAGTGTGCGGAAGACGCCCGTCGCCGTCTTGATCTTGGTGATCAACAGGCCGACGCCGAGCCCGAACACGACCCGGAGCGAGACCATCACCACGACCAGCCACAGGGTGTTGCGCATCGCGGGCCAGAAGTACGGATAGTTCTTGAAGACGTACGTCCAGTTCTTCGTCCCCACCCACGTCGGCGGCTTGAAGCCGTCGTAGTGCATGAACGAGAAGTAGACCGTCGAGATCAGCGGATACGCGAAGAAGACCGCGAAGCCGATCAGCCAGGGCGACATGAAGGCGAGAGTGCGAAGCGCCGACCGGCGGCGCTTCGACGCCAGGGTAATGGTGCTCATCCCGTTGCTACTTCGCCTGCGCGATGTCCGTGTCGATCTGCTTGGCCGTGCTCTTCAGGGCCGAGTCGAGATCCTTCACCTTGCCGCTCTCGTAGTCGTATCCGAGATTCTGGATCGTCGTCAGATACACACCGCCGTTGATGGAGGCGGGACTTGTCGTCGAGTACTGGTTCGACGCGATGTCCAGGAACGTCTTGAAGCGCGGGTCGTACTTCAGGTTCGGGGACTTGAGGGCGGCGAGGGTGGAGGGCACGTTGTGGATGGCGTTGGAGAAGCCGACCACCGCGTCCGTGTCCGTGGTGATGTACTTGACGAACTCCCAAGCGGCGTTCTGCTTCTTGCTGTTGGCGGCGATCCCGGTGATCGTGCCGGTGATGTAGCCCTTGCCGTACTGGGCGACCTGGTCGTCCGGGACGGGCAGCGGGGCAACTCCGATGTCCAGCTTGGGATTTGCCGCCAGCGCCATCCCGAGCCGCCACTCGCCGTCGAGCTGCATCGCGACCTGGCCGGTGTGGAAGGGGTGCTTGTCGCCCCACTCGTCGCCGAGGGTGGAGCGGTAGCTCTCCAGCTTCTTGAAGCCGCCGAGTTCGTCCACGAGCTTCTTCTGCAGGGTGAATCCGGCCTTGAACGCGGGGTCCGTGGCGAGCGCCGACTTTCCGCTCTTGTCGAAGTACGTCGGCGAGAACTGCGCGAAGATGTGCTCGGTCGTGGTCTCCCAGCCGTGGTAGTCCGGCATGAACCCGAGCTGCGAGTACGTGTCACCCTTGCTGATCGTCAACTTCTTGGCGTCGGACTCGAATTCGGACCACGTCTTGGGCGGGCTGGTGATGCCGGCCTTCTTGAACTCCGTCTTGTTGTAGTAGAGCCCGTACGCGTCGCCCAGCAGGGGAGCGGTGCAGCGGTTCCCGTCGAACTGGGTGTACTCGTTCATCGCCTTGGGGAACGTCGTCTCCGGGTCGATGCCGTCCTTCTTGAAGAAGGGGTTGAGATCGACGAGGGCGCCCGAGGAACAGAACTTGCCCACGTTGTTCGTGGTGAAGGACGAGATCACGTCCGGGGACTTGCCGCCGCCGGTGCGCAGCGCCTGGTTGATCTTGTCGTCCGTCATGTTGCCGACGACATTCACATGGATGTTGGGGTGCGCCTTCTCGAACCCGGCGACCAGCGACTTCACGGCGCTCAGCTCGGAGGCCGCGCTCCAGGCGTGCCAGAAGTTGATGGTGACGTCCTTCGACGCGTCGTCGGAGGCACCGGACGAGGACTGGCCGGTACAGGCGGTGGCGAGCAGGGCGATGGAGGCGGAGGCGGCGAGCGCGACAGCCGCTTTCCGGGACGTTACGGACATCTTCCGGGAAGTTCCGGGCATGACGAGGTCTCCCAAGGGCGGGCGGGGCGGGGCGAGTTGGGTGCGGGAAGCCGAGGGGGGTGGGTCGAGGAAGGGCCGAAGTCGGTCTAGGGGAACCGGAGTCGGCCGGTGGGTTCAGCGCGAGGTGTCGAAGACCTCGTCGCGGGTCGTTGCCAGCGCGCTCTCCAACGCGCCGCGCAGCACGGGCTGTTCATGGACGTCGCCGACGACGAGCCGGGGCCGGGACGCCGCCAGCTCCTCCAACTCGGCCTGGACGAGGGCACGCAGGGGCTCGCCGCCCGCGGTCAGCGATCCACCGCTGAGGACGACGAGTTCGGGGTCGAGCACGGAGACGAGCGAGGCGAGACCGGTCGCGAGGTGGGTCGCGTAGATCTCCAGGAGCCGCCGCCGGGGTCCGGTGGTGTGGTCGGCGGCGGTGGCGACGAGGGCGGCGGCGACCTCGGCGTAGGGACCCGTCGGAATCTCGGTGATGCCGAGTTCGCGGGCGAGTTGGGGCAGGGCCTGCGAGCCCGCCAGTGCCTGGTAACCACCGCTGTTGGCCTTGGTCACCTGGCGGACCAGGGGTGCGCCCGGCACCGGCAGGAAGCCGACCTCGCCCGCGCCGCCGGTCCAGCCGCGGTGCAGCCGGCCGCCGAGGACCAGGGCGGCGCCGAGACCGCCCTCGTTCCACAGCAGCACGAAGTCGCCGTGCCCGCGGGCCGCGCCGAGCCGCTGCTCGGCTATGGCGACGAGGTTGACGTCGTTCTCGTACTCCACCGGCATCGGCAGCGCGGCGGCGAGTTCGTCGAGGAGGGCGGGGGAGTGCCAGCCCGGCAGGTGCGAGGCGTACCGCAGCCGGCCGGTGTTGGGGTCGAAGGCGCCGGGGGTCCCGATGACGAGGCGGTGGATGTCGCCCCGCGCGAGCCCGGCGGCTTTCACCGCACCGTCGAGGGCGTCCGTCACCTGCTGTACGACGGGCTGCGCGGGCCGCCGGCCGGGGGTGGCCAGCTCGAACTCGCCCACTCTCCGGCCGGTGACATCGGCGACGGCGGCGCGGATGCGCTCCGGTGTGACATCGAGCCCGGCGGCGTACGCGGCGCCCGGATTGACCACGTACAGCTGGGCGTTGGGACCGGGCCGCCCCTCACTCGTCCCCGTGGCGAGCACGAGTCCCGCCGCTTCCAGCCGGGCGAGCAGCTGGGAGGCGGTCGGCTTGGAGAGTCCGGTGAGCTTGCCGATCCGGGTGCGGGAGAGCGGGCCGTGCTCCAGGAGGAGGTCCAGGGCGGCGCGGTCGTTCATGGCGCGCAGGACGCGGGGGGTGCCCGGGGTTCCCGTGCCGGGGGTACCGGAGGTTCCTGCCATGTCGACGCCACCTGCCTCTCGAACTCTCGAACCACCCAGCGTGTCATGTGATCACTGTTAGGAAAGTTTCCTATTGGGTGGGAGGAACGTAAGCCCGGGACGAAGGGGGCGTCAATAGACACCGCCCCCGAGGCAACAGACTCGTTACCTGCGGGGGCGGTGGGAGAGGAGCTGGTGTTACTTCTTGTCCTACTGAACGTCGATGTAGTCACCGGCGGCGGTGGCCGCGCCGGTGGTGGCGGTACCGGCGAAGACGTAACGGAAGTAACCGTCCTTGGCCGCCTTCACGGTCGTCTTCAGCGCGCCACCGGTGGTGGAGGTGACGGTCTTCACGGTGGTGTAGGTGCTCGAACCCTTCGCCCGGAACTGCAACTTGGCGGGCTGCGACACGTAACCGGTGTAGACGCCGTTCTCCCAGTCGGCGCGGGTCAGCTTGCCGGTGACCGTGATGGTCTTCCCCTTCTTCACCGGCTCGGGCGAGGCGTTGGCGGTGAGCTTGGCGGCCCGCTGGATCTTGACCTTGCCCTTGCCGCCCCAGGCCGCGAAGTCGGTCGACGAGCTGATCTTGTCGTCGGAGTCGTCCGCGTCGATGTCTATGTGGCCGTAGAAACCGCCGACGTTCCAGGTGGTCGCGTCGGCGGCCTCGTAGAGGCTCTCCTCCGGGTCGATCGTGATCGTGTCGGAGCAGGACTCGGTGACGGTGGTGTCCGTCGTCGCCGTCGTCGTGCAGGTCGGCGCGAGGGTGCTCTCGATGTCGTTGTCCATGTCGGCGAGCCGGCCGCGGTAGAGCATGATCCCCGCGAACGTCGTCTTGCTGTCGATGACGACGTCCGCCGGCCGCGTCAGCGTGTACGTCACGGGCACCTTCACCGAGGCGGTGGTGCCGACGACGATCGCCTTCCCCTTGTTGACCGTCACACCCGAGAAGACCAGATCCGGCGTCGCGGCCTGCGCGAGCGGCGCGGCCAGACCGGTCAGGGCCAGGGCACCGGTCAGGGCGGCGCCGATGGCGAGTTTTCTCATTCTTGTCCCCACATTCGAAACGAACCCCTGGGCGTTGCGCTCCAGAACAAGGGCCCGTCGTGGGGCGACTTTAGGCATGAGGGGCCTGCGAGGGAAATGAGATCAACCTGTGAAGGTGATCGCATCACGGCTTCGTCACGATGGGGAAAGAGGCAGGTGGGGGCGGGGGTTGGGGATTCAGTCGATCTGCCGCAATTGCGGGGCTTGTTGGACGCTTTTCGGCCGCTACGACTCCGCTGTCGAGGCCGATTCGTAATGTCACCGCCGGCCGCTGCCAGCCGCCTCACAGAATCCTGACTTTTGATCAACGGCGTTTGCGGAACGTGGGGAACGGTGAGCGGGGAGCGGGGAGCGGGCGTGAAGGTCTGGGCAGGGTGCTGGCGGGAGGCGGCGGGCGTGCTCGCCGTACCTACGGTGATCCAGGTCGGCCTCCGGCTCTGGGACCAGGGCGGCGCCGCCTGGGGCACGGCGGCCGAAAGCCTGGCGCTCTGGGCCGCCGCCGGCGTCGTATGGGCCACCGCGGCATGGCTGTCCCTACGACACCGGGCGCGCACGTCCGGCATCACCCTCACCCCGGACGCCCTCACCGGCCGCCAGACCCGCCAACTCCGGGTGCTACGGCCCTCGGTGGGCTGGGCCGACCGGATGCGCACGGAACTCAAGGAATCGGACCGCGCCTCCGTAGCGGCGGAGAAGGGCCGCGAGGAGATCTGGTTCCACTGGCGGCCGGGCCTGCGCAGGCACACGGTCTGGGGCTCGATCATCTTCGACGAACCCTCGGGCACGGTGCGGTTGGACCTTAGGGAGGGTGCGGTCTACACGGGGGTCTCGGGGGTGCGGCGGGGGGCGTCCTTTGTCGCGCTGTGTCAGATGGCCGGGAGGTTGGGGCTGGTGGGAGCCGAGGGGCAGTGCGGGACCGGGGACCGGGCGTGACATTCGTCGAGGACGTCCTGAGCGGGCGGGCATCGCTTGATGACGTCGATGCCTATCGGGACGAGTGGGACGAGGCCGAGGGCGACGGCGTGGAGTACCACGACTTCCTCGGGCTGCTCTGGCCCGAGTACGCGATGTACGTGGAGGACGACGGGGTCTTGGCGTACGTCATCGAGGCGCGGCGGCGGGGTGGCCAGGATCTGCGGACGTATCTCGCGGCGCGCAGGGATGAGAGTCCGACGCTCGCCGGGCTGTGGGGTCTCGCCGAGCGGTATGGCGAGCAATGGCGGGACTTCGGAGTCGGGCGGCGCATGGGGGCGCTCCGTGCTGGGGGGTGGGGTACGGAAGTGTGACACTCGGTGCTGAAGTGTCACACTTCTGCGGGGAGGGTCTGTTGGGGCGGGTGCGTGGCAAAGGGCCTGTCAGTGCAGCGTCGCGGTGAACTTCGCCCAGGTGGTGGGGTTCAGGTGGAGGTGCGGGCCGTCCGGGGTCTTGGAGTCGCGGACGGCTATCGTGCCGGGGATGTTGCGGGCGACTTCGAGGCACTCGTGGTCGAGTGTGCTGTAGCTGGCCTTCATGAATACGAACTCGGGCATGCTCACATTTCCTTGCGGAGGCTGTCGATGAGGGTGAGAGTGTCGCGCGGTGCCAGGCTGAGCCGGGCTGTGCGGTCGAACAGCACGCTGTAGGTGCCACATCGGTCCTGGTGATGGGGATGGGCGGGGGAGCAAGTGAGCGAGCAGTCCTGGTACGGCGTCCGGTGTGTGTTCCGGGATTGCGAACTCGGCGTCTACGAAGAGCGGGTGACCCTGTGGCGGGCCGCGTCGTTCGACGAGGCGATCGAGCGCGGGGAGTCGGAGGCGCGCGAGTACTGCGCTGACCTCGGCAGCGTCGAGTACACCGACTTCGCCGAGGCGTACTGGATGTACGACGAGCCGGGGGAAGGTGCCGAGGTCTTCTCCCTCGTGCGGGAGAGCGAGCTGCCGGTCGGCGAGTACGTGGAGCGGTTCTTCGATACGGGAGCTGAGCGGAGGGGGCGGGGCGACGCCGGGTGACGGGCCTGCCCGCAGCTCTTGGGCTCAGTTGTCGAGGAAGGGTGCCGTGTCCAGCGTGGGGTACGGGGCCGGGAGGACGAGGGGATTTCCCAGGCCGACCTTGGACTCGGCGTCGTAGTACGCCTCTTTGGGATCGTCGCCGGGGAAGACGGGGGCGGTGTAGCAGTGGGCCGTCTTCGTGTTGCGGTTGATCAGGACGTAGATCGGCACTCCGGCGGCGGCGTAGGTACGGAGTTTCGGGCCGGTGTCCGTCTCGTGGTTGGTGGAGGTGACCTCACCGACCAGGGCGATCATGTCGATGGGGTACCAGCCCCTGTGGGCCTTCAGATACGAGTCGTCGAGCTCGCTCGGCCTGCGGCGACGGACGTAGAAATCCGGGATGAGCAGGGCCATCGTGGTGCCGTCCTTGTGGGCTGCGCGGTAACCGTTGCCCATGCCCACGAGGCGGTGTCCGGCTACGCGGAACTGGAAGAACAGTTCCCCCGCGCCGTCGTTGTGGTTGTCGTTCGGTGCCGGCGGCACGATGGCCATCCCCTCGACGTACTCGGGTCGAATCGGCGTCGTCGACGCCTCCTCGATCGCGATCAGCAGATCGATGGGGTCCTGCTGCGTCTGCGTCATGACCGGCTCCATGATGGGTTCGGCGCTCATCGATGCTTCTCCCTCGTCACGCTGCTGCCAGGCTACGCCCGTGCTGGGTGCCCCGGCAGAACCATGGGCCGTCCGGTGGGCCTATGACCTGGGATTCCGCCCCCGTTCACTCGAACGAGTGTGCTGAACCGTTCCGCCCGCGCCCCTCGTCGTACGCCCCGCACGCGCCCTCGTACGCCCCCTGCCCCGTACGCCTACCGCGTCCCCGACCCCCGCTGCGAAGAAATAGGCGAAGTAGCCGCCACCTGCGGCGAGTCCGAGTTCGCGTACACCGAAGGCGCTGCCACCGACTCCGTCGGGTCCGCCGCGTCGTCCACCGGGTCCGCCGTCGCCCCGCCCACGATGCGGATGTTCGCCTCGTCGAAGGCGCGCTTGATGCGCCAGCGCAGCTCGCGTTCCACGCCGACCGACTTGCCCGGCATCGTCTTCGCCGAGACGCGGACGACCATCGAGTCGATGAGGACACTGTCGAGGCCGAGGACCTGGATCGGGCCCCAGAGCAGCTCGTTCCAGGGCTCTTCCTTGCTCATGCGTTCCGAGACCGCGTCCAGGGTGGCCTTCACTCGGTCCAGGTTCTCCGACGCGCGGACCGTGACGTCCACGCCCGCCGTGGCCCAGCCCTGGGAGAGGTTGCCGATGCGCTTGACCTCGCCGTTGCGGACGTACCAGATCTCGCCGTTGTCGCCGCGGAGTTTCGTCACGCGCAGGCCCACCTCTATGACCTCGCCGGAGGCGACCCCCGCGTCGATCTGGTCGCCGACGCCGTACTGGTCCTCCAAGATCATGAAGACGCCGGAGAGGAAGTCCGTGACCAGGTTGCGGGCGCCGAAACCGATCGCCACGCCCGCGACACCGGCGGAGGCGAGCAAAGGCGCGAGGTTGATCTCGAACGTGCCCAGGATCATCAGCGCGGCCGTGCCCAGGATCACGAACGACGCCACCGAGCGGAGGACCGAGCCGATCGCCTGGGAGCGCTGGCGGCGGCGCTCCGCGTTCACCAGGAGGCCGCCAAGGGCCGTGCCGTCCACCGATTCGACCGTGCGGTTCATCCGGTCTATCAGCTTGGTGATCGCCCGCCGCACCGTCATTCTCAGCACCGCCGCGATCACCAGGATCAGCAGCACCCGCAGCCCGATCGCCAGCCAGGTGGACCAGTTCTGCTCGACCCAACTCGCTGCGTTGGTCGCGCTCTCCTGGGCGTCCTGGAGCGAGGGCACGGTCACCGCGGTCTCCGAGGGGCTCGGGGACGGCGACGGCGAGGCGGCGGCCAGTAGGACGGCGGACAAGGACACGGCAGGTACCTCCAGGTGCTGCGTCTGCCTCCGGCACGGTCCGACAGGGGAAAGGTCACGAATGGGTCACCGAAAGGACAGACCCACCACACTATCGGGGCAACGCGTGAGGTTCGTTGCCGTCTCGGGGGGAGAGAACGTGCCTGGCCGGGAAAGAACAGGTGGGACGAACCCACGGCCGTCCCGGGGACGGATCACATGTGGTCGAAAACACTCCCAGCCCGTTACCGGGACATGGTGGCGCTTCCACCAGGCATGAGGGGAGACTGACTACAGATCGTCCCGGCGCGAGCCACGCGCCGCCGACGCACAAGGAGGCATCCGTGCCGCATGTCCTGGTCCTCAACGCGTCGTACGAGCCACTCGGCGTCGTACCGCTCCGCCGCGCGCTCGTCCTCGTCCTGGAGAACAAGGCTGTCTCCCTGGAGGAATCCGGCGCCTATATGCACAGCGCAACCGTCACAGTCCCCGCACCCAGCGTGGTCCGGCTCAAGCGATTCGTGCGGGTTCCCTATCGGGGGCCCGTTCCTCTTACCCGGCGGGCGCTCTTCGCGCGCGACGGGGGCCGGTGCATGTACTGCGGTGGCGTCGCAACCAGCGTCGACCATGTCATTCCGCGCAGCCGCGGGGGCAAGCACGCCTGGGACAACGTGGTGGCGTCCTGCCGCCGCTGCAACCACACGAAGGCCGACCGGCACCTCTTCGAGATCGGCTGGCGGCTGCGCCACAAACCCGCCCCACCCACCGGCCTGGCCTGGCGCATCATCGGGACCGGGCATAGGGACCCGCGCTGGCTGCCGTACCTGCAGCCATACGGCGCGGAGGATGCGATGGCCCGGATCGACGGCATCTCCGCCTGACGATCCGGGCTTTTGTGTACCCCGCTGTAACCGGCTGTACCCCGCAACACCCGGTTCCGTAAGACGGTACGGAACGGTCCGCCCCGGGAGTCCCCTGTGCCCCCGGGGCGGACCGTCATGCGTAGCGCAGTTCGCCGGGTCGCACCGAGCGGCGCAGCAGCGGCAGTGACGTGGCCGCCGCCAGCAGGCAGCACGCGTAGACGCCGAGGGGGACCAGCAGCGCGTCGTACGGCACCGGGACGGCCGTGTGCTCCGAGACGGCGGCGCCGTACCAGACGCCGATCGTCGTGCCGCCGAGGCCCGCCAGCGTGAGCGCGGGTGCCAGCGGTACGGCGGTCTCCAGCAGGGTCGCCCGCGCGAGCACCGAGTACGGCACTCCGGCCGCCACCTGGGCGGCGAGTCCCCGGCGCCGGGTGGCGACGGACTCGGCGGTGCCGACGGCGAGCGCGGTCAGGACCAGGGCGAGCGCGAAGAGGAGCGCGAGGCCCATCAGGTTCAGGCCGTTCTCGTAGAACCCGATGCCCGCCGCGTACCGGTCCGCCCGGGCGTGGAGGACCGAGAGCAGCACCTGCCGTATCCCCATGAAGCCCGAGCCGACGACCGTCACCAGCAGGACCGCGGCATGTGTACGGGCCGCCGCCCACGGATCGTCGCGCAGCCGCTCCGCCGCGATCAGCATCGCCGGGCGCCGGGCACGGGCGGCCAGGCCCTCACCGAGCTGCCGGGCCGAGGCGCCGGTCAGCCACACCGCCACGGCCCCGATCAGCAGGCATACGCCGACGATCGTGAGCGGGGTGAGGGCGAACTCGAAGGGCACGTCGTGGAAGGGGGTGGTCAGGATGTACACCACCGTCAGCGCCAGTACCGCCGTCGCCACCCGGAACAGCCGCCCCGGACCCTCGGCCGGCCGCAGCCGCCGGATCCGCCCCAGGGGAGAGGACACCACCCGGCGCAGCATCAGCGCGCTCACCGTCGCGCCCAGCACCGGCACTCCTACGGTCACCACGGCGATGCCCGCCCAGGCCGACGGGACGGGGTCGTGCCACAGCCGCAGCAGGGCCGGTACGGCGAACGCCGTGGCCACCGTCGAGCCCGCCAGACAGGCCAGTCCGGACTCCAGGGCCGCGATCCGCCGGGTCTGGCCGGGAGTGGCCCCGGCGAGCCGCAGCGCGGCCAGTCGGCGGTCGCGGTGCACCGCGCCGACGCGGGCGCACTGGCCCAGGAAGCCGAGCACCGGGATGAACAGCAGCAGGAGTGCGGCGACCACGCCGATCCGGGTACCGGGCTCGTCGAGCAGTCCGCCGCCCTCGGACACGGTGTGGTGCCCCTTCAGCGGCAGCAGCACGGCGACGACCTGCCCGAGGCCGGCCGCCAGTGCCGCCCCGACGGCGGTCAGCAGGACCCGCCACCACTCCCGGCGGTCGGACCCCCGGGTGAGCAGCCAGGCCAGCCGCAGATCGGCGAGCAGCGCCTTCACGCCGCCACCCCCGACCGCGCCACGGTTCCGTCCGCCAGCCGGACCTCACGGTCCGCGTAGGCCGCGACCTGCGCGTCATGGGTGATCAGCAGCACCGCCGTACCCGCGTCGCGGGCCGCACCGGCCAGGGCCGTCATCACCTGCTCGCTCGCCAGGGAGTCCAGCGCGCCGGTCGGTTCGTCCGCGAAGACGATCCTCGGGCCGGTCACCAGGGCCCGGGCGAGCGCGACCCGCTGGGCCTGGCCGCCGCTGAGTTCGCCCGGCCGCAGCTCCGCCTGCCCGCGCACCCCGAACCGCTCCAGCCACTCGCCGGCCCGTTCCCGCGCCTCGGTGCGGGTGGCGCCGGCCAGCAGCAGGGGCAGCGCCACGTTGTCGACGGCGGTCAGCTCGGGTATCAGCTGCCCGAACTGGAAGACCACCCCGAACTCGGTGCGCCGCAGCTCGCTCAGCCGCTTCTCGGGCAGCTCGTCCAGCCGTTCCCCCGCGTACGTCACCGTCCCTTCGTCGGGGTGGACGATCCCGGCCAGGCAGTGCAGCAGTGTGGACTTGCCGCTGCCGCTGGTCCCCGTGACGGCGAGGATCTCGCCGGCCGCCAGGTCGAGCGAGGCGCCGTCCAGCGCCCGGGTCCTGCCGTGCGTCTTGGCGAGGTCCCGGGCCGCGAGCAGCACCGCCGCCGTACCCCCGATGTCGCTCATGCTGTGTCGACCTCCGCGGTCAGAGTGGTCAGGCGGGCCGCCGTCGTCGCCATCCAACGGAGGTCCGCGTCAAGGTGGTTGAGGGCGTAGTCCGCCGAGAGCACGGTCGCCAGGTCGGCGCCCTTGGCGGTCTTGAGCGCCGTGAGTTCGCGCATCCGCTCCATGTGGGCGGCGCGTTGGGCCCGGAGATACGCCTCCGGGTCGCCGCCGGACAGGATCGAGACGACGACCTTGGCGAAGATCTCGTTCGTCACGAAGGGCGCGGGCGGCGCGATTTCCCCTGCCCAGTGGGCGAGTTCACGCGCACCCTCGGCGGTCGAGCGGTACGCGGTCCGCTCCGGGCCGCCGTCCGAGCCGGTGCCGTCGACCTCCGCGAGACCGTCCCGGACCAGGCGTTGCAGGGTCGTGTAGACCTGCCCGTAGGCCAGCGGGCGGGCCTGCGGGAAGCGTTCGTCGTGGCGTCGCTTCAGGTCGTAGCCGTGGCTCGGTCCTTGGGCGAGCAGGCCCAGCAGGATGTGGCGGGTGCTCATGCGGGTCAGTATGCACTGGATACATGTACTCAGTGAATAGTGATCAGCGGGAAAAGTACGGGGTGTGCGGTACGGGGGTGGCCGCCGTGCCGCCCGTACCCCAACCTGGAGGTCTGCCGTCGCGCCCACTGGGTAGGGCTGCGGTAACCAGCCCGTCGCCCGATCCGACGATCCGATCCCGACAAGGAGGCCACCGTGGCCGCATCGGCATCACTCCCGCTCCCGGCCCGCTCCAAACGCACCGCGGAGCCCTCCGCGGACCTCGAACCCGGCCTCGAATCCGGCCTGTTCCACGTCGACTCCGAGGGCGCCTGGGCCGAGACCCCGCTCACCAGCGAACCCCCGCTGACCGACGCCGAACCCCTCACCAGCGAGCCCCCGCTCGCCGACACGGCCCCGCTCACCAGCGAGTCCGCCGTGTTCGCCGACCCGGACTCGACGAGGCCCTAGATGACAGCACCCCGGCCGGACGAAGCCCTCGGCGAGGAGTTGTCGCTCCTCGCCGAACTGCACGGCGTGGCCACCGCCTACCGCCCCTCCCCGGACCGCGCGGTCCCGGCCTCGCCCGGCGCCGTCGTCGCCGTACTGGCCGCCCTCGGCGTCGACGCGAGCACCCCGGAGGCCGTCCGCGCCGCGCTCGCCGCCCGCCGACAGGAGTCGGCCGAACGGCTGTTGCCGCCCACCGTCGTGGGCCGGCACGGCAGCACCCCCGCCGCGCTCGACGCACTGCCCGAGGGCACCCGGCTGCACATCGAGACCGAACAGGGCGAGTCCCGGGCGGGTGTTGATCAACTCCCGCCAGGCGTCCACCACTTGACCGCCACCGCCCCGGACGGCCGCAGCGCCGAGGCCCATCTCGTCATCGCCCCGGACCGGTTGCCGACGCCCGCCGGACGGTCGTACGGGCTGATGGTGCAGGTCTACTCGCTCCTCTCCCGGCACTCCTGGGGCATGGGCGACCTCGGTGACCTGAGCGAGCTGACCGCCTGGGCGGGGCGGGCGCTCGGCGCCGGGTTCGTGCAGGTCAACCCCTTGCACGCGGCCGTACCCGGCGCCCCCACCGACCCCTCGCCCTACCGCCCGTCCTCGCGCCGCTTCCCCGACCCGGTGTATCTGCGCGTCGAGGACGTCCCCGAGTTCGCCTACGTCGAGGAGCGCGAGGAAGTGCGCGGACTCCTCGAACGAGCCGAGCGGCTGCGCGAATCCGTCCTGGAAAAGGGCGCGTTGATCGACCGCGACGCCGTGTGGGAGCTCAAGCGGGAGGCGCTGGAACTCGTCCGGCAGGTCCCCCTCGGACCCGGACGACGGGCCGCCTACGTCGACTTCCTCGCCCGCGAGGGCGAGGCGCTGGAGGACCACGCCACCTGGTCCGCCCTCGCCGAGGTGCACGGCTCGGACTGGCACCGCTGGCCCGCCGGGCTGCGCGACCCCCGCTCACCCGAAACCGCCCGCGCCCGCGCCGAGTTGATGGACCGCGTGGACTTCCACTCCCGCCTCGCCTGGCTCACCGACTCCCAACTCACCGCCGCCCAGCGGGCCGCACGCGAAGCGGGCATGCCGCTCGGCGTCGTGCACGACCTCGCCGTGGGCGTGCATCCCGACGGCGCCGACGCCTGGGCACAGCAGGACCACTTCGCAGCCGGCATGTCGGTCGGCGCGCCCCCCGACGCCTTCAACTCCCTCGGTCAGGACTGGGGGTTGCCCCCGTGGCGCCCGGACCGCCTCGCCGAGTCGGGCTACGCCCCCTACCGCCGCCTGCTCCGCGCCCTCTTCCGCTACGCGGGCGCCCTGCGCATCGACCACGTCATGGGCCTGTTCCGCCTGTGGTGGGTCCCCCAGGGCGGACCGCCCACCGAGGGCACCTACGTCCGCTACGACGCCGAGGCCATGCTCGCGATCCTCGCGCTGGAGGCCTCGCGCGCCGGGTCGGTGGTGATCGGCGAGGACCTGGGGACCGTAGAGCCAGGTGTGCGCGAGGAGTTGCAGGAGCGCGGGGTGCTCGGCACGTCGGTGCTGTGGTTCGAACGGGACTGGGACGGCGACGGCCGCCCCCTCGCGCCCGAGAAGTGGCGCGCCGACTGCCTGGCCACCGCCACCACCCACGACCTGCCGCCCACCGCGGCCCGCCTCACCGGCGAACACGTCGAACTCCGGGACCGGCTGGGCCTGTTGACCCGCCCGGTGGAGGAGGAGCGGATCGAGTCCGCCACCGATGTGGGGGAGTGGCTGGCCCTGCTGGCCCGGCTCGGCCTCTACGAACCCGCGACGGGTGGCGGGCGGCCCGGGTCCGAGGAGGAGGCGGAGATCCACGCCGTCCACCGCTTCCTGCTCCGCACCCCCGCCCGCATGATCGGCGTCTGGCTCCCCGACACGATCGGCGACCGCCGCCCGCAGAACCTCCCCGGCACGTGGGACCAGTACCCGAACTGGCGCCTCCCGATCGCCGACGCGGAGGGCCGCCCCGTGACCCTGGAGGAACTCGCCGCGTCGCCGAGGCTGCACGCGCTGGTGGATGTGCTGCGGGTGGGGTTGGACGGGGGTCCGTGACGCCCGTTCGCCCCATACGGCACCCCCGGGCGCGCGGCTCGTTCGGGCGTTCGCTACTTTTGCGGTGTGGACAAGAAGAACGCCCTGCGCGCCGGCGCCCTGGCTGCCGGTACGACGCTGATGATGCTGCTCATGACGTCCCCCGCGCTCGCGCTCACCCGCGACGACGGTGACGACCCGGGCTCCGGCCTGAGTGTCGCCGAGACGCTGGGGCTCTATGTCCTGATCCCGCTCGCGCTGTTCGCGATCATCGCGGGCCTCGTCATGGTGCTGGACAAGTCCAAGGACCGTGCGCCGAAGGCCAAGTCCGCCTCCGGCACGAAGGCCTGACCTCACCTTTTCCGAAGGGCGCCCGCCTCACCCACAGCGGTGAGGCGGGCGCCCTCGGCGTGTTCTCCCGCCGGTCAGATGATGAACGTGGGCTGTTCGGCGATGCCGAGCAGGCTGCGGCCGTAGATCTCCCGGCCGAGGTCGGGGTTGACGACGCCGTGGCGTGAGGCGGTGCCCAGGTCGCGCCAGATCCGCTGGAGCGGGTTGGCCAGGGCGAAGGCGCTCGCGCCGGACACGGAGACCAGGCGGTCCACCGCCTCGCGGCTGCGCGTCGCGGCGACCGCGGTGTCCATGCGGATCCTGGCGCGCTCGTCGATCGTGAGCTGCCGGGCCTCGGCGGCGGCGCGGTCGAGGTCGTCGGCGGCCCGGTAGGCGTGCAGCTGGGCGGTGTCGACGAGGGAGGCGGCGTCGGCGACGGCGAGCTGGACGCTCGGCGAGTCGGCGAGGCGCTCGTAGACCGTCAGGGACATGGGCTTGCGGGCCGCCGTCGCGAGGGTGAGGTCCAGGGCGGCCCGGGCCATGCCGAGCATGGGCGCGACCACGGTGAGGGCGAGCATGGAGGCGACCGCCACGGCGTTGCGGGGCTCGCCCTCGTGGCGGCCGGCGTACGCGCCGGCCAGGACGGCGCCCATGTTCAGCGTCCGGTGGGCCGGCACGGTCACCTGGTCGGCGACGACGGTGTTGCTGCCGGTGCCGGCCATGCCCGCCACGTGCCAGGTGTCCTCGACCGTGACGTCCTCGACCGGGACCAGGGCGATCGACGGCGGCTGGTCGGCGGCGCTCGGCGCGATCGCCAGGGCCACCCAGCTCGCGTGATGGATGCCCGAGGCCCAGCCCCACCGGCCCGACACGACGAGATCGCCGCCCTCGGTGGTGACCGCGGAGCCCGCCGGGGTGAGCGACGCGGCGACCGCGGCGTCGGGGTCCTGGCCCCAGACCTCGGCACGGGCCCGGTCGTCCATCAGCGAGGCGACGAGACCGCCTCCGGTGTAGATGTTCGCGATCCAGCCGGCGGAGGCGTCGCCCCGGGCCAGTTCGGCCGTCACCTCCATGGTGGTCCGCACCCCGGCTCCGAAGCCGCCGAGGGCGCGCGGGGTGGCGAGGCGGAGCATCCCCGCCTCGCGCAGGGCACGGGCCGCGTCGTCCGACACACGGCGCAACCGCTCGCCCTCCTCGGCCTGCCCGGCGAGGATGGGTACGAGTTTCGCGGCGGCCTCCGTCAGCTCGGCGCGGACACCGGCCTCATCGGCCGGCGAGGGGGCGGACGGGGACAGGTTCACGGCGGGGCTCCACTCTGGTGCGGGAATCGACGGCGGGCACGATGCCGTGGGTGGCCGCGGTGGCCGAAAGCGGGTCATCGTGTCCGCAGCAGACTAGAAAGCGGGAGCGAGGCGCCGGAAGGAACATCGGTGCCACGACGGGGGGACACACGTGACAGGGACGCAGACAGCCGACGCGGCGGAGTGGCGGCAGCGGGCGTCCATAGATGTGCCGCTGCGCCATCCCCACCGCCAGGACCTGCTGTACGAGCAGTGGCAACGCGGACTCGGTCACCTCGCCCACGTACGGCAGCTGCGGCTGCCCGCGGACCGTACCCGCGGTGTCCACCGCACCCGGGTGGAACGCCGGCTGGTCGGCGAGGTCGCCGTCAGCAGGCAGTTCAGCGACCCCATCGAGGGCGTCTCGGGCAGCGGGGAGGCCGACGGCCGGGCCGACCTCGTCGCCGTCCATGTCATCAGGAGCGGAAGCCTGCGCATCGAGGACACCGGCCGGCGGGCCGACCTGGGCCCCGGCACCCTCTGCATCCGTGACCTGCACACCTACTGGCAGTTCGCCTACACCGCACCGACCGACTGCAGGGTGCTCGTGCTGCCCAGGGCCGGCCTGCTCGACCATCTGTACGGGACCCGGCTGCCGGCCCTGACCGTCGCTCCCGCCACGGCCCCGGAGTCCCGGCTGTTCCTCGCCCATCTCGACGCCGCCTGGTCTCTCGCGGACCAGCTCGGCCCGGAGGCCACGCACGCGGCCGGCGAGGCGTTGGTCATGCTGCTGACCGGGCTCATCCGGACCCACGCACCCGTCGCCGTCCCACCCCGGTCGCTACGGGCCGCGGCCGTCGCCCACGCCGACAGCAGGCTGAGGGACCCGGACCTGAGCCCGGCCGCCATCGCCCGGGCACTGAACGTCTCCGTCCGCACCCTCCACCGGGCCTTCGCGGACGGCGAGTCCGTCATGGCCCATGTCCGCCGCCGCCGTCTCGAAGGCGCCCACCGCGAACTCGGCCTTCCGGGCGGCCCGTTCACCGTCGCCGACATCGCGGCACGCTGGCAGTTCGCCGACCCCAGCCACTTCCGCCGCGCCTACCGCGGCGCGTACGGGCGGTCGCCCCGGCGGCCGGGCAAGCGCAGCACCTGACGCGGCGGGCTCCTCGAAGCGAGGTCACTCCCGCGCGGCGGCCGCCGTCCCGTTCAGCAACTCCCTTAGTAGATCGGCCAGTTGCCCGGCCCGTTCCGCGTCGAGGGCGGCGGACAGGGCCTTCTGCTGGGCTGCCAGTCCCGCTCCCACCGCCTCGTCGATCAGCGTCAACCCCTTCTCCGTCAGGGTCACTTGGAGCCCGCGCCGGTCGTGCGGGTCGGGGGAGCGGCGGAGCAGGCCGGCGCGTTCGAGTTTGTCGAGGCGGCCGGTCATGCCGCCCGTGGTGAGCATCAGCGTCGCCGACAGCTGGCGCGGCGAGAGGGTGTACGGCTCACCGGCCCGGCGCAGGGTCGCGAGGACGTCGAACTCGCCGCGTGAGATGCCGTACGGCGTGTACGCCTTCTCCATGCTGTCGCCCATGGCCCGGGAGAGCCGGAAGATCCGCCCGAAGACCTCCATCGCGGCGGTGTCGAGGTCGGGCCGCACCACCGCCCACTGCTCGACGATCGCGTCGACGGGGTCCTTGCGCTGCTCCGGGCGTGCACTCATGCGTCGAGTATCGGCCGGTGGACGGGTCGCCCGCAAGAAAGCGACTTGACGGAAAGTTGCTTGCGGCTAAGCTAATTAGCGGCAAGTTACTTACGAAGGAGATGGCATGAACCGCTCCACCACCATCGTCCTCACCGCCCTCGCCCCCATCTCCTGGGGCACCACCTACGCCGTCACCACCCAGTTCCTCCCGCCCGACCGCCCCCTCTTCACCGGCCTGATGCGCGCCCTCCCCGCCGGTCTCGTGCTCCTCGCGCTGGCCCGGGTGCTGCCGCGCGGGGCCTGGTGGTGGAAGGCGACCGTGCTCGGCGCGCTGAACATCGGCGCCTTCTTCCCGCTGCTGTTCCTGTCCGCGTACCGGCTCCCGGGCGGGATGGCGTCGGTCGTCGGCTCGATCGGGCCGCTGTTCGTGGTCGGCCTCTCGGCAGTCCTGCTGGGGCAGCGGCCCACGGCCCGCAGCGTGCTCACCGGCGCGGTCGCGGCCTTCGGCGTCAGCCTCGTCGTACTGAAGGCGGCCGGTGCGCTCGACCCGGTCGGTGTGCTCGCGGCCCTCGCGTCCACGGCCTCGATGTCCACCGGCACCGTGCTGACCAAGCGGTGGGGCCGCCCCGACGGCGTCGGCCCGCTCGCCCTCACCGGCTGGCAGCTCACCGCCGGCGGACTGCTCATAGCCCCCGTCGCCTTCCTGGCCGAGGGGGCGCCGCCCGCGCTCGACGGCCGGGCGATCGGCGGCTATCTCTACCTCGCGCTGGCGAACACGGCGGTCGCGTACTGGCTCTGGTTCCGCGGCATCGGCCGGCTCTCCGCCACCCAGGTCACCCTGCTCGGCCCGCTGTCCCCGCTGACCGCGGCCGTCGTCGGCTGGGCGGCGCTCGGACAGGCGCTCACGCCCGTGCAGGTGGCGGGGATGGCGCTGGCGTTCGGGGCGACGGTGGCCGGGCAGCTCGGGGCGCGTACCCCTGCCGTTTCCGTCCGGGGGGTAGCGTCACGCGGGAACGCCGTGACGCAACGCCGGAGGCGCCCGTGGCCGTTGAATCCTGCCCCAGTTGTGGCAAGCCGCTCACCGCACGGACGGGCCGTACCGGCCGGCGTTCCGTCTACTGCTCCGCCGCCTGCCGGCAGAAGGCCTACCGGGAGCGACGGGGGAGCGCCGAGGTCGGTGTCGAGGGGCTGATCAAGGAGATCGGCCGGCAGGTGGAGGAGCTGGTGCCGCAGCCGCCCTCCGTCTTCTACTCCGGGGTGACGGAACTGTCGTCGTCCGTCGCGCGGCTGCGGCGGGTGGCCCGCACGGCGCGCGACACCGCTCAGGAATCCGTCACCCGTACGGCCGTTACGGAAGTCCCGCTCGACGAAGGCGACTTCGCCGCGCTCGTCGAGTCCCACCGCCGTGAGATCCAGGTCCACTGCTACCGCATGACCGGGTCGTACGACGACGCCGAGGACCTGGTGCAGGAGACGTTCCTGCGGGCCTGGCGGGCCCGGGACACCTTTCAGGGGCGGGCCGGTGCCCGCACCTGGCTGTATCGCATCGCCACCAACGCCTGCCTGGACTTCCAGCGCCGTACGGCCCGCCGCCCCAAGCGCTACGAGCCGTTGCCCGGCATGAACCACGGCGGCGGCGAGCCACCCGCCCGGATCACCTGGCTCCAGCCCTACCCCGACGACGAGTTGCCCTCCGCCGAGGAGCAGCCGGAGGCCGCCGCCGTCTCCCGCGAGACCCTCGAACTGGTCTTCCTGGCCGCCGTCCAGCATCTCCCGCCGCGCCAGCGCGCGGTGCTGGTGCTGCGGGACGTCCTCGGGCTGACCGCCGTCGAGACCGGCGAGGCCCTCGACATGACCGTGGCCTCGGTCAACAGCGCGCTGCAACGCGCCCGCCCCACCCTGCGCGACCGGCTCCCCGGCCGGCGTGCGGACTGGACGGCCGAGGGACCCACCGAGCACCAACGCGCCCTGGTCAAGCGGTACATGGCCGCCGCCGAACGCCTCGACCTGTCCGAGGTCGCCGCCCTGCTCAGCGAGGACGTCACCCTCACCATGCCGCCGAACCCGTTCTGGTTCACCGGCCGCGACGCGCTCGTGGAGTTCCTGAGTGTCAGTCTCGACGCCGACTCGCCCATGTTCCTGGGGCATTGGCGACATTTTCCCGCCCGCGCCAACGGGCAGCTCGCGGCGGGTGGCTACGTCCGACGGCCCGGAACGACCGTCTACCGCGCGCAAGTTCTCGACGTGCTCCGCTTCGGCGCCGACGACCGGATCGTGGAGATCACCTCCTTCGAACCGCACCTGTTCCCGGCCTTCGGACTGCCGCTGCGGCTGTGACCGATGAGTGGTGGGCTCCGTGTGCGTCTGTATGGCCGACACGAACGACACCTACATCTCGGCCCACTAGGAGTTCACCATGCTGCTCACCGACAAGATCGCGGTCGTCTACGGCGCCGGTGGCTCGATCGGCGGCGCGGTCGCCCGTGCCTTCGCCGCCGAGGGCGCCCGCGTCCACCTCGTGGGACGCACCCGGGAGACGCTGGAGGCCGTGGCCGCCGACATCAAGGACATCGGTCTCAGGGACGCCGAGGTGGCCGTCGTCGACGCGCTCGACGAGGCGGCCGTGGAGGAACACCTCGCCCGTGTCGGGGACTTGGACGTGTCCTTCAACCTCGTCTCGCGCGGCGACGTGCAGGGAATGCCGATCACCGACATGCCCGTCGACGACTTCCTGCGGCCGGTCATCAACGGCACCCGCGCCAACTTCATCACCGCCCGCGCCGCCGCCCGCCGGATGGCCGAGCGCGGCAGCGGGGTCGTCCTCACCCTCAACAGCGGTTCCGCGCACGGCAGTCCGATGATGGGCGGCACCGGTCCGGCCGACGCGGCGACCGACAGCCTGGTGCGCAACCTGGCGATGGAGCTGGGCCCCCGCGGGGTGCGTGCCGTCGGACTGTGGGCCGCGGGCATCCCCGAGACACTCACGATCGAGAAGCTCGGCAAGGTCAACCCCGACCTCAACGAGGCGGCGATCCAGGGGATTCTGGACCACCTGTCCAGCCTGCGCATGACCCGCCGCAACCCCACTCTCGCCGAGATCACCGCGACCGCCGTGTTCCTCGCCTCGGACCACGCGGCGAGCATCACCGGCACGTTCGTGAATGTCACGGGCGGGATGTTCCCGGGCTGAGGGACGGCGAAGGGCGCCCGGCGGATCGCCGGGCGCCCCTCACGGCCGTAGAAGAAGTGACTACGAAGCGGCCGCGTCCGCGGCCTGGGCCTTCAGTGCGCGCTCCACACCGGACCGGGACTCCGAGACCAGGCGGCGCAGGGCCGCGTTGGGTTCGGCGGTGGTCAGCCAGGTGTCCGTGCGGTCCAGGGTGTCCTGGGAGACCTGGATCGACGGGTAGAGGCCGATCGCGATCTGCTGGGCGATCTCGTGCGAACGGGCGTCCCAGATCTCCTTGACCGCCGCGAAGTACTTCTCCGTGTACGGCGCCAGGAGTTCGCGCTGGTCGGTCTGGACGAAGCCCGAGATCACCGCTTCCTGAAGGGCGTTGGGAAGCTTGTCGGACTCGACGACCTGCGCCCAGGCCTCCGCCTTCGCCTCCTCGGTCGGGCGGGCGGCACGGGCGGTCGCCGCGTGGCGCTCACCGGCGGCCGTCTTGTCCCGCTCGTACTCGCCGGCGATCTCCGCCTCGTCGAACCGGCCGACGGCCGCGAGGCGTTCGACGAACGCCCAGCGCAGCTCGGTGTCGACGGCCAGGCCCTCGATCGTCTGCGTGCCCTCCAACAGGGCGTCCAGCAGGTCCAGTTGCTCCGGAGTGCGGGCCGTGGACGCGAACGCGCGGGCCCACGCCAGCTGGTGGTCGCCGCCCGCCTCCGCGGAGCGCAGATGCGCCAGCGTGGCGTCCGTCCAGCGGGTGAGCAGCGCCTCGCGGGAGGCCGGGTCGGCGTACAGCTCGATGGCCAGCTTCACCTGCCGGTGCAGCGACTGCACGACACCGATGTCCGACTCCTTGCCGACGCCCGACAGGACGAGGGAGAGGTAGTCGCGGGTGGCGAGTTCGGCGTCGCGGGTCATGTCCCAGGCCGAGGCCCAGCACAGGGCGCGCGGGAGGGAGGACTCGAAGTCGCCCAGGTGCTCGGTGACGAAGGCCAGCGACTGCTCGTCGAGGCGGACCTTCGCGTACGACAGGTCGTCGTCGTTGAGCAGCACCACGTCCGGGCGGCGCTTGCCGACGAGCTGCGGTACGGCGGTCAACTCGCCGTCCACATCCAGCTCGACGCGCTCGTCGCGCACCAACTTGCCGGTGTCCTCGTCGAGTTCGTACAGGCCGACCGCGATGCGGTGCGGGCGCAGGGTCGGCTCGCCCTTGGCGCCCTCGGGGAGCGCCGGGGCCTGCTGCCGGATCGCGAAGGCGGTGATGACACCGTCGGCGTCGGTCTCGATCTCCGGACGCAGGATGTTGATGCCGGCCGTCTCCAGCCACAGCTTCGACCAGGCCTTCAGATCACGCCCGGAGGTCTCCTCCAGCGCGCCGAGGAGGTCGGAGAGCCGGGTGTTGCCGAACGCGTGCCGCTTGAAGTACGCCTGCACGCCCGCGAAGAACTCGTCCATGCCGACATACGCGACGAGCTGCTTCAGGACGCTCGCGCCCTTGGCGTACGTGATGCCGTCGAAGTTGACGAGCACGTCGTCGAGGTCGTTGATCTCGGCCATGATCGGGTGGGTGGAGGGCAGTTGGTCCTGCCGGTAGGCCCACGTCTTCATGGAGTTGGCGAAGGTCGTCCACGAGTGCGGCCAGCGCGACTGCGGGGCGTACGCCTGGCAGGCGGCCTCGGCGTAGGTGGCGAACGACTCGTTCAGCCACAGGTCGTTCCACCACTCCATGGTGACCAGGTCGCCGAACCACATGTGGGCCAGCTCGTGCAGGATCGTGGAGGCCCGCACCTCGTACGCGGCGTCCGTGACCTTCGACCGGAACACGTACTGGTCGCGGATGGTCACCGCGCCCGCGTTCTCCATCGCGCCCGCGTTGAACTCCGGGACGAACAGCTGGTCGTACTTCTTGAACGGGTACTGGTAGGCGAACTTCTCCTGGAACCACTCGAAGCCCTGCCGTGTCACCTCGAAGATGGCGTCGGAGTCGAGGTATTCGGCGAGCGAGGGCCGGCAGTAGATGCCGAGCGGGACGGACTGCCCGTCCTTCTCGTACACGCTGTGGACGGAGTGGTACGGCCCGACGATGAGCGCGGTGATGTACGTCGAGATACGGGGCGTCGGCTCGAACACCCAGGTGTCGTCCCGGGGTTCGGGCGTCGGGGAGTTGGAGACGACGGTCCAGCCCGTCGGCGCCTTCACGGTGAACTGGAAGGTGGCCTTCAGATCCGGCTGCTCGAAGCTCGCGAACACGCGGCGCGCGTCCGGGACCTCGAACTGGGTGTAGAGGTAGGCCTGTTGGTCGACCGGGTCGACGAACCGGTGCAGTCCCTCACCGGTGTTGGTGTAAGCGCAGTCCGCGACGACCCGCAGGACGTTGGGCCCTTCCAACAGCCCGGCCAGCGCGATCCGCGAGTCCTTGAAGACCTCGTCGGGGTCGAGGGGGTCGCCGTTCAGCGTCACCTCGTGGACGGCCGGGGCGATCAGGTCGATGAAGGACTCGGCGCCACCCTCCGTCACATCGAAGCGCACCGTCGTCGCGGACCTGTAGGTCCCGCCCTCCTGCGCGCCGGAGAGGTCGAGATCGATCTCGTACGAGTCAACGGTGAGCAGCGTTGCCCGCTGCTGCGCCTCTTCGCGAGTCAGGTTTGTGCCAGGCACGCGGTCATCTCCTCGTTATGTGTGGGTTGCGCCATCCTTCCACGGGACCTGACCCGAACGCGATGTCCGTATCCCGCCGGTCAGCGGGGCGGACGAGCGCGAGCCTGGAGTCATGACGACGTACACGGCACGACCCATCGACCCCACGGTTCTGAAGGAGCTGCGCTCTGCTGACGATGCGGGGCGCGGAATGGTTCCCGCACTCGATGAGGAGGGCGGCGCTCCGCTCCGCTGCTGCCTGCGCCGCAGCGAGCCGGGGGAGCGGATCGCCCTGGTCTCCTACGCCCCGTTGCGGCGCTGGGCTGCGGAAACGGGGGCCCGGCCCGGGGCGTACGACGAGCAGGGTCCGGTGTTCGTCCACGCGGAGGAGTGCGGGGGGCCTGCGGCCGGCTCCGGGCACCCCTTCGCGGACGCCCACCGGGTGCTGCGCCGCTACTCCGCCGAGGGCCACATCCTCGGGGGCGAACTGGTCGACACCCTCGACGACGACGCCTTCCGCAGGGCCTTCGACGACCCGTCCGTGGTCCTCGTCCACGTCCGGGCCGTCGAGTACGGGTGCTTCTACTACGAGGTACAGCGACCCGAAATCAGCCCCTCCGGCGTTTGAGGAGCGGGGTCTGGGGCGGAGCCCCAGAGGGACGGGACGGGTAGGGGCGGCGGGGGCGAGGAAAACCGGTCAGCTCTGGAGTTCCGCCGCCACCAGCTCCGCGATCTGTACCGCGTTCAGCGCGGCGCCCTTGCGGAGGTTGTCGTTGGAGACGAACAGGGCGAGGCCGTTCTCGACCGTCTCGTCCGCGCGGATGCGGCCGACGTAGGACGGGTCCTGGCCGGCGGCCTGGAGGGGGGTCGGGATGTCGGAGAGGGCCACGCCCGGGGCGCCGCCGAGGAGTTCCGTCGCGCGCTCCACCGAGATCGGCCGGGCGAAACGGGCGTTGACCTGGAGGGAGTGGCCCGAGAAGACCGGGACCCGGACACACGTGCCGGAGACCTTCAGCTCCGGGATCTCCAGGATCTTGCGGGACTCGTTGCGGAGCTTCTGCTCCTCGTCGGTCTCGTTCAGGCCGTCGTCGACGATCGAGCCCGCGAGCGGCAGCACGTTGAAGGCGATGGGCCGCTTGTAGACCTGCGGCTCGGGGAAGTCGACCGCGCTGCCGTCGTGCGTGAGCTTGTCCGCGTCGGCGACGACCTTCAGCGCCTGGCCGTGCAGTTCGGCCACACCGGCCACACCGGAGCCGGACACCGCCTGGTATGTGGCGACGACAAGCGCCTCAAGCCCCGCCTCCGCGTGCAGCGGCTTCAGGACCGGCATCGCGGCCATCGTCGTGCAGTTCGGGTTGGCGATGATGCCCTTGGGGCGGTCGACGATCGCGTGCGGGTTGACCTCCGAGACGACCAGCGGGACCTGCGGGTCCTTGCGCCAGGCCGAGGAGTTGTCGATGACGACCGCGCCCTGCGAGGCGACCTTCTCGGCCAGCGCCTTGGAGGTCGCGCCGCCCGCCGAGAACAGCACGATGTCGAGGCCGGAGTAGTCGGCGGTGGCCGCGTCCTCCACCGTCACACCGTCGAGGACCGTCCCCGCCGAACGGGCCGAGGCGAACAGACGCAGCTCGGTCGTCGGGAAGTTCCGCTCGACGAGGATCCTGCGCATGACCGTGCCGACCTGACCGGTGGCTCCGACGATTCCGACCCTCACAGCGACTCCTTCACCTGTTCCTGTACATCTGCGGCGTTTCCATCATGCGGCCGACCCGGGTCAACCTGTCCAATTCTTTGCCCCGCATGCCCGAGGAATGGGACACGGCCCTTGCCGGTGTGACCTACGTCTCCGAACGTTTCCGTGCGCTGCGGCGTCGTAGAGGAAACGCGGGAAGGGGGTGGCTTGTGCTGCGCAGAACGGCCCGCCGGGTCCGGGAGGGTGACGATCCTCTGGACGCGGCCCAGGAGCGGCGGGTGCGGGCGGTGCTCGCCCTCGGCGGGGTGCCGCAGGCGGATCTGCCGGACGGGGTCCAGCAGGTACGGCTGCGGTTGCTGGAGCGGGCGGCGAAGGGCGACGAGGCACCGCGTGACGTCTCGGCGTGGGCGGCGGTCGTCGCCTCGAACTTCGCCATGGACTGGCACCGGGCCAAGCGCCGCCAGGAGCGGGTGGGGGAGCGGCTGGCCTCCCTGCGCCAGCTGGAGCACCCCTCCGGCGAGGACACGAGTGTCCTGTCCATGGCGGTGGCGCAGGGCCTGGACGAGCTGCCCGACCAGCAGCGCCAGGTCCTCGTCCTCCGCTTCTTCGCCGACCTGCCGGTGCGTTCCATAGCGCACGAGCTGGGCATCCCGGAGGGCACGGTCAAAAGCAGGCTGCACACGGCGGTCCGCGCGCTGCGCGACCGGCTGCACGAGGACGAGGTGGTGTGACGTGGCCACGCAGAACGAGGAATACGACGGCGTGGACGCGCTGATGGCCGCGATCACGGGCGAGCCGGTGCCGGAGCCGGCCCGCGCGGACGCCGCCTATATGGCCGAGCACCGGGCCGCGACGGCCGATGTGGCGCTGCTGCGGGAGCAGTTGGGGATCATCGGGGAGGCGCTCTCCGTACCCCCGCCGCGACCGGAACCCGAACGCGTGAGCACGCTGCGCCGTCCCGCCCGGCGACGCCGTCCCGCGCTGCGCGTCCTCGCCTACGGCACGCTCGCGCTGGCGGTGGTGGCGGGGATGATCACCGGGCTCTCCTGGCTGGTCGCGCACAGCGGCAGCGTGAACTCGGCGTCGAGCAGCAACGCGGACTCGAAGGCGGCGGGCGGCGCCGACGAGGGCTCCAAGGCCCCGGGCCCGCTGTCCGACCCGGAGCTGTACGTGGCCTGCTCCAGCCTCCTGGTCGAGGGGACCGTGACGGGCGTGCAGCCGAGTTCCGACCCGCGCAAACGGATCACGGTCGCCGTCACCCGTTCCTACCGGCCCGCGAGCGGCCCGGCCGACGTCACGGTCGTGCTGCCCGCCGGGGCCAGTCCGGCGCCGCGCCAGGGACAGCATGTGCTGGTCGGAGTCCCGAAGGGCGCGCACACGGCGACCCTCTGGGTGGTCGGCGAGGACGCGGTCGCCGCGGACCGTGCCGCGATCGTCGGGGCACTCACCGGCGCCGGCACGGGCTCGGGCGCCTGCCCGACCGGCTGACAGCGAGAAGGGCGGGCGCCCGCACGGACGCCCGCCCCGTCTGTCGTACGTCGTGCTACGACGTGACCTTCTCGATCTTCACGCTGCCCAGGCCCGCGACCGTGCCGCGCGCGTTGACCAGCTGGACCTGGCCGAAGAACTCGCGTCCCTCAGGAGCGGGGGCCAGGGCCGTGACGCTGCCGGAGACGGTCGCCGAGGCGCCCGTGGCGAGCTTCACCGGCGTCGAACCGTCGACGGAGACCGTGCCGAGCGCCGGGGAGAAGAAGACGTCCCGGTAGTCGTACGCGGTCGAGCCGGACGGCACCGAGTAGCCCGCGACCTCGACGGTGTAGGTCCCGGCGGGCGGGTTGGCGATCGAGACCGCCTCCTCCGAGTCGCCGTCGGCGGACTGGCCGACGACCGTACCGGCGGAGTTGTACACGGTCAGGTCCAGGTCCGCCGCCGTGTCCGAGACGTTGCCGATGACGACGTCCAGGGAGGTGGCGCCGGCGGGCACGTCGACCGTGGTGGTCTGGGTGGCGCCCTCGGTGATGGTGGGCCGCGCGGTCAGCGAGGAACCGAGCGGGCCGCCCTTCAACGTGCCGTCCAGGGCCGCGTAGTTGTTGGTCACCTTCCACGAGGCGGTGGCCGGGACGCCGACCTTGGCCTCGGGCACGGTCACGGTCTCCGGGTCGAAGGCCGCGCCGAGGACGGTGGCGTCCAGCTTGTACGGGTTGTCGAGCAGCGGCGAGGTGCGGCGCGCCTCGACCTCGATCTCCCAGACACCGGCCTGCGGGTCGGCGTACGAGCGCACGTCGGGCTTGCAGCCGTTGCCGTCGAGGTAGTTGTTGTAGCAGTACGGGGTGCCGGTGTCCTCGACCGGAACGCCGTACGGGTGGATCGAGATGAACCGCGTCTGGCTCTTGTCCTTCAGCCCGCCGATCGCGACCTCAAGGGCCTTCGCGCCCTCGGGGACGGTCAGGAAGTACGACTGCGTGCTGTTGCGCTGCACCGAACTCGACTTGGAGAAGGTGTAGTTGACCGGGGTGGAGACCACGACCGTCGTCAGGATCTGCTTGTCGACGCCCTCGGTCTTCGGGTCGTCGACCTCAAGGATCGCGCTCTTGATGCCCGAACTCCTGGGCGCCGCCTGCACCTTGACGGTGACCGGCTGGTTCAGCGGGAGCTTGACCTCGTCCGAGCCGACGATCCGGAAGGTGCCACCGGCGTTGTTCGCGAAGCTCAGTTCGTGCCGAACGGCCTTGTCGCTGCCCGTGGTTCGGGTGATGACGACGTCGTACGTCTTCTTCGCGCCGGCCTTGAGGCCGCCCTCGCGGTCGTAGAGACCGGTGCCGAAGCCCGGGGTCTTCAGCGCGAAGTCGATCGCGGTGTCGACGGGAGCCTTCACCGTGTACTCGTGGGCGGTGGCGTCGTCCCTGATGGACTGCCACGCGTCCACGATGTCGATGAGGCCCGCGCCCTCCTCGTAGGCCTGAACGCCCTTGATGTGGTGGGCCGTCGAGGTCAGCGCGGTGCGCAGCGTCGCCGGGGTGAGGGTGATGTGCTTCTGCTTGGCGGCGCTCAGCAGCAGCGCCGAGGCGCCCGCGGCCTGCGGGGAGGCCATCGAGGTGCCCTGGAGCATCGAGTAGCCGGCCGGCAGGGTGTAGCCCGCCTCGGCGACCGGGGCGCCCGGCAGCCAGGTCTGGGTGGAGTTGATCGAGGCGCCGGGCGCGACGAGCGTCGGCGTGAAGCCGCCGTCCTCACGCGGGCCGCGCGAGGAGAACGGCAGCAGCTGGTACTTCTTCTCCACCTGCGAGCCGTAGTTGGCGGCCCAGGTCTCCTTGGAGATGGCCGCGCCGACCGAGATCACCTTGTCGGCCAGGCCGGGGTCGCCGATCGTGTTGGCGCCCGGACCGGAGTTGCCGGCCGAGATCACGAGCTGCACGCCGTAGGTGTCGATGAGCCGCGTGTACAGCTCGGCGCGCGCGTTGTTGCCGTCGTTCAGGGCGGGCAGGCCGCCGATCGACATGTTGACGATGTCGACACCGCGGTTGGCGACGAGGTCGATCATGCCCTCGGTGAGCGCCACGTTGGTGCAGCCGCCGGTCCAGGTGCAGGCGCGCGAGGAGACGATCTTCGCGCCCGGGGCCGCGCCGTTCATCTTGCCGCCGAACAGGCCGTTGGCCGCGGTGATACCGGCGACGTGGGTGCCGTGCTCGGACTCGATGACGCCGATGTTGACGTAGTCGGCCTTCGCGCCGGACGCGTTGTAGACGACGTCCTTGCGGATCTCGACGACGAACGGGACGCGCTCGACGACGTCGGTCGCCGGGTTGTCCGTCCCGAAGTAGCCGATCTGGTAGCCGTCCTTGTACGGCTTCATCGGCGTGTCGTCGGTGAAGTCGAGGTTGTCGTTCAGGTCGACGCGGACGGTGCCGGCGGCGGGGTCGTAGAGCACGCCCCAGACGTCGGTGGTGTCGCCGTCCCGGTTCAGGTCGCCCTTCTCGTCACCGCCGGTGGTGGCGGACTCGGCGAAGTAGCTGAACTTGTAGTCGCCCGCGGGCGCCTTGAAGTTCTCGGTGCCCTGACTGGCCGTGGTGATCGAGAACGCCGGGCCGGAGACGGCCGTGGTCATCCGCCGCCAGGTGGCGTCGCCGTCGTTGACCGGGTCGGTCGAGGTGACCCAGTCCACGATCTTGCGCTCGCCGGTGGTGGTCTTCTGCAGCGCAGGGTGACCGAGGTCGACACCGGAGTCCAGGATGCCGATGGTGATGCCGCGGCCGTCCGCCTTCGGGTTCTTCTTCACGAAGTCGACGGCGCCCGTCTCGAAGGACGGGTTGTACGGGTTCTCGGCGGGGGTGGTCTTGCTCGGCCCCGAGTAAGTGGCCTTCGTCGTCGCCTTGTTGGCGCTCTTGGCACTGGTCGCGGTGTCCGCGCTGGGCGTCGGGTCGTCGAGCGCGATCTCCTGGCGCAGGTCGATGCCGTGCACCGAGGACAGCTTCGCGGCGGCGGCGATCGCCGCGTCGGCCTTGCCGGTCGGGACGGTGGCGCGGACGTAGCCGAGTTTGTCGTAGGTGCGGCCCACGGTGCCGCCCTTGACCGCGTCCAGCTGGTCGGCGACCTGCTCGGTCTGGCCCGGAGCGGTCGCGATCATCAGCGTGACGTTCTTGTCGCCGTCGGCCTTGGCCGCGGCGAGCAGATCGGCGTCGTCCGAACCGAGCTTGGCGGCCGCGGACTTGACGGTCCCGTCCGTGGGCGCGGTGGTGGACGGCGCGTCGGCGGAGAAGGCCATGGGTATCGGCCCGGCCGCGGAGAGCGCGGCGACGAGACCGGCGGCCACGGATATTCGGGCCACACGTCTCTTGGGGTTGAGGGTCATCGGCATCCCTTGTAGGTGAAGAATCCAGTGCCGGACGAGCGCACAGCTTTACCCAAGGAACAGTTGTTTGGGAAGTGTTGACCGAATCGATATGGATGTATGGGGAAAACCCCCTGTCCGGCAGGGGGTTCAGGACTCCTTCACGCGCGTGTAGTGGCGGGACGCCTTCGCGCGGTTGCCGCAGGCCGCCATCGAGCACCAGCGCCGGGTGCCGTTCCGCGACGTGTCGTAGAAGTGCAGGACGCACGCCTCGTGGGCGCAGCGGCGGATGCGGTCGGGGGCGGCGGCGAGCAACTCCAGGTAGTTGCGGGCGGCGAGCCAGCCGGGGCCCCACCGCGGGTCGTCGAACTCGGGGATCTCGCCGGGGCCTTCGGCGGTGAGCGTGGCCCGGATCCGCCCCTGGTCGAGCACGAGGTCGAGGTTCTCCGCGCCTTGTGCGAGCGAGCCGTCCACCACCACGTGGAGCGCGTCGCGCGCGATCTTGGTGTGCGCCAGGGTGATCGGGTTCGCCTCGAACCGCTCGCCGAGCCCGGCCGAGCCGAGCCATACGGCGAGCCCGCGGGGGCCGGAGAGCAGATCCTGCACGACCCCGTCCTTCATCCACCGCGTGTTGAGCAGATCGAGGGCGAGCGGTTCGCCGATGAGCGGGCGGGGGTCGGGGGTCGTGGTCACGGAGGTGTCCCTTCTGATCTAACCGGTCAAGAGTACGTGACCGGTTGACCCTGTCGATTCTAACCCTTAATGTCGCTCACAACGGTTAGACCAGAGGAGAGCTTCCATGACCCTGCACGCCGGCCACATCGGCCTGAACGTCACCGACCTCGACCGCTCGCTCGCCTTCTACCGGGACGTCCTCGGCTTCGCCGTCCTCGCCGAGGGCAAGGAGGACGACGACCGCCGGTACGCGTTCCTCGGCGACGGCGGCGACCGCCCCGTCCTCACCCTCTGGCAGCAGGCGCAGGGGCCGTACGGCGGCGACCGCGCGGGCCTCCACCACCTCGCCTTCACGGCCGACTCCATCGAGCAGGTCGAGCGGTACGAGGCGGAACTCAAGGCCTACGGCGCCGACTTCGCGTACGAAGGCGTGGTCGCCCACCGCGAGGGCGCGGCCTCCGGCGGCATCTTCTTCCACGACCCGGACGGCACCCGCCTGGAGATCTCCGTGCCGACCGGCGCCGAACACGCCCCCGCCCCGCACACCGAAGCCCCGACCTGCGGCTTCTTCTAACCATGGCCGCCATGCGGACGTACCACGCGGGATCCCGTGCCGTGCAGGACCGGGCGGGTGTGCGCGACATCGCCGACCACGTCGGCCAGATCATCGGCCAGGGCATCAAACCCATCGCCGCCGCCTTCCTGGAACTCCAGCCCCTCCTGATCCTGGGCGCCGCCGACCCGACGACGACCCGGGTCTGGGCCTCCCCGCTCACCGGCCCACCCGGTTTCGTACGGGCGACGGGCCCCCACCAGATCTCGGTCACCGGCGGCCCGCGCCCCGCCGACCCCCTCGCCCCGGCCCTCACCGCCGCACAGGACCTGCCGGTCGGCACGATCGCCCTCGACCCCCGCACCCGCCGCCGTATGCGAGTCGACGGCCAACTCCGCGCCACGGCAAGGGGGTTCACGATCGAGGCGGAGCGGGTGTTCTCCAACTGCCCCAAATACATCCAGCGGAGAGAGTCCTACGAGACACTCGCGGACCGAGTACCGGCGCCCGCCCGGCACGGCAGCGAACTCACCCCCGCCCAGGCCGAGTTCATCGCGGCGGCCGACACCTTCTTCCTCGCCACCGTCCACGACCACGGCGCCGACGCCAGCCACCGGGGCGGCAACCCCGGCTTCGTACAAGCAGTTTCACCCCACGAACTGACCTGGCCGGACTACGCCGGCAACGCCATGTTCCTGAGCCTCGGCAACATCCTGGCCGACCCACGCGCGGGCCTCCTCTTCCTGGACTGGACGACGGGCACCACACTCCAACTCACCGGTGAGGCAAGGACGGAGTTCGGGGAGGACGGGGAGCGGAGGGTGCGTTTCATCCTCGACGAGGCCATAGAGACCGCCGCCGCACTCCCACTGCGCTGGTCGGCCCCCGAATACTCCCCTGCCAACCCAACCCCGGAGCGCTGAGCGCACCGTCAGGGGCGCGGGGAACTGCGCGACCAGCCCCAACGGCGCGTAAGCCGAAAATCCACATGCGCCACCCCCACCGAAGCGCCTAGCTTCACCAACGTGCGCAAGAAACTGAGGGTCGCCGCCTACGCCGTCTGCGTCCGCGACGGCCAACTCCTGCTCGCCCGTTCCCCCGCCGAGGGCGGCGGATACGAGTGGGTCCTCCCCGGCGGCGGCATGGACCACGGCGAGCACCCCAACGACACGGTCGTACGCGAGCTGGAGGAGGAGACCGGCTACCACATCGAGGTCACCGAATTCCTCGGCATGGACTCCCTCCACCACGTCATCCCGTGGAGCTACCGCCGCAAGGTGGACCAACACGGCCTCCGCCTCGTCTACGAGGGCCGGATCGTCGGCGGCGAGCTGCGCAACGAGATCGGCGGCTCCACCGACATGGCCGCCTGGCACCCGCTGGACGACGTGTCGGGCCTGCGCCGCGTCCCGTTGATCGACATCGCGCTGCGGCTGTGGCGCGAGCGGCCGGACGTAGGACGGGTCGAACGGGTCCCGGAATAGCTTCAGTACCCCGGCAGATGAACGCGGAGTAGCCGCCTCCCGGCGGCTCGACGAGCGTTCACGAACGCACAGGGGGCGCCAAGATCCACGTACGGTGATCGGCGCTACGCGTTGCCGTCTCGTTTACGCGCAGGTCATCCCCGATGCCAAGCATCCAGTACGAGCGGGAAGTTCGCGACCGCGACCGAAAACCGGTCGACGCGAACACCCGCGACCACTGCCGACGCAGTTCGTACTCGGGGAGATCGCGCCATGTCGCGCACACGCTCTGTCGCCAGCTCCGTGCTGGGGGTCAACCGCCGTACCGTCCTCGCCGCCACCGCGGCCGTGTCCGTCTCCGCGGGCGTGGGCTACGCCCTGCGGCCCACCGACAGCCAGGCCGCCACGACCGACGCCGCCAACGCCTCCAATGCCGCCGCCGAGGCGCCCGTGGCGCACTCCCGCGTGGCACCGGCCGCACCCCTGGCCCCGTACACCAAGGGCACCACCCTCGCCACGGTCGCCGCCCCGCGCACCCACTCCGGCTACCGCCGCCTCGGCGACGGCGCCGGCTGGAAGCGCGTCGTGCGCGCCGACCTCGCCGCCGCCAAGTCCGGGCGCGCGGGCCGCCGTACGGCACTCGCGTCGTTCGTGCAGTTCACCGACCTGCACCTGATGGACAGCCAGCACCCGCTGCGCCTGGAGTACCTGCGCTCCACCGACAAGCACGCCTGGCGCCCGCACGAGGCGCTGACCGTGCAGGGCGGGATCTCGCTCGTCGAGCGGGTCAACGCGCTGCGCGGCGCCCCGGTGACCGGCTCCCCGCTGCACTTCGTGATGACCACCGGCGACAACACGGACAACAACGCCAAGTCCGAGCTGGAATGGTTCATGAAGATCATGAGCGGCGGCCGGTTCACCCCCAACACCGGTGACCCGCGCCACTACGAGGGCGTCCAGAACAGCGGCCTCAAGCTGTACTGGCAGCCCGACTCCACCGTGCGCGACGGCGACAAGCAGCTCGGCTTCCCGCACCTCAAGGGCTTCCTGGCCGCCGCGATCCGCGAGGTCCGCAGCCCCGGCCTCAACCTGCCCTGGTACTCGACGGTCGGCAACCACGACGCGCTCCCGCTCGGCTGCTTCGGCTCGCACGCCGACCCGTATCTCACCGAACTCGCCATCGGCGGCAAGAAGTTGATGACCGCGACGGCGGCCGAGGCGAAGAAGCTCCAGAACTCCATCCGGGACGCCAAGGACCCCAAGGGCAGCGGCTACCGCGACTTCCTCAAGGCGCACGCCCGCTCCGCGCGCTCGATCACGCCGGACGAGAAGCGCGCCCCGTACACCTCCGCCGAGTACCTCAAGGCCCACCTCGACCCGGCCTACCAGGGCCTCGGCCCGGTCGGCCACGGCTACTCCTCCGCGAACGTCGACGCGGGCACGCAGTACTACGCGTTCCGGATCGCCGACGACGTGATCGGCATCAGCCTCGACACCACGGACGCGGGCGGCCACTACGAAGGGTCCATCGGGGCAACGCAGTTGAGGTGGCTGGACAAGACACTCCGCGACAACAAGGACTCGTACGCGGTGATCTTCAGCCACCACACCAGCAAGACGATGGACAACACCCGCCCCGACCCGGCACACCCCACCGAGCGCCGCTACGAGGGCAACGCGGTCGTCTCCCTCCTCGGCAGCCACGCGAACGTGCTGGCCTGGGTCAACGGCCACATCCACCGCAACGTCATCACCCCGCACGCGGCGCCCGACGGCCGCAGCTTCTGGGAGATCTCCACCGCCTCGCACGTCGACTACCCCCAACTCGCCCGCGTCATCGAGCTGGTGGACAACAAGGACGGCACGCTGTCCCTCTTCACCACGCTCATCGAGTCCGCGGCCCCGCCCCGCACCGACTTCTCCGACCTCACCCAGACCGGCCTCGCGGCCCTCTACCGCGAACTGTCGTACAACGCACCGGGATCCAGCACGGTCCTGGGCGGCGACGCGAAGGACCGCAACACCGAGCTGATCCTCAAGAAGGGCTGAAACTCACTCAACTGGAGCACGCCGGAGCAACCTTCGTATCGGAAGGCCGTGTCCATCCCCCCGACCGAGCCTTCGACAGGGCTCAACGAAGGGGGAAGACATGGCAGTTCGTACGGCACTCATGGCCGCGACGGCGGTGGCGCTGTCGGTCGCACTGGCGGGACCCGCGCTGGCGGCGGAGCCCGCCGGGAAGGCCGGGCAGGACCACACGGCGACGAGGGAGGCGCTCCGCGCGGCCGTGCAGGACGGCGTCCCCGGCGTCACGGCCACCGTGCGGGACGGCGGCACCACCTGGTCGACGACGGCGGGAGTCGGCAACCTCCGTACCGGGGCCCCGCGTTCGGCCGACGACCGCTACCGGATCGGCAGCATCACCAAGGCCTTCGTGTCGACGGTGCTGCTCCAACTGGAGGCGGAGGGCCGCCTGTCGCTCGACGACACGGTGGAGAAATGGCTGCCGGGCGTGGTCCAGGGCAACGGCAACGACGGCGGCAAGATCACCGTCCGCCAGCTCCTGAACCACACCAGCGGCATCTACAACTACACGGAGGACGACGGCTTCGGCCGCGCGTACTTCACCAAGGACGGCTTCTTCCAGCACCGTTACGACACGAAGACCCCGGCCGACCTGGTGGCGATCGCCATGGCCCACAAGCCGGACTTCGCGCCGGGCACGTCGTGGCACTACTCCAACACGAACTACGTGCTCGCCGGCATGGTCGTCCAGAAGGTCACAGGCCGCTCGTACGCGACGGAGATCCGCGACCGCATCATCAACCCCCTTCACCTGAAGGCGACTTCACTCCCCGGCACGAAGGTGACGGTGCCGAGCCCGAGCAGCCACGCTTACAGCAAGCTGGCGGAGGAGACGACGGGCCCGACGTACGACGTCACGAAGCTGAACCCGTCCATCGCCTCCTCGGCGGGCGAGATGATCTCCGACTCCGCCGACCTGGACCGCTTCTACAGCGCTCTGCTGCGCGGAAAGCTCCTCCCGCCGAAGCAGTTGAAGGAGATGCAGACGACGGTGCCGGCGGGCGACAGCCCGACCACGCGCTACGGCCTCGGTATCGCCGACATATCGCTGCCCTGCGGTGTCCATCTCTGGGGCCACGACGGCGGCATCCACGGCTCGTCGTCGGTGGTGGCGGCGACGCCGGACGGCCGCCACTCACTGGCGTTCAACTTCAACGGGGACTGGTCGGGGGACGCGGGGGCGGTGGTGGTGGCGGAGTTCTGCGGTGAGTAGGGGGTCGCTTGCATAAGTGGAACAGCGTTCCGTATGGTGTTCCGGAACGCTGTTCCGAAGGCACACCTCCCGATGGGCGACAACCCCAACGAGCGCGGAAATTCAAGGCGTTGGCTGGTGCGCGCACTGGAGAACTCCCTACGCCGCTTGGGCACCGACCACGTCGACCTGTTCCAGATCCACCGCCCCGACCCGAACACGGACGTCGAGGAAACCCTCTCCGCTCTCACCGACCTGGTGCGCGCGGGCAAGGTACGGGCGGTCGGCACGTCCTCCTTCCCCGCGTCGGACATCGTCGAGGCGCAGTGGGCGGCGGAGCGCCGCGGCCTGACCCGCTTCCGCACGGAACAGCCGACGTACTCGATCCTCGACCGGGGCATCGAACGCGAGGTCCTCCCCGTCTGCGAGCGCTACGGCATGGGCACGCTGGTCTACAGCCCGCTGGCAGGCGGCCTCCTGACGGGCCGCTATCGCAAGGACAGCCGGCCGGACACCCACCGCTCGGCCTTCGGCTTCAAGCACCTCACGGACGAGCACCGCCTGGACAGGTCGAACAACTCATCGCCCTCGCCGAGAAGGCGGGATTGCCGCTGACCCACCTGGCCATGGCCTTCGCGATCGCCCACCCCGGTGTCACCTCGGCGATCATCGGCCCCCGCACGATGGTCCACCTGGACGACCTGCTGGCCGGCGCGGAGACGACCCTGTCCGACGAACTCCTCGACCAGATCGACGAGTTGGTCCCACCCGGCACGGACGTCGGCACGCTCGACATGGCATACGCTCCGCCGGCCGTCCAGCGAACGGCACTGCGCAGGCGGGCACTTGGGGAGCGTACGGCGGCCTGACCTGCCGTCAGTGGCGTGAGCCGTGCCGACCGCCGAACGTGCCCCAGTGGACGCTTCGCTGACCATTGATCTGGACGGTGATGCGTCGGCCTTCGTCTTCACCGCCCATGGCGGGCGTTCGTCAGTCGCGTGAGTCCGGCTCGCGGAGGTGGGAGACGAAGAGGGCCCATGCTGTCGCGGGGAGGAGCAGGGCGGGGCCGGTGGGGTTGTTCTTCGAGTCGCGGACCGCTATTCCGGTGGGCGTGAGGCGGGCGGCTTCGATGCAGTTCTGGCCCGGGTCGCTGTAGGAGGACTTGAACCAGGCGGATTCCGGAGCGATCTCGGGGTTCATGGGCCTACAGCTCTCGTTCTAGTCGGTGCAGGAAGTCGGGGGTGTCCTCAGGCGGTAGCGCTGATGCTGTCATGGCGTCGAACCGCCGAAGGAACCGGTCCACTTCACGAGGCTTGTCCGAAGTGGAGACGGATCCCCAGGCGCTGTCGGTCTGGACGCGCGGGGGCAGCTCGTTGCCGAAGTCGAGGATCGCGAAGTCATTGGTCGAACGGTAGCTCCTGCGGAACGGCAGAACCTGAATGGTGATGTGGTCCCAGTCCGACAACTCCTCGATCCGGCCGTACTGTTCGCGCATCACTTCGGCGCCCCCGACCGGATATCGCAGTGCCGCTTCGCCCAGGATGACGTGCAGTTTGACGGGGTGTTCGCGGCTGAGTACCTCCTGCCGCCGCATCCGGAGTTCCACGCTGTTGCGGATGAACTCCGAGGTGTACTCCTCAATCGGCTTGTGCAGCTCGTGCGTCGCCCGCGCGTAGGCCTCGGTCTGGAGCAGGCCGTAGACGACGGTCGGGTGGTAGGCCTTCATGGAGCGGGCTTCCGGCTCCAGTCCGACGAACCCGGGTAGCCCCGCCGGCAGCAGCCCCCGGTACTGCGTCAGCCAATCCTGTTGATTGGAATCCCGGTTGAGGCCGATCAGTGACTCGACGACCTCCTCGTCGGTCACGCCGTACTTGGCGAGCAGTTTGCGTAGGTCGCCGACGTTCCGGAAGTTGAGGGAGCCGGTCTCGATGCGTTGCAGGGACGCTTCCGAGATGCGCAGTCCCTGGACCGCCTGTTTGCGGGTGAGTCCCGTCCCGTGGTCGCCCGCGTCGCAGTTCTCGCGTAACTGCCGCAGCTGAAGCCCCAGTTCGAGCCGCTGTGCCGTGCGCCCGCGCTTTGCCGCCATGTGTGTCACCTTCGTGCCGTAGTGCCTGTCACCTGTCGTTCTGCGCCGAGTCTGGCATTGCATGCTGCGTCCACGCAGGTGCTTGTGCAGATCTGGGCATAGTCCACTTTCAGCACCACTGAATATTCAGAGCGTTTTCGATTGCCGCTCGATGAGTAATCCCGTCACCGTGGTTGGGCACCCCCTCCCGAAAGGACCCCCATGCCCACCCCCGACTGGTCCATGAGCTACCCCATGACCCCGCGCAGCGTCCGTCTCGCCCGCCTCCACACTCGCCGTCGCCTCACCCTCTGGAACTGGCCCGGTGACATCGACGACGCCGTCCTCGTCACCTCCGAGCTGGTCGCCAACGCGGTACGGCACGGGCGGCTCCCGGGGCACGAGGTCTGGCTTCGGGTCGCCGTAGACGAAGAAAAGGACTCCCTGCTGACGATCGACGTGTCGGACCCGGTGCTGGAGTTCCCTGTGGTGAAGCAGGCGCCCGGTGGGGAAAGCGGGCGCGGACTTTGCGTCGTTTCCGGGGTGTCCGCGTCCCTCGACTGGTTTCTGCGCGGCGACGTCGGCAAGACCGTCCGCGCCCGCCTCGCCACCAATTGACCCCGGGATAACCAACCGGACTCGGATACGAGACGCCCAGTTCATTCAAGCGAAATGTCCGTGCCGCCTCATAACGGCTAACCCGCTGTTCACGGGGATGGCTCGATTCATACGCAAGGCGGGTGGTCGTGTGCGCGCTAGACACGAACTGCACGTGCTGTCGGTCTACGAGGGCTTCTTCTCCGGAGGAGCCCGAATCGTCCACAGCGACGTCGTTCTGGGACTGGTGGAGGGCGGCCAGCATCATTCGGTGCTGAGCATCCACGGCGAAGTCCATCGGGAAGCGACCCGGCAGGCCATGGAGAACGATGCCTGCTATCAGCAGCTGACCGCGGCCGGGGTCGGCGTCTCCACCCTCGGGCGTAGTCTCGGCGGTGGTGAGGGGCAGGTCAGTACCGGCTTCACCGGGCCCGAGCTGGCCGACGCGGCCCGCGCCCTCGCCGACGCCGACGTCGTGCTGTCGCTCAAGGAGCAGCCGCTCTCCCTGCTCAACCAGGGAGGCCTGCCCCGCCGCCCCGTCGTCGTGTGCCTGCACCGTTCGGACCCCGAACACCAGGGCGCCGCCCTCGACGAACTGAAGACCGCCATCGCCGACGGCAAGGTCGTCGCCGCCGTCTGCTGCGCGGAGTCCACCCGCGACGCCTACCAGGCCGCCGGCATCCCGCCCGAGGTCCTCCACGTCATCCCCAATGGCGTGGATCTGTTCCGCTTCCGGCCCGACCCCGCCCGGCGGCTCGCCCTCCGTGCCTCCCTCGGAATTCCGGATGCCGCACCCGTCGTAGTCTTCGCCGCCCGCTACGCCACGATGAAGAACATCCCGCTCTTCCTCCGCGCCGCCCACGAGTGGCTACGACGCGAACCCGCCGGCCACGTCCTCATGTGCGGCACGGGCATGACGGACGACCAGCGCGCCCTCTCCGCCGACATCGACGCCGCCTTCGGGGAGGACCGGGAGCAACTCACCGACCGGCTCCATCTCCTGGGCGTACGGCGGGACATGGAGACCGTCTACGCCGGGTCCGATGTCGTCGCGCTGACCTCGTCGTTCGGCGAGGCCGCGCCGCTCTGCCTCATCGAGGGCATGATGTGCGGGGCCGTACCCGTCGCCACCGACATCGGCGACAGCGCGTCCATCGTCGCCGGGCACGGCATCATCACGCCCCCCGACCCGGACGCCATCGCGTCGGCCTGGACCGAGGCGGTCCTCGGCCGCGCCGAGTTCGCCAAGGCCCACGCCCGCAGCCGCGAACGCTTCAGCCGTACGCGCATGATCGCCTCCTACGCCGCCCTCATCGACGGCCTCCACACCAGTCACACGACCAGCAACGCGAGCCCGCCGCCCCTCCCCGAACCCCTGTAGACGGAACATACGAGGAGGGACCACCGACCCCCCGGTGGCCCCTCCTCTCCCCTCCTGATGCTGCCCCGGTCCGTCACTACCGGGGCAGCACCACGACATACGCGGCCGGATCGCGGTCCGCCGCCGCCATCAGTGCCGTACGGACCACCGCCGCCTGCTGCTCAAGACCGTCACGCAGCTTCCTGGGGGTGATGTGGACGACCGTGATGCCGAGCCGTTCCAGGTGCTCGCGCTTGCGGGCGTACTCCGACCACAGCGCGTCGTCGTCCTGCCGATGGCCTTGGCGCGGTGCGCGGGTGTCCAGTTCCACGGCGACCGCCTGCTCCGGCCAGTACGCGTCCAGGCCGCCCAGGTGCGGGCCGCCCGGCAGCCGCAGGTCCACGTTCCACACCGGGTCGGGAAGGCCGTACTCGCTCACCATCCGGTAGAGGCGGTCCTCGGCGATCGCGCGGCCCTCGGCCAGCAGCGAGTCCACAGCGTCCACCACATGCGGGCGGCTCAGCAGCTTCGCGTCGTTCAACTCCCGTACCACCGCGGCCGGTTCGCAGTGTCCGCCGCGTACCGCCTCGGTGAGCAGCCGGCGCACCGCGTTCGCGTCCGACAGTCCGGCCACCGCGTCCGCGACGGCCCGCGGCACCGGGGCGACCGGGACGCCCTTCACCTGCCGCGCGGCGGGCAGCGCCGGGGTGCGGAGGATGCGGGCACAGCCCGTGGAGCGCAGTCGGCGCATCCGGGGGACCAGGACGTCGATGTGGTCGAGGGAGGCGAGCTGCCCGGCCGAGGTGAAGCCGTACAGGGCGAGGGCGGCGAGGCCGGTGACCATCGTCTCCGCGTACGTCGGCCGGTGCGGTTCCTCCGCGCCGGGCTGGACCGGGACACCGGCCGTCCGCTCCCGCGCCGCGTAGGTCAGCACCGCGTGCAGCCGCTCCTCGCCGGTGGGCGGACCGGAGTGCAGCAGGACGACGCCGGGGAGGAACTGCTGCCAGGGGCCGCCGGGCCGGCACTGCTCGTTCACCTCGGCGGCCGGGATGCCGTGGGCGCGGAGCTGAGCCGTCGTCAGAACCCGGCGGTGCACCTCGGAGAGGTGGCTGAGGGGGCGGGGGGAGAGGGGGGTGTTGTGGTTCATGCAACGGGGTTTCCCGCGCCGGATCCGCTCCCTAACCGCTGTTACACGCCCGTCGACAAATCCGGACGATGCGGTACTAAAGGACAGGCGTTCGGATGCCGAGTAGGCACCGAAAACCCCTGGTCCAGATGGGGTGGACCAGGGGTTACGGCTGCGATTACCTGTATTCAGTAACGGTCACGGAGAGGCCAATCACAGGCCAACGATCAGCCCGTCAGCCCGTCAGCCCGTCAGCCCGTCAGCCCTGATCGCCCCGGCCCCCGTTGTCCGCCTCCTGCGCCCGCAGCGCCCGCGCCAGATCGTCCCGCGACTCCAGCACCAGTCGCCGTAGCGCGGGCGCCGCCCCCTCGTGCGCGGCCAGCCACGCGTCCGTCGCGGCCAGCGTCGCCCGCCCGGCCTCGGCGGTCGGGAACGCCGGGAACAGGCCCCGCACCACATCCATGGCGATCTGGATCGACCGCTCCGCCCACACCCGCTCGATCGCCGCGAAGTACTTCTCGGTGTACGGCGCCAGCAGCTCCCGCTGCGACGGCTGCGCGAAGCCCGCGATCGTCGCCTCGACGAACGCGTTGGACAGCGCGTCCGACTCCACGACCTGCGCCCACGCCTGCGCCTTGACCGCCGCCGAGGGGCGGGCGGCGAGACAGCGGACCTGGTGCCGCTTGCCGGACGCGGTGTCGTCGCGGGCCAGCTCGGCGGCCACCACGGACTCGTCGGCGACGCCGTGCGCGGTCAGCGGCTCCAGGAACGCCCAGCGCAGCTCCTGGTCCACCACCAGCCCGTCGACCTTCTCCGTACCGTCCAACAGGCCCCGCAGCAACGCCAGTTCCTCCGGCGTCGACGCCACCGACGCGTAGAAACGCGCCCAGGCCAGCTGGTGCTCGCTGCCCGGCTCGGCCCCGCGCAGATCCCGTAGCGCGGTGTGCGCCAGGATCTTCGCGCCGGCCTCGCGCCACCATGGCGGCGAGTAGTTGACCAGCGCCGAGTTCGCCCACGCGTGCAGCATCTGCAGCACACCGATGTCGGTCTCCCGGCGCCCGAACCGCGTCACCAGGTCGATGAAGTCGGGCGCGATCAGCAACGCGTCCCGCGTCATGTTCCACAGCGCCGACCAGCACAGGGCACGCGCCATCGGGTCGGTGAGCGCGCCGAGGTGCTCGCGCAGGGTGTCGAGCGAGGTCGCGTCGAAACGGGTCTTGGCGTACGTGAGGTCCTCGTCGTTGACGAGCACCAGCTCCGGCGCGTCCGCACCGGCCAGTTCCACTACGACCGTCCGCGGGCCGTCGACGTCCACCTCGGCGCGCTCGTACCGGACCAGGCGCTCGTTCTCCGTCCGGTAGAGGCCGACGACCACCCGGTGCGGGCGCAGCGAAGGGTGCGACTCGGCCGCCTCCTGAAGCACCGTCAGCTCCGCGATCCGGCCGCCCTCCACGTCCAACACCACTCGCGGAGTGAGGGAGTTGACCCCGGCCGTCTGCAGCCACGCCCGCGACCAGGACGTCATGTCCCGGCCGCTCGTCTCCTCAAGGACCGACAACAGGTCACCCAGGCGCGTGTTGCCGTACGCGTTCCGCTTGAAGTAGCGGCGCGCGCCCTCCAGGAACGCGTCCTGGCCGACGTACGCCACCAACTGCTTCAGTACGGAAGCCCCCTTGGCGTACGTGATGCCGTCGAAGTTGAGCTTCGCGTCCTGGAGGTCGCGGATGTCGGCGGTGATCGGGTGCGTGGAGGGGAGCTGGTCCGCGCGGTACGCCCACGCCTTGCGGCGGTTGGCGAAGCTGATCCAGGCGTCGGAGAAGCGGGTCGCGCCGACGCTCGCGAACACCCCCATGAAGTCCGCGAAGGACTCCTTCAGCCACAGGTCGTCCCACCACTCCATGGTGACCAGGTCGCCGAACCACATGTGCGCCATCTCGTGCAGGATCGTGTTCGCCCGCCCCGCGTACGACGCCTGCGTCACCTTCCCCCGGAAGATGTACTCCTCGCGGAAGGTGACGAGCCCCGGGTTCTCCATCGCGCCGAGGTTGTACTCCGGCACGAACGCCTGGTCGTACTTCCCGAACGGGTACGGGTAGTCGAAGTGGTCGTGGAAGAAGTCCAGCCCCTGCTTCGTCACCAGGAACACGTCGTCCGAGTCGAAGTACGGCGCCAGACCCTTGCGGCACATCGCGCCGAGCGGGATCTCCAGCGTCGTACCGTCGTCGAAGGTGCGGGAGTAGGAGTCCGTGACGTAGTGGTACGGGCCCGCGAGGAACGCCGTGATGTACGTCGAGATCGGCTTCGTCTCCGCGAACTTCCATACCCCGTCGGTCAGTTCACCGACACCGTTGCTCCACACCGTCCAGCCCTCGGGCGCCCGCACCTCGAAGCGGAACGGCGCCTTGAGGTCCGGCTGCTCGAAGTTGGCGAAGACCCGGCGCGAGTCGGCCGGCTCGTACTGGGTGTAGAGATAGATCTCGCCGTCCTCGGGGTCGACGAAGCGGTGCATGCCCTCGCCGGTACGGGAGTACGCGCACTGCGCGTCGACGATCAGCTCGTTCTCCGCGGCCAGGTCCTCCAGCTGGATGCGCGAGCCGTCGAAGACCGCGCCCGGGTCGAGATCCCTGCCGTTGAGCGACACGGCCGTCACGCCCGGCGCGATCAGGTCCGCGAAGCTCGCCGCGCCCGGCTCGGCACAGCGGAACCGGATCGTGGTCACGGACCGGAACGTACGGGGGCCCTCGCCTGCGTCGTCCCCCACGGCGGAGCGCAGATCGAGGGACACGTCGTACCCGTCGACGGACAGCAGTGCGGCCCGCTCCCGGGCCTCGTCACGGGACAGATTCTCACCGGGCACGGGGGCACTCCCTCGGATGGTGTTCGATCAACGGTCTTCGCTGTGTGGTCAGGGCCGATCCTGCCATGCGCCCCTGACCGAGGGCACTCGGGAATGAGGCTGCGAGGGGCGGTGTTGCCGTGAGGAAACGGCCGTATTCCGAGGAGCGTCATGTCTGAGACCGCCAAGACCCCCGTGGACTTCTGGTTCGACCCGCTGTGCCCCTGGGCCTGGATGACGTCCCGGTGGGTGCTCGAAGTCGAGAAGGTCCGTGACATCGAGGTCCGCTGGCACATCATGAGCCTGGCGGTGCTCAACGAGCCCAAGCTCGACGAGCTGCCCGAGGAGTACCGCGAGCTGCTCGCCACCAAGGCCTGGAAGCCGATCCGCGTGGTCACCGCCGTCTGGCAGAAGCACGGCGCGGACGCCCTCGGCCCCTTCTACACCGCGCTCGGCACCCGCATCCACAACAACGGCGAGGGCCCGACCGTCGAGGCCATCGCCGGCGCGCTCGCGGACGTCGGCCTGCCCGCCGACCTGATCGACTACGCCGACCAGGAGGACTTCGAGTTCGACGCCGAACTGCGCGCCTCCCACAAGGAGGGCATCGACAAGGTCGGCCAGGACGTCGGCACCCCCGTCATCGCCGTCCCCGGCCCCGACGGCGAGCAGATCGCCTTCTTCGGCCCGGTCGTCACCCCCGCCCCCAAGGGCGAGGAGGCCGCACGGCTGTGGGACGGGACCGTCGCGGTGGCCTCCGTCCCCGGCTTCTACGAGATCAAGCGCTCGCGCACCAAGGGGCCGGACTTCAGCAACCTGTAAGCACAGCACTTCGGCAACTCTGAGTACAGCGGCGCTCACTCCGGGGCGGCGGCCTTCTCCTCACGGAACTTCTCGGGGAGATCGCCGCCGCCCCGCGCGTTGTACGCCGGCTGGTACCGCACACAGCCCTTGACCGCGCAGCGCCACAGATCCCCCACGTAGTGCCGGGGCCCCTTCACCTCACGGACGGCCGCCTTCTCGGCGTCGGCCATCTTCTGGAAGTCCTGCCACCCGCGACAGTTCGGGCACCACCGTCGAAGTACCGTCATGAACTCCTCCTCGCCACACGGGGCCAGGCCGGTAGTACACCGCGAATCGCGGGCGCCCGCCCCCGAAATCACCGGCTCCGCCCGCGCGCCGTCATCAGCCGCGCGAGATGGTCCTCGTATCCCTTCGTGTAGGAGGCCGCCCGCCTCGGGTCCGGTTCGATCACCTCGGTCGGCCGCGTCCAGGCCGTCGTGTCCAGCGGGACCCCGTAACGTTCGGCCGCCGCGAGCACCGCGCCCCGCGCTCCCACCTCGCCCTCGACCACCCGCAACGGCCGGCCCAGGACGTCGGCGAGGAGCCGCATCCAGGCGGGGCTGCGGGTACCGCCGCCACACACCGCGAGGGAACCCGTCAGTCCCGCCGCCTCCAGACAGTGCCGGGCCGCGTACCCGATGCCCTCGCAGGTCGCCCGGATCAGATCGGCGGGCGTCGACTCCAGGGAGACACCGGTCAGTTCGGCGCGGAGGCGGGGCTCGACGAAGGGGGCGCGCTCACCGGACGGCGCGAAGTACGGCAGCACCCGCACGCCGTTCGCGCCGGGCGGGGTCGCGGTCAGGAGTGCGTCCACCTCGTCGTGCCGGACGCCGGTCGTCGACAGCACCCAGTCCAGCGCCGCCGTACCGACCATCGCCGGCATCGCGCGCAGCCAGTGCCCCGGGCGGTCGAGGGAGATGTACAGGCCGGCCGGTTCGCCGGAGAGGTCGAGGTCGGTGGTCGCGACCAGGCTGGCGAGGCACGTGCCGACGATGAGGAGTCCGTCCCCGGGTTCCGTCACGCCCGCGCCGAGCGCACAGGCGGGGAGGTCGTAGGGGCCGTTCGCGATGCGGGTACCCGCGGGCAGTCCCTCGCCGCGGGTGAGCGCCGTCGCGATCGGGTCGCTGACCGGGGCCAGCAGGCGCCGGCGACGGGTCAGGCCGAGGAGTTCTACGACACCGTTGTCGTAGGTGCGTGTTTTTGGGTTGAGGAACGGCATCGATGCGTCTGAGACGTCGGTTCCTGCAAGGACTCCCGTGAGTCGTTGGAAGACCATGTCCTTGCAGAACAGGGCGTGTGCCGCCGCGTCCAGTGGTTTCGGCTCGTGCGCCTCGAACCAGGCCAGCACCGGGCCGGGGCACCCCGGGAACATCGCGCTGCCGGTGCGCCGGAACACCGTCTCGAAGGTGCCGTCCGCGAGCCACTGGTCGAGGAGTTCGTGTGCTCGGCCGTCCATCCAGGAGACGGCGGGGCGGACCGGGCGGCCGGCTGCGTCGACCAGCCAGACGCCGTCGCCTTGGCCGGTCAGGCCGGCCAGGGTGATGGGGTCGGTTGTGGATGCGGTGAGTTCGTCCAGTACGGCGACCACGGCGGCGTAGACCTCGTCCATGTCCTGCTCGACGAACCCGCCGTGCATCGACAACTCCACCGGGCGGGAGGCTACGGCGAGTTGACGGCCGGTGCTGTCGAAGGCGGCTGCCTTCACGGTGGAGGTGCCGACATCGATTCCGACATACATAGGTGACCCCCTGCTGAGTAGTGATGCTCAAGTCGGGCTGTGTTGAGAAGGCACCGTTCGCACCTTCTTTGGTTCGGTCGCCTTCGGGGGGCTGGGTGCCGGTGTCGAGAGGCCCACCGTGCTCGGCGCTGCGCGCCTCCGCGCTCCCCCAGAGGGGGGACCCCCAGCCTCTCGACACCGGCGCGCCCCTACGGCTCCCTCTCGGCCGGCGCGCGGGGACAGCGCAAGTGGGTGGGCCCTCAACGGAGTTGGTGGGAAAGAGGCTCGCCTCGCGCCCAGCGGCCCACTTCCTCCGCCGCTATTCGCGCCGCCTTCTCGGCCACGGCGCGGGAGGCGCCGCCCAGGTGAGGGGTGAGGACCAGTCTGTCGGTGAGGCCGAACAGGCGTGATGCGGTGGGTAGTGGCTCGTGGGCGTAGGTGTCGAGGGCCGCCGCCGACACCTGGCCGCTCTCCAGGGCGTCGCACAGCGCCTCCTCGTCCAGGAGGGGGCCCCGCGCGACGTTGACCACCACCGCGCCGGGGCGTAGTAGCGCCAGTTCGCGGGCGCCGATCAGGCCGCGGGTCTCGGGGGTCAGGCGGGCGTGCAGGGTGATGACCTGGGAGCGGCGCAGGAGTTCGTCCAGCGTCGCGACGCGCAGTCCGTGGATCTCGCCGTGCACATAAGGGTCGTACACCATCACGCGGGCGCCGAAGGCGCAGAGGACGCGGGCCACCCGGCTGCCGACCGCGCCGTAGCCGACGAGTCCGACCGGCAGATCCTCCAGCTCCAGCCCGCTGTGCTCGTAGGTGTAGTAGGCGGCCCCGGCCTCCCAACTGCCTTGTCCGGCAAGGAGTTCGTGTGCCTGTGGGATGCGGCGGAGCGTGGCCAGCATCGTCCCCACGGTGAACTCGGCGGTGGCGGCGGCGTTGCGCCCGGGGGCGAAGCACACCCGTACGCCGTGGGTCTTGGCCGCGTCGAGGTTGACGTTGACGGGTCCGCCCCGGCACACCACTACCAACTGGAGATCGGGGCAGGCGGCCGCGAGGACGCGCTCGGTGACCGGGCCCATCTGGGTGACCAGGACTTGGGCCTGACTGCTCCGCAGGGCTTCGATCATCTCGTCCTCGGCGTCGCTCGCCTCCTCGACCTCGGCTACCTGCCCGAACGGTTCCAGGGGCCAGCCGAGTGTCAACTCGCCGGCGGTGAAAGGGTGTTCGCGCAGTTCCTCGGCGATCGCGGAAGTGATCAGCGACGGCAGGACGAAATGGTCACCGGCGGCGACGACACGCAGGGTCTCGGTCATCGTGGGGCTCCCTCCCTCTTTGCCACGATGAACGGGGAATGCCGAACGCGTAACCCCTGTGGAGGTCCGGATGATGTTCGAGGGTGACGGCGGGGCGTGGCTGGGCATCGACCTGGGGACGCAGAGCGTCCGCGCGCTGCTGGTCACCGGCGACGGGCGGGTCCTCGGCGCCGGCACCGCCCCACTGACCGGCCGCCGGGACGGGGTGCGGCACGAGCAGGACCCGGGGGAGTGGTGGGAGGCGGTGTGCGTCGCGTCCCGGGCCGCCTTGACGGGACAACGGCCCCCGCGGCTACGGCTCGGTGGGCTCGCGGTGTGCGGCACCTCGGGGACTGTTCTGCTGACGGACGGCGAGGGGTGTCCGCTGACGCCGGGGGTGATGTACGACGACGGGCGCGCGGTCGCGGAGGCGGCGCGGGTGGGCATGCAGCCGAGCTGGGCGCTGCCGAAGGCGCTGTGGTTGATGGAGGCGTACGGGAGGGGGCGGGTGACCCATCAACCCGACGTCATCACCGCCCGGTTGACGGGTGGACGGGGGACGGTGGTCCCGACCGACTCCAGTCACGCTCTCAAGACGGGCTACGACGCGGAGGAGGAGGCTTGGCCGTCCCGACTGGCGTATTTGGGTGATGTGTTGCCGGAGGTGGTCCGTCCCGGTGTTCGGCTGGGGGAGGTGTGCGGGGCCGCCGCCGAAGCGACGGGCATTCCCGTCGGTACGCCGGTCATCGCCGGGATGACGGACGGCTGTGCGGCCCAGATCGCCTCGGGGGCGTTGTACGAGGGCTCCTGGAACTCGGTGCTCGGCACCACGCTGGTCCTCAAGGGGGCGTCCGCCAGGCCGGTCCGGGACAGCGCCGGGGTGGTCTACAACCACCGTGCGCCGGACGGGAGTTGGCTTCCGGGCGGGGCGTCGAGTGTGGGGGCGGGCGCGTTGCCGACGGGGCTGGACCCGGTGGAGATGGACAGACTGGCGGCCGCATACGAACCGTCGGGCGCCCTCACCTACCCCCTCACCTCGCCCGGCGAGCGGTTCCCCTTTCTCGCCCCGGACGCCACCGCCTTCACGCTCGGTACCTCGGCTTCGGAGGCGGACGGCTGGGCGGGGGTGCTTCAGGGGGTGGCGTTCACCGAGCGCCTGTGCCTCGACTACCTGCACCAGTTGGGCGCTCCGATAGACGGGCCGCTCACCTTCACGGGCGGCGCGGCCCGCAGCGCGTACTGGAACCAGCTGCGCACCGACATCCTCGGCCGCCCGGCCCGAGTGCCGGAACAGATCGAACCGGCCCTGGGGATGGCGGTGTTGGCGGTCCATGGAACGACGGGGACTCCGCTCGCGGAGGCAGCCGAGCGCATGGTCCGCATCCGCACGGTCCTGACACCCGATCCCGCCCGCACGGAGCGTTTCATCGAGCCGTACGCCCGTCTCGTGGCCGAACTGGAGTCACGGGGCTGGCTGCCCGCACCGGTCGCGGCACACGCCCGCGACCGTCTGAACCTGGAGACCGACGCCTCATGACCACCACCCTCCTCCTGGCCCGCCACGGCCAGACCGTCTGGCACGCCGAGAACCGCTACGCCGGCATCAGCGACGTCGCCCTCACGGACACGGGCGTCACCCAGGCGGAAGCCCTCGGCCGCTGGGCCGCCGCCCACCCGGTCGACGCGATCTGGACGTCCCCACTGTCCCGAGCCGTACTCACAGCGGCCCCCGCCGCCCACGCCCTGAACCTCGTCCCACACACCGAACCCGCCCTGCGCGAATGCGACTTCGGGGTCGTGGAGGGCCGCACGCTGTCGGAGTTCGCGGCGGAGAACCCGGGAGCGGCGGAGGCCTTCCGGTCCGACCCGGTCGCATATCCCTTCCCGGAGTCGGAGGACCCGACGGCAGCGGCAGCGCGCGGAGCTGCCGCTCTGCAGCGCATCGCCGCCGCGCACTCCGGCGGGCGCGTTCTGGTCGTTGCGCACAACACGCTGCTGCGTCTGGTTCTGTGCCGATTGCTGTCGATTCCGCTCGGTGAATACCGACGCGTTTTTCCCATGCTGCGGAATGCGGCTGTGTCCGAAATTCGCATGATGCAGGGGGAGAGTGCTCTGTTGTCGTTCAACGTGCCTTGTGTGTAAGGGGCATATTCTGCTCGCTTGTTGACCGTTCGAGGGGTACTTGATGGCGAGTGCTTGATTTTCCCTTTACTGAAACGAGGTCAACTCGCGGCTTGATTCAGACAGTTCACTTCTGTTGGCAAATGAGCGTTTTCCAACCTCGTGGCGCTGACCGCGAGTTGGACACTCCTGCGGAACGACGAAGCTCCTGGTAGACGGGTTCTCGACCAAGATCACCC